>CAYLRY010000027.1:0-39534 GCA_964386535.1 uncultured Dehalococcoidales bacterium | reverse complement strand
ATCTATCACACGAATCCCTTCCAAGGCACCTCGGCTTTCCATCTTCTCTCCTTTTGCTTATAGAATATAATAAATAATAATTGATTTATTATTTATTATATAATTAAAATAATATTAGTTTAGTTATATAAAAATAAGATTTTCAGGCTGGCAATAATGGCGGCATTCACGGCTGTGATAATCCAGATTCTAATTCAAATCGACCAAAATTGTAAATATAAATTAAAAATCATTCTAAGATAGCGTGAAACGCTGGTAATGAGCGTCAGACCCCTCCCGCTTTTTACCTCCTGGTAGTATCCTGCGGGGAGGGGCTGATGCCTCAACAAAAAAATAGGGTATGCGTCTACGGGAGTTTTGATTTGACGCGACGTCTGGGCCACTGATCGCCTGGCCAGTTGTGGGTCAGATGGAATTTAGACATCAACCATTTTCCGTTTACTCTCCTGTATTCCATAGTATAGAAACCCGGAAAAGGTACCGGGAAGGGTAGTTCCAGGCCATCATCTGTATAGAATTTTCTGATTGTCCCCAGCCCTGACAGCCGGTACCATGTCCAGTTGCCTTTTGCCGTATCGCCGTCAACCGTAATCAGGGGGTGAATCAGAATCTGACCTCCCTTCCAGACCTTATTTTTCTTCTGATCAGCCGCCATTTTCAGGAAGAACTTACGGATTTCCTCTTTACCCTCGCAATGGTTCCAGTAATCCATAACGGCATCCTCAGTAAAATAATCCGCCATTTTATCCCAGTACTGATGGTTAAGGTCAATAATATACCTGATGTGCATCTGTTTGATCTCTTCAATATCCTCCAGAACCCTGACCCTTTTCTCAAGCTCTTCCAGTGATAGCGCCATGATAAACCTCCTTTATTTTATTCTTAAAATACTTTTCTAAAAGTCTATATTGATAATTGATAATAGTATTATCCTTTTTTACATCGCGGTGAATAACAATTTCTTCAAATGCCGTTTGCCTGTGAGGCCCTGGTCGATTACCCTTGGAGCCTTACTTTTGATCAGAGGGCTCACTTCCATTCCTGGCCAGGGCTCTCGCCCCTATTCGAGGAATGGAAGCAAGCCCCCGAAATTAATACAGAATACCGGATCTGTTTACAGGTATTATTTTTCCAGCCAGGCTTTTTCCGGGTACCACTGGTCACCCCATGGGTCATAAATTCTGTCGTCATGGACTGTGAGAGTCCTGGCGGCAAGATTAGGGCCGACATACAGCGGGATCAGGGCGCAGTATTGATCAATGAGTAGCCTGTTGATCTCCTGCAAATCCTTATTCATCAATTCTTCAGTAGCTTCAGTGATGGCTCTATCCAGCAGCGGGTCTACCTCGTCAGGGCGGTAGGTGGATACATCGAACATGGCTTTTTTGGTAAATTGAACCATCAACATCTTGGCCGGCGGATAGCCCAGGGCCACATATGGTCCATGGCCGGTAAAGATGCCGTTTTTCCAGCCTTTGGTGTCAAGTTCTGAATTTTTACTTGACTCCACGATGTCTATTTCGGCATCTATGCCCACCGACTTCCAGTATCCCTGTACTGCCTGGTACAAGGTGGCATTAGCTGAGGTGGTAAATATGGTGGTCTTGAATCCGTTGGGATAGCCAGCCTTGGTCAGGAGTTGTTTAGCTTTGGCAGGATCATACGGATAGCCCTTGATATTCGGGTTATACATGGGATAGCCGGGATAACCGATCTGGTTGGTGGGCTGGTAGAATCCGTAACCGAAAGTCTTGGCGATAGCCTGGGTATCCAGCGCATAGGCTGCGGCCTGCCTTACTTCCAGTTTGTTCCAGATAGAGTCAGCGTTAGCGCCGTCCGGGAATAGTGCTATTATTGAAAATGGAGCACTAGTTATATTATATTTGCCCGTCTTTTTCAGCTCATCAGCTATTTGGGCGGTTATATCAACTACTATCTGTCCCTCCCCGGCCTGGAAAGAGGCTTTGCGCGTCATCGTATCAACGACAAAAGACCATTCTATGGCGTCCAGGTAGGGCTGGCCTTTCCGCCAGTAGTTTTCAAACTTCTTAAACTTCAGGCTGACATCACGGCTGAAACTTTCGAATTTAAAGGGGCCGGTCATCACCGGATTGAGAATAGCCCAGTCCTTGCCGTTTTTCTGGACGGCTGTGGGTGAATACAATTGTCCGGCCTTAAGCGCAAAATAACTGACCATCAAAATATCCCATTGTGACATGTTAACCCTGAGGGTATAGTCATCAATGACATCTATGGATTTCACATTGGGCAGCTCCTGCTGGCCAGAAGCAATGAGGTTGTCCATACACCATTTGGCTGCCTGGGCGTTAAAGTCAGTTCCGTCATGGAACTTTACTCCCTTAGAAAGGTTGATGGTCAGAGTCAGGGCGTCTTTGTCCAGTTTCCAGCCGGTAGCCAGATTGGGCACAGGGCTGCCTGTTTCGCTCTTACGCAGTAAGTCATCCAGAGCAGGCATGGGCAGGAAAGGCCTGAATGGAGGCGTGGCTGCTGCCGGATATCCAATATTATCCATACTTGCCCCGGCTAAAATTTTCAGGGTACCGCCATACTGAGGGGTCTTTGCTGCTGAAGTGGTAGGTTGTTTGCTCGGTGTCGCCGAGGTGGTGACTGCAGCCGCAGTCGTGGTGGCAGAGGTCACCGCAGGCGCAGTGGTTTTGGGAGTAGTGGTACTGCTGCCGCATCCGGGAAGAATAAAGGCCACAATTAACAGAATTAAGAGGGGGATCACCAGTTTTCTCATGAATTTTTTCTCCTTTGTATTTTTACTGTCTCTCAATCGACAAACTTTATTGACGGACTTTATTGACAAACTTTTTACTTATGACTGGTTATTTACTGAAATCAATATGAATTAATATATCTGCGATCAGCGCAAACGGGAAATTGATCCCGGTATAGAGAGAATGATCCGGTAACTATGGTATTACTGACTATCCAGTCAGTAAATGAAAGTTAGATGAAAATTTATCATATAATTTCATGCTTGTCAAGTACTATTTCCATATGATTCCAGGAACCGGCGGTTAACCCAAAAAAACTCCGCTAACACCCCTGCTTTTTCAGTGATGTCATCTCATTTCGGTTCTTAAACTAACCGGACAGTTTAACCGGGATGATATCCGGATCCCCAGTTTTTCAAAATCCTTTGGGTAAATCTCGTTTTTCACCAGAGCCCAGGGTCTGTAAATAATCTCCGGTAAAGGCCAGGTTCAGCCAGACGATAGGTTTATCGATTCTCTTAAAGTTAACGGGGCAGTGAAGCAATCCTTTAGGTACATAGACAATTTTGGGTGTAGTTATTGTATGTTTTTCATCGCCCAGTGACATTTCAATCTCTGCATGGAAGTCGGATATGTCATTGGAGTCCGCCCCAAATATATGCCAGACCTGGTCGAAGTCGTGAGTGTGAGGCTCCGGCTCCATTATCCACGGCTTGGTCATCAGGTTCCATCTGAGCCAATACTTGAGTTCAGGGAAATACTGGTTGGCGTTTAATGTAAGGCCATTGGCAAAGACCCTTCTGGTTATGGGAGCATCAACGATGAGCTTTCCGTATTTTGTATCAGTCATTCCTGTTCTCTCCTTTTCAGATCTTTTTCAAGTAAACTCACAGGCGAGGTGTTTAACCTCGCCTGAGACTATTGGTTAACCCTGCTAAAGGTTCCCCGCTGGCAGAGGGAATAAAGGGTAAATAATGACCTACATTACTGTAAATTCTCTGCTAATAAGTTCTGAGTTAAATCAATATACAACTTTTATAGCCTATTTCTTCTCCTGCCAGGCTAATTCCGGATACCACTGGTCACCCCATGGATCGTATATTCTGTCATCGTGAAGAGTAGGAACCTTGACGGCCAACTGCGGTTGGACAAAAAGCGGGATGCTGACGCAGTATTTATCTACCAGAAGCCGGTTGATTTCCAAAAGGTCTTTGTTATGCTGATCCATGGTGGGTTCAGAAAACGATTTATCTAATAGCTGGTCGGTTTCTTCAGGGTGGATAATGGATTTGAAGAAAATAGAGCTTTTTGAGAAATGGAGCATAAACATCTTGGCTGCCGGGTAGCCAATAGCTACAAAGATCGCATGGCCGGTAAAGACGCCATTTTTCCAGCCATTGAGATCAAGGTCTGAATTTTTGCTTTGCTCCACAATCTGTAAATCGGCATCTATACCAACCGTTTTCCAATACCCCTGTACCGCCTGATTTATAGTGGTACTATTTGAGGTACTGTAAAGAGTGGTTTTAAAGCCGTTGGGGTAGCCGGCCTCAGCCAGCAGCGCCTTGGCTTTAGCAGGATCATAAGGGTAGCCCTTGATATCCGGGTTATAAGCCGCGTAACCTGGGAAACCAATCTGGTTGGTGGGCGGGTAGAAACCGTATCCGAAGGTGTTAGCGATAGTCTTGTTGTCAATGGCATAGGCTGCTGCCTGCCTTACTTTCAGATTGCTCCAGGGAGAGTCGGCATTAACGCTGTCCGGAAACAGCGTGTATATTCCCTGAGGGGCAGTCGTGATCTTATAGTTGCCCGTCTGCTTCAACTCATTAGCTGTCAGGGCGCTTACACCGGCATTCACCTGTCCTTCGCCCGCCTGGAAAGCGGCTTTACGCGTCGTCTCGTCAATGATATAAGACCATTCTATGGCGTCAAAGTAGGGCTTCCCCGGCCGCCAGTAGTTAGTGTTCTTGATGTACTTCAGATAAACATCCTGCTGGTAGCCGTTGAACTTGAAGGGGCCGGTGTACACCGGGTTGGTCACAGCCCATTCTTTCCCGTTCTTCTGAACGGCAGTGGGCGAAGGAATGGTTCCAGCCTTAAGTGTGAAATAGTTAACTATCAGGATATCCCATTTAGACATATTTATCCTGAGGGTGTAGTCGTCAATAACATCTATGGATTTTACGTTAGGCAGTTCTCCCTGGCTGGATGCAATAAGGGCATCCATAGCCCATTTGCACGCCTGTGCATTGAAATCAGTGCCGTCATGGTACTTGACCCCCTTCTGCAGGTTCATTGTCAGTGTCAGGGCATCTTTGTCCACTTTCCAACTGGTACACAGATTGGGCAGCGGGTTGCCTGATTCATCCTTGCGCATAAGTTCGTCAAAGCAGCCGATAATCGAGGTGGGATTGAACGGGGGATTGTTTATGGCCGGATACCCCAAATTACGGAAACCACCCGCGGCCAGCAGCTTAAGTGTGCCGCCATACTGGGGTGTTGCCGCTGACGTTGTTGTGGCTGGGAGTTTACTCGCCGGGGTGGTAACGGCAGCCGCAGTTGTGGTTACCGGAGTTGTTGCAGCAGCGGTGGATGAAGAGGTGGAAGAACTGGAGCATCCAGAAACAATCAAGGCCGAGATCAACAGGATTAACAGGGGCATTACCAGTTTTTTCATAACTTTTCTCCTTATAATTTTGCTATCTAAAAGTTGAAAAATCGTTGACTTGAAACTGGTTTTTTACTTGTTAATATGACCTGAGATTTTCACCCATTAGTAATCTGCTAAAAAAGCTTTTTTAACCCCTATCCCTTTTTTAAGAGAAATCGAATGAAGGAGGCAGCCTTCCATAACCCCGGCTAAAATAATTCCCGCCCTCTTTTTAGGGACTCAGTTCAATTCAGCAGTGAATTACCCCACATCCAGCAGGTGGGTTATTTAAAGCCTGATCAGGTAAAAGGGCCACCCAGACAGAGACACCGTATTTTTTCTATTCAGGATACTGACTATCCAGTCAGTAATTGGTTTTTCGTATGAGACAATCTAACATATAATGCCAGGCTTGTCAAGTACCATTCTCCCGCCGTTGGTGCAAATATCTGTAAAAATTTGGAGTATCGCTTTTGATTTCTGCGGTTATCCGCTGAAATTATATTAATATTACTTCTTTTACTAACCAGACAGTTTAACTTAAAAGGCTGGTTGAGAAAGCCAATCTATTGTTTTTTCCCCAGTACCCGTTCAAGGCATAAACCGGCTCCCTGGTGGTACGGCCGCTTGAAGGCGTCCGGATATTTTTTCATTAACTCCGCCAGGTTGGATTTTTCCACCTGAGCCAGGAACCCTCCCACCACCATTCCCGTGGCATTTTTAGAGGTTGTATTATGCGGTGTAATGGTATTTATTGCTCCGCCCCTGTCCAGCTCCCCCGGAACAATAGGATCATATCTGGCGCCGTGGTCCATGTAAATCGCACCGGCCATTATCCTCTCAGTGACGTAAGCGCCGCCCAGGACTGCGCCTCTCTCGTTAAAAATGGTTACCACATCTCCCGTTCTTATCCCTCTGGCTGCGGCATCCGCAGGATTGATCCAGAGAGGTTCATATTGATAACCATCAGGTCCGGTCACTTTACAGGTCTCGATTTCTCTGGTCCAGGTAATATCGTCGTGGTTGGCATGCACCCGCCACCGGCCGTGATTGGAGACAACCAGCAGCGGATACTTTTTGGCCCTCTCACTTGAAATCCTCTCGTCGTGGCTTTCACCCTTCTCAATCCAGTGAGGCACAGGCGGACGCTCAATATCGCCTGGGAAGCTCCTGTCCAACCTCTCCGAATAGAATTCTATCTTGCCCGTAGGTGTGGTCAGGGGATTATTTTCAGGGTCTTCGTAGAATTTTCGCAATCCGGGTGGATATTGCTGCCAGTCCGGGTCAGTAGGGATAACATAATAGTCTTTTCTTTCCAGTTCCTCATAGGAAACCATCTCCTGGACACCCGAATGCTCAAATCCCCTCTTTATCAGTTCGTCAACAGTCTTTCCTCCCGTATACTCTTCAAGTAAACCAAAGCGCTCAGCGATCATACAGACGATATCATAATCACTCATAGATTCACCAATTGGTTCAATACACTGTTTTTCTCTAAAAATCAGAGGGATATTACCGCCCATGATATCCATAGCCAGGTCCTGCTCTTCAAACTTGGTACTGACCGGCAGGATTAAATCAGCAAATAGACAATCATTTTCCATCCACGGATGCTGGGCCAGAATAAATTCAATTTTGGGACTTCTCAGAGCCCTGATATAGCTATTGCTATCGTTCCAACAGGTTATCCAGCAGGGGGTATCCGTCCATATCATATGGACTTCAGAGCAGCCTTTAACGGGGTATGTGTATTTGATGAACTGGTCCTCAACCACGGCCATTGAGCCGGTAGTGCCATACCAGCTTATAGGCGCATTGAGAATGGCGTCTGGGATAAGGTTTTTGGGAATGAACTGTTTAGGAACCATTGCCGGCGGCGTAAGGGGTTGATTAAGCTGCTGCTGTTTATCAGCCGTAAACATCATTCCCCCCATATAGGCGCCCAGCAGCCTGGGTACCACCCTGGGCAAAGGCATGGGGTTAGTGATTGTTTCGTTACGGCGTCCCCATTCCAACATTTTCACCTGATGGACACCGGGTTTCCCCACCCCCTGCATCGCCAGGAGCAGGGCTTCAAGACGACCGTTTTCTGTGGAGTATGGTCCTCTTATGCCCGGTCCGCCGTTACCGTGGGCAATGGACGTCCTTTTTGAGGCCCATATCCTGGCCAGCGCCTTGATTGTCCTTTCAGGTACGGCCGTTTTCCCTGCGGCCCACCTGGGCGTCTTGGGAACACCGTCCTCTTCACCCAGCACATAAGCCTGGAACTTGCTGAATCCCACCGAATGGGTGGCAATATACGGCTTATCATAAGTGTCTTCCTTGATCCAGACATAGGCTATAGCCAGGTAGAGCGCAGCATCGGTACACGGTCTTATCGGGATCCATTTATCAGCATGAACAGCAGCCCCGTAATTCAGCTCGGGACATATGTATATGGATTGTATACCCAACTCCGTAAACCAGTAACACAGGCGGCTGGCTTGCTGACCGTCAAAACCCCAGGAAGTTGTTTCAGGGTCGCAGCCCCAAAAGAGCAAAAGCTCAGTATTTTCGGCTATATCCGGCATGGCATTGATGGCCGGCTCCATCTGTCCTACAAACTCACATCCCCAGACATGTTTGGCTCCCCAGTACCATCCCTCCCAGCTATCGGAATTCCGGTTCTGGCTGGTACAACCACCCATCAGGTTCAATAATCTCCTGGCGCACCCATGCGGCCCATGGACCACCTTGGTCTCGCCATGCCCATCACCCTGACAGAGAATGCCGAAGGGTCCGTATTGTGTATGTATGCGTTTTATCTCACCTACGATCAGGTCCAGGGCTTCATCCCAAGAAATCCTGACATAGCCGCTCTTTCCCCTGTTTTCGATGTTTCTATTCCCCTGGGGGTCCCAATCTACCCTCTTTAAAGGATAAAGAATACGGTTTGGAGAATAGACGCGCTTTTTGTAACCCAGACTGTAGGGAGGGATCAAGGATTTCATGGTTGGTTCAAAAACCTGGCCGCGAGCCTTCATTTTCCAGGTCTTTATCTGATTTTTGTCATACTTCCAGTCAAAGTGCAGCGGCCTGATTCTGACTATTTTGCCATCTTTTACATCGATTATAGATGTATTCGAATCGCCGCTGGTTGAGGAAATAAAACCCAGTCCCTTGAGTGATGATTTCTCTTTTGCGATTTCACTACCATCTTCATTTGTTTTTGACATTATCCAACCGCTCCTAAGTTTTTCAAGCCTGGAACCATTGCAACCTGTTAACCTTTAGATACAAATCCGGTTTGCAGTTTTGACCTGTTATTTTTAAGCGTTACGCCATCTATTCTCCATTCCCTCCGGTTGACCGTCTTTGGTTGTTTTAAGGCAATATGTACTGGCTCACTTTTTCTATCTTACAGGCGGAGGGCTGCCGGCAGGGGGTGGGCCGCCAGGGCCTGGCCGAGGCATGGGGATTCCGGCCACTATGGGCATCACCTGGATAAGCTCGTCCATAGTCCACATACTGGCCTTATGAGCGGAACGGTGCGCTCCTCCCGCACCCATGGGTGGGGCGAAAACAGTAATATTTCCGGCATTGACGCCAATGATCTGCCCTGTAATTTGTTTGGATTCATCGGTAGCCAGGTAAGCCACTACAGAGGCCACAAACTCAGGTTTTGGTCCCATGGGTCCCATGTTGAAAAGCATGGTAGAGGCTGTGGGAGATATCGAGTTGACTGTAATACCGTAAGGCAACATTTCCTGGGAAAGCATCCTGGTTAGCCCCATTACCCCGCCTTTAGCGGCGCAATAGGCAATGGCTGGACTGGGCCCAAGGTCAGGGGTATAAGCGGCGATGGAAGTGAAATTGATAATCCGGCCGCTTTTTTGCGGTATCATATATTTGAGAGCTGCCTGGATGCAGGCAAAGATGCCCTTCAGATGGACGGCCATAATAGCATCCCAGGATTCTTCTTTATAATCAATCGTGGGGCCGCTGATGAAATTACCGGCAGTATTGACCAGGATATCGATCCTGCCGAAGTTATTGATAGCGGTCTGAATGATAGATTGTCCGCTTTTCATACTGCCTATGCTGTCATAGTTGGCTACAGCCGTACCCCCGGCTTTCCTGATCTCGTTTACCACCCTGTCTGCCCCCATAGTACCATCGGGGTCTTTACCTATGTCATTAACTACCACCTGCGCGCCTTCGGCAGCCAAAGCCTTGGCTGTTTCATTACCAATTCCCCTTGCGCTACCAGCCCCAGTGACTACTGCAACCTTGCCTGTTAATTTTCCGGCCATTATCTTTACCTCCTTTTATTTTTAAACTCTTTGCAAATAAATGGACACAGAAAACCTCTGTAGGGTGATGATAATAAATGAAGAAAATATAAACGGAACAATAAATAGATTAACTTTCCGGTCAGTAATCAGGCTGTTGGTTAGATAATCTATCACAGAAGAGAATGCTTGTCAAGATGTTATACAGCCCAAAATACGGCCACCAAAAGCCACAAACGAGCGTGAGATCCAGAAATCTTCCGGCGGGAAGTTCAAGGCCTGGACGCGTTGGCCAGACGAAGGATTCAGTTGAGATGATCAGGTGGATACTTTAAGGCGGTACTTCTCTTGACAAACCCATTTCAGTGTGTTATATACTTTAATCACTATCTATACTAACCAGACAGTAGAAATGAGTCTTTTCCCCGACAGCCGGTGCTGATATATACAGACTGTTAACATTATATCTTTATTGAAACCCGTTCCACAATCTGGTAGACTATATACTATTTACGTTAATATAGTATCTGCATAGAAAACTCAATAGCCTGGCTTTATAATATATAAAAAAGCCCATAAAAAACATGATAAATAAAATATCATTTAAAAAGCTTAATATGGAGGATAAAAATGAAAGCAGCGATCTGTTACGAATTTGGGAAACCACTGGTTGTGGAGGATGGAGTAACTGTAGACCCGCCTCAAAGAGATGAGGTAAAGGTGCGCATAGCAGTGACTGCCGTTTGCCATAGTGACATCCACCTTATCAGGGGTGAAATGCCATTTAAACTGCCCGGGATTGCCGGCCATGAAGTCTCCGGATATATCGATGAAGTAGGCGAAAATGTAACTGCGTTTAAGCCTGGCGACCCGGTAATCGTAGGAACTACATCTTCGGGCTGCGGGCAGTGTTACTATTGTACTATCGGACAGCGTTATCTTTGCTTGAACAAGCCCAGACCCAAAGAGGGACGGCATATGAATAAAAAGGGACAGCGCCTTTCTCCTATGGCTGGCCCGTCAGGTGGGTTTTCAGAATACACCACGGTTCACCAGTCACTGGTGCAGAAAATCTCAAAAGACATCCCGCTGGACCGGGCGGCTCTACTGGCCTGCGGAGTTTCGACCGGTTTTGGGGCGGTAGTAAACCGTGCCCAGGTCAGGCCTTTCAGCAGTGTGGTTGTGATAGGAGTAGGCGGTGTGGGGATGAATGCGCTCCAGGGAGCGGCCTACTCCGGCGCTTACCCCATCATTGCCGTTGACGTACAGGATAACAAGCTGGAATGGGCCAAGAAATTCGGCGCTACCCATTTCGTAAATTCAGCCAAAGAAAAAGACCCTGTGGACACTGTACGGCAACTCACTTCAGGAAGAGGGGCGGAGTATGTCTTCGTTACTGTGGGTAATATCAATGCTTTACGCCAGGGCTGGATGATGTCTGCTCCCCGCGGGATGACGGTTATCATTGGAATTATGCAGGGGAATTTAAGTGCTTTCCTGCCGTTTGAATTCCTCAGCGAAAAGGTATTAACCGGGAGCGGCGGCGGCTCATTAACGCTGAGTATCGATATCCCTAACCTGGAAAATTTATACCTGAACGGAAAATTAAAGCTGGATGAATTGATCACCAAACGCTACCCCCTGGAGCAGATAAATGAAGCCATAGAGACCACAGAGAGGGGAGAGGCGCTGCGCAACCTGATTGTGTTTTAATCAGTCAAGCAGGCGTACCCTCAAAGTTTATATACCGTTAGTGGAACAATCACACCGTAAAAGAATTGGATATGGCGGCTCTAATTATAAACTTAAGAGGAGGAATAACCAATATGGTTCAATCAGCAAAAATACCAGAAGCAGGTGGACCCGGCGGGCCTGGCGGACCAGGAGCTGGACCTGGCGGTCCAGGCGGGCCGGGTGGTCCCGGTGGATTTCCTCCACCAAAACCCTTCCCACCAGTAGCAGGAGGTTATAATGCCACCCTGCTCAGAGTGAATCTCACCAAAAGAAGCATCAGCACGGAGATGCTTAGCTACCAGTTCTGCCGCAAATATCTGGGCGGCGCAGGATTCATCACTTATTTCCTATGGAAAGAACTCAAAGCAGGTATTGACCCGCTGGGTCCTGACAACAAGCTCATCTTTGCACTCGGGCCGGTAACCGGAATGGTACTGCCGGGCGCCTCTCGTTTCTGTGTAGGAGCCAAATCTCCCCTTCGCGGCGCGATTGCCAAATCTGAGTCCGGCGGCTTCTGGATGGCAGAGCTTAAGAGGGCAGGATACGATGTTATTATTATAGAAGGTAAAGCCGATAAACCGGTTTATCTCTGGGTCCATGATAGCTTTGTAGAGATTAAAGACGCTTCTCATCTCTGGGGTAAAGAGATCAAGGAGACAGAAGAAACCGTCAGGACGGAACTGGGAGACCAGCGCATTCAATTCGTCTCAATCGGCCCGGCCGGTGAAAACCTGGTGCGTTATGCCTGCATCATGACAGGTTGTCATGATGCTGCCGGGCGGGGCGGTCTGGGCGCAGTAATGGGCTCAAAAAACCTTAAAACAATCGCCGCACGCGGGCACAACCTGCCCAAGCCTGCTGATGAGGAAAAACTGAAGGAAATAAGGCAGGCTTTAAGTGCGCCCTCACCTATGTCCGAACTGGGCACCGGCGGTGAAATGGCATCCGGGGCACTCCGGGGCAACCTGCCGGTCAACAACTTCCGGGACGGACTGTTCCCGGACGCTCAAAAGATCAGCGGTATGGCCATGAGGGATACCGGCATCAAGGCTGGTATGGAAGGCTGTTTTGCCTGCCCGGTACGCTGTAAAAAAATAATAAAATTTGAAGAGCCTTACAAGTGCGAACCTGTTTATGGCGGTCCTGAATATGAGACGCTGGCCTCAATCGGCTCAAATTGCGGTATCAGTGACCTCAAAGCTGTCTGCAAAGGCAACGAACGGTGCAATGCCTATTCTCTGGATACCATTTCTACCGGCAGCGTTATTGCTTTTGCCATGGAATGTTATGAAAAAGGCCTGCTTACCAAGAAGGATACAGATGGCCTGGAACTGAAATTCGGCAATGCGGATGCCATGCTAAAGGCTATTGACCTGATCGCTTACAGAAAAGGCATCGGCGCTTTGATGGCTGAAGGCACAGCCAGAATGGTGGAGAAAATAGGCAAGGCCTGTGAACCCTTTGCCATGCATGTTAAAGGCCTGGAGCCGGGCATGCACGACCCGCGCGCCAATACACCCCTGGGAATCGGATACGTGGTTAATTCAAATGGCGCTGATCATTGCCTGGCTCTCTCAGGGGGCGCCGGCTCAGGTCCCATGGGTTTTGAACAACTGCATGCCTTTGGTCTACTGGAATACCTCCCGAATGACCTCAGCGCTTACAGAGTCAGCTTTTACAGGCTCTTCCAATGCCTCGGCGTGACAAAAGACTGTTTGGTGATGTGCGATTTCGTTCCCGTCAACTATGAGCGGGAGATAGAGATATTGAAGGCGGTGACCGGTTGGGATACCGGCATAATAGAGCTGCTGAGAATCGGCGAAAGAGTAATGAACCTGATGAGATTGATTAATCTCCGCGAAGGTTTTACGGCCGCAGATGATATATTGCCGGAACGTTACTATCAGCCTAAGACAGATGGCGTACTTTCAGAAAAGGGTAAGGGTGTAGATAAGGAAAAAATGGATAAGGCGCGCCAGTATTACTATACCTACATGGGATGGGACTCCAGGGGCGTACCTTTGCCGGAAAAGTTAGCCGAACTGGGACTGGAGTCTGTATAAACCCGTATTTCAAGCGGATTTGTATAGCAGGTCACGATATGGATAAAATGGCGGTAACCAGAGGGTGTCAGGGTAGTTTCCCGGTAACAACCCCGGTTGCCGCCAGTACCTCTATGACAGGTGGCTCTGCAAATGGAAAGCCAGCAGCGATTTTCTGATGATGAAACATCCATGACATAAGTTTGAGCAAAAGGGAAGGCACGGGGCGATGAGTATTAAAGATAAATATGCTGTGGTAGGACTGGGGTTGACCAAACAGGGCAGGGTGCCGGAGATGGATACGGATGCTCTGGCAGCTCAGGCCATTCTGCGGGCGCTGGAAGATGCCGGAATGAGAAAAGATGAGGTGGACGGCTATATCTACCAGCAGGGGATCGGCGGAGGACCTCACGGGGTCATACCCCTGGCGATGGCAGGAATTTCCGCCGGATACTGCACGGAGATACCGAGCGGCGGCTGTAATTGCATCAACATGGCAATTACTGCTACCAATGCTATTGAAAATGGATTATGTAAAGCCTGTATTATTCTCCACTCCACCAGTGCTTCATCACAGCGTGTTCTGGTGGGAGCCGGAAGCCCGCAGCGGAGCACTGAAGGGGCATATGGGGCCTACGGCCCGGTAGCAACCGGCGCCCTGATTGCCAGAAGGTACATGCACCTCTACGGGCTCACCAGGGAACAACTGGGATCCATCGCCATTACTTTCAGAGAAAACGCCAACAAACGGCCGGATGCGGTAATGTATGAAAAAAAGCTAACCATGAATGATTACCTTAATGCTCGGTTTATTGTCGAACCGCTCTGCCTATATGATTGCTGCCTGGTAAATGATGGGGCCGCGGCGATCATTATTGCGCCGGCCGAGAAAGCCGGAGATTATAAAAAACCCCCGGTTTATATTATGGGGTACGGTACCGACCACTCGATCAGGGAACTGGGACGC
This sequence comes from uncultured Dehalococcoidales bacterium, assembly GCA_964386535.1. Lineage (GTDB taxonomy): Bacteria > Chloroflexota > Dehalococcoidia > Dehalococcoidales > UBA3254 > CAYLRY01. The sequence goes on along the minus strand of CAYLRY010000027.1, from coordinate 25,129 downwards.
TCTCCGCAGGCTATCTATCACTTCGATGGGTTTGTGACCCGCAAGGCGGGAGAAAATGCCTTCAGGATGGCCGGTATTACCCTGAAAGATGTGGACGTGGCTGAATTTTATGATGCCTTTACACCCTTCTTCCTTTCCCAGTTGGAAGCCTATGGGGTCTGCGGCAGGGGTGAAGCCGGCGCCTTTGTGCAGGCAGGTAACATCAAGTTGAACGGCTCATTTCCCTGTAACACCTCAGGCACCGAGCTCTCCTGGAGCTACCTCCAGGGATTCAGTCACCTGACTGAGGGGATACGGCAAATGAGGGGTGAGGCCGGTGAGTGTCAGATCAAAGATGCCGAAATTTGCATGGTTACCGGACTTGGACCACCCCAGCCTGGTGGTCTGGCCACCTGCTGCATCTTAAGGAGGTAAAGATGAACGCATATGCCAAGCAACTACCAGCAATTACGTCAGGCGATAAACCTTTCTGGGAGGCTGCCAGGAGACATGAACTGGTTGCTTACCGGTGTGTAAATTGCGGGACCTTCTACTCCTTGCCAACGCATTGCATTGCCTGTGAGTCACCCAGGATGGAGTGGGTGAAGGTCAGCGGCAGAGGGCAGGTATATTCCTACGGTATATACCATCAGCTCTATCATCCGGCCTGGAAAGCAGACCTTCCTTATAATATAGCCTGGATAAAACTGGATGAAGGACCGATTCTGCTTAGCAATGTTATTGAATGCAAAAACGAGGATTTATACGTTGGCATGCCGGTGACGGTGGTATTTGACGACGTGACCGCAGAGGACACCCTGCCCAGATTCAAGCCAATTAAATAAGGGGCAATCTCCCCGGTGTTTTTCAGGATCCTTTACGCTTTCTGCCCGCAATATTAAGGCATGACAGGCAGACAGCTCTATGGAGCTTAAACTTGTAAAAATCCAGATCATACGCAGGTGATTTTCGTACTTGACAAATCTTATCCTGATATGCTAGATTACCTCATACTGAAAAAATTTCAACCGACTGGACAGTCAATAAACCAGGCATATCTTTTGATACGTATATCAATCTTTCCCGGTTGAGGTAAAGGCTTTATGTGATAAACTTACAAAGGCCCTAACAGCAGATAGACAAGGGTAAATAACAGGCATTCAGACAATCTGGAAAAAGGATTAAAAACATGCGTTCAGATAATATGAGAGATAAATATGCTTTTGTAGGAACGGGCGTTACCCGGCAGGGCAGGATTGAAGATCTTACCGGGCATGAACTGGCTGTACAGGCAGCTTTGTCAGCTATTGAAGATGCGGGATTGAAGAAATCAGACATCAACGGCTATATCTGCCAGCAGGCTCCCGGCGGGGCGCATGCCAATGAGGTGGTAAGAGATACCGGCATCAGAGCCCGCTTAATCTGGGAAATTGCCGGCACCGGAACCCACGGCGTGGGCATTTTTATTTCGGCTATTGGCGCTCTGGAATCCGGGATTTGTGATACCGTGATGCTGGTGTATTCAACCAGCCCCTCCAGTCTGAGACTGAGGGCAAAAGGTAATACAGGCGAAGCACGGCCGGAAGGCGTTTACGGATTATACGGGGCTGCCGGCATTGCCGCCGCCTGGGCCAAACGGTACATGCATATGTACGGTATTACCGAACCGCAACTGGGGCAGGTGGCTGTGACTTTACGGGAAAATGCCAACAGGCGTCCGGAAGCCATGATGTATGACAGGAAACTGAGCATGGATGACTATCTCAACTCCAGGTATATCGCCGAACCTCTTCGCCTGTTTGATTGCTGCCTGGTTAATGATGGAGCTGTGGCGCTGATATTGACCACTGCCGAAAAGGCCAAAAACCTGAGGCGTCCTCCTATCTTTGTGATGGGTTACGGGCAGGATTTCTCTGTAGGAGAAATGGCGCGTTCTCCGGAATCTGTATTACAGTTTGACGGCGCTATTACCCGGAGGGTCAGCCGGGAGGTTATGGGCCGGGCAGGAATTGAAATTAAAGATATTGATGTGGCTCAGTTCTATGATGCTTTTACCATTAATATTATTGATCAGCTATCCGGGTATGGCTTCTGTAAAAGAGGGGAGGAGGGAGCCTTTATTGAGGAAGGCAATATCCGTATAGGAGGTCTTTTGCCCTGTAATACCTCAGGTACTGAGCTATCCTGGGGATATATGCATATCTGGACCCATTTCCTTGAAGCAATACGGCAATTAAGAGGGGAAGGCGGAGAGACGCAGGTTAAAGATGCTGAGATTTGCCTGGTAACTGGAGGATTGAGCGCCATCGATTTCGGCCTTTCTTCCGCCTGCTTCCTTCTCAGGAGATAAAGATGACCACATACAGCAAACAATTACCTCAGATCACTTCAAGCGATAGACCTTTCTGGGACGCGGCCAAACGGCATGAACTACTGATGTACCGGTGTGAAAATTGCGGGAAATATTACTGGCCGGCCATTGACTGTGTTATTTGTGATAAGCCAAAAATGAGATGGGCCAAAACCAGCGGCAGGGGCGAACTATATACTTATACCATCCTGCACAGGGCTTATCCCGGGTGGGAAAAAGAGGTTCCCTATAACGTGTCCTGGATAAAGCTGGATGAAGGCCCTCTCCTGATGTCCAATATCGTGGAGTGTAATAACAGAGACCTGCACATCGGTATGAGGGTAGAGGTGGTATTTGAGGATGTGACTGAAGAAATATCACTTCCCAAGTTTAAGCCGGTATAAGCGTCTATCCTGACGGCGAAACTATAAACCGGAAGAAGGTATCTCAGAGCATTATGCCGGTTTAGCCCCGAAGTCTTCAGCCGGGTTATTCTTCCGGTAAAATGGTTTTTTACCGTCTAAAACCTCATTTACAGTTAAACACTCCAGGGTTAAAACGCATCCCAGCCTGAAAAATCAGGAGCCAAACATAATCATATTTACAATAGACTATAAATGATATTTTAAAGGAGGGTTCAATGGCACAAAGACTTGCAGGTAAGGTAGCCGTTATTACCGGGGGCGGCGGGGGCATTGGCGGGGCCGTAGCTGTGGATATGGCTGCCGAAGGGGCTAAAATTGTAGTTAACGATTTTGGTAAAAATGAACACGGCAGATATTATGCGGATGTTATGGTTGAAAAGATCAAGGCATCTGGCGGCACGGCGGTGGCCAACTATGACACTGTCTCTACCATGGAAGGAGGCGCCAGCATCATCCAGACGGCCATCAAGAATTTCGGCCGTATCGATATCCTGTTAAACACTGCCGGTTTTTCGCGGCGCGGCCCGGCAGTCGAACTGTCTGAGGAAGACTGGGATTCTGTTATCACAGTTCATTTAAAGGGGCATTTCAGTTGCTCTCAGGCGGCAGCCAGAGAGATGATCAAGCAAAAGAGCGGCGGACGTATTATCAATATCTCCTCTGCGGCCGGATTCGGTTTCATTGACATCCCTTTCTTCGGTATTTCCTATGCCACTGCCAAGGCCGGCGTGGTTGGATTCACTGCCAAGTTGTCCGCGGAACTCAAACAATACGGTATAACTGTTAATGCCTTATTCCCCAGTGCTGTTACCAGAGGCTTCCCTGAAGAGAGGCCGGGCGCATCGGCTCCTGATTTCGTGGCGCCTATCGTGGTCTATCTGGCAACTGATGAGGCTAAGAATATCACCGGTCAGCTCTTTACTGCCAGCGGCGGCGATGTGGGCCTTTTCCCCAGACCTCTCCAGTCACCCAGCATTATCATGCGCAAAATTGGGAAGTGGACGCTGGACGAGCTCAGTAAAACTATTCCCCAGATGCTGCCAAGGGAAGGCCCAAGGCCAGGCTAATTAGAGCAGGATCTAACCTGAATTAGCTGCAGTTTTGCGTCTAAGAAATTGGGCTTATGATCTACACCGCTATTTGGTTGGTTAGACAAAAAAGAAGGAGGACATTATGTCAGAATTAAAATACGCCAAATATCTAACCAGTGATTTTATTATTCAGGGGTTTCAGATTAAAAACAGAGAGACCGGTGAAAAGTTCAAGCAATCGCCTAAAAGACTGGCTTTTGATGGGATGGAACACTGGGGTTTGAACTACTGGATGAGGATGACTTATGTAACAGAAGCCTTCAAGATGGAGCAGGTACCGCATTCCCACGAATATGATCAGTGCGCCCATTTTTACGGCGGAGACCTGAGCAACGTGGAAGATTTCCAGGCAGAAGTCTGGTTTTACCTGGGTGAAGAAGGAGAAAAGCAGGTTATTACCAAACCTACCATTGTCTATATTCCCAAGGGCATGATGCACTGCCCGCTGACCTTTGTCAGGGTGGATAAACCGATTGTATTTCAGAATGTCTGCTTCACAGGCGAGTATATGAAGACCCTGGATGACGGTAAGCAGATGTACGTTCGTGCTAAAGACGGAATATAGCTATTCAACATTTTTCAGGTTATTAAGCAATACTGGAAAGCGGGGTAGAAGCCTTCTTTTAATCATGGCTTAGAGGCCCCGGCCCCGCTTTTTTACTTTACTACTATAACACCAGTAGTTTATGTCCAGGAGCCTTCTATCCAGGATGCTGGACCAGGTCCGGCCTAAGAGTGCACAGAGTGCACTGCTCCGGCGAAGAGATGGTGCGTACACAAAGCCGGCCCGGTTGCCGGTTATTTTCAAGCATAAAGAGCTCAGGTTTTAATGACTGTTAAGTTATAATATTGACTGTCTCGTTAGTTGAATTATATATAATCTATTTCAATATCTATTTCAATGAAAATCGCCGGAAAAACAAATAATAGCTATCAGCCTTGCCCCGGAATAATTGCCTTATATCTGGTACCCAATTCTAAGAGTGTCAATACGATATTTTAATAAACTATTGACAAACCCTTGATCGTATGATATAGTATCCCATACGATAATTAATCAACTGACCAGTAGGTATATAAATTAACACACGTTTTAATGGCCCTTGTCGCACTTTGCTGCCCCGGGCTATCTGACAGGTATCAAAATTACAACCGATTGACGCTTTCGCTTTATCTGCTGGAAAATCAAAATTATGGTTAAAGATCCTACTTTATTAAATATTTAATAATTTAATTAATTTTTATTTATATAAATTCAATTATAATTTATGAAAAGGAGGATGTAACAGTGACAATAAAAAACGAACTTAAAACCCAAACGCTCGGAGAAAAATCAGTGGTTAAGGGGATGAGCCTTTCGGGTGGACAGGCCGGATATCCATGTATTGTAGATGTTAAGGATGGGAAGATGCTCAGAATCAGACCCTTGCACTACGATTGGAAATATAGTCCCGATCAATTCAATCCGTGGAAGATGGAGGCCCGCGGTCTGACTTTTGAACCAGGTATGAAAACGCTGCCTTCTCCTTTCGGTCTGGCCTATAAAAAAAGGGTCTATTCCCCTAACCGGATCCTGTATCCGCTAAAAAGGGTGGACTGGAATCCAGATGGCGAACGGAACACGCAGAACCGGGGTAAAAGTAAATATCAGCGAATCTCCTGGGATGAGGCTGTGGATATTATTGCGAGAGAACTGAAGAGAGTGAAACAACAATACGGTCCGGAAGCCGTCCTTTCTCAAGCAGATATCCACGGTGAGGGAAAGGCGGTAAATCAATCTCACGGCGCCGCTAATAAACTACTGGCTTTACTGGGCGGGTACACATTGCAGATGAGAAACCCGGATAGCTGGGAAGGCTGGGCCTGGGGCGCCAAGCATGTCTGGGGCATGGAACCGGTAGGGCAATTGCAGCCGGAGACTAATATTATGAACGATGTCGTGCAGAACAGCCAGTTGCTCCTGTTCTGGGGTTGTGACCCGGAGACCACTCCCCAGGGATTTGACGGGCAGCAAGCCAGCCGCCTTTGCTACTGGTTCCGGGAATTGGGCATAAAAAGTGTCTATATATGTCCTGACCTGAATTATGGAGCCGCGGTGCATGCCGATAAGTGGATTCCCATATTGCCGGGATCTGACCCTGCTCTTCAATTAGCCATAGCCTATATCTGGATAACTGAAGGCACCTATGATAAGGAATATGTGGCCACACACACCATAGGTTATGCGCAGTTAGAGGCTTATGTTCTGGGGAAAGAGGACGGCGTCCCGAAGACACCGGAATGGGCCTCCCCGAAGTGCGGCATTCCGGAGTGGACGATCAAAGCCCTGGCCAGAGATTGGGGTTCTAAAAGGACGACCTTAATGCATGGTAACGGCGGCGGCGCGGTCAGGAGCCCTTATGCCACTGAGTTCGGACGGCTAGAAGTAATACTGCTGGCCATGCAGGGGTTAGGCAAACCGGGGGTACACCAGGCCAAGATGATAGAGTGGGGTTTATTCGGTACCACTCCCATGCCTACCGGGATAATCCGGCCTAATATGCAAAGGTTATCCTATTGCCTGCAACAAATTGACTCCAGGTTCTGTATAAATGCCACCCTGCCGGCCATGCCGCCCGCAGCCAAAAAAGGAGCAGAGTCCCTGCCCGGCCTGATCGGCGCTCAGACTGATCTGGAGAAATTTTTAAAGCCACCCATGCCCGGACCCAAACAATTTATTCCGAAAGACCGCATCCATGATGCTATTCTTAATCCGCCTATCACCTGGTATGGCAACTCTTCCTTCCCCGGTAATGTTAAAGAACAATTTGTGGAATACATCTATCCGGCCAAAGGCTGCTCTGAGGTTCACATGATTTGGACGGATTCTCCTTGCTGGATAACCTGCTGGAATGACAGCAATGCGTTTATTGAGGCCCTGAGGAGTCAAAAGATAGAGTTTATATTGGCCCAGCACCCATGGCTGGAAAACGATTGCCTGATGGCTGATATCATATTGCCGGTAAGCACCAAATTTGAGGAAGAGGACATCGGCACCTGCACCGAATACAGCGGACAATATAACACCATTTTTCATGAAGATAAAGGCGTGGAGCCGCTGGGAGAATCAAAAAGTGATTATGAGATAGTCAGCCTGATAGCGGATAAAATGGGCTTGCTGAATGAATATACCGGCGGAAGGACCCTGTCTGAGATAATCCAGATCTCCTTTGAAATCTCCGGCGTACAAAAAATGATCAATTATCAAGAATTTTTGAAAAACGGCTATTATGTCATCCCGACTAATCCGGACTGGCAGAAAAAGCCGGCCGGCCTGCGAAAGTTCTATGAAGACCCGGCGGGAAATCCGCTGCAAACGCCGTCAGGTAAGATAGAGATCTATTCCCAAAACCTGGCCAGATGCTTTCCCTCTGACAAAGAGAGACCGCCGGTGCCGCAGTGGATTGAAAAAGGGGAGAGCCATGACGAAAGGTTTACCAGCGTGAGGGCTGAAAAATATCCTTTACTTATCATCAGCAATCACGGCCGCTGGCGGGTTCATGCTCAGTGTGATGATATATCCTGGACTGCTGAAGCCCCAACCTGTAAGGTTAAGGGCCCGGATGGATACCATTATGAACCGCTCTGGATAAATCCGGCAGATGCGGCTGCCAGGGGCATCAAAAATGGAGACGTGGTAAAAATATTCAATGAAAGGGGCATAGTCCTGGGTGGCGCCTATGTAACGGAAAGAATAATGCCGGGAGCTCTCTCCATGGATCATGGAGCCAGGTATGACCCGATTATACCCGGGAAGCTGGACAGAGGAGGGGCGATCAATACCATCACACCGCATGCCACTACCTCCAAAAACGCCACAGGGATGGTGGTCAGCGGTTTCCTGGTTGAAGTACAGAAAGTGACACAGTCTGAGATGGATGAATGGAAAGCCCAGTATCCTGAAGTTTTTGCCAGAAAATATGACCCGGCGTCTGGTATATGTTTGGATGCCTGGGTTGTTGAGGGAGGTAAATAAGATGAAAGTCTTTATACATGATAGCTCTATTTGTAACGGCTGTTACAACTGCCAGATTGCCTGTAAAGATGAGCATGTGGCCAATGATTGGTCTCCTTATGCCAGACCGCAGCCTGAGGTTGGACAATTCTGGCTCAAACTGAACGAGAAAGTCAGAGGCCAGGTTCCCCGGGTCAAGGTGGCCTACTGGCCTACGATGTGCGGGCATTGCGGAAATGCTGCCTGTATGGAAGCCTGTAAAGTGGAAGGGGCAATCTACCGCCGGCAAGACGGGCTGGTAATCATTGATCCAACCAGGTGCACTGGCTGTAAGAATTGCGTGGATGCCTGCCCGTACGGCGCTATCTATTTCAACGAAGATCTGAACATAGCCCAGAAATGTACCGGTTGTGCTCATCTTCTGGACAGCGGATGGAAAGAACCGCGCTGTGTCGACGCTTGTCCTACACTGGCTTTGAAGTTTATGGAGGAGTCTGAAGCCCAGGAGTATATTGCCAGAGCTGAAGCAGCCAGACCGGAGCGCCAATCCAGAGACAAACCCAAACTCTACTACCTGAACCTTGCCAAAAGGTTTATAGCTGGCACGGTTTATGATCCTGTAGCCAAGGAAGTCATTATCGGAGCCAGTATTACCCTGACTGAAATGGAAGGCAGTCAGACCAGCTATTTTGCTAAGACTGACAGCTACGGCGATTTTGAATTTGAGAAACTCAATATCGGCCGGCACAGGCTGGTTATTGAAATGGGTAATAAAAAGAAAGAATTAATTATCAATACTGAGAATGATGTCAGCCTGGGAGATATCCCGTTGAAATAGCTTTCGGGGGATGGGTCTTTTCCCGCGGCCAGTGCAGCCGGCCACCATTTCCCTGCGTCAGGCAGAGGAAGGGGTACCGGGTAAGCCCAGCCAGGTTGTTCTCCTGAGGCTGCGGCGGGAAGATCCCCCCTGACAGGTTAAACAGCTTAATCCTGATCACCTGCCGGTTGGAGAAAAAAGGGAAGAAGCCTTATTATCACGGCTAAAGAAAGGCTTCTTCCCTGCTTTTAAGGTTTTTATGCAATCACATGTTTTATCTTGAGAGTTTGAATATCATCCCAGTTATAACCCAGTTCCTGCAGCACTTCTTCCGTGTGCTGCCCCCACTCAGGAGCAGGAGTACGGTAAGTGCCGGGTGTCTCCGATAATTTCTGAGGCGCCGGTATCAATTCTATCTGGCCCCAGACCGGGTGGTTAAAAAATTCAAAGAAATGATTGGCTTTAGCCTGGGGATCCTCTATGGCTTCTACCGGCGTCTGCACCGGCGAATAGACCAGTTCGGTGCCGGCCAGGCCGGCTTTCCATTCTTCAAGGGTTCGTTCAGAAAAAACTTTATCTAAAATTTGAATTAAAGCGGTATTATTTTCTTTCCTCATTTCCGCCGTGCTGAAACGCGGATCGTTTATCAGGTTTTCCAGCCCTAAAGCCTTGCAGAACCGTTCCCAGTATAGCACGGACTGCATATTATACATCAGGATCCATCTGTTATCTTTTGTTTTGTAATAATTAGCCAGTGGATTATCAGCCTTTTCTCGATTATGCATAAGAGGCACCTGACGAGTCGCCAGAGCAGACATGGTATCAGCGCCTAATGCCCACAGGCCGTTGTTGAACAAATTAGTATATACAGCCTGTCCAATTCCTAACTCTTTTCGTGCATAAAGAGCCAGGATGATTCCGCAGGCACAGAACATGCCTGAAGGTATGTCACCGAAGCCTCCCCTGGGCCAGACAGGTACGCCGTTAGAGTCAGCAGTCATATAAGTGATGCCTGATCTGGCGAAATAGCAAACTGCATCATATCCCGGACTATCCTTTTCAGCCCCTTCAGTGCCATATCCGGTGATAAGGGCATAAATCAGCAGCGGATTGATTTTTTTGAGTTTTTCGTACTCTATATCAAATTTCTTGATTTCTCTGGTCCTGAGAGCTGCTAAAAGAACATCTGATCCGGCTACCAGTTTATGCAGGACTTCCTGACCCTCTTTTGAGGCCAAATCCAGGGTAATACTTTTCTTATTCATGTTAGGTTGCTCAAACATCCAGTTAAAGACCCCCTGCTTAACACCGGCAGGGCCTGCTCCGACCTGGAGACCTCTGACCGCGTCACCCCGGACAGGGTGTTCGACCTTAATAACTTCAGCTCCCCACTGCGCCAGCAAGCCAGCGCACATGGGACCGGCGCCCCATTGTGTGATATCCACCACCCTGATTCCATTAAGAGCCCCTCTGGATTGCATTCTCCCTCCTCTAAAGCTGAATTAATGACTTTGAGTCCCGGTATTTAATGGCACAGGTCAACTTTACCCAGCTACTGGTTTTATGTTTGAAAGATAATGACTGACTGTCTAGTTAGTTAGAGTGTCGTATATTTAATATAACATAATGAGACAGAAGTGTCAAGAATTTAAGGGTTCTGAGCCAGATATCAAGCAACCGGACAAATCCCGCAAACCACTTGACAAGCTGGCTTTTATATGATAGATTACCCCTTATCAAATATATCTAAACTGACTGGATAGTTAGCACAGTCAGGGTATAGCTGGTGGCAATTTTTTAACTACAAATCCAAGCTAATATTTTAATTTAGTTTAAATGTTTTAATAATGTTAAGAACCAGGGAAGTGAGACGGTCAGTGAAGATCATGAATTTTTAATCAACTCTAACTCAGGGCAGCCCAGGAGAGATAATGGACGATAACCGTAGATATACGATTTTCCAAAAAAATAAGTAAAAAAGGAGTAAGAGTATGAAAAGGTTGTTAATTCCCCTGATAATCGTAATAATGGTGATCTTTGTTATCTCCGGATGCAGTACATCAACTACCACCCAACCTGCCGCTACCACAACCACCGCAGCGCCTGTGACTTCCACCACAAAAGCGCCGGCGACCACCTCTGCCCCCGGTACCTCTGCGCCTACCACTATACCCGTGACCACGACCACGACCTCGCCAGCGCCCACCGGGATCCAACAGTACGGCGGCGACCTGAAAATGCTGCTGGCGCCCACTTTCCTAAATCTGGGATATCCGCAGATACCGGTACCAGCATTTAATCCCTTCCAGATTTGCGGCTGCATTGAGAATCTCATGCGGTGTGATGACAAGGGTAATCCATCACCCTTTTTGTGTGAAAGCTGGAAAACCCTGGATGAAAAGACCCTGCAACTTAACCTGAGAAAGGGAGTCAAGTTCCATGATGGTAATGACTTCGATGCCAAATCTGTAAAATGGTGTCTGGATACCATCCAAAAATTACAACCGGCTGAACTGGATACCATGCAATCGGTAGAGGTGGTGGACACCCATACCCTCAAAATAACCTTTAGAGTCCATGACAACCTCATGGCAGACTATTTTATGTTCAAGCCCGGGAACATGATTTCACCCGCCGGAGTCGAGAAAAATGGAGCGGACTGGGCCATCGTTAATCCAATCGGTACCGGCCCCTTTAAATTTACCGGATACCAAAGAGATGTCTTTATCAGACTGGGTGAAAAGAATACAGACTACTGGCAGAAAGGCAAACCATATGTTAACAGCTATGAAAATATTCTGGTCTCTGATGTGATGACGCGCAAAAATGCCTTCTTATCAGGAACAGCCCAGATCATAGACGGCATTACCCCCAGAGACGCCGATGAGTTAAGCAAGAAAGGCTATCAAATCATCTCTGCACCGTTCTTGATTTTCTTCATAGCCGGCGACAGCAACAATCCTGATTCCCCCTTCGCTAATCTGAAAGTGAGACAGGCAGTCTCCCATGCCATTGACAACAAAGGCATTGCTGATACTTTTGGATACGGTTACTGGAAAACTACCAACCAGCTCTCTTACCCGGGCCACTCCATGTATAATCCGGATATCAAGGGCTATCCTTATGATCCTGCCAAAGCCAAGCAATTACTGACCGAGGCCGGCTACCCCAATGGCTTCCAGATGACCTTAAGCCATACCACCGGCGGAATGAACGATGTTTACACCCTCATACAGAGCTACCTGGGTAAAGTAGGTATAAAAGTGACTCTGGACATAGTGGATACCGGTAGGAATCAGGACCTTTCAACCAAGGGCTGGAAAAATGGCATCATAAACGCCAGTCCGTATATGGCTTTCGGTTATCCGGGTATTAAAACGCTCAATTTTTATTTCTCTCCCAGAGCGGTTGGCGGAAAATCCATCATCAGACCGGACGAAATTGAACAGTTATACCAGAAAGCCTCCACGGCGCCGACCAGGGATGATATGATCGCCATCACCAAGGAAATCAACAAGCTTTTGATTGACAAGTACTGTGTAGGTACCCCCATATTTGTGCAGCCTGCGCTGGGAGCTAAGGTCCCTTATCTGCATGATGATAAAATTTATGATCCACTTCAGGACACCTGGACCCCGGCCAATGCCTGGCTGGAGAAAAAGTAACCCCTGATGTTAGTTTAGCAGAAAATCAGTTACACTGGGGCTTATTCCAGGTTACCCCAAAACGAGAGTTTCGTCTGAGGGGAGGGAATAAGCCCCTAAAATAAAAGAAACCTAGTAAAAGGAATATTTCAACCCTTTTATTAATCCGCCCGGAATAACGGTACAAATGAGTATTAATAAATCACACAATCTTTTGAATGACCCATTTTTTGGTTTTACTAAAATAATCTTTAAAAATAAAACAGGGAGGTAATAATGGAATTAGGACTACAGGGCAAGATAGCGCTGGTGACCGGCGCCGGCAGTCAGATAGGTATGGGCAAGGCCATCGCTCTGGCTCTGGCCAGGGAAGGATGTAATATTATTGTAACGGATATAGATTTGAATGGCGCCCAACAGACAGGGAATGAGATCAGGGCTTTAGGACGCAAGACCCTGGTATTGAAAGCCAATGTCATGGTAATTACGGAAGTTAACGAAATGGTTAAAGCCGGGCAGAAGGAGTTTGGCAAAATTGATATTCTGATTAACACTGCCGGCGGCACTACCTTTTCCGGGTTTCTGGCGGAAGCCAAACTGGAGGACATTGAAAAAGAGATCAATCTTAATCTGCTGGGAACCATATATTGTACCAAGGCGGTTTTACCCGGTATGATCGCTCAAAAATCCGGTAAAATTGTCAATATCTCTTCTAACGTGGCCTATAATGGTATGCCCAGCGGCTCCGGCTATTCTGCGGCTAAGGCCGGTGTTATCGGTTTTACCAGGGCAGTAGCCAGAGAGGTAGGACCTTCCGGGATTAACGTTAATGCCATAGCCCCTGGACTTACCCTGACCAATTTCTACAGCAACGAACGCGCTCCCAAGCTTCCGCCTCAGGTATTACAAAATAAGGAAAATCCTATGGCCCCTACCAGAAAAATTACCACTGTCCAGGATATTGCCAATACGGCGCTCTTTCTGGTATCAGATGTATCCGGAAATATTACAGGTCATACCATCTGTATTGATGGAGGCCAGACCATGCCTTAGATCATGCCAGGTTAAGCGGCCCTGGCGGAATTGCTTCATTTTAAAATCCTGGTATGGGACATGAAGGAGTCAGATAAGGGGTTTAATATTTATTACCGGAAAAGGAATCCGGGATAAGCGGTAAAATACCTGACTAAATTACAATATAATTAACGAAGTGAACCTCGAATTAATACTTTTACCCACCATTGAGGTTCACTTCTTTTTTTCTTTATCTGGAGAAAGCGACTTGCATAGATAACCGTTTTCAAGCAGATTTACGTAATACTCAGAGATCTGTTTGGGGGTTAATGATCCCTCAGGTTTATACCAGTGGTAAGTCCAGTTGCACATTCCAATAATAGCAAAGGCCACAATTTTTGTATTATTAACCTTAATGATCCCCTCATCAATACCCTGTTGAAGGAGGTCCTGGAGGAAAACCACTATTTCTCTTTGTTTTCTTTTAAGGACTTCGCGAGATCTTTTGGGGAGGATATTCAACTGTTCAAAGGTTATTTTGGCCAGATCAGCATCATCCGCGCCGAATACAACATGATATTCGATAAATTGCCGTAATTTCTCTTTGGTGGATAGGGGGGTTTTCTTAATTTCCAGAGTTTGTTTCATACGGTCAAGACTTCTATTCAGGATAGCTCTTATTATTTCTTCTTTGTTGCGGAAATAGTAATATAAAGTAGCTTTACTGACACCAATATCGGCCGCCACTTTATCCAGTGTAGTGGAATGATAGCCTTCCTGGGCAAACAGTTTTAAGGCCACACCGATTATTTCATTCTTCCTGTTCTCGGCCAGATCAGTCGTCCTTAGCTTTCTGTATGACATATCCTAACCAACCTTTTAATTATTCACAAATTATATGTGATTTATATTATTTTTTCAACTTGTGAAAAAATAACCTGTTTCCTGGTTGGCGCCCTTATTTTTTATTATAGGGTAAATCCTGGCACTAATAAATATAAACCTCAACCGACTGGACAGTAAAAAACACTCAGATCCCTTATTTTCCACTTTTCATCCATTGTTGTCAAAGCCGGATTTGCCTATCCCGGCAACCGGGGAAAGCGTTCTCAGCCGTCAGTAGACCCACCCTTGTTTTTTATCCGGATAAGAGCTACACTGAACCTAGTCTAAGCTCTGGTATCAGGGTTATCACCCCCCACAAGCGTCTGAACGAGGCAGTCTATTTTTCAAATTGAACTAGCATGTTAAATACATTTTACATTAGAGGAGGTCTTTATGGACACTTACCTGGTTACAGCCCCACTCACAGTGGAGAAAACCGGATTATCTAAAAACGCCCTGGCAGGTGAAGTGGCAGTGGTGACCGGGGGCTCCAGTAACATCGGCCTGGGCATTTCAAGAAGCCTGGCCTGGCTGGGCGCCAAAGTAGTAATCGCATCCCGGACAGCTTCACTGGGCACTGCCGCAGCCGAATTCATCAACCAGGAAAGCGGAGCCGGCAGCGCAATATATATTTCCACGGATGTTGGAAATGAAGCCAGCATGAAAAACATGGCGAGCAGGGCTATTGAAACCTTCGGAAAAGTGGATATACTGGTTAATAATGCCATGGACATGTCCCTGGCTGCTCCTATCCTGAAGACCACGGTGGCCCAGATGGACCGCCAGTATGAAATAGCCGTGCGCGGCACTCTTCTAGGCATCCAGCTTTTCGTACCCGGAATGAAAGACAGGAAACACGGAGTGGTCACGTTCTTATCCACCGCCTTCCGGTATCCGATGGGGCCCAGCAACTACTGCGCCGCCAAGTCCGCCGCCTGTTCGATGATGATGTCTCTGGCTAACGAACTGGGCCCGGTCAAAGAATCCGGCGTAGCTGTATTTACTTTCCTCCCCACCAGTGTTAGCCGGCCTCGCTCCGGCCCACCGGAACCCAGGGATTTTATTGTGGCGCGCAATATGCCAGGTTATGAAGGTCCCATTCCGCCGGAAGATTGCGGAGCGGCCATGGCCTACTGCATACACCGGGCGGCGGATATTCACGGCTCTGGGATAATGATCGGGCAGGCTTTCCGTCAGATGAAATGGCCCTTCCCCAAACCTGAAACCGTGCCAACTAAGGACTATGACCGCATCAATGAAACAGTACTGTCCTTGATGTTCGGCTATATGGGTCCCGGCTTTCCTGATCCCATTGTGCCCCTGGTTTCCATCAACCGAAAAGACGGAGTACCCAGACCCTAAAATCTTAGATCAAATGTCAAGCTGAACCGGAGAACGCCGGCACAGCCTGACCAGTGCAGCATCTGAGGTCTATTTATCGTTTTTATACAGTATCATTTCCTTGACAATTACGCTGATCCTATACTATAATCGCACGCAATAAAAGAGTAAATACAGTTACCGCCGCACGGAATGTAAACCGGCTTTTCAGATTCAGATATCAGCCTTAAACCGCAAGCTGAAAAATTACAGATTGTTTTCGATCCGGGATAAGAAAGGAGTGATGTGAAAAAAATTTCAATTTCTGGAAAAGGTGGAACAGGGAAAAGTATGCTGACGGCCCTGTTGTCAAAAGTCTTCAGTGAGAGAGGTTATACCGTCATAACGGTGGATTCAGACGAATCCAACCCAGGCCTCTACCGGATGCTGGGCTTTAATCAATCACCCCGGCCGCTCATGGACCTCTTTGGAGGCGAAAAGAAGGTCATGGAGGAGGTCAGGGATCCGGTTGCGGCAGCCGAATCAGAAAGGCGTAGCGAATGGCTAAAACGAGATAAATTCTCCCTTGAGGAGATGCCTGATGAGTTTGTCCTTAAAAGGGACGGCCTTAGACTGTTGACTGTGGGTAAAATCACTGCCGCCTTTGAGGGCTGCGCCTGCGCCATGGGCGAAGTAATCAGGTTGTTCCTGGAAAGGCTGGCTCTGAAAGAGAACGAGATTGTCATTGTCGACATGGAAGCGGGAGTCGAGCACTTCGGACGGGGAATCGATAAAGATCTGGACGTAGCCTTGATATTAGTAGAACCATCTTTTGAATCGGCCGCACTGGCTACCAAGGTCAGCTTACTGGCCCGCCAGAGCAGGATGCGGGGCATCTGGGCTGTTCTCAATAAGATCCCTTCTCAGAGTATCGGTGAAAAACTCATAGAGCGGCTGAAAAAGACCGGGGTAAAGGTGATAGGCACGATACATTACGACCCCCTGATAGCCGAATCCTGCCTGGATGGGATACCCTTTGGGGAATCTCAGGCCAAGGAAGAAGTCAAAGTGATTGCGGAGCGGTTACTGGCCGAGGAAACAGCCTGAGTTAAAAGTCAGGTTACTAAAGTTTAACCTTAAAGGCTAAACAGGTGGATTCAGCCCCCACTGGTAGTCCCAGTATTTGGGACAGTTCATGGCAATATCAAAGGAGGGCATAAACAGAATGCCCTCCTTTTCCAGAGCATAAATTATCTCGTAGTTGCCAGCCTCCACCTCATCCTTGATATGCTGGATTTCCTGGTCAGATAAAGGTTTGTCTTTGACCTTTACGTCACAGTAACCCCAGCTCATCACCATATCCACCACCAGACAACCGTGAAAGCGAACGCAACAACCGCAGTGAGGAGGTGCATCTTCGTGCATCTTTTATTCCTTTTTTTATATCGCTTTTACCAGGAAAGTAAAAACCCCCGGTTAAATACGAAACCTGCTAAAGGGCAGGTTGTAATACTATTATCTCGGTGGCGGCAGGCAGGCTATCTTTTTTCAGATCTATCTCGCTGGTTTCCATCTTCTTTATATTAGCTCTGCCCGTTATAAAACTATCTACCCCAGCCGGTAAAAAAGCGCATTTGCTGTTTTTATAATGCATGGGGATCACCACTCTGGCTTTGATCCTGTTGCAGAGTTGAACGGCTTCTTCAGGGCTGATGGTAGATCCTCCTCCGGTGGGTATCAGCAATACATCGATTTTCCCCATTTCTTCCAGAAAAAAATATGAAGGCTTCTGCCCTACATCACCCAGGTGACAGATTTTCACCCCATTAACCGTAAAGCAAAATATGGTATTGATGCCCCGCTGTCTACCCTGGGAAGTATCATGAAAAGTGGCCAGCCCTTTAAACTCAATCTCCCCGGCCTTTTTAACGCCAATTCCCTTTATCAGTGCCGGACTGCCCCTGACGGCAGATACATTGCTATGTCCCGCGTGATTATGGCTGACCACCACTATGTCAGCCTCCTCCTCTATTTGACCATATTGCATATCAAGGTGACCGGCAACATAGGGGTCAGTAATAATTCTGATCCCCTCCTCAGAAGTGATAAGGAAACAGGCATGTCCTAACCATTTGATCTTCATGACCGATACCCCTTTAAACCCTATGATCAAAGCTGATGTTATTTTACACTTTTATATTTTATATACCAAGTCTATATAACAAGCAACCCAAAATGCCTGAACTATGCAGTCTGTCACGGAATCCAATCAACCGTTAAGAACCGGTATTGCGGTTAAGTTCTGACCATTAAGTCTTCCTGCAAGTTGCGGTATTGCATCTTTGCTGAAATTCGTTATTGACATTCATATAAGTCTGTTGTAGAATGCTCATAATTTCCCGTTTTAAGCTGCTAAAATAGCAGATTTGACATATTCAAGGTGATATTTTTGCTACCCCATTTATATTGCAAATATGCAATTCAGATATTTTGGTAATATCAACCAGAAAATGGGAGGCGATCTATGTATCACTGGATGCTGTGCGGAAGTCTTTCACCGCCCTACTGCTCCCTCCATACGGATGCATCTTCTGGAGGGGAGTTATGACAACTTTCATCATCCAACGCGTTATCACGGCCATTATTATCATTATCCTGGTTACCATGCTGGTATATGTGGCGGTAACGCTGATGCCTGGAGACCCGCTTTACATCTACCTGACTGCCAGGGATAGCCAGACCCTGGGACAACTGGATAAGATACCCCCTGAACAACTCCAGGCATTGAGAGCCGAATTCGGGCTGGATAAACCCATATATGTTCAGTACTACAACTGGATGAAGGGTATACTTAGAGGCCATTTCGGAACATCGGTTTACTATTTTGAGGATGTGGGTAAATTGATGGCCCAGAGGTTGCCGGTAAGTCTTAATTTTAACCTGATTTCATTCGTCCTGGTAAGCGCCATTGGGTGGCCGCTGGGGATACTGGCGGCTATAAAACGTGGCTCTAAATGGGACTCCTTTATCATTACCATTACCAACCTAGGGGTCACTATCCCCAGTTTCTGGCTGGGGATCCTGCTGATCTATTTATTTGGCATGAAATTGGGCTGGATGCCTATTCAGGGCTATGTTTCGCCGGCTGAGAATCTGTGGCAGAATATCAGGCATTTAATATTGCCGTTAATTTGTATGACCATCGGTGGATTCGGGATGTCAGCCAGGATAATGCGGTCCTGCATGCTGGAGGTACTGCGGCAGGATTATATGCGCACTGCGCGGGCCAAGGGGCTAAAGGAAAGGATTGTCATCTTCCGGCACGGCTTAAAGAACAGCCTGATTGTGCCCATCACCGGGCTGGGTTTTGGGCTGGCTAATATTTTGAGCGGTTCCGTAATCATTGAGACTGTATTCAATATTCCAGGCGTCGGTCGTCTATCGGTAAACGCCGTATTTTCCAAGGACTTCTCTATAGTGATGGCAGTGGTACTGATCAGCGCGATCATGATTGTGGTGGCCAATCTGTTAGTAGATATTGCCTATGGATGGATTGATCCCAGAGTCAAGTTGGGGAGAGGAGATTAATATGAGCGAGGCACGGGTCGAAGCCAGCGAGTTCATAGTTGGAAAACCGCATCATACCGGTGAGACACGGCGTATTGTCAGAGATTTTATGAAGCGCAAGGTGTCTGTGGTTGGCCTGGTTATTATCATAATACTTTTTATTGTGGGCATATTTGCTCCCTGGCTGGCTCCTTATGACCCTTACAAAGTTGACCCGGCTAATGCGGCAGCGTTACCCACAAAGCAACATTTGCTCGGCACCGATGATCTGGGCAGGGATCTTTTAAGCCGCATTATTTACGGCGCCCGGACCTCGTTAATACTGGGTTTCTCCATTATAGCCTTCGGCGCCACGGTTGGTATTTTGGCCGGATTGATCGCCGGTTATTATGGAGGATGGGTTTTTACGATTATCATGAGGTTCACTGACGCCTGGATGTGTTTTCCCTCAATACTACTGATGATGCTACTGGTCACCATTCTTGGCCCCGGCATGCAGATGATTATTATAGCCATAGGATCAACCATGGCCTCTGGTTACGTGCGTAATATGTGCGGACAGGTTCTGTCCTTAAAGGAAAATGACTACATAATGGCCGGCAAAGCGGTTGGGGCTAGCGGTTGGCGCATTATGCTACGTCATCTCCTGCCCAATGCCCTGCCGCCACTTATTATTATGATGACTATGGGCGTGGGGATGGCCATCATGGCTGAAGCTGGATTAAGCTTCCTGGGCCTGGGTATTTCGCCGCCCGGCGCTGCCTGGGGCGCCATGGTCAATAAGGGTTATCCCTATCTTTTGAATAATCCGGTGCTTTCGATTGCCCCCGGAGTATGCATTATGCTGGTGGTATTTGGTTTTACAATGATGGGAGACGGCCTGAGAGATGCCCTTGACCCACGGCTAATCGGCACTTAATAAACCTGGCAATTTAACAGTTTATCAATAAGGACCATATTAAGAGAAAAGATATAAGGAGGGAATAAAATGAAACGATTGATCTATTTTGTTCTGGCCATGACGCTGCTGGTGGGGCTATTAGTCTCCGCCTGCTCTCAATCAGAGACATCGAGTCCTGTTTCAACTTCTGCACCCGGACCGACACAGGCGGTCAGCACAACTACAGCAGGCACGGCTCAAACCAGCAAGCCACCGACAGCCACACCCCGATATGGAGGGATTTTTAAACAGATCCACACCCTTTCGGTGGTCAACGTCGGTTATGTACCTGATTCAGCGGAGCCTTATGACACCTGGATCGCTGAGTCTGCTTTGGAGACTCTTATCAAAGTTATGCCTGATGGGTCTTATGGTCCGCGCCTGGCGACAGAGTACAAAGTGGCGCCTGACTACATGTCTGTGACCTTTACTCTTAGAAAAGGTGTGAAGTTTCACGACGGCACTGATTTCAATGCTCAGGCAGTCAAGTACAACATCGAGCTTTATAACAAGGGGAAACTGGACTCTTTAAGGTACGTTTCTTCAGTAGACGTAATAGATGATTATACAGTTAAGGTGAATTTCTCCAAACTCCAGTCGGGTTTTTTGCTTCCTTTTGCTACCCGTCCCGGTCAGATGACTTCTCCCACAGCACTGACTAATAATCCCAAGGAATGGTTTCTGACCCATACGGTAGGTACCGGTCCTTTTGAATTTGACAACTATGTACGTGATATTAAGATGGACTTCAAAAAGTTTAAGGGTTACTGGCAGCAGGGGAAACCTTACCTGGATGGAATTCAATGGATGACCATCGCTGACAGAACTACGGCGCTGATGTCCTACAAATCCGGTGAAGCACATACCATTCTTTACCCTGCTGAGAAAGACCGGGCTGATCTTAAAAAAGCCGGGGTTAATATCGTAAACATCGCAGGCCCTATTTTCACCCTGCTGATGGATGGCGGTAATGCCAGCTCACCTTTCAGTAATTTAAAGGTGCGCCAGGCAGTGGCTCATGCCGTAGACAAAGACGGAATCGCCCAGGGACTGGGATATGGATACTGGCAGCCGGTCAACCAGTTCTCTTATCCTGAGCACTTCTCATATAACAAGAACGTTGTAGGCTACAACCGTGATGTGGCGAAAGCCAAGCAACTGCTGAATGAGGCCGGATATCCCAACGGTTTTAAAACTACTATCTACGGCGCCGGTACCACCGGTTATAATGAACTGGTTCAGGCTTACCTGAAAGAGGTGGGTATAGAGGCTGAAATCAGCCTGGGAACCATGGCCAACGTGGCTGAATGGCGTCAGAAAGGCTGGACCAACGGCATCAGCATTACTCCCGCAGCAGGGCCTCAGCCGTATATCGACAGCCGGGTGGGAGTGGCAATTTTCTCCAGCACCAGCGGCTCCTATCCCAATATTTTCCACAGCCCGGATATAGATGACCTGATTGCGCAGTCAGACAAGGAAATGGAACAAAACAAGAAAGTGCAAATATATCAGCAATTGCAAAAGATGATTATAGACACCTACTGCGTAGCTATCCCTCTTTACCGCAACCCTGGAACCATTGCCCTTTCTGCTGATGTAGGGTATTTCAATTTCCAGGATGCTACCGGTGCTTCATTTGAACCGGCCGAAGCCTGGCTGAAAAAGTAAGATCCACCGCAACCCCTTAATTAGTGTCCATAGAAGATGATTCCATCATCTTCTATGGACAGCATGTGGTAATTTGCTCCATGCAGACCATTTTCCTGCAAACATCAAATTTCCCTTTATTCAGTGGAAAAGACACAAAAAATATTATTTAAAGAGGATCAAAATGACAATTGAAGATGATATTTATGTTAAATTATCTGAAAAAATAGATGTATTCGGCTATCCGCGCTATGTCAAATTGCTGGAGGCTATGCTCACTCGCGAAGAGGCCAAAATAATCGTTGAGCTGGCCAGCGGGACTTCAACCTCTAAACTGGCGCAGGACCTGGGCATAGATGAAAAAAGCCTGGCGGAAAAAGTGGAAGCCCTGGTGCGTAAAGGCTGTATACAGGTCAGAGAAAAGGGCTATTTTGTACCCCAAACACCCCGCTTTTTTTACCGCAATGGGGATACCCCCGAGCTTCAGAAGCTGTGGCATGAGTTCTTTCATTCCGGCGATTATCAGGAGATACATATCAACCATATAAAGGAAAGGGCGAAGAAAACAGGCGGCCGGCGGTCGCATAAAATCATTCCTGCCAGACAGGCTCTGATAGCCAGCCCCAATATTAAAAAAGAGGACATCCTCTGGTACGAGGATATGGAGCAGATCTTCCGGAAATCAAAAGCCCGGTATCAGGGAGGGTTAAAAGAAGACGGCACTTTGGAAAAAAATAACGGCTGCGGCTGTCGCAGATTCTGGGGTACCTGTGATGCACCCGGAGGCTGTACCGGATGGGAATGGGAAGAGGGCACCTGGCCGGGGGATGAAACCATCAAATATGAGCAATCCAGGCGCGGCACCGGTCCCCGCTTGCAGCGGAGGGCTATCTCAGTAGAAGAGGCTTTGAAAGCCTGTGATGAAATGGAGGATTTCGGACTGGTGCATATCTCACCTAATACCGCCCAGATCACGTCAACCTGCAATTGCTGTGAATGTGACTGTGAGATACTGGGTGGAATGAAACGCTATGGCGATATCTGGGAGATGCTGGCTCCCAGCCGGTATAAAGCAGTGATTGATACGGAGAAATGCACCGGCTGCCAGACCTGCATTGGAAGGTGCCTTTTTGAGGCTATTGAGATGAAAAAGGTGCCTGGTTCCAAGAAAATGAAGGCTTCAGTTCTTGATGAGCACTGCATGGGTTGCGGGCTGTGCATTTATAAATGCCCCAGCAAGGCTATGAGATTTGAACTGATAAGACCGCCGGAATATATTCCCAACATTCCCATGAATGTCATGTTTGGCGGCAGAATTTAACCGCTTTTCCGGAAAACAGGTTTTCTTTCATTCCGGCATGCCGCCGTTATACCTGAAGAAGAATTTTTACCTTACACCTGTGCTGGACTTGAAAGGGAATCCAGGAGCAAAGTCACCTGGATTCCGGCTTCATCCGTTATGGTCTTTAGTCTATTTCCAGGTACTTGATTCAAGCCGGAGAAGGCTAAACTTCTACTCCGGCTTGAATAACTGATTTACACTGTTTTGTTGGCCGGTAACACCCCGCAAGACTAAAACGGCCGCTGGCTGCCAGGCCGCTTGCTGGTGTCCCTGTTGCCTTATTCAAGGGATGGCCTTGCCGGTAAAAAGGCTATTTTCGGGGTAATTACAGGCCTATTAGCCCAATCTGATGGTGAATTCGGGCTGTAAATATCCTTTTTACCATTTTTGATTTCTGTTTAATGGCTTTCAGGCGCAGTTGAACCTGATTTTTTCTATCCCGGACTCTTTCATATTATCGGCCATAGTCCAGAAAAAAGCCTCTCCTTGGTAAATCCGGAACAGCACAAAAAGGGGATCATCCGGTCCTGTGATACCCAGGGTTTTAAAAAAGGGACGCTCCTGTATCAATTTGGCTTTCAAATTACGGTCTTCCACGAATTCCATTTCTCCGGTTACTCTCAACACCTTCCCCAGCCCACCTCCAGCGGTAGAATGGAAACACAGCTCAACCTTTTTGTTGTCTTTCATTTGCCGGTATAACTTTTTTACCGGTTCAGTCTGGAAATAAAATCCCCGTTCGTCTGCAAACTGTAGAGCTAAGGGCCTTACATGGGGTTGATCCTCCTCAAGAGTGGCGATGTAAACCGTACGGCATTGATTGGCAAACTGAATGCAGTCCTGGAAATTCATAAAGCCTCCTTCCTCAGATCAATAATTCAAGCCTTTTAATGATATTCTGAATTGAATAAAGTAACTTTCAAAAACAATATCACCAGATCCCCTCCTTCCTGGATAAGGGTATTATACGACTATCAGGCCGGAGCTCCAAGCCACCCTAATAAGTTCTGACTAACCGAGTATGGCCTTCATGTCTGCTTCCGGAGTTGATATCGGCCTGATACTGAATTTATCCACCAGCGCTTTTAATACATTGGGGGAGATAAAGGCCGGCAGTGAAGGCCCCAGATATATATTTTTTATACCCAGAGAAAGAAGCGTCAGCAGTATGCACACTGCTTTCTGCTCATACCAGGAAAGCACCAGCGTCAACGGGAGATCATTAACACTGCATTTGAAGGCTTCAGCCAGCGCCATAGCAACCCTGATGGCGGAGTATGCATCGTTACACTGCCCCATGTCCAACAGCCGGGGCAGTCCTGCTATTTCACCGGTATTAAGATCATTGAAGCGGAACTTGCCGCAGGCCAGAGTTAGTACCACGGTATCAGCAGGGGTTTGTTTTACAAAATCAGTATAATAGTTCCGGCCAGCCCTGGCGCCGTCACAGCCGCCTACAAGGAAGAAATGCTTGATGCTGCCGGATTTTACGGCCTCTATAACTTTTCCGGCCACACCCATGACAGTGTTACGGGCAAAACCAGTAGTCATTTCAGTGCCGCCGTTAATGCCAGTGAATTGCTTATCTTGGTCCCAGCCGCCCAGTTCCAGGGCTTTGTTAATCACTGGTGTAAAATCCTTCTTCCCGCTTTTTTCAGGTATATGCTGGAGCCCGGGAAAACCGACTGCTGCTGTAGTGAAAATATTGGCAGCGTATGATTCTCTGGGCGGCATAAGACAATTGGTAGTGTAAAGGACAGGCGCCGGGAGTTTGTCAAACTCTTTTTGCTGGTTCTGCCAGGCAGTTCCGTAGTGGCCTTTTAAATGCGGGTATTTCTTTAATTCCGGATAACCGTGAGCCGGAAGCATTTCTCCGTGAGTATAGACATTCACGCCTTTCCCCTCTGTTTGTTCAAGTAAATGCTTAAGGTCCAGCAAATCATGACCTGTGATGACAATGAACGGTCCTTTCTCAACTTTCATGCTCACTCTGGCAGGCGCCGGGTGCCCGAAAGCCGAAGTATTGGCTTCATCCAACAGCTCCATACACTTCAGGTTTATCTGTCCGAATTCCATAATCAGGGACAGCCACTCATCCACGCTGTGTTCTTCCC
>CAYLRY010000026.1:0-40418 GCA_964386535.1 uncultured Dehalococcoidales bacterium | reverse complement strand
TACCCAGGGTATGGAAATGCAGGACAGCCAGGGCGCCGCTGCCGCTGACACCGGCTACTCCGGACAAATTCTGGACTACAGTATAGTTGCCTGAGCTTCTTTCATTGAACCCGTCCACAGGGATGGGGGTTGAGCCGATCAGGCCGTCAGTGACATCATCCAGTTGCAAAACCGCCGGATCGAAATGCACGTTGAAACTGAGGGCATCCAGGCTGGTTACCTGGGTAGTATTGACACTGGCGGTGAAATTCCCGCCGGCAATAACCGTAGATGGGGCATCTATGCTTACCGAGGCGGCCTCATCCAGGTCTTTTTCTCCGCCTGTGGATTTATCAAGAGGCTGTTCCAGTCCCAGTATGAAGCGTTCAATCTTAACAACATCTGCCATATTGACATAACCATCCAGATTGGCATCGGCACCAGGGGTAGGCTGAATTCCAACACCCAATATAATCCTTTCAACCGTTACCACATCACCCATATTAACGCTACCACTTTCGTCGGCATCGCCCTGTATGAGTGGAGGATAGAAGATGGTATTTTGAATAATAGCTCTGACAGCAGCATATTGGGCACTTCCCGCTTCTGTTTGAAAAGCCTGCCAGTACTCGGCAAGAGTTCCCGATACATGATTTTTGAGAGTATTCATGATAATATCATATTGGTTGTAACAAAAATCCCAGCCGTCATCTTGCCAATCACAGATATCCCAGAGAGCGCCGGCAACATGGCCTTCCACACCGTCACCGTTATAATCCCAGGTTGGAGTACCCCAAGTCGGATCTTCAAGATTAATATTCTGATAAACAGGGGAATTTCTCACTTTCATCGACCAGAAAGTAGCCCAACCTTCCATCCAGGCGCAACTCTGCTGTTCAAGGGTCTTGACTTGATGATCAGGACACCCTGCCAGGACGTATCCGGCGCAAGAATAGGGCATAGATCCATCATAAACGGTGTCCATTATTGCATGTCCTGATTCGTGTATTACTATATCCGGGTTATTATATATATTCGTCGTAAGATAAATGACTCCATACGAACAATATGGCTCGTACCAAGAATCACACATACAATACATGTTGCTGCCCTGGTAGTCGTAAGGCCAGGCCGCGTTGAATGATCGAGTGATATTAACTGAACTCGCCTGATCGTAGCTGGCCTGAAGATAGGACTTTATGCGCGCGGCTTTCGTCATATTTTCATCGAGTGGTACATTTATTATACCCAGGTTATGTGTTCCGTCTTGAAGAACATTATCAGAATACCATACATATGTATATAGGCTACCCCCAGGAGCGGTAGTTACGAAGACCTGTTCATCATTACTGTCTTTAAAATAAGCATATATCCTAATTCTTATCTTATTCTGCGGATTTTCCACCGGCCCCAACCAAAAACCACCCCCGGCGGAGGTGGTACAATAGGTTAACCGCACTTCTGAAGTTTCACCCAGCAATTCTACAAAAAACCTGTCGGCATTCTCGCTCTGGCTGTCTTTATTTATATATCGAAACACGCCAAAAACGGTTAGAGCGCCGGGATTACTCATTTTAGTCTTTTCATCCGGCGGTTTTTGATTGAAAGAAGCCAGAGCCTGATTTTCAATATTGACTATACAGAGCGCTGCTATTAAAACGGCAAGCTAGAAAGAAAATATCAGACCAATCCTGCATTTAGAAAACATGGCATATTTCCTCCTGAAAAAAGATTTTAAACTAATTTGTTATTGATTGATAAATCTCACGTCTATGGCATATCATTCACGGTATTAAACTGGCTGTGCTGTTCTCTCCAGCCCCAGGTGCCGCCGTTTTTGGAGACATTAAAGCAAAGCCTGCCGGATCCTCCGATTTCCCTTTTTAGATCAGAATCGTAGGCATGAGCGGAACCTACCACATACCAGTCTCCTTCTTCAGGAAAACTGACCTCTGAGACAAACTTGAGGGGAATGGATTTGATGAGGCGGTCGCGGAAACTTTCCGCTTGCATGATCCAACCCTGGGTTACCGGGTGTTCCAGCAAATCTCCGGCCTGCATCCGCACACCGCTCTTATCTTGAAGTAAATAGTTGAGCTCTGTGTTCGACGGCAAGACATATTGTGTCGTTGGAGCCTTGCCGCTTTTAATCACATCATCAGGAGGGATGGTTTTCTGGGTGAAGTCAACTTTTTTGTAGAACTCCAATTGGAAGGTCACATTTGAGATATCTCGTGTACTGCCGATGCCCCAGGTCATCTTGATTGGTTCGTTCAGTGAAGGTGGTTTTTCTATATCGATATAACCTGTAAATGGGAAAAATTCATTTGGTATGGTGTATTTATATTCACCTGAAGAATAATCCTTGGGGTAACCGAACTGGGGTGACTTATTTGAAACATATATTTTATAATAAGGCCCGATCATGGGAGGAGACGTATACCTGTCAAGCTCTGAAGTACGGGTTGCATCGCGACCGGTTGATCTTCCCAGGAACATCAGGGTGGCATCCCATTTGCCTTCAAACGGGAACTTGATCCTGGCGTTGAATTTCTTCTCTTCATTGGTTAATAAAGAGCCCTGCCATTCGAGCTGGCCTTCAATAAGCATGGTGCTTTTCACCTCGCTCATTGGCAGGTAACGGACATCTCCCGGTTTTTCACTATCATATTGGAATTGCAGCCAGACATGCAGCTCCTTATAGTCCTCTACGGATTTGATAGACCATATAACCTGCGTTTCTTCACCGGGTTTGGGGGCTTTGGAAAAGGATAGGTCGCCGATGACACCCCAGCTGGCATCAACAAATTTGGTAGTGGAACCGCCTGAGGGATAGGTAGGACAGGGAGTAGAAGTAACATTCGAACTTACCGTAACTCCGGAAGGACAGGTAGGACAAGGAATGGAAGCAATCATCGATCCTCCTGAACATCCTGCGATCATCAATACCATAAGGGATAATAACAGGATCATAATGATCAATATTGCGTGTTTAATGACATGTTGACTATTTCGATTATAAACCCTTTTCAATATGTTCATGTCTTCCCTCCATATTTAAATAATGCTAATAATCTATTAAGTATCCCGCATTTCTCCATTCTTTGATCCCGCCTGAAAGATTATAGACCTCCTTAAAACCAAGAGTAAGCATTTTCTCACCTGCTTTAGCACTCCGAAAGCCAGCCTGGCAATAAACAAGATAAACACCTTCTTTATCCAGGGTTAATAATTTCATATTAAAATCAGGAGCATTATAGTCGATATTGATGGCGTTTATTATATGGCCGTTGCTGAACTCCGCCGGAGTCCTGACGTCAATAATTTTGAAAATACCTTTATTCTCGTTATTTTCTATTAATGTGAACGTTTCCTGCGCATTTAAATCTTTAAAATTTGAATTCACAATCGTTGGTTTTTCGGCTTGAAGACTCTGAGAAGCCAATGTATTGAACCCGGCTTGAGATGTCCCACAACCTGAAAATAATATAAAGCTCAGCATTAATAAAGAGATGAAGATAGTTATTTGATAAAATGAAATCCGCTTTTCCATTCAATCAGAATCCTTTGTGGCTCTAATAAATGAGTTTCCATAATGCCCCGCGAAAATCACCCCAGACAGAAGTTGCTCTTGAAATGGATGCCAGCATAGTAGAAACCGCTAAACAAGATGCTTTCTATAGTTATTAAGGCAGACGGTATTTTCAGCCGCTCTCGGTGCGTTGGGTTGAAATGGATTTGGTAGCCCGTTCGCAGTTTCGGGATGGGAATGTGCCGGCCGCATATCAAAATTGCCTGTCATTGTACTTAGTCTCAACATGGATTCTTTTATATTCTCCTCCTTTTATTTCTTATCAAAATATGAAGGTATATAATATTTAGCTTTACCCAGCTCAATACCATGCTGATTAAAAACCGTAAAATCAAGCTTGCCGAACTGGGGCATTTTTTCCTTACCGACTATTACAATAGCACCGGGATAGGTAATCGCTTGTCCGTAAGCAGCTCCTGGTTACGGCGTTATTATCTTTAATTTAATAAATATTAATTTAAAAAGGACAATTATTAGTATAGATTAAGCCGAGAATTGATTTGTAGGCTTAGCAATTGGAATATCATGGGCTCGCATTATCCTCATTACCCGTTCAATAACGTCTTCAAGTGTATCATTCTGTTTAACAATGGTACTATTTATCCGGAGGACATCATCAATACCCTTTCTCCAAATAATTCCATCATTGGGTACATAACCTGACAATGGCAGATAGATGTTATCAACTCCATTTTTTAGACAAATCAAAGCTCTATCCGCCAAATTAAAATGCGGTTCAAATTCAAAACCAGGCTGATATGGTCCGCCTGAAACCTTTAAAAAGATCTCCTTTGTATCAACTTTTCCTTTGATTAATTTTTCAACCGATAAAGTATATATGGTATACATATATATCCCGGCAGATTCTCCCTGGCCGCGCTGCTCCACCTCATATTTTTCATCAGTACAAGTGACCAGTACAATAAGGTCAGCTTTAATTACGTTGTTCTTCAAAGGATCTTTCTCAGGAGACATTCCACAGGATACCATGAATAACAGTAATAAAAGCCCTGGAAACAGGATACACACATTTTTTAATATATTATGATTTTTTAATTTCTTCATTTTATTAATTTATTTAATGTCAACTTTATTAATAAATTTA
This sequence comes from uncultured Dehalococcoidales bacterium, assembly GCA_964386535.1. Taxonomy (GTDB): domain Bacteria; phylum Chloroflexota; class Dehalococcoidia; order Dehalococcoidales; family UBA3254; genus CAYLRY01. The sequence continues at coordinate 35,742 of CAYLRY010000026.1, read as the reverse complement.
ATATAATTGAATCTATTTTTATCTCAATATTGAGATGGATCATATGGCAAACTTAATTCAAGTATTCAATCAGACTTGTCCAAACATTGTTTTTCAAAAAAATGTATTAATAAAATAGTTGATAGCCAGAGATAGATCTAAAAGTCCAAAATTCTGAATTTGAGCATATAAAATTCATTCCTTACATTTTGTATAGCATATTTATTTTCTCTGAATGCTAAATACATCTAAAGGGGGGGTGGAATCTAGATTTATTCAGTTTAACCCCGATTCAGATTCAATAAACCTATCCAAAATGCCCATTTCAAAATATATAGGACAGTAGTGATATTCAATAATTATGAATAATTTAGTATATGATTAAAAATCATGTCAATAGTCTAATTTATATTTATTTGGATATTTAACTACATTACCTTAGTACCAAAAATATGTATAATCTATATATGGCTCAAGTGTAAAAAGGTTTTAAAATTGTATCTTAAGCAAATTTTCGAAGCTAAATTTCTGAACAAAATGTTCAAATGCTACCTTATTGCAGTATAGCCATATATGTATTTTTTAGATTTATTCAGATGTCTTGTTTGATGTTATTAATGTCAATTAAGCTTAAGTTGATACTACCGTCAGAGTAAAACCGGTCCGGACTTTTTGTAGATCCTGAATTCACCAGATGGTAAGGTTAACCGAGCCCGGCGATCACCTCTAAAAAAGGAGTGTATACCAGGAACCAAAGCCCAGGAATCAAGAAAAATAACCAATAACCGAAGCCCAAGCACCAAAAAAATCTCAAACCTCAAATCCCAATCCGGTAATAATATTTTCATACCTGGCGGCGCCGTCAGCTAGCCCGAATGGAATATTGCTACTATAACAATAACTGTAAATTGCTGCGGGGCCTAAGAAGAAATGGCCTGAAGATTCCCGATCGATATTGACAATTATTAGTGACCTTCCTATACTTCTTTTAACGAGATAGATAACGGTGACACCCTCATCTTTCGGTGGGCGAATATTGGTTTTATATTGCTGCGGAAATATGAGCATTGCCATACCCGTGAAATATGTTTCGAAATGTGATGAAGAGGTCGGTATCCAGCAGCCTTCTTTCGTCTCTTCCTTTTAAAAAGTGAGGGTTAAAGAAGGATTTTCCTGCCTGGTCTGGGTCCCGGATTGTATCAGGGATGGAAAAGCCGAGTATTAGGATTACGGATCTGGTCCGGCATGAACTTGTAGATAGAAATAGGGATTTTCTAAGGAATTCATCATCTCGCAAGCGCCACCCGCGACCGATGAATATGAATTGTTATGTTGGAAATGGACTGGGTATTGAATTGGTAGGATTTTATAACAAATTTTTACCGGAGAGATGTCATGTTTAAGGTGAGATGCAAGCTGATTGCCTTTAAGGGGGATGAGAAAACCTTTCCCTGCCACTTCGGCTATAAGATAGGCGATGAATTTTATTACGATGGGGAAGTCTTTACCGGCAAGATCTGCCAGGGGCTGTTTCCCTCCATGATACCCGTCATCAAAGGCACCTTCCTGCTGGGGAACAAATACAATGAGAACATCCTGTACCGCTACCGCGGCTTTGATGGGCACGATCCGTCCATGGCCAAATATGATGGGGTGGGCTATATTCCCTGGACAGCCCATCCGGACCAGGCGCCGGAAAAGATAGTCCCTCTTCTCTCTTCCGTACCGAAGACGGAGAAGGTCAAGGGCGGGCATTTTGTATGCGGCGATACCCGGATTCTGGCGGAGTTCTCCTGCGAGGCGGTCGACCTCAGCGACAGCCCCTACTGCCAGCCTTTTTACCGGCGGGAGATCGCCATACTGGAGAAGATAGAGGCTGAACCTGGCATACAAGTGGATAAAATCCTGGATAAATTCACGGATTTCGAAAGAGACCAGATTTCACCTCCACTTACCCCCATTCTGGTGCAAGTGATACTGGAGGCTCTGGTGGACATGGAGTATATTAAAATCAAAGACGGCAGGGCCTACGCCACCGGAAGGCAGCCGCCCAGCCGGCCGAAGATAGGGTGAATTCCTTATAACAGGAGGATAAATGTGATCGATACGAAAATGGAACTGGCCGCTAAACTGGGCCGGGAGAATATCATTGAGGATCCGTGGATTCTGGATTACTACTCACGGGACCAGAGCTTCGTTCCCCCAATGAAACCCCGGCTGTTAATAAAGCCCCAAAATCCCCAGGATGTGCAGACCGTCATCAACTGGGCCAATCAAACAGGGACACCCCTTGTGCCGGTAAGCTCGGGTCCGCCCCATTTTTACGGGGATACGGTGCCGGGCGTTCCCGGTGCAGCCGTGGTGGACCTCAGCGGACTGAAAAAGATAGTTCACATTGACCGCCGTAACCGGATGGCTTTGATCGAGGCAGGGGTAACCTTCAGTCAGTTGCAGCCGGAGCTGGCCAGGGCTGGTTTGAGGCTGCATACGCCGCTGCTGCCCAGAGCCAACAAATCAGTGGTGGCCAGCCTGCTGGAAAGGCAGCCCACTATAGTCCCACGCTTCCAGTGGTCTATCCTGGACCCTCTGCGCTGCATCGAAGTTGTTTTCGGAGATGGCAACCTGCTGATGACGGGAGATGCCGGCAGCCACGCCGCCACCCTTCAGGAAGAGTGGGACCTGGGATTCGCCCAGCAAAGCCCTTCAGGTCCCCAGCAAATTGATTTCTACAGATTGGTGGCCGGCGCCCAGGGAAGCATGGGCATCGTCAACTGGGCTTCCATCAAGTGCCAGGTGCTGCCTCAGGTGCATAACCTGTTTTTCGTATCCGGCCAAAAGCTGGAAGACCTGCTGGACTTGGCCTATAAGGTCTTGAGATTCCGCTTCGGGGATGAGTTCTTTTTAATCAACGGCGCTGACCTGGCCTCAGTCCTGGGGAACAACCCGGATGAAATTAAAGCCAGGCGCGCCAAACTACCGGCCTGGATGGTGGTTATAGGCATTACCGGCGGCAGCATACTGCCGGAGGAAAGGGCTGCCTTCCAGGAGAAGGATATACACGAGATGGCCCAGCAATTAGGGCTGGAGCTTCTACCTGCTGTACCGGGAGTCAAAGAAGGTGAACTGCTGGAAAAGTTGCTAGGGACATCGCCTGAACCTTATTGGAAACTTGGCTATAAGGGGGCCTGCCAGGATATTTTCTTTATCACCACGCTGGATAAAACCCTGCAGTTCCTGAAGACTATGTATGCCCTCATGGAAGAAGCGGGCTATCCGGCCTCTGACGCTGGCGTTTATATCCAGCCGGTGCATCAGGGCTCCAGTTGCCATTGCGAGTTCAGCCTGCCCTATGATCCTGCGAATTCATCTGAGACAAGCCGGGTGAAAGACCTGTATCTCCAGGCCAGCGCCAGGCTGATGAACCAGGGGGCTTTCTTCTCCCGGCCTTATGGAGCCTGGGCTGAGATGGCTTTTAACAGGGATGCCCGTACCACGGCCACGCTGAAGAAGCTTAAAGATATCTTTGATCCCAACCATATAATGAATCCGGGGAAGTTGTGTTTTTAGGAGTTACGAGTTTCCAGTTTCCAGTTCCACCTGTTACGCCGCTGGGAGCTGGATACCCGGGTTATTGATATTTAAAATTTTAATAGCTTTAATTTTTAAATTTGTTTTGAATTTTTTATTTTTAATTTCGAATTTGTTTAGAGTTTCGGGTTTAGAGATTATATTTTCCCTTTACAGGAGGATACAAGATGCCGCTTGAAGATTATAGGGCTGACATGGAAAGATGCAGCGTTTGTTCATACTGTAAATTCATTCCCTTCGACCAGATTAAAAGCTGGAGGTTCTCCAAAGGTTGTCCCAGCATTGGATTCAGCAATTTTCAAAGCTATTCGGCGCGCGGCCGTTACGCCGTAGCTTTATCCCTGATCACCGGGAAGAGCAGCTATTCTGCCCCGGTCAGGGATGTGGTTTATAAGTGCCAGACCTGCGGCTCCTGTGACGTGAGTTGCAAAGTCTGCCGCTACAACCTGGAACCGCTGCAATTTGCTCTGGAATTTAAGGCCAGGCTGGTACAGGACGGCCAGACCCTGCCCCAGCATGAGGCGCTGATCAAACATCTGGCGCGGGAAAACAATATGCTGCTGGGCGCTGCCGCTGAGCGCGGCCGCTGGGCCGAGGGGTTGGACGTTAAAGACCTTTCAAGGGAGAAGGCGGAAGTTCTGTTCTTTGCCGGATGCCGCTATAGCTATGATAAAGACCTTCAAAAAACTGCCCGTACAGCGGTCAGCCTCCTGAAGAAAGCCGGTGTAGATATAGGAATCATGGGTATGGAGGAGTACTGCTGCGGTAGCCGGGCTTACCAGATGGGTTACCGGAAGGAGTTTACAGATTGTGCGAAAAAAAATCTGACTGCCTGGCAAATAGCCGGGGTCAGGACTGTGGTCACTTCCTGTGCCGACTGCTACTGGGCTTTCAAGCGGCTTTATCCTGAAGTGGGTCCTCAGGTGGAGGTACTACATACTGTGGAGTACCTGGAGCGCCTGGTCAATGATGGAAAACTCAAGTTCAGCAAAAAAGTGCCCCTTACCGTGACCTATCATGATCCCTGCCACCTGGGCAGGCAGGGCGAACCATATATCCCCTGGAACGGCCAGGAGAAAAAAATATATGGACAGATCGTGGTCTATGAGCCTCCCAGGCCCAGGTATAATGGGGCCAAAGGCATATATGAGCCGCCCCGCAATATTTTAAAAAGCATCCCCGGTATCAAGCTGGTAGAGATGGAAAGGATCCGGGAGTATGCCTGGTGCTGCGGCGCCGGGGGAGGGGTAAGAGAAGCTTATCCGGAATTTTCTAACTGGACAGCCGCTGAAAGGATCACAGAGGCTAAAACCACGGGCGCGGATGCAATTGTTTCAGCCTGTCCCTGGTGCGAAAGGAATTTCATGGATTCCATCAGCACTGCGGGGGATAATTTACAGATAATGGATATCGTCGAATTAGTGGAGAAAGCCCTGTAGAGTTAATATAAGATCAAAAATCAGATCTCAAAAATCAAAAATATAAATAAAAGGTGAAAAATTTAGAGTCGGTAGTTTGGAGTAGCAGGGAAAATATGATATTATCAGGTTTACCTTTTTCCTTCACTCGAAACTGGAAACTCGAAACTGGATACTGGCAACTCGAAAAAGGAGAAAAGAAATGACTTTATCCCGAGAAGTGTACGCTGAATTTGAAAGCATTGTAGGCCGGGAGAATATTTCGGATGATCCGGCCATACTGGACTCGTACACCTATTCGCTGGCCCAGACCTCGCTGCATATGGGGCCTTTTTATCATGTGTACACACCCAGGGGCGAGGCGGTACTGCTGCCCGGTTGTACGGAGGAAGTCCAGGCTATTGTCAAGCTATGTAATAAATACAAGCTCAAGCTGAAGTCGTCCAGCACCTTCTGGTCAGCCATGGGCTATCCCTCATATGAAGGCACTATCCAGCTTGATATGCGGCGCATGGACAGGGTGCTGATGATCGATAAAAAGAACATGTATGCGGTAATTGAACCGCATGTTATCGGCGCCACCCTCCAGGCTGAAGCCATGAGAGTGGGACTGAATACCCATATACAGGGGCCGGGCTGCTCATGCTCCCTACTGGCCAGCGCCACTTCTTACTCCGGTATGGGCCCGGACGCCATTTTTATGGGCGTAGGCGTGGAGAATTTGCTGGGGCTGGAATGGGTGATGCCGGACGGTGAGATCCTGCGGACCGGTGCGCTGGGTTCCGGTGACGGCTGGTTCTATGGTGAAGGTCCGGGACCAGGCGCCAGAGCTATCGTGCGCGGGGCTTATGGAGCAAAAGGGGCCATGGGCGTCTTTACCAAATGCGCCCTCAAGCTTTATCCCTGGCCGGGGCCTACTACCCTGCCGGTAAAAGGGACTGTACCGGCCTATCAGGCGGATCTGCCGGATAATTTCAAGTCTTATACCCTGGCTTTCCCCTCCTGGCAGTCCTTTGCAGACACCTGCCATGAGATCTGGGACGCCGGCATCGGCTATATTGCTCACCGGCAATTTAACATGTTCGGCCGTAATTTGAAGTTTGCCATGATTAAAATCCTGACTGATCCGGAGGGCAAACTAAATGATGTGGAAAAGTGGATGCAGGACCCGGAGGTGCAGAAAGTCACAGCCGAGATGATGCGCGATTTCCAGATTGTGCTGGCCGGCCTGACCCCGCGGGATATTGAATGGCAGGATAAAGCCCTGGACGCCATCCTGGCCAAAACCGGTGGCTATAAGGTAACGGCTATGCTGGATCCTGTCCTGCACGACTGGTCGCTGCTCTACCTGCTGCGGCTGGGACATAAGAATCTGAACCTGGTCTTTGCCGGAGGCTATGACGGCTGCAACGGGCTGGCCGGACCGCCGGATTACGGCATTAAATACGTAGAAGAAGCTGCCGCCTTAAAACTGGAATGGGAGAAGAAAGGCCAGATCGTGCAGGCCGGTGGCGACTGCATGATGGGAGGCATTGCCACTATCGGCGGTGGGGCCACCACGGTCTGGGAGAACTTCACCTGCTTCGATCCTTACGATAAAGATTCCACCGAAGGCACTTTTGAGTTTTTTGAAGCCACATCCAAGTACGGCGTACAGAGAAAATGGGGCTCTGGTATGGAAAGGACCAACGCAGCCTCGAGGGGCTCCGACGGCCGGGCTGTGCCCAAAGAAGTCCGCGACCGGATGCTGGGGTCATCCAAACAAGCCCAGGTCTTCCGCTATCAACAGCGCATCAGAGAGGTCTTTGATCCTAACTATCTGGGAGACGAGTATTACCAGACGCTTTAGAAAATAACACTTATAAAAAACAGGTCCCGCGGGGCCTGTTTTTTATGACCAATTTACGTTGTGATACTTCAAAGGACGCGTATGCAGGAAGGATTCCACGTAGTTGATTCCAGGTATTTTGGTAAGTTCTTCATTTACAAAGCGGGTAAAAAGTTCGATGTTGTGGTATCTGGCAGAGATGACAATATTGAAACGGCCGATCGAAGTGGCGGCCAGATAAACATCCTGATTTTTAATAATGGTGTCTATCACCTCATGAGCTGAGTGCCCGGTAACCACCACCCCGATGGTAGCCCAGACCTCATATTCCAGAATGGCAGGATTGGGGGCTACCTCTATTTTAAAGACTTCATGTTCCAGCATGTCTTTAATATGTTTTCTAAGAGTACCTTCGGCCATGTTTAACCGGGACTTTAATAGCGGGATGGCGGGAGGAGTGACGCCGTCCTGCGTGAGTATACTCACTATTTGACGGTCAATGGCATCCACTTCATGGGTGGGAAGCAGGCTGTTGCAGTGCTCGCAGCGAATTTCCCTCTCTTCCTTTGGTTCCGGCCAGGAGAAGTTGTAATATTTGCGTGGAGATATCAGAATCATAGTCTCAGTACTCTGGATACCGGGAATACGGTTAAGTTCTGTATCAACGAAGCGGGTCAGCTTATCCAGCGTATCGAAATAAACGGCTATAATAAAGTCAAATTTCCCGAAGCTGGAGGCCACAAAATAGATAGAGGGATGCTCCACCAGTTGGCGGGCGATCTGGGCAGAAGCTGTTGATAAGACCTTAACCCCTATCTTGGCCCAGGCTTTGTACCCTAGCAGCACCGGATTGGGTACGGCAATCACCTTGATAATGCCCTTGCTCTTCATGGCCCCAATACGCCGGCGGATGGTGCGTCCGCCTATGTCAAAACTGGCCGCCAGTTTTTCACTTTTTTGAAAACCGCGGACCTGCAACTCACCTAAAAGCTTCTGATCCAGTACATCCACTGATCTGCTCTCCCGTCCAATTCAAGTAAGGCGGTCTATTTGACATTTCCGTTCTTTATGCTATAATGGCGGTAATTCGAATATTTTGGTCAAATGACTGCCCTATTTTTACAATTAATTCTATATCAAGCCAGTAGGTTTATCAAATCTAAATCAAACACCTTTACCCGGCCCGGAACCCAGCAGAACGGTAATATAAGGCCGGTTCAGTTAAAAAATAAACAGTGAATAACTTTAAGGAGTAATACAAAATGGCAATGCTAGAAGAACCCATCAAAGGTATAAAACAGGTCAAAAACTACATCAATGGTGAATGGGTTGAATCCAAGGGGCAAATCCTGGATGTGGTCAACCCCGCCACCTACAAGACCATTGCAAAGGTCCCCGTTTCCACCCCCAGTGAGTTTGATGATGCGGTATCTGCTGCTAAAGAAGCCTTCCCTGAATGGCGCCGGACCACCCCGCTGGCCAGGTCCAGGCTGCTTTTCCGCTTGAAAGAGCTGATGGAAGAGAACTTTGAGGAAGTCAGCCGCATCCAGACACAGGAACATGGTAAGTGTATTGATGAGTCGCGCGGTGAGACGCGGCGCGGTATTGAAAACGTAGAAGTAGCCTGCGGCATCCCCACGCTGATGCAGGGCTATTATTCCGAGGATATTTCTTCCGGTATTGACGAATGGCTGATCCCCATTCCGCTGGGCGTCTTCGGCATCATCGGTCCCTTCAACTTCCCCTGGATGATTCCGTTGTGGTCTGCACCCTATGCGGTAGCCACGGGTAATACCGTGGTGATCAAACCTTCCAGCGAGGTGCCTTTGAGCCAGATGAGACTGGCTGAGCTGGTGGAAGAAGCCGGCTTCCCGCCCGGTGTTTGGAATGTGGTCAACGGAGGCAGAGCTGTTACCAATACTATGCTGGAGCATAAAGATATTGCCGGCGTGACTTTCGTAGGTTCCACTCCTGTAGGCAGAGATGTTATTTACCGGAAATGCGGTGAAACGGGCAAGCGGGTTATCGCCCAGTGTGGCGCCAAGAACTATATGACCATAATGCCGGACTGCAACGTGGACCGCACCGTGGCAGCCATGATGACCTCTTTCTTCGGCAATACCGGGCAGAGATGTTTGGCTGCCGCCAATGCAGTGGTCATCGGCGATGATGCTTTTTATAAGAGCTTTGTAGAAAAGGTAGTGGCTCAAACTCAAAAGATCAAGATCGGCTACGGCCTGGATGAGTCAGTGCAGATGGGCCCCATACGTGATAAAGAGAAGAAGGAAAAGGTCCTCAAATATATTGATATTGGACTCAAAGAGGGCGCTAAAATACTGGTTGACGGCCGGAAATTCACTGTCGCCGGCGGCTTTCCTGATACCTGCTTCATCGGCCCTACTGTTTTCGAGAATGTGGCCCCGGAAATGCGGGTTGCCAACGAAGAGATCTTCGGACCCGTTATGAGCATTATGAGAGTTAAGGATCTGAATGAAGCCATTACCATCGCCAATGCCAATCCTTTCGGCAACGGCCACTCCATCTTCACTACCAACGGTAAAGCTGCCCGCGAGTTCCAGTATAACATCACCAGTGGCAACGTAGGCATCAACGTAGGCATCACTGCCCCTGTAGCCTTCTTCCCCTTCAGCGGCATGAAAGACTCCTTCTTCGGCGTGCTGCATACCCAGGGCAAGGAAGCCATTCGCTTCTTCACCGAGAGCAAGGTTGTAATACAGCGCTGGTTCTAATTCATTTTGTAACCCCTTTACCAGAGTAAAAAAAGGGTCTTTAGCCTCAGTCTCCCTCCTAAAGGAGGGAGACTGAGGAGGATTTAAATACCAAGAGAGGTTAGGTTAAATGATCATACACACCTGTTCCGAGGGAATAACCCTGGCAAAAAAACTGGAAAACGATTCAGCCGCCCTGTATGAATCCATGGCCAAGCAGTTCAGCGCTGACGCTGAGACCTTCCTGGCTCTGGCCAAGGAAAACAAGAAAAATATAGCGCAGATCGAACGGGCATACTTTGGCGTTATTACTGATGCCATAGAAGGCTGTTATGCCTTTAATCTGGACATTGATAATTATTCTATTGATACCGGACTTAAAAGTGCAGATCGCGCTGGGGCATTAAAGCAGGCCCTGGCGGTAGAGGAAAAGATTATTAAGTTTTATACCGAAGCTGCCGAGCAATCTCACGGGCTGATGGCGGACGTTCCACAGGCATTCTCCCTTATAGCAAAAAAACGGAAAGCCCGTCTGACCAAACTTAGCTCGCTTTAGCGGCACTCTTCACCCTCGCCTCCCTTCAAAGAGGATAAAGGTAAGAGTGAATTAATCGATTACAGGCATTTTCGTAACCTGGCAAAAGTAATGGCAGCCGGGTATTAGACTGACGAAAGGCGGATGGACCATGAAAATTATAGTTTGTATGAAGATCGTGCTGGACCCCGAAGCCCCGGCCTCCATGTTCAAAGTAGACCCGGAGGCTAAAAAGGTTTTACCCATGAAGGGTAATCCCCCGGTACTGAATCCCTTTGATGAGAACGCCCTGGAGGCGGCCTTAAAGCTGAAAGACGCCAACAAAGGCAGCACCATTACCGTCCTGACCATGGGTAAGGCTCTGCCCAGGCCTATTGTCAGGAAGTCACTGGCTACCGGCGCTGACGACCTGGTGGTACTTGAAGATGACACCTTTGAAGACCTGGACAGCCATGCTTCAGCCACGGTGCTGGCGGCTGCCATCAAGAAAATGGGGGCTTTTGATCTGGTCCTGTGCGGCCGTGAAGCCGCTGATACTGATGCCGGGCAGACAGGCTCGGGCATCGCCGAGATACTGGGACTGCCCAGTATCACGCTGGCGGGTAAGATCGAAGCCTCCGGCGCCAAGCTCAAGGTAGAGCGCGTCCAGCCGGACGGCTATGACGTGCTGGAAGTCTCCCTGCCGGCCCTGGTCACTGTCAGCAGCGAAGCCGGAACTCTAAGGACAGCCGCCCTGGCCGGAATAATGGCGGCGCAGAAGAAACCCATGAAGGTCTGGAATGCCCAGGAACTGGGCGTTAAGACCGCTGAGCTGAGGAAAACCACACTCAAGCAACTCTACCAGCCGGTACGGGAAGGCAAATGCGAGATCATCAAGGGAGCTACCCCCGAAGAAGCTGCCGTGGCTCTGGCAGTAAAACTGAAAGACAATAAGCTGATTTAGCCATTTAAGAGAGGGGAAACGCTTCCCGGTTTCCCCTCTCTGGATCAAGAAAACCGCCCTTTTCCACCTTTGTGCCCGCGGATTGTAACCGGGTAACCGGGAGGATTCACTGCCGGTAAAAGTCTGCAAGTTCTAGTTTTCCTCGATCTTTTTCACTTCGGTCACCAGCCAGTATGGCCCTGTCCAAAACTTCGGGATAACTGATACGCCGGTGTATTTTTTTAAGGCGGTTTCAGTCAGTTCAACCCCTTTTAGACTGAGCCGGTCTCCATTCCTGTTTTGGTACGAAGCCACAGCCACAGCCTGGCCCTCAGCATCAAAAATAGTCCATTCCTGGCCTACAGGAAACAACCAATAACCATAAGGCCAGACCAGCAACAGGCTTAAATCGTTGCCGGTAAGGAGGCGTACATAATTATTGCTGGTCATTATGTGGCTGGTCATCATCAACTGGCCTTCTATGGTGGAATTCATCTCAGGTTGCTCCAGGTGGTCAGTCGCCTGGACTAATAAGTAAGGAATATTGGTGGTATCGTCAGCCAGGAAAAATGGACCCTGGCTTCCAACGAGCGATGAATAGTCGGCATAATAGTCGGGATAGTATTTGATTTGTTCTTCAGATATTTTATCTCCCGGTATGCGTACTTTATCCCCTACAAGCCCCCTGGGCTGGCCTTTTTCATCCAGGACCTGAAACTTATTGTCATATGAAGATAAAGAGTAACCAAATGGCCAGATTACAGGAAGGGTTCCAGGTCCGGGATCCGATTTTACACAAAGATAGTTGTTATTCAGTATTAACGGGCCAGTATACATCATAAGAAGGGAACCGCCACCTTTTTTGTTTCTTACCGGGAAAAAAGGGGAAGTCTGCGGGGTGTTTGCGGTAGTAGTAGCAGGCAAGGAGGCATCTGGTTGGGCAGAATTTTCAGTTATATTTGATGGAAGAAAGGTGGCAGGCAAAGAGGTATTTCCAAAGTCGGTAGTTAGCATAGAGGATGAAGGTTGAGCCGTATTTTCGATGGTATCGGTGCAGCCCGGTACTAATAACAAAATAGATAACATACTGAAAATAAAGAGGAGAAAAAAGGGTTTTAAATTTCCGTTTTTACTGTATGGGATTACAATTGATCGGTAAAAATTATTATAATTATTTTTCATTGTTTCATATACTCCATTTTTATCATAATAAATATTGGCAGCCGAAGCATCAATTTATTCGTAAGATATTTTTAGCTGCCAGATACTTGCTATAAAATATGATCAATATTAGCTGATGTTTATTGAGTCAGAGTATAAACCCCCAATATTGCAAAAAAATCTATAGACATAAACCATACAATACTATACATGACGTCATAAATAATTGCCGATAGTTATATGACACATAATTTTCGTAGTTCATCGTTTTCATAAGTCCACAATACAAACTGAGATTCCACAGAATCGACAACATCAGATATGACTGGGAAGTATCGATTATGTACACAGAGCCGCCTGGTTAACTTCCATACCCGTTCTATCGGGTTAAGTTCGGGGCTATATGGCGGAAGATATTCGCAATGGGAATCAGCATCACGATCAAGACGCCATTGTTTATGGAGATTAGCGTGATGATATTTGGCATTGTCCAATAATACTATAACTCGCCTCCCTGAATGGCAACTTTTTTTGCGGAGTTGCTTAAGGAAAGACCAGAAGGTAGAGCCATTAAAAACCTCATCTTCCCGCTGGTAAACAAATTTGCCATCCCGTAAGCGGACTGCTCCAAAATAGCCTATACTCTCACGAGTGGGACAATGTAACAGTATCGGCTCTTTGACCTCGGGCGGTACCCACATCCGGCATCGGGAGCCATACTGCTGAAAATGAACTTCATCTATGCTCCAAATATCGATACCCTCGTCATTTAACCAGACTCGTACTGTTTTTTAAAACCTTCCTGTACCTTCGGATCAGCATGAGCTATCATGGGACGTGGTTTTCTCAGACGAAAACGCAACTGCCGGAAAAGGCGCTGGCATTGCCGGATGCCCAAACTGATTTGGAACTCGTTCTGTATGAAAGCCGATAACAGGTTGCCATCCCATATGCCTCCTCTTATCCCGACATCTTCCGGTTTTCTTCTTAGAGCCTGATTTATTTGTTCTATCTGCTCTTCCGTCAAACGAGACGGACGTCCAGGGCGTTCCTCCTCTATCAATCCTTGAAGACCCTTTTCCATATACTGGTTAATCCAGTAACGGACCGTACGTTCTGAATCTCCAAGGTATTCCGACGCTTCCGGGCAACTCATTCCTTTGGCAACCAGAAGAACCGCGTGAAGTCTGTGATCATATCTCGCTTCTTCGGATCTCCTAATTTCATCTTGTAAGACAATAGCTACATGAGGGTCATCTATCTTTATAGTCATGCAGTTATTATACAATTTTTCGAGAGTAAATGGCAATTACTTATGTCGCTGAGTATAGTAATGCCCTTATAAGGTCGTATATTTTTCTGCGTTTTCATTAGTTTACAGGCGTCTTCGTTTTGCACTAAGCTGCTCCTTCTTTAGACGGCCTTATCAGCAGCAAAGGCAGGCTGGAATGGCGGACCACATAGTCTGCCACGCTGCCCAGCACCACCCTGCCGGGTCCGGTGCGTCCGTGGGTGGCAATGGCTATCAGCTCAATTTCGTTTTCCTGGCAGTACTGGATAATGGTGGGACCTGCCGTACCCTGCGCCGTTTCGAAGCTGATGCGCAGCTCGTTATCCGCCTGTATTTTTTCCACCAGCTTTTGCAGGTAGGCACGGGCTTCGTTCTCTTCGGCAATGGCCTTCTTACCCACCCGGGCGGCATCCACCGGCATCCCGGTAATGCCCGGCAGGACCGGGGTGACCAGCAAAGGCTCAGAGACTACCCTGAATAAGACCAGCTCACTATTAAAACAGGTGGCTTCAGCCACAGCGTAAGGCAATATTTTTTCTGCCAGTTCGGACCCGTCCAGGCAGACCATAATTTTTTTAAACATTGGAATTTTCCCTCCTTGTTAATATTATTATCCTTTTTATCAACCCATTAAAGCGGACACAGGCAATTAATTCGAAAAAAGAATTTCATCCCGCCAGATGCTTCGTCTCGTAGAAGGGAGGAAAGACCGGAACTCCTGTACAACAACTACTTTTTTTGGTTCGCAGGCGGCGCTGCTCTCCATGCCAGTCTGCCTTCTCTCTTCCCCGCCCGCATCCGGGGTAGGCAAGAAGGCGTCTTTGATCCCGGATGATGTTCTGAATTGGGCTAGTGGTGAACCGCTTACGAAGCCTGAGATGCAGGCGGGGCGTTAAAAGATTTCAGGCGGTTGGCCATTTCCCGCAGGCTTTTTTCCACTGCGAAATTGACTGATCCTTCAGGATATCCACCGCCCTCCAGCCGCTGTCCTGCCTCGATGCCGGTAAGCACTTCCAGTCCCTGGTCGATGGTGGTGACCGCCCAGATATGGAACTGCCCTTTTTTCACCGCCTCCACCACTTCGTCACGCAGCATCAAATTTTTCAAGTTTTTAACCGGCATCAAAACCCCCTGTTCCCCGGTTAGTCCCTGAGCCCGGCAGACTTCAAAAAAGCCTTCTATCTTCTGGATAATGCCGCCGATGGGCTGGATTTCTCCCTTCTGATTGACTGAGCCGGTGACTGCTATGGACTGTTTGATGGGGATGCCGGAAATGCTGGAAAGCAGCGCATAAAGCTCAGCGGAAGAGGCGCTATCGCCTTCCACACCTTCATATGATTGCTCGAAGCAGAGGCTGGCGGAGAGGGCCAGAGGATATTCCTGGGCGTATTTCCAGCCCATATAACCGCTCAGTATCATCACCCCTTTATCATGAATGGGACCACTCATCTTGGTCTCCCGTTCAATGTTGATGACCCCGCTCCTGCCCAGGTAAGTACGGCAGGTGATTCTGGAGGGCTTGGCAAACGAAATGTCCCCCAGGCTGTAGACGCTGAGCCCGTTTACCTGCCCGGCCACAGCCCCCGAGGTGTCTATCATAATGGTCCCGCGGGTAATCATCTCCCTCAGGCGTTCGTCCGGCAGGTTATGCCGGAAACGCCTTTCATCCACAGCTTTATCTATATGCCGGGCCGCTACCAGTTCGGCTTTTTCCTGTCTGGCCCAGTAGTCTGCCTCTTCCACAATCTCTTTCAGATAAGAAAAACGTGTAGACAGCTTTTCCTGGTCTGAGACCATGCGCGAAGCATAATCTATCAACCTGGCCACTCCTGAGCGGTCGAAATGCTTTAACTCACACTCATCACAGCAACCCCGGATAAAAGCGGCAAAACCCAGCATGTTTTCTGGAGTGCGGGCTACCTCATAGTTAAAGTCTGATTTGACCCGGAAAATTTCAAAGAATTCCTCATCGTAGGCTGCCAGCATCTGGTAAAGTATGGGATCGCCGATCAGGATAATTTTTACCTCTATCGGCATAGGTTGCGGTCTCAACCCCATCGGCATAAATAGGCCGAACTGCTCCAGGGGCTCTTCAATACGGACCTCCCGGTCTTTAATCGCTCTTTTCAGGGTGGGCCAGACAGCCGCATTGGAGATTACATCCATGGCGCTGAGCAATAAATAGCCCCCGTTGGCCTTCTGGAGGGCGCCGGGTTTGAGCATGGTGTGGTCGCTCAAATAGCCGCCGAAAATAAAGCGCCGCTCAATTTTGCCGAAGAGGTTAAGGTAGTTGGGGTTGGACTCTGTGATCACCGGCGGTCCGCTTGTTTCGCTGTTGTCTACGAAAACATTAATCCGGAAGGGCAAATAGGGGTCGCCCCGCATAAGGTCCTGGGGGGTTAACACCCTGGCAGCCTGTCCTTGAGGCTGCGGTTGCTGCTCAATGCCTGTTTTGAATATCTCAAGATTATCCAGGGTATAAGTCTTTAAGTCTTCCAGGTACCTGATCACGCCGGGGCAATCCCGGAAGTCCTGGTTCATTCCGCTGAAAAGCCGGTTCACTGTGTATTCGGCTACCGCCTGGTCTATATTCTGTAGTTTCTGAATGGTTTTGCGTTCCATGGCCGCGGACTTCTCAAAGGTGTCCTGCAATTTCACCATCAGGGCCTGTCGGCGTTCTTCGATTTCCTTGCGTACATTCTCTTCCAGCGCCAGGTACTCCTCTTCTGAAATGGCTTTACCTTCGATGATGGGTATGACTACAGGACCGGAGGAGGTCATTTTGAGCAGAAATCCTTCCTGGCGGGCTTCTTCAGCGGTTTGCTCAAACAGCTTCTGCAGTTCCAGTTGTCCTTCCTGGACGGTATTTTTAGCCTGGGATTTGTAGTCTTCACTGGAGAAAGCCCTGGCAAACTCATCTTTCAGCAATTGAAGTAATTTGGCCATACGGTCTTTAAAGTCTTTGCCTCTTCCCCTCGGCAGGTTGATAATCCGGGGCCTGTCCGGTTCGGTAAAATTATAGATGTAGCACCAGTCATCCGGATTATAGACGCCCTCGGACTGTCTCTGTTCTACAATTCTCTTGATGTAGGTCTTAACAATGGAGGTCTTGCCTGTGCCGGAAAGACCGGCAACATAAATATTATAACCCCCGTTCTTCATGGACAGGCCGAATTCTATGCCGCGGATAGCACGGTCCTGCCCGATAAACTCCCGAAGGGGGGCCATGTCCTTGGTGCAGTCAAACGAAAAAATGCTGGAATCGCATTCAACTCTTAGCTGGTTTACAGAGACTTCATATTTCTTTATATCCATGTTTTTTCAACTCCTGCATATGGTAGCTCTTCTATTTTAATTATAGTCTACTCAGGATATGTATCTACGCCCCTGCCAAGTAGAATTTTCAGTTTTTATAACCTATCAAGCTTTTCTTTGTTATCAATCTTAGCCTGCTGGCCATGATTTTTGATTTTTTCGGGGAGAGTCGTGAACCGTGCAAAGATGCGAAATATACCTTATCATGCCAGTCATATATGATAAAAGTCAAATATGTTGACCTGGATAGTTAACTAAAGAATAGCAGAAAGAGCAGGCCCACCCCTTAAAGGCCGCCCCTTGCAAGGGGCGGCCTTTTTCAGCCTTTCTCCGCCATCACCACCAGCCGTTGAGCTTGGTGGTCATAAGCGCTGCCGTCCACTCCGCCGTACACCTAAATATTTTTAAAACCGGCGAATGTCAGAAGAGCACTTAATTCAGCGGCTGAATACAGGCGAAGATCAAATGAGTATTCGTAACGCCGGTTGATTCATTGGTCGTATTTAACTTTGGGATATTTCCTGGTCACCCGGCCGCTTGGACGGTGCTTTTATGCGCAGTCTGTATCAAATCATTGATGGCGCCGGCCAGCCTGCGGATTCCGGTGCGGATGGTCTCAGGATCAGCACAGGAAAAATTCAGCCTCATATCGCTGACCTCCTCCCGGTTGATATAGAAAGAGTCACCAGGCACGAAGATGACCTTTTGCCGCCTGGCCAGATCCAGCAGTTTTCTGGACGAGATCCCATAAGGCAGGCTGGCCCACAGGAACATTCCGCCCTGAGGATGAGTGCATTTTACCTCGGGTGGAAAATACTCCCGGATACTCTCCTGCATGGCCTTCATTTGCCTGCCGTATGCTTCTTTTATCCTGGCCAGATGCTTTTCGACATCATTGTCCTTTAAATACTGGTAGACAATGCACTGGGTAAAAAGACCGGTATTCAGGTCTGCGGCCTGCTTGGCAATAACCAGCTTGTCCATAATTTTTTCAGGGGCTGCCACCCATCCCAGCCTGAATCCCGGAACCAGCGTCTTGGAAAATGTCCCCAGTAAAATGGTGTTTTCGGGGCAGAGTTTTTTAAAACTGGCTGCGGGCGTTCCGGAATACCTCAGGTCGCCGTAAGGATCATCTTCAATCAGGATCATATTTGTCTCACGGACGATCTCCGCCACCGCCAGGCGGTTTCGCTCTGGATAGGATATCCCTGAGGGGTTTTGAAAGTTGGGAATAGTATATATCAACCGCGGCCCGGCACAGGAGATGACTGACTTGAGCGCCCTGATATCCAGTCCGTCTTCATTGAGCGGAATGGGATGAAACCTGGGCCTGAAAATGGAGAAGGCCTGGATGGCGCCCAGATAGCCCGGCTCCTCTATGATGATGCCGTCCCCCTCGTTGACCAGGACTTTCCCCAGCAAGTCCAGGCCCTGCTGGGACCCGCAGGTGATCAGGATCTGGTCTGCCGGAATATCCAGATGCTGCTTCTCCCTGTACCTTTGAGAGATCATCTCCCTGAGCCCAAGGAATCCCTCCGAATTGCTGTATTGAAAAACGTCATTGCCGAAGTTTTCGAAGACCCTGTCAATGGCTTCTTGAATGGCCCCGGCCGGAAAAAGTTCCCTGTTGGGCAGTCCTCCGGCAAACGAGATCACCGATCGGTCCTCCGTTGACTTTAAAATTTCCCGGATAAATGATCTGGGGACGCCCGCTATGCGTGCAGAAAAAAGTGTTTCCATATATGTCCCTCCTCAATATTTATTTCAGCCTCAGTTCTTTACAGTATTTAAAAGCGGCTGGTGATGCTTTTGCATTGTTCAGGGATGGGTTTGAGTCCTTTGAATAAACATATCTCCCTTCCTCTGAATTCCGGATCAGGTCAGGGTTGGAGTAAAGGAAGAGCCTCCCCATAATTTTTCGGTGGTTCATTTTCTTCATAAGGCAACCTCTGCGCTGCCTGTTTCGGTATCAATTTCCAGAACAGGCGTGAAAACCCTTCTGCAGGTCAAATATTTGAGAAAACAAAAAAGCCCGGGATTTTTATTTCCCGGGCCTGGAGTGTTCTTTTAATTCTGCTTTAGCTAGCTCAAGTTAACCTCGCACTGGAAACACGCCAGACCCACCGTACGGCGACGTAAGCCACGGCTTCAATAATAGCTGCCATAGCGTTCAGGTTATTATAGGTTCTGGCGTTTATCATATTTTTTCCTTGAAAATAATCCTATTCTATTATGTAATCAGCCTTTTGTCAAATTGACGTTCGAATTGATGTTTTGATGTTATGATAAGAAGCAGCCCAATTAAGATAATTAAGAAATTGTATATCAGTCTTTACATTATCAGTCCTTACGTCTGTTAAACTACCCATCCCATCAGATAAGGGACTGCCGGTAAGAGCCAGGGAGCGGTGAATAAAGCCATGACCCCACCCAATACCAGTGCCGGCTTTCTCTCCAGTTTCAGGTACGCGTACGAAAGGGAAAAATTGACCAGCCAGAGCATGACTATGGGCAGGAGCATCCAAATAAATTGCAGAGCTTGAGACATGGCCGGTATCCATAATCCGGTCTTGCCGAAATGGGTATCCCAGGTCAGTTCGAAGTAGGCCCAGTCAATGATGATGCCCAGTATGGTTATAAAAAAGATGTACAGGAGCTTTTTAACTTTGCCAAGCTTGATTTTGCTTTCAGCGGGAAGAAAGGGCAGGGCCAAGGAGAACACCAGCAAGTTCCAGAGATAATCAAAGATACTGCCAAAGGGAATTCCGAATATCGTAATAAGTATGATCAATCCCCCGGCATCATAAAGCGTAATAGGTTTTTTTGGTTCGTTCATCTCAGCTCCTTTACCGGTCTATCCTTATTCCACTGCCCCAGAGACTGTGGCCTGCAGCGTCCAGGCGCTGGGCATAGACCATGTCGCCGCCGAGGGCGTTATTTCCGGCTATGGCAATAATGAGGGCGCCGCCTGAACCATCGCTGAGGATGGAAGCATTGCCCTGATACTTGATGGGCTCATTGAAAACGGCGATCCCGGATTCACCCCACTGTATGTTACCCCCGGAATCAATTCTCTGGGCGAATATCCCTCCATAAGCGATATACTCTTTTTGGAATTGCCAGAGCAGGATAATGCCTCCTGTACCATCGGCAATATATTCAACATTACTGATTTGGTAAAGCGGTTCAGTGGCGAGCACCTGTTTTTCCGGCCAGAAAAAACTGAGTGGGGGGTTGATTCTTTGTACAGTTAGAATCATGCGTCTCAGGTTGGGCGGCCCTGAGGGAGGGTCAGAGGCAACATGAACCCGGTAAAAACCGCCGGATCCATCGCTTATAGTATCAGGAAAATAACCCTGGTTCTCCAGCAAGGTGCCATTACTGCCAATATGCTGCTGATAGGTTGCTTCAATATCGCTGGCAGTAATCGCCAGAATAGCCCCTCCGGAACCGTCGCCGCGCAGGGAATTCTCTTGATAGCTCCCGCTCCCTGCTATCACGCTCTCATTCCAGGCGGTAGTACCGTCTCCCTTCAACCGCTGCGCATAGACCCGGTTCAAGTTTTGCCCGCCTTCTTCCTCCCAGACCACTATTACTCCTCCAGAGCCATCACTCACCATGTCATGCGTTCCGGCATAGGTCGGATAGGAACGGATGAATGTGCCCTTGATACCGGCGGCCTTTTCCTCTTCGCTAATAGTACGGTAGGGAGAGGAACTAACCAGGAGTTTGCCCTGCTCACCCCACAGGCGGGCACCATCAGGGGCTACTTTCTGGAGGCGGAGAAAATCATTATGCAGCGCCCGGTAGACAGTGGTGTAGCTGTTCCAGGCGAAGATGGCTCCTCCTGTTCCATCTGCAACTACCACAGGGAAATTACCACCGTATAGTCCGGCGCTGCCGACGGCCAGTTCAGTCTCATTCCAGAGGAATTCACCAGCTGAGCTTATACGCTGGGAATGGAAGGGAATGGGATTGAAAAAGGCAAGGTCATTCCAGTCGGTCGTCTTTTTATATCTATCATCCCAGGTAAGGATAGCTCCGCCGGTACCATCAGAAATAAGGCTGAATGACGTTCGTGACGGAGCGTAAGGGTCCAGCTTGATCCCCGCTTCGGTCACCCGTATGCCGCCATTCTGCCAGAGAGACTTGCCGGAAGCATCGATATGTTGAACATAGATCCCCTCTTCTTCCTGCCAGGCGATGACGGCGCCGCCGGAGCCGTCGCTAATAGCGCTCATGGGGAGGCTACCCGGTTTATCCCGATAGCTCAGACCTATACCGGTTGAGGTGATAATTACCGCCGTAATAATAACCAATGCTAAAAACCAGCGCTGTCGCATATTTTCTTTCATAAATGGCTCCTTCAGGGAGAAATGATTTCCCGGTAGACTTCTTCAGTTGTCAATGAATTCGAATATACTTTCTTCAAATCTTAACCCTGCCTATTGAGCGACCTTGTTTTTGACGTCAATTACTTCATACCAGACCACCACTGAACTTCCCGGAGCCTGTTGTATGGGCTTATAATCAATGATGCCCAACCGGACTTTTTGACCGGAGCTGGGGTAGGCGAGACTGGGGGCGCTTCCCTTATCATGCCAGGGGCCACCGAACTCGCGCCACCATGATCCGGCGATCACGTAACTGTTGCCCCCGCCGCCAAGTTCCTCTGATATACCCATTGCGGTATTGTCATAGTTCGTGCCTGTAGAATACCCTTCTACTATATACGGCTCAACACCGTGATATGTTCCTGCGCTGGCGTTATACCATTGAACTCCCAAAGTGCCAAAAACACCAATAATTATTCCAATTACAGCTACAATTACCATTTTTAAACGTAGATTATTTAACAACCTGGACCTCCCGGTATTCTTTCAGGTAAAAATTTGCTTATGCGAATTCTGACCTCGAAAAAGTAAATAATGTTCCATCCTGAATAAGAAGCTCCCTCCTATATAACGTAGAAAGCTTAGTTAAGTTGTATCTTGAACTCCCATCGGCCTTGTAAGTCACCAAGTCGGGTTATAGTGAAAGTAATTTCTTTGGCATCGACCGGCATCGGATCGATATTGTCCCAGATAAGTGTTATCCCGTCAGCATCGGCTTTTCCTCGATCTGACTTCACCTGTTTTATAATACCTCCATCGACACAGTATTCGGCAATCGATTTAGTCATGAGAGATTCAAATTCAGAAGAAGGATGTTCCTGGGGTTGAGGTAAAGTATAACCCTGCGGTGTTGTAAACGTGTATACTTTTGTCTCTACTGCATTCATCTCAATGCTTTTCAGGGAAACTGTAACGCCTTCCGCTGTCACAGACCGGTTTACCTCCATGTTTTTTTTCATGGAGCTATCAGAGTCTACTATCTGGAACCTGGCCGTGGGGTTCGCCGCATATCTTTTCCCCGTGCTTGGCTCGATAATAACGTATTCATAGCCTATCTCGTACCAGCCAGGGGCTACCTGCTGACCATTGTTATCCTTCTGGTCCCAGGTACCTTTGGTTGGAAGAAAATGCTGACCGGCGCCAATATCGTAAGAGCGTGTACCTGCTGGAGATGAATACACGGCTTTATCCTGCCCTACCGGCTTTATCCACCTGGCTGGAGGAAAGGGGTCTATTGTAATTGCGTCTGAGGATAAGTTGGTTATCCCTATTCCAAACACAATGGGCTCTCCGGGGAGATGAGCGGGCTCAGTTGATACAACTACTTTAAATGGAGGCTCATCACCCAGCGGTATCCTGAACTCCCAGGGACCCTTCCAGTCAGGCCTGATTTCAGGTATTACGAAGGTAAGAGTTTTGGCATCCGCCGGTACCGGGTCGAGATAGTTGTCGTCATCCGCGGATGCTCCCCACCTGAACTCGATCCCGCTATCCAGAAACCGGCTGTTGGGAGCCCTGGCTTCCTTAACCACGCCGTCTATTATATATTGAGAGCTCATCGGAATACAGCCCGCCCATTCAATGTTGTTGTAACCTGATACCGGGTTATTGGGCGAAGTCATTACCGCGTAGAAGGTGGCTCCTTTCTCATTCAGTTCTATCCTTTGCAAATTGACGGTTATATCTACCGGCCTGGTCTCATTACCCTTTTTCAGGGGTAAGCCGGTGATGGTCCTGGATTGATTCAATTCGATGTTTTTTTGCATGGCCCCCTGCGGATACTGAATCAGGAATGCCCTGTCCCTGAGGCCCGAACCGGTATAATCCTGAGTTGATTGCCGGCGAAAATAATAATTGGACTCATAATAATACCAGCCCGGTGAGACCAGTTTTCCATTTTCGTCCTTCTGGTCCCAGGTCAGATCATAGGTTACCTTCTCACCCTTGGCCAGTGTTTTTTCCTCTATGCCGGCAGTAAATACCTTCACCGCCCGGCTGGATTCAGAGCCCGGAATATCCATGCCCTGTACTCCGGTTGGATCGGTGTTTGGCGCTGCCGGAACAAGGCTGACTATGGGCGGAAGCTGACTGACCACAACCGGTTCTACCTTTCCCTGTGAGGCGTTGGTCAATATCAATTTCATTCGCACCGGTTCTCCAAGCCCGTAAACCAGTTTGTCCGGAATAAGGTCAATTTGCACCGAATAGACATTTTCACGGCCGGTATGAGGCAGGAGGACGGCTCCCGGTGTACCGGCGGGTAGAGCAGGAACAGTGGTAGCTGCTGATGTCCCTCCGGCAGGTGGAGGTTCCGTGATAGGAGCGGCAGCCTGCGGAAGGGTAGTTTGGACAGCATCTATTACTGAAAAATTACCTGGCGATGGAGAATCAGCGTTCGGTGTGCCGGATGCACAGGCTGCGGCGCCTGCCATTATCACTATTATTGAGGATAAAATTATCACCTTTTTCATTCTGGGACCTCCGGAACCGGAAAATGTTTTTTAAGCTCAACAATCCTCTAAAGAGGCTTTGATTATATATACGTAATAGCCGGAAAAGTATTACATTGTTTTTTGCTTTCAGACACACCCGTATTCTTATAAATGATTAAACCGCATATAGACAGGGACTAAATCACGTGAGATAATATTTTTACTTTGGTAAATTACTCTTAAGTTTTAGTCCAGGAGTAGCCTGTTGAACAAGCATGAAGGAGGTCTTTTTATGTTACAGTCACGTTTTCTGGCCACCTGTCTTATCCTGGTAATAGTAACAGGGTTGATACTGGCAGGCGCCGCCGGCGTCATAGCTGCCGCCAATCACACCATTTATGAGGCTGAGTCCGGCGGACAGCTTTCAGTGGCTGTGGGCGACACCATAGAGATGGTGCTCAACCAGCAGAACGGCAGCACCGGTTATAGCTGGGAAATCATCAGCAACAGCAACCCGGCTGTTCTACAAAGCAGCGGACACGTATTGTATAATAGCGGTATTCCTGGAGGGGTCGGGACAGACACCTGGACTTTCGTTGCCTTGAAACCAGGTAACAGCACGTTGAATATGGAGTACTCCCGGGACAGCGACATCTGGCGTACTTTTAATTATACCGTGCATGTTTATGCGCCTGCTGTGCCAGCTTCTTCCACCTGGGTGATCGGGCTGATGACCGCCAGTATAGCGGCCATAATGGCTCTGGCAATAGTAAGAAGAAATTCCAGGGTATAAAAGTATTCAGTAAGTGCACAGCCATTCCAGGCAAGGGAACACCTTGCCTGGAATGGCGTCATTTACTCCTTCAGAGCTTTTAATACAGCCTGACGGACATCTTTAGCATCAATCATCACATATTCTTCACCCGGACCGTACGGATGCGGGCAATTTTTAGAACCGACTCGAACGACCGGACCTTTCAGGTCCCGAAAGGCGTTTTCGGAGATAAAAGAGGCAATCTCGCCTCCATATCCGCCTCTGAGCGGAGCTTCATGGACAATGACCGCCCGGCCGGTCTTTTTTACCGACCGGAGAAGGGTTTCCTGATCATACGGTACCAGGGAAACCAGGTCGATGAGTTCACTGTGAATGCCCTCTTCCTCCAATTCCTCGGCCAGATCCTGGGCGGTAGCCAGAGCATATTGCCAGCCGATGATGGTAACATCTGACCCTTCCCTGATAATATTAGCCTTACCGAATTCAACGGTATAGTCTTCTGACGGTTCAGGTACCTCGCCGGGAATGCCATAGGCAAACTTGGGTTCGAAAATTAAGACTGGGTCATTACCCCGGATGGCGGCTTTCATTATTCCCTTGGTATCCCTGGGGGTAGTGGGCACAGCGATTTTTAGGCCGGGGACATTGGTATACCAGGCCTCCGGACTCTGACTGTGATGGGCTCCAACCAGAGTGCCTGCGCCCTGCGGCATTCTTACCGTAATGGGAAATCTCCAGCGTCCTCCCGAGATATATCGCTGTTTGGCCATCTGGTTCACAATAGCGTCAAAGGCATAGGTCGACCAATCCGCCAGCATGATTTCCAACACCACTTTTTTACCGGCTGTGGCCAGACCGACAGCAAAAGAGGCCTGAGATGCTTCGCAAATAGGCATGTCAATGACTCGCTCCGGACCGAATATGTCGAGCAGCCCTCCGCAAGTCCCCAAAGCGCTCCCCATTTTGCCCACGTCTTCTCCCATCAATATCACATTAGCATCTCTTCTCATTTCTTCTTCCAGGGCTTCACGTATGGCCGCTGCAGTAGATATGGTTCTCATTTAATCGCCTCCCAGGGATTAGAATATAATTTTTGCGGGTCCAGTATAATCTGGGCAGACGGGAATTCACAGCTCATGGCGTACTCTTTAGCTGACTGAACCTGTTCCCGTATTTCTTGCCACAGGGCTTCTTTTTCTCCGGACGTGAGAATATTTTCGTCTGAAAGCACTTTCTCAAATTTCTTGATCGGGTCATTATTCATTCTGGCTTCATTGTTCTCATTCACATCCCGGTATAGCTTATAATCAAGGGAAGATAGCCATAAATTTACACATGAAGATAATATACCTAGAGCGGCATAGTATTAAGATATTCTAAGTACATAGAGACTCTATGTACTATATTTGCATAAGAGGATTAAATTATCAATCGCTCTTTTCCAAATTAAGCATTCTAGAAACATATCTTATATAATTTGAACAGGGGCTGTTGGTTTATATAGGAACGGGACTGGCATAAGAATATTTCTTAAAAGCCTTTAAGGGAAAATAAGGGGACTGGGGGACGCCGCGCAGCACAATTCGCTATTTCGCCATTTTTCTAATGTTACGAAATCCTGGCGGACGGTCCCCCTGCCGGTCAGACGGCGCCGCATCCAGGTAACGGATATACCCGCAGCGGATGCATTGCTCGTGCCATCCGTCCTCATCTTTGTTCCGGAAGATTCTTCCCTTACAGCGAGGACAATAGATAATTACGGATATCTTCCTTTCCATTTGAATGCCTCTCTCAGGAAAAAACTCTGTTTCCATCCGGAATAATAACCCGATATTTAGTTTCTATAACAAAATCGGCAGAAATACAACGGGTACAAATACGTAATTCTTAATCAATAATCCCGTAGATATAGAATAAAACCGTTCGTATCTGACGGTGGTTTAACTCAGGTTTCTTGACAGGCAGGCGCCGGATATCGATAATGATAGGCGAATAAAAAGGGAAAAAATGGCCTGGAGGTTTTCGAATGACGTCAGGTATACCGCAGGAAATACAGTCCACACTGGAGGCTTTACAGAAGCACCGTTTTGAAGCCCGCTATGCCGGTGCTGTCTCTGAAGTCTGTAATCTGCTGCTGGAAATGATCTCACCGGCAGCCGTTGTAGGCATCGGGGATTCGGTATCCCTGAGACAGACGGGTGTTATTGAGAGGCTGGCCAGGCGGGGGAACAGGGTGATTAATCCCTTTACGCTGGAGCTGACCCAGTCAGCCGGCAACCGCCAAAACTTCGTAGAGGCCTGCCGGCAGGCGCTGTTGACGGATGTCTTTATGACCAGCGCCAATGCCGTGACGCAGGACGGCAAATTGATCAGCGTGGATTTCGCCGGCAACCGGGTAGCCGGCACCATTTTCGGCCCTGGAAAGGTTATTCTGGTGGTAGGCCGCAACAAGATCACTAAGGATATCCAGGAGGCTGACCGCCGGCTAAAAGAAGTGGTCTGTCCCTTCCATGCCAGAGGCAAGGGAAGGCGGACGCCCTGTGTAACCACCGGCAGGTGCAGCAACTGCGAAAGCCCGGAGAGGATTTGCGGCGTTACCGTGATTATTGAGAGGAAACTGGCCCATAACGACTTCGCCGTGGTGCTGGTAGATGAGGACCTTGGCCTTTCATGGGACCCGGCCTGGGACAGCCGGCGTATTGCCGCCATCCAGGAAAATTATTTTAAATATTCATGGTCCTTCACAGGGATATCGAAGGAAAAATAGGGAATTCCTGGTTTTATATATCAAATAAAAACGCACTGTTTCTCAGGCCTAATAGCCCGTTTTCAATCCTGCGTTGTGTTGTTGCCACTCCTCCAAATGCGTTCTGAAGACCATATTGGCAAAAGCCTAAATCCCGATACCCCTTTCCTTGATCTCCGGATCAGGTCCAGAATGGGATTTTTAATTACGCCCAAAAATCTAAGTGTATATTTCTTTTTCACTTGTCCCGAAATGAAGGCCGGCTATTTACAGCTTTAACAGCTTCTCTGCATTCCGGAAGCAGATTTTTTCCTTATCCGACTGGCTGATGGGGGCATTATTCATAAATTCTACACCATCACGGCTGGATTCAAAAGGATAGTCCACAGCAAACAGGATTCTGTCCGCACCTAATGCCAGCATGCATTCCTGAAGCGGAGGAAACCAGAAGTTACCGCTGGTAGTCACGTAAAAATTATCCCGGAAATAGCCGGAGGGCAATTTGGCATAACCCCTGTCTGAGCCTCCGGCGCCGGCTGCCCAGCGCCTGTCTAGCCGCCACAGCCAGTAAGGTAGGGCCTCACCCAGGTGTCCCAGGATGATTTGCAGCCTGGGGTACTTTTCGAAAACACCGCAGCAAATCAGCCGGACGGCATGCAGACTGGTCTCAGCGCCGTATCCCCAGAAAGCCAGGGCCAGTCCAGGGTAACCCATGTAGGCTTTAACCATCTGCGGTGAAGGCAGGCGGGCATGAAGATACACAGGTACCCCCAGCGCCTCTGCCCGTTCAAAGATAGGCCAGAATTTTGGATCATCCAGGTACTCGCCCCTGGTATGTGAATTTATACTGGCCCCTTTTAGTCCCAGTTGGAGCACGGCTCTCTCCAGTTCAGCGGCTGATTCCAGGGGATTTTGCGGAGCCAGTGAGGCCAGCCCGGCAAATCTGTCAGGCCGCGATTGGATAATCTCGGCCAGGATATCATCCGTCCTTTTCATCTCCTTCACCGCTGTGGCTTCATCCAGCATTTGCAGTCCCGGCGATACCAGGGAAAGAACCTGTATATCTATACCGGACTCATCCATTTCACGGATTCTGCTCTCCCCGGTATCCAGCAATTTCTGCATCACCGCGCTCGAACCTGCCAGTGTACCTGACTGATCAGAAACCGGCACCCAGCGGATTTCCTGGTTCATATGCTCTTCCAGCCGGTTGACCTCTTCAACCGGATAGGTTTTCTCGATAATGGCCCTGATAAAGCCAGCCTGCTCCGGAGTAGTAAAATGTTCTTCGAAAGCGATCTTTTTCAAAGTATCTCTCCTGACAGGGCCACCCCTTTAAGGGGCGGCCTTAAAGGGGTGGCCCTTTTATATCAATCCTCGTCCCCCACAGGTGGGACATGGCTTAGGCAGCATGATTGCCGGTTCCTGACCGCTGCCTCCGCATCTGCCGCAGGGGTTATATTCCCTTTGATGGCCGTTGAAATCCAGAATACCTGTTCCCTTGCATACTGGACAGCGGTCATAATCCAGGGAGTTCATGGTAGAGGGATGAAC
Organism: uncultured Dehalococcoidales bacterium; assembly: GCA_964386535.1. Taxonomy (GTDB): domain Bacteria; phylum Chloroflexota; class Dehalococcoidia; order Dehalococcoidales; family UBA3254; genus CAYLRY01. The sequence continues at coordinate 7,075 of CAYLRY010000026.1, read as the reverse complement.
CCCGGTTCCCCTGCAAAAGGCGCACAAACGGCGAAAGGGCCCTGGGCCGTATTTCTGGTTGTGAACGTGCTCTTCTACCTCGTATTCCCCATACCATTCTTCGTGCAGCATCAGGATCTCCTTTTCCCTGCGGGTATATCCGATTTTACCAAATTTCCTTTTTCTTCGGAAGGAGACCAGCCCGATGATATTTCTCGTATAAGATTATTAATAGCGATATTCTATTTGAGGTTTTACTCTGAAGCTGCTAGAATTATATCTTATTCGACAAAGATACCAGTAAAGGTTAGAAGCCAGGGGGAAAGGTAGGACTTTCGAAGTTGAGTAACACGAATAAATGAGGGGACACTCAGGATTTCCACTTAGAGGGGGGGCCTCTAAACGAGACTGGACGAAGGGTAGCATTCCGGGAAATCTTTGGTCACTCTCCTGGCCGGCCTTAATCAGCACCACCATTAACACCATGGGCCCTACCATTGATATGATCTGGGTAGGCAAGCTGGGTTCATCCTCCATTGCGGGCGTTGGCGTTTCAGCTTTAGCCATCCAGGTGATCAACTCCCTGATCATGGGCCTATTCACCGGCACTTCCGCTATGGTAGCCCGTTTCATGGGCGCAAAAGATGAGCACAGCGCCAACCGGGTAGCCCAGCAATCTTATGTCATTGCTGGCTCTTTTTCCCTGTTGATGGCTATTATCGGCATCGCGTTGTCCGAGCATATTCTGATCTTGCTGGGAGTGGAGCCGGAGGTGGTATCGGAAGGCGCCTCCTACATGCGTATACAACTGGTGGGCATCGTCACCATGAGCGTGTTGCAGGTCTCTCAGAACATCATGCAGGCTTCAGGTGATACCCGGACTCCTCTAAAAATAGGCGTCTGCTACCGGATCTTTCAGATTGCCCTGTGTCCCGCCCTGGTCTTCGGCTGGTGGCTGTTCCCTCAACTGGGGGTCAGGGGAGCGGCTTTGAGCAACGTGATCGCCCAGGGCCTGGGCGGCGCCATCGCCGTATGGTTTCTCATGACAGGACGCTCACGGCTGACGGTCAGCTTCAAGGGATTTCATTTCGACCGCAACCTGATCTGGCGAACTATAAAAATCGGCATTCCGGCCTCCGTCACCTCCATGGAAAGGAACTTTGCTGCGCTGGTGCTGGTCTACTTTATTACACCATTCGGCACCGTGGCAGTAGCAGCCCATGCCCTTTCACAAAGGGTGGACCAGTTCGTCCAGATGCTGGCTAATGGTCTGGGAACACCGGCCGGGGTGCTGGCAGGGCAGAACCTGGGCGCCGGTCAACCCGAACGAGCTGAAAAGACCAGTTGGCTGGCTGCCGGTCTGGCTACCGGCATCGCCATAGTTTTCTCAGTAATAATCTGGTTCTGGGTGGAATATATTCTACGTATTTTCAACAACGAGCCCGAGCTGGTGGCCACGGCAGCCACCTTCCTGCGTATTGAGATTGCGGCCTATGTGGTTTGGGGAGCTGTCATTACCTTTACCCAGGTCCTTAATGGGGTGGGTGACACCCTGATACCCATGATCACCAATATGGTCACCGTTTGGGCGGTACAAATGCCTCTGGCTTATTTTATGCCCGGATTAACCGGACTGGGAGTTTACGGCGTACGCTGGGCCATGGTGGCTGGAATTTTCGGCAGGGGAGTGATTTACCCGTTGTATTTCAAAACAGGCCGCTGGAAGAGAAAGAAGGTGTAAAAATCATCTTGTACTCTGTCATTACAAATCAAGCTGTAATCTACTCGTCTCTTTACGGCGGCCGGCCCGCTTGAAACGGGCGCTAGACCCCAACTCGAATGCGGGAATGACAGGCCCACCCGTAAAGCGGCTGCCTATCGTGACGGCTTAAAACCCGCTTTTTAGGATCACCTTAAAGTGACCAGGAAGTCCACAACTACCTTTTTTTCTGCAAAGCAGGGGTATATTCATTCAGGGAGGCTTTACTCAGGGGATTGCCTGCCAGAGCAATACCGCACAATGCTGGCATAGACATCACCTGAGCAATATCCGTAATCAGGTTATTTTTGATCAGAAGCTGTTTTAAACTACTTGATGCAGATACCGGAGACAGACCGCTGATTGTATTGCTATTCAGACCCAGACTCACCTCCATATGTAAGTAGACCACTTCTCTTTCTAAGCATGACCGGGGGAATGAAAGCACATATTGTACCCTGGAAGACGCCTGTGGATGAGGCTTCTTTGAAACAATTTGTGGCCGGATCTGGTTCGTTCCTGAAAACGGAAGGGAAAAACACTGCTCGATTTTTTTAAATTGACTTTCCAACTTCCCTGAAATAAACTCATTATAATATCTCGGAGGGAATATAAAAATATGGCGGATCATTATAAAATCAGGATCAAATTATTAAGAAATGACAAACCCTGTAATCAGGGTCATAAACCGGGTGACGAATGGCTGTTCGATAAAATGGCCCCGCCGGGATTATGCAGCTTCGCATACAACTCTCTTCGTCCGTTTATTGACGTGCTGAAAAATGGCGGCAGTTTCCCCTGGGAAGGTGATCCTAACGTTCTCATCCAATGCTGTCCCGATCACTTAGTTAAAAACGTTTTCGAATTGAGACGTGAACCTGAGACTGACAAAAAAGCTGACAGGTATGACGTCACCGTCAAGCTGATCGGTAAGGAATGCGATGGAGTCTGCGGCTACGGTCATAAGGTAGGAGATACCTGGGAATTAAAAGGATTTAAAGAAATGGTTCCCCAGAATATGTGTCCTTCCGCGTTTAAGAATATTTATGAAGCTGTGATGGTTATGCGTTATGGCGGACAATTTCCCTGGCAACCTGATCCTGAAATACACACCTTAACCTGCCCCGATCCGAACGTGAGGAACAAGTTTGAGCTCAGGCGTACACCGAGGAAATAACCGGCGAGGGCTTGATCCCTTGTTGTTTCAATTCGAGTGCGATAGGAAATTACAATGTAGCCAACGACCTGAAGCGGTCAGGTCATAATATCATCTCCAAAGAGAGCGGCGCCAGCTTCCTGGTACCTGACAGATTATATACGGATTCACCATGGTCTAATCCCAAGGTTAGTACAGCAGCGGAGTATGCCATTGACAAAGAAGCCATGACTAAAGCCTTTGGCTGCGGATTTACACGGGCAGCCTGTCAACTGGCGCTGCCCGGCTCCCCCAGGTCTTTGTTTCAAGCATTGCCAGCCGGAAGTATGATGTAAACAAATCCAAACAGCTTATTGGCGAAGCTTGTTATCCCAACCGATTAAAGACAAAAATAATCAGAAGCATAACTGAAAGAGATGTTGTGGTAGCTATCCAATCATAACTGGAAAAGATTAGTTGAATAGGTGCAGGGGCTTTTTGGTATTGACTGTTTATGTTTTTAGTAATAATATAAGTTAATAAATATATTCTTACTTAAATCCTTGGGTCTGGCAGAGGGTGGAAGCCCTGGTAAACATGTTCATTGCTGTTTAGCCGGGAAGCTGTGAAACAGGTAAAACGCAAATATATATCACTATTTCGACTCAAAATAATGATAAGGATATGAAAAATCATGGGGAACCAGAGTAATGAATTCAACAGCGCCAGCCTTAGAGGTATCAAAGCTGACCAAACGTTTCGGCGAAGTAGTCGCCGTAAACGATATTTCTTTCAAGGTCAACCAGGGTGAACTATTTGGCTTTCTGGGTCCTAACGGAGCCGGCAAAACGACTACTATCACCATTCTGACGGGACTGGCCAGGCCTGACAAAGGCAGCATAATTATCGGCGGCATTGATTGTACACACAATCCGAAGGCAGCCCAGCACCTGGTCGGCATCGTTCCGGATGAAAGTAATCTTTATCCTGAGCTAAGCGGATTTGAAAATCTTTGCTTTTGTGCGGCGCTTTATGGAAAAAAGAAGAAAGAACGTCAGGAACGTGCTAACCAGCTTTTAGACACGTTCGGGCTCAAAGAGGCTGCTAACCGCAAGTTCGCAGCTTATTCCAAGGGGATGAAGCGCAAGCTTACCTTTGCCGCCGGCATTATCCATAACCCACCTATTCTGTTCCTTGACGAGCCGACAACAGGCATCGACGTAGCCAGCGCCCGCCAGGTACGGCAAATAATCGCCGGTCTTCATGGCCAGGGAACCACCGTCTTTCTTACCACGCATTATATTGAGGAAGCAGAGCGCCTTTGTGAAAGGATCGCTTTTATCGTCAATGGACAGATTGTCCGTATAGATCGTACGGCGGACCTGATTCAGCCGGTTAAAGAAAAAAACACACTCATACTTACTATCTCTGGTGCTGGGGACGGCTTAGCAAAAGAAATGAAAGCGGTTTTTCCTCAATACCAGTTACAGTTCACTACCGACCAGTTACGGGTAGATTCGGCAGAGCAAGTCAACCTGGGGTCTTTAATACGTTTTCTGGAAAGCCAGGGAATTCAGGTGACTGAAGCAAGACGTTATTTATCTTCATTAGAGGATGTTTTCGTCCAGGTTACGGGGATTGAGGCAGGATTGATGAAAAAAGAGAAGGAAAAGGCGGGGGGTGGGGGAAACCAATGAAAAGCTGGATCGCCTTCTGGAACATACTGGTTAAAGATATGCGAGCTTACTATCTCAAACCGCCTAATATTAGCTGGGGCATTATTTTTCCCCTGGCCTGGACGGGCATGTTCTTCATCAGGTCCGGCAGTGGACTGGATAGTGTACTGGACTTGCTGCCGGGGGTGATGACTATCTCAATTCTTTTCGGGACAACCTCAATGTTATCAGTGACTATCACTTTCGAAAGGCGCAGCAGGTCATTTGAAAGGTTGCTTCTGTCTCCCATTTCACTTGAGCTTCTGATGCTGGCTAAGACCTCAGGGGCAATCCTCTTTGGCGTCGTGAACGCCTTCGTGCCCGTGATAATCGCCGCTTTCCTGGCAGACCTTTCAGGAATTACCTGGTCTCTGGTTATCCCCGCGATTCTTTTGATAGGCATTGTGTCAACCTTCCTCGGGCTTTTTATTGCTGTCTCTGTCAGTGAAGTGTTTGAAGCCCAGACTTTCTCTAATTTTTTCCGGTTTCCCATGATTTTCCTTTGTGGTCTGTTCTTTTCTATCATGTCGTTGCCTGTCTATATCAGACCTCTTTCTTATATTTTGCCCATCACCTATGGGGTAGATATTCTCCACGGGGCAATTACCGGTGAACATGTTATGGCATTTTTACTTGATTTCCTGGTAATTGGTGCTTTCTGTGCAGCCTTGTTTTTGTTGAGTCTGTTTAATATAAAGCGTAAATGGATCTCCTGAGCAAGATAATCCCTGTTTAATTAGGGAATTGCAAGAAGGCTTCTCAATCCGTTTTTTTGGCTTAAAAATATACCTGTTAATCTACCTGTATTTTTATAACCGTTTTTTATGTAGAATAGATAACATAAATCTTCTCGGTTATATTTTGATAAAGAAAAACCTTATGAAGTGAGGAATGCCATGCAAGAGACACTGTTAGCTGACCTTTTAAGAGATAGAGCCTCACAACTGGAAGCAGCCAAACAGAAGGGGATTAAGATCATAGGTTACTTTCCAGGGAATTTCGTGCCGGAAGAGATTATTTATGCTTCGGGAGCCATTCCGCTGTGTCTATCCCATGGCGGAAATGAAAAGCCAGCCGCTGCTGCCCTTTCGACGGTGCCACAGGTAATCTGTCCCTTTGCGCGCGCCCAGATCGGGGAGAGATTGTTAAAGAACAACCCTTATTACAACATGATTGATATGCTGGTAGCGCCCATATCCTGCCAGCACCTGAAGAAAGTGGCTGAAATATGGGAGTACCAGGGCGAGCTGGAGGTATTTAAACTGGGAATTCCCCAGCAGTACGGTAACGCCTTTGAGGTGGAATATTTTGCCGACAGGTTAAGAGCTTTAAAAAACAGATTACAGCAGCTCACAGGTAACGAAATTTCGAATGATAAGCTCAGCAAAGCCATTGTTCTTTACAACCGCATCAGGGCTCTCTTGAGGGAGATAAGCTTGATGCGCCGGGCTTCTCCCCCGCCAATTAGCGCGCTGGATTTTGTAAAATTGAATCACACAGCCGCCTATACTGATCCGGTTATCCTGGCGGACGCGCTGTATTCGATCTACCAGACACTGAAGGCTCAACAGCCGTTAAAAGAAAGCAGTGCTCCCCGGATTCTGCTGATGGGGCCCAATATCAGCAACGGCGATTACACCATTCTGGACCTGGTACAGAAAGCCGGTGGAGAAATAGTCATCGAAGAAATCTGCGAGGGCATAAAATACTACTGGAAGGATATAGAAAACAGCGGCGACTTGCTTCAATCACTGGCCAGGGGGTATCTGGTGGAGAAAGTGCCTTGCGCTTTTTTAAGGAATTCCGCCGGGAAGAGGCTGGATTTTGCCCTCCAACTAATCAGGGACTTTAAAGTATCCGGTATCATATGGTATGAACTGCTGTGCTGCGAAACGTATGACTCCGAAGCTTATTATTTTGCTCATAAAATGGGGGAATATGATATACCGGTGCTTATTCTGGAATCCGATTACGGCGCCGCAGCTACGGGTCAACTAAAAACCCGCATAGAAGCCTTTATAGAGATTCTTAAGGGGATATTGGAGTAATGAAAGAATTGCTCAGAATGTGTGGTTTTGATGAGCGGGAGATTGAACAGGAGCTGCCCAGAATAGAAAAGGCGTTTGCCAGGCTGGGCCTGAATGCCGAGGAAATTGAGGAGGGAAAACTAAGGCTTAAAAAGTATTATGACATCGAACTCCAGGGCCTGCGCAAGGTATTCCGTTTGTGTGTAAAAGAACTGGTTAACGCCTTGCTGGTAAGGGAAGAGGGCAAAAAAAAGGTCATCTATGGGTTTATGGCGCCTGGGATAGATATAATCGGTTCAGCCCTGGTATCCGGGTCAAAAGACGTTTTTTGTGTTCACCATAGCTGGGCTTTTCATATTGTAGTGGGCTGCATATTCGGGAAAATAGAGGCTGTAATCGAAGAAGCTGAAAAGAAATGGCTGAAAGCCGGGATGGTAGCCCATTGCACCAATATAAAAAC
>CAYLRY010000025.1:0-41035 GCA_964386535.1 uncultured Dehalococcoidales bacterium | reverse complement strand
TCAACAACTGTGAGACTTTTTTTCCTTTTCAAACTGTAAAAGTCAGGTTATAACATATAGGTTGAAAAATAAGTACCTGAAAGAGAGCATGAGGTTAAATAGCGGCGACTTCCTGAGCAGGGTATTGGTTTTAACAGAGTGGATATTAATAAGACCTGGTGCCTATGTCCGATTTCCACCTGTCCCCAGCGTAGATAAACACTAAACAAGATAACAGCGATTTCATAAAGAATGAAGTCAAGGCATTATGGACGGCGGGTATTTTTTATTAGCCGGGCCACCGTTAGGCTCATCACCACGGTCATTACCATCAGAACACCAGTAAAGATAATCATTAGAATAAGGGGTAATTCTGCGGAATTGTTTGGGTTTACCGGCGCAGGGGATTTTTCCCCCAATACCGGATTTAATACTATAGAGGATCCCGTTTGAATATTTGTTACTGGCTGCGTTGCGGTTAGTCTTTCAGACGAAACCGGGGTGGTGTTGGCAGAAAGCGTTACAGATGATCCCAGGCTGGTTGTAATTTCAGGGGATTTTAAATCTGGTATTGTAGTAATAGAAGGGGTGGATTTAACTGCAGTGACTTTAGAAGCTGCTGCAGGTGAAGATTTTGTTGGAAGATTTGATAGATTGGAACCAGACGGGATTATAATTTGCTGTGAAATTGCGCCGGACTCTGTGCTTGAAGTGGGTGAGGCAGGTTTGGCCAGAGTGGAAAAAACGCTCACACTGCTCCATTGACTGAGGATTTCTCCCTTAATAGCTCGTACTTTCCAATAATAGTTAACAGCATATTCAAGTATGACATCACTTTGCCAGACGTTGGCATTACATATCCTGTCAATAACCGGAATCCTGAAATCATCGGTTTTAGATATCTGAAGTTCATATCGCTCGGCATTGTCCACTAATGTCCATTTGAAGACCGGAGTAATGGAAATAGGTATACCGGATCTGGGCTCTGAAAGCCTGGGTACATCAAGAGAAAACGGTGTAGAACTGGGCGCAGGTTCTGTGATAAAAAGATAAACATCACTCCACGGGCTCTGGTTTTGTCCCAAAAAGGCTCTAATCTTCCAATAATAACAGGTGTTATATTCCAATGGAATATTACTTTGCCAGATGTTAGCATAACAGGTTCTTTGAATTACCAGATCGGTAAAAGTATCATTACGGGAAACCAGTAAATAATACCCTTCAGCGTTTTCAGAAGCTGACCATTTAAATACAGGCTCAAGTGGAGCTGCAGTATTGTATTTTGGCTCAGAAGGTCTGGGCGCAGCTAGGAGAATGGGTGAAGGTTCAGGGGATGATGGCGGGATAGTGGATGTGGGAGCAGGTGAAAGATTGAGCGTAGTAAATGTCCATACCGGCGACCACGGACTGACAAAGGGTTGACTGGCCCTAACCCGCCAGAAATAGGTAGTCTCCTGCTCTAACGTAGCTAGTTTACAGGTAGTAACATCGGTTTCACCTTCGCAATTTTTATCTAAATTTGAAAAATTGTTGTCAGTATCAATTTGCCATTGATAGCTGGTAACCCCTGGCGAAGGATTCCAGGCAAGGACTGGGTTGTGAGGGTGCAGGCCAGTGGAGTTATTCACCGGGGTTGTTAAGGAAACCGGTTGAGTTAAACTATCGATAAAATTCCAAAGTCGGACGGTATTCACCGCTTTACTGGAGGCCCACAAACTGTTTCCTTGTATCCAGAGCTGGTCCAGACAAAGCCCTTCATCAAGCCCATCTGAGATTGTCTCAAATACCGGATTCTGCTTTTCCAGTGAATTTACAGAGCGCTCTATGCCCCCTTTTTTATTGATCTTATCCACATTTTGCGTATTAAGCCCGTAGATCTGCCCGCAAGTTGAAGCCGCCAGACCTCCAATTTTCCCTCCAACCGGTAAACTTCTATCAATGGATTCCCAGGTCAGGCTTTCACCGATGACAAATCTATAAATGCCCTGATTAGGGGTGCTGCTGGCGGCATATACTGTTTTATTCTGGTGGAAGCCAGGATCAAAAGCTATACTCAGGTTTCCTGCCAGAGGAGGTTGCGAGGCATCCAGGGGTAACGGTTCAAAGATCAGTCCGTTATTTACGGAATAATAAACACTGCCTGATGCATTAGCTGCTAGAATTGTATGGTCATTAAAATAGTCAGGTGAAACAGCCAGCATATTTAAATAATGACTGCCGGCCTGTGCTTTATCGATATAGGTGGTACCATCAGGTGTAGTTTGATATACTAAACCGCGTTTATTCTCATAACTGCCGACAAAGATGGTGTCTGAAGATGTAATAGTCCATGTATCAATTTCCACTGGCTTGCCTGTCCAGGGATCAATTGATTGACTGGTGATGAAGAGATTTCCACCATCATTAGATTTCCAGATAAAGGGTTGATCATTAATACTTCCCGCCAGAAACACTTTCTTATTGAGATTATATTGAGATGAAAGCATAATACGTTTGATTCTCTCGCCGGCAGCTTGCGTAGTGCAATAAATTCTTTCCCATTTCTCACCGCCACTGCTCGAATACCATAAACTATCCTGAACATTGGAGGTCAATAAAAACAGGGTCATATTATGTGTATAATCTGGAGAAATAGCCAGATCCAAAATGGCTGCAACGCTGGTATCAATAAGTCCGCACTGGGTCCAGGTAGAACCACGATTTTTACTGACTGAAAATGCGCTTTCGCTTCCACCAGTACCTGCAAAGGCTTTGCCGCTGAACTGGAAATCATGCGTCATTATTACAAAAGTACTGTGTCCACCGCTGGGTGATCTGATTGATGATGACCATTGTTGCCCGCAGTTATAGCTAAAAAAAACGTCAGTTGAAGCAGAAGCGCCAGCCATGATATAAACAGCATCGGATGTACCTGTTACTGCCAAGCTATGTATATCAACCTGGTTTTTGCCTATTATAGCTCCAGCATTAAGATCTGTTACCCGGGGAGGTATTCCCTTTGTCTCTGTTTGTAAACAGTAGATATCTCCTGTGTTGCTTCCTGTGTTCAGGGCAATGAACTGCCTGTATCTTCCTTTTGCCGGATCCGAATCATAATCGTCAGGAAATGCCAGAGCAGCAGACAATGGAACCAAGCCAGGGATAATAGCTTCAGGGATAGTGGAATTCCAGCCGCTACTGGCGAAAAAAGAAATAATAACGGTATTGATTTCGTCAGTAGCAACGGCTACTATCTGTTGATCGTTATTGAAACCGGGTGAAAAAGATACGGTATAAACATCATAATTACTCAGACCAGTGTTAAACCAGGATTCAGACGAACCTTCCTGGTAGGTATAGATTCCGCCAAAACGGCCAGCGGCAGAATCACAGGTACTGATCACGAGATTACACCGACCATCCGCTAAAATCACATCCAAAGAGGTAATTGTTAAATTACCGGCGCCAGGTGTTCCTGGAACAGCCTGAAGAGGTTCAAAGCTATTTCCTGCATCACGTGATCTATAAATTCTGGAGGCTGTAGCGTAATAAATCAGATTTGGGTCATTGGGCGCAATAGCTATATCAATAATGTCATTATCTTCCACCCGTCCGGTATATGACCAGCTAAAGCCGTTATCCGATGATTTGAAGAGTCTGAACCCTGTGGCCACAGGATTGGCAAAACAATATAGCGTACCATCCGAAGCCAGAGTAGGACAGCGTACATCCGAATTGGCAGCCAAAACCCAATTTCCAGCCGGACCATTGGCGGGGATATTAACCCTGGACCACCGAAGGAAATTAGCAGATACGGGATCGATATGGAAAATTGAACAAATTAATAGCATTATTATAGTAATTAGAGATATCAATAGATATTTTAGTTTGAACATAATGATTATTGTAACTTCAGAAAATATCAAAGTCAATCATGTGGAATGTAGATTAAAATAAATAATAAAGTTGATCCCTAATTTCAGGGCGCCGGAGGCTAATTTTGCCATTGTATAAAAATGATACTATAATAATTATACGAAGCAAGTGGAATTTTTGTTCCGTTATCTGCAAAGGGCTCTTTCAACCCCTTTTCCGCAGGGCTGATAATTATGATAGTCCCCTGGAACAAAGTAAGGAGGTTTTAATGACAACCAACATCCAGCCTGCTGACTTCCTTGCGGAAGTGGCGGCTTTTCCTGGTGGAGAGACTATACGCCTCTGTATGCAATGCGGTAATTGTACGGCTTCCTGTCCGGCAGCTACTTATATGGATTATTCTCCGGCTATGACTATTGCTATGATCGGAGCCGGACTCAGGGAAGAGGTACTTTCAAGCAATACTGCCTGGCACTGCCTGGCTTGCTATAACTGCACGGTGCGCTGCCCCCGCGGTGTAAAAATTACTGATTTGATGCATGCTCTGGAGAGACTGGCCTTCAAATACAATAAGACTAACAGGGGTTCGACTACACCTACCCTGTATCGCAGTTTTACGCGGAGTATCTATAGTCAGGGTAGGATCGCCGAATTTACTTTAATGGCTGATTTTTTTATACGAACTAACCCATTCCGTGCACTGGGAGCTCTGCCTCTAGCCTGGAGTTTATTGTCCCACGGACGCCTGGTATTAGGCAACCCAAAGATTTCCCAAGAGGCCAAGAAACAGGTCCGGACGATCCTGGATAAGGCAGCATCATTAGGAGGTTAGAGTGAAACAATATACATATTATCCTGGTTGTAGTTGCGCTGAAGGAACCGAAAAAGCTTACAGCAAGTCGGCATTATCCGTAGCCAGGGTTCTGGATATAGAATTGAAAGAACTTGAAGACTGGAACTGCTGCGGCTCCTCCCCTTATAGTGCTTATAATGAACTAGGTCTCCTCAGCTTAGCCTCGCGCAATCTGGCGCTAGCGGAGAAAACGGAATTGGATCTGGTTACACCCTGTAGTTCCTGCTATGTCATCTTGAGCCAGACGAATTTAACTTTGAAGAAATATCCTGAAATGAAAGCTAAAGTGGATGAGGCTCTGGGTGCAGCGGGATTGAAATATAACGGCTCTATAAGAGTAAGGCATTTGCTGGATGTGATGGTCAATGATGTAGGCTATGATGCCATTACCGCAAAAGTCACCAAAGAGCTCAACGGATTAAAGGTGGCAGCGTATTATGGTTGCCAGGTAGTACGTCCGCGTCCCAGTTTCGATGATCCTGAAAATCCAGTTACCATGGACAAATTAATTATAAGCCTTAAAGCAGAAGTTGCTAACTTTGCTATGAAGGTGGCCTGCTGTGGCAGCTCTCTGGTGCTGTCTGAAGAAGCCGTAGCACTGGGAATGATTAAAAGGATATTAGAAAATGCTGTCAGCGGAGGGGCGCATTGTATAATTACACCCTGCCCTCTATGCCAGATGAACCTGGATGCTTATCAACCTGTGGTTAATAAAAAATTCGGTACTGATTATCATATCCCGGTTCTTTTTTTTACGCAATTGATGGGGCTGGCCTTCGGCCTGAGTGAAAAAGATCTGGATATTAAGACCGGGATTGTTACGGCAGAAAAAGCCCTGGCCAGGTATCGTTAAGGAGCAAATATGGAAGAACGAAAAATCGGAGTTTATATCTGCCACTGCGGCAGCAATATTGCCGGTGTGGTTGACTGCGGAAAGGTAGCTGAATATGCACGCACCCTGCCGCATGTGGTTGTGGCTCGCGACTATACCTATATGTGTTCCGATCCCGGGCAGAACCTTATTAAAGATGATATAAAAAAATATAATCTAAACCGAGTTGTAGTTGCCTCCTGTTCCCCCCGCATGCATGAACCTACTTTCCGCCGGGCGATTCAGGATGCCGGATTAAACCAGTATCTCTTTGAAATGGCGAATATACGTGAGCACTGTTCCTGGGTGCATGAAGACCCGATACAGGCCACTGAAAAGGCTAAAGCCTTGGTAAGTGCAGCAGTACACCGTGTGTATTATCATGAGCCCCTGGAGACCAGAGTAGTCTCCATGAATCCCAATGTCCTGGTAGTAGGGGGGGGTGTGGCGGGCATCCAGGCAGCGTTGGAAATTGCCGGAGCCGGTCATAAGGTATACCTGGTGGAACGTTCGCCAAGCATCGGCGGACATATGGCCCAGTTCGATAAGACCTTCCCCACCCTTGACTGTTCTGCCTGCATACTAACTCCCCGTATGACCCAGGCAGGACAAAATCCCAATATTGAGTTGTTGACATACAGTGAGGTGCAGGAAGTTTCAGGGTATGTGGGTAATTTTAAGGTTAAGGTAAAAAAGAAAGCACGTTATGTGGATATGAAAAAATGCACGGGTTGCAACCGGTGCTCTGGACTTTGCCCTCAAATTATTTCCAGCGAATATGAGGCGGGATTGGGCAAGCGGAAGGCAATTTATATACCCTTCCCTCAAGCCGTACCGAATAAAGCAGTTATCGATGCTGAAAATTGCGCCCATCTTAAAGGTCTGGCAAAAGGAAAGGATAATGTATGCCGCCTGTGCCAGTTGGGTAATCCCAAAAAGAATATTCCAGGCTGCGAACCGGGGGCCATTGATTTTATGCAGAAGGATGAAATTGTAGAACTGGAAGTGAGTAACATCATCCTGGCAACCGGCTATAATCAGTTCGATCCTTCAGTGATATATCAATATGGTTATAAACGTTTTCCGAATGTATTCACAGGCCTGGAATTTGAACGTATTACTAATGCGTCTGGACCCACTGGGGGTAAGATAGTACTGGCTGACGGCCGAACACCTCAGAGCGTGGCTATTTTACACTGCATAGGCAGCCGGGATGAAAATTACCATCAATATTGCTCCCGCGTATGCTGTATGTATTCCCTGAAGTATGCCCACCTGTTACGGGAAAAAGCTCCTGAAGCCCAGGTTTACCAGATGTATATTGACATGCGTTGTCCCGGTTCCGGTTACGAGGAATTCTACGAAAGGCTGCAAAAAGAAGGCGTACATTTTATTCGCGGCCGTGCGGGTGAGATCACCAATATACCGGAAAATCCGGAAGAAAAGGACAAGCTGGTGGTCAGTGTGGAGGATACTTTAATAAGGCGTAAACGTCGTATTCCGGTCGATATGGTGATCTTAAGCTGCGCCCTTGAGCCACAGCCGGATGCCGCGGAAGTGGCACGCATCTTCTCCATCAGCCGCAAGGCTGACGGTTTCTTTCTGGAGAAACATCCCAAGCTGGATCCGGTAGCTACAGCTACTGACGGTGTTTTTGTAGTAGGCTGCTGCCAGGGGCCAAAAGATATCCCTGACACCGTTGCCCAGGCGTCTGCTGCGGCTGCCAGGGCTCTGGCTCTGATCAGCGCCGGGAAGGTGGAGGTGGAAGCCGCTACAGCAGTTATTGACGAGGATAAATGCTCCGGCTGTAAAGTATGCGTGGAGCTATGTCCTTACAAGGCTATTATCTGGGATGAAAACCGCAAGGTATCGCGGGTTAACGAAGCTGTTTGCAAGGGCTGCGGAACCTGCGTAGCGGCCTGTCCCAGCGGCGCAATCAAAGGCAGGCATTTTACTACTGAACAGATCATGTCAGAGATCGAGGGGGTCCTGGTATAGATGATTGAGGAGAATAAATCAGAAACACCGGTCGTATCCCAGGCAGAAAGTCACACCATCGGCCGGTTTGAACCGAAAATAGTAGGCATTCTATGTAACTGGTGCTCTTATGCCGGCGCCGATACAGCCGGTATTTCCCGTAAAAAATTCGCTCCTAATGTTAGAGTAGTAAGGGTAATGTGTTCAGGCCGTGTGGAGCCGGCCTTTATTTTAAAGGCTTTTGAGCAGGGGGCTGACGGCGTCCTGGTGCTGGGCTGCCATCCCGGTGATTGTCACTACATCGAAGGCAACTATAAAGCCCAGAGACGTATCCCTTTGTTAAAAAAATTTCTGGTCCAGATGGGCATTGAAGAGGAACGGCTGCGTCTGGAATGGGTCTCAGCTTCGGAAGGCGATAAATTCGCCGCTATTGTGGATGAAATGACTGAAAAAATACGCCAGTTGGGGCCACTCCATAGCGGCCGGGGAGGTTCTCATGGCTAAACCTAAGATAGCTTTATACTGGGCTGCCAGTTGCGGCGGCTGTGAAATAGGGCAGCTTGAAATCGGTGAAAAGATCCTGACACTGGCTGATTTTGCAGACATCGTTTTCTGGCCGGTGGCCATGGACGTTAAATATAAAGATGTCGAAGCTATGTCAGCCCAGAGTCTAGATATTTGCCTGTTCAACGGTGGCATACGGAATTCGGAACAACTACATATGGCCAAAGTACTAAGGGAGAAATCAAAAGTATTAATAGCTTACGGTGCCTGTTCCTGTTTGGGGGGAGTTCCCGGATTGGCCAATTTATCTAATAAAGAGCAGATTTTTAACCGAGTTTACTTGGAAACTCAATCTACTGAGGAAGGAAATCAAACTGTACCCCAGACCAAATTCGCAAGTGCTGAAGGCGAGTTGACCCTGCCGGAGATGTTTGACACGGTCTCCACTCTTGCCCAGGTGGTACCGGTAGAGTATTATATTCCCGGTTGTCCGCCGGAGGCGAAGACCACCTGGCTGGCTCTGGAAGCCATAATAAACGGCAAGCTGCCTCCTCAAGGGACTGTTATCAGTGAAACCACCAGGTCAGTTTGCTTTGACTGTCCCAGGACCAGAAATGTAAAAAAGGTCAAGAAGTTCTACCGCACTTATGAGATGCTACCGGATAAGGATTTGTGTCTGTTGGAGCAGGGAATACTTTGCGCAGGTATCGCCACGCGTGGAGGCTGCGGAGCACTTTGCCCGCGGGCAAATATGCCTTGCACCGGCTGCTACGGACCGGTGGGAGGCGTAATAGACCAGGGCGCTCATTATATGAGCAGCGTAGCTTCTATAATTGATTCCAATGATCCGGAAGAGGTTAATAAAATTCTGGAGGATGTCCGCGACCCTGCCGGCGTTTTCTATCGATACAGCTTGGCGGACTCATTGCTAAGGAGAGCGACAATCAAATGAAAAAGATAACTATTGACCCCGTAACCCGTTTGGAGGGTCATGGTAAAATAGAGATATTCCTCAACGAAAAGGGAGAGGTCGCCAATGCCTATGTCCAGATACCGGAATTGAGAGGTTTTGAGAAATTCGCTGAAGGAAGGCCGGCTGAAGATATGCCCCAGATAACACAGCGTATCTGCGGCGTTTGCCCTGAAGCTCATCATCTGGCTTCGACCAAAGCCCTGGATGCCTTATACCATACAGAACCACCTTCCACCGCTAAAAAGATCAGGGAGTTATTATACAGCGCTTTTTTTGTGACTGACCATACCACTCATTTTTATATCCTGGCCGGTCCGGATTTCATTATGGGGCCTGAAGCCCCGGTAGCTGAACGCAATATCCTGGGGGTGATTGCCAAAGTGGGCATGGACCTGGCGGGAGAGGTCTTAAAAACACGGCGCCAGAACCACGAGGTCATCAAGATGGTGGGAGGCCGCCCTGTGCATCCGGTTTTCGGCCTGCCCGGCGGGGTCAGTAAAGGCCTTTCAGAAGAAGAGAGAAAAACCATTGAGCAAATTGCCAGGGAAAACGTGGAGTTTGCCAAATTATCCTTGAAAACCTTCGATGAGATCGTCCTTAAGAACAAAGCTTATCTGGATATTATTCTCAGCGATACATACACCCACCGTACCTATTATATGGGCATGGTGGATGATCAAAACAGGGTAAATTTTTATGACGGCAAAATCCGGGTAGTGGACCCGGACGGCCAGGAGTTCGCCAGCTTCAACCCACAGCAGTACCTTGAACAGGTAACCGAACATGTGGAGCCTTGGAGCTATATGAAATTCCCATATCTCAAGAAAATAGGCTGGAAGGGCTTTACGGATGGAAAAGAAAGCGGTGTTTTCCGTGTGGCTCCTCTGGCTCGTTTGAATGCTGCTGCCGGCATGGCTACCCCTCTGGCCCAGGTTGAATATGAAAAGTTTTATGCCACCTTCAGACAAAAGCCGGTACACCATACCCTGGCAACTCACTGGGCTCGCCTCATAGAAATTCTCTATGCTTCTGAGAGAATGCTGGAGCTTATCCGCGATCCGGAGATTACAGGGCCCAACTACCGCAATATCCCCAAAACGACTCCAGACGAGGGGATCGGCATCGTGGAGGCGCCGAGAGGCACCCTGATACACCACTATACGACCGATGAGAAAGGCCTTATCAAGAAAGCCAATTTGATCGTAGCCACAGTGAATAACGCGGCCGCCATTAATATGTCTGTAAAAAAAGCGGCCATGGGGCTGATCAAACCGGGCAAGCCGGTTACAGAAGGTCTGCTGAACCGTATAGAGATGGCCTGGCGGGCCTACGACCCCTGTTTCGGCTGCGCCACTCATTATCTGGACAGCCGGAGTCCGTTCATGATTACCTTTTATAATGAGATGGGGGAGGTGGTCTTCCGGAGGGATTAAATAGGGTTTGGGGATCTCCCTTTTAAAAAGTGTGAGGAGCGGAGTTATATCCATACCGGACCTGAACCAGCATTGGCGATGATGTTATTTTCCTTTTACAAAGGGAGAGGTAGAGAGGGATTTTACCCGTAGATGAGGACATTAATCCTTGGTCTGGGTAATTCTATACTGACCGATGATGCAGTTGGACTTTATATCGCCGCAGAACTGAAGCGGAGAATAAACCGTCCGGATGTTACAGTCATGGCGACCGAATCGGGTGGTATTAACCTGCTGGATCTTCTGGTGGGTTTTGACCGGGTCATCATCATTGATGCCATCCTGATGGATAAAGTTGAAGCAGGTCAGATTTTCCGGCTTACCCCGGACAGCCTGGATAAAGCCCGCCACTTGAATTCAACCCATGGCATCAATTTTACGGGATTTATCGATCTGGGGAAGAAAATAGGCCTCGATTTGCCCGAGGAAATCAGCATCTTCGCCATTGGAGTCGAAGATGTAGAAACCTTTAGTGAGCAATGCACTCCTGGTGTTAAAAAGGCAATCCCACTCTGTGTCGAGGAGGTCGTCAGGTTGGTGGAGGGATAAGGCGGCTGTCAGGGCGGTACAAGCCAGCTATTATTGCACTCATTTAGGGATTCCAACTACTTCTTCCGAATATGATTTTAATAGACTTGGTAGATATTTTCATGATATGACTGATACCAACATATTCGCTTAATACGTCTTCTGCGGTTATCATTTTGTTAGTCTCATCAATAAATATCATGCCAGCTTCGGTAAAATGCTGGTGAGCCTGTTCATCTTTGTCACCAAAGGCCCAGAGATAGAGAATAGCTTTTGATCTTTTCTGTAAAGAAAATTACGCGTATTCTTGTTTGAATTAACAAATCCTCGGCAGGAGTTCCCCGCTGAGCATCTCTATCACCCGGGAAGCTCCCAATCTGGTTTCCAGCACTACCGGGATAGAGCATTTTTCCGCAACTTCTCCTATAATGGCACTATCAGTTCCATAACGATTACGCTGCATGGTTTCAAGTACATCCTGGGCAGATTCCTGTGATACTATAGCTACCAGCTTCCCTTCGTTGGCCACGTACAATGGATCAAGACCCAGCATATCGCAGGCTGTTTTAACCGACTCTTTGACCGGGATGCGTTCTTCATGAATCCGGATACTGACATTAGATTGAGCAGACAGTTCGTTAAGGGTAGTAGCCAGTCCGCCGCGGGTGGGATCACGTAACGAATGTACGGCTTCCCGGTATTCCAGCATAGCGGCCGTCAGTGAGTTCAAAGGTGCACAGTCGCTTTCAGTGGGGATCTTAAGGCGCAAATTCTGCCTTGCAGCCAGGACAGCCACCCCGTGGTCTCCAATAGAGCCGCTAAGGATTACTTTATCCCCCGGACGGGCACGGGAACCAGAAATATGAATTCCCGGCTCAATGATACCGATACCGGAGGTGTTGATAAAAAGCTTATCCGCGCTGCCGTGGTTGACCACCTTGGTATCGCCTGTAATGATCTTGACCCCGGCCTCTTCTGCCGTCCGTCCGATGGAAGCCATTACCTTTTCTAGTTCCTCCATGAGCAGTCCTTCTTCGATGATCAGGGCCAGACTCAAATACAGCGGCCGGGCTCCTACCATACACAAGTCGTTAATTGTACCGCAGACCGCCAGCTTGCCGATATCACCGCCAGGAAAGAAAAGCGGGTTGACCACGAAGCTATCGGTGGTAAAAGCCAGTCTGCCGTTACAATCCAATACAGCCGAGTCATCCATCCTGGCCAATAATGGATTGGCCAGGAACGGGTAGAGGGTTTTATCGATCAGTTCATGGCTCTTTTTCCCCCCGCTGCCGTGAGCCAGCAGGATCTGTCTATCCATGATTTTCTCCGTAAAAATAATAGGCTGAACAAGCACCTTCTGCAGATACCATACAGGGTCCCACAGGGTCCTCAGGTGTGCATATGCGCCGGAAAAGAGAGCACTCTGACGGTCTCTTGATTCCCTGTAATATCTCACCACAAATACACCCAGGAACTTGGCAGGATTCTACTACAGGTAATTCAAATATCTTTTCTGCGTCAAAGTCACTATACTGCTGCTTCAAGGTGAGTCCGCTTTTCGCCACAGAACCTATTCCTCGCCATTCAGAGGAAGAAACCTCAAATACCTTATCCATAAGTTCAAGGGCTTTGCTGTTGCCCTCTAGACGCACAGCGCGGCTGTAGGCTGTTTCTACCCTGGGTTGCCGGCTTTCAATCTGCTTAACTAGCATGTCCACGCCGAGCAGAATATCTAACGGTTCGAAGCCGGTTACTGCGCAGCTAACCCCATAGCTTTTAGGGATGAACTCATAGGGTTTTGAGCCTATAATAGCGCTGACATGCCCAGGGCAGATGATTCCCTGGATGCTGGCTGTGCCGGCTTCCAGAATAGTCCTTATAACCGGCGGTGTGAGCTTATGCATTGAAAGGACGGCATAATTAAATAAACTTTCTCGCTGAGCCTGTAGTACTGAAGCCGCGATAGTCGGCGCCGTAGTTTCAAAGCCGATGCCGATCATAACGACCTTTTGATCGGGATATTGCCTGGCTAAATCCAGGGCTTCCAGTGCTGAATAAACTACCCGGATATCATTACCTTCCGCCCTGCTTTGCTGAAGGCTGCCAAGGCTGCCGGGTACCCGCATCAGGTCTCCGAAGGTGGCCACTATGATGCCCGTTTGCCGGGATAGGGCGATGATTTTGTCTATGTCTGAAGCTGGAGTCACACAAACAGGGCAGCCCGGACCGGAAAACAATTCGACAGCATCCGGTAAAAGCTGGCGCAGGCCGTTTTTCAATATAGCTACCGTATGTCCGCCGCAGAACTCCATCAGCCGTACGGGACGGGTAGAATGGCTACAGATGCTGTGGACCAGTTTTTGGGCTAAGGCAATATCCTGATTATTCATCGATGGCCAGGACTTCCATTTCCTGGAGCATAGCCAGGGTTTTTTGGGCTTCTTCTTTATCTATTATGCTGATAGCATATCCGGTATGCAGTAGAACATAATCGCCTATTTTAACACCGGGAGTCAGGCAGATATTGGCCTGGTATTTAATTCCGCCGGATTCCACTTCCGCCTCTTCACCATTAATAGATACTATTTTTACCGGTATAGCCAGACACATAGTCATCTCCTGATTTTATTAATCAAGCTAAAATGAACGTAATTGGGCTAACAGGAAAATCCCCCTAACCCCTTTTTAAAAAAGGGGGATTATTACCAAAAGGAGAAAATACCCAATCATGTCTCACACATTTTTAATTTTGTATCAAAAGCCGCAATAGCAGCCTGCCCAAGAGATATACCCCCGTCGTTGCAAGGAATGCTGGAATGCAGTAGTGGAGCAAGTCCGTCTTCTTTAAGACCATCACTGACCTGGTTCAGCAGCCGCCGGTTCTGGAATACCCCACCGCTCAGGGCTACCAGTTTGATGCCGGTTTCTTGAGAAAGCTGCCGGCAGACCGCCCGGATGACGGCTGCAAGGGTATTATGAAAACGAGCAGCGATAATCTCTTTTACCACATTTTGCTTTAAGTCTGTAATAATAGCTGAGAATAAGTCACTAAGCCGCACTTGTATTATTTCCCGGCTTATTTCCAGCCGGTAAGGATAGCTTTCCTGAAACAAATCCTCAGCCGCTGCCATTTCCAGTTCAATAGCAGCCTGCCCTTCATATTCAATCTCCTGCCTAATCCCTAGCAGAGAGGAAACCGCATCAAATAGCCGTCCACAACTGGAGGTAAGAGGGGAATTGATTTTCTGGTCAACCTGTTGTTTTATCAATTCTAATTCTACCATATCTATGTTCTGGAAGCAGGGCAAATCCAGATTGAAAGCTGGTTGGCCCAGGAGCGTATAAAGGTAGCCAGCCGCCGTACGGTAAGGCTTTTGAATAGCCAGGTTGCCTCCAGGTAGAGGCAGATATTCCAGATGTGCTCTACGCTGAAAACCGGAATAGCCGGCTATCATGAATTCACTGCCCCAAATCTTATTGTCCAGACCCCACCCGGAACCGTCCAACGCCACTCCTATCACAGGCTCCTGGATTCCATTGTCCACCAGGCAACTGGCAATATGAGCATGGTGATGTTGAACCTGAAGTAGCGGCAGCCGGCATTCCCCGGCTTTGTTTTCAGCCCATCTGGAAGACAGATAATCAGGGTGCATATCACAGGCGATGATTTCTGGTTGAATCCGGAAAAGCCTTTCATATAATTTTACGGTACGCTCGTATATCTCCAGGGTTTTTTCATGCTCCATGTCACCTGTAAACTGGCTGATAAAGGCATAGTCATCGCGAGTTATACAAAAAGTGTTTTTCAAATCCGCGCCGCATCCCAGCACTGGTCTGGAATTAAAAGGTAGATGTACAGGGAATGGAGCAAACCCCCGGGCCCGGCGCACCATCCTTGATTGATCCTGCTCAACAAGAACCACACTATCATCATAGCGGGAGTAAATATCCCGGTTGTGCAGGATAAAATAATCAGAGATACCGTTCAGCCTGGCCAGGGCTTCTTCATTATCTTTTGCAATAGGTTCTTCGCTGAGATTGCCGCTGGTCATGACCAGCGGCAGGCCGGTATCTTGAGATAAAAGAAGTTGAAGCGGCGTTGATGGCAGCATCAGGCCAAGGTATTTCAGTCCAGGGGCTATCCCGGGGGCAAGGTGTGTCCCTTCCCGCCTTCTGAGTAGCACGATAGGCGCTGCCGGAGAACTCAATACATCTTCTTCCTGTTGAGAAATCCAGGCATACCGGTGGGCTTCATTTACATCTTTAACCATGACCGCCAGAGGTTTAGCCGGACGCTTTTTACGTACACGCAGTAAATTTACCGCTTTTTCACTGGTAGCATCACAGGCTAAAAGAAATCCTCCCAGGCCTTTAATGGCTAATATCCGGCCTTCTTTCAACAGCTGAGAGGCTGAAGATATAACATCTTCAACCGGAATTACTTTCCTGTATGAATCTACCAGTTCTAGGTGGGGGCCACAGACAGGACAGGCGATGGGTTGAGCGTGAAAACGGCGGTCTGATGGGTCATCGTATTCATGCCGGCAGTCAGGGCACATTTGAAAAGACCGCATGGTTGTGCGCGGGCGGTCATACGGGATATCTTCAATTATGGTAAAGCGCGGCCCGCAGTTGGTACAATTAGTGAATGCATAGCGGTACCGGCGGCAGCGAGGATCCAGTATCTCTTTACGGCAGTCATAGCAGATGGCCAGATCAGGGGATACCAGTTGAAAATCTCCCTCCTGGATCCAGCTATCACTGATTTGAAAAGATGAGTACCCCACGAAAGGTACTTCAGTCTTGGAAACTGACTCTATATGAGCCTGGGCAGGTGGACTTCGCCGCAGGCTGGTTAAAAAACCTGCCAGGGCTTCAGGCTGGCCTTCCGCCAGAATAGTAACGTCCCCTGATGTATTATATACCCGGCCAGTTAGTCCGTATTCTCCGGCTAAACGGAAAATAAAGGGGCGGAAACCAACTCCCTGAACCATACCCCTAACCTGGATTCTCAATGCCTGCGCCCTGGTCAAAACTGAATACCTTCAGTCTGTATAATCATCCTCTATTCTAAGATAATTATACCTGATTTCCTTAGACTCCGTATTTTTTCAGCAACTCGCCGGCCTGTTTATCCAATAGATCAAATTTGATTACAGTTTCGCGTTTGGGAATTCCCTCAGAAGTAAATCCTTTTTCTTCATAGACGACATCACAGAGTTTCTGGTAGGCTTCCAGTCTCTTATTTATCAACATGTCCAGCCTTTGTTCCTTGCTTTCAGGAAGCGGTACATTTCCGGAGTTGGCTTTCAACCAATCGGTATAGTACTCTTCCCGTGCCTGGTATTCATTTAGAAATACCGGAGACATGGCTCGCAGAGGGATTTGATCATCAGCGCGCAGGCCTTTATTATGTCGGAGGTTGATTAATTTTTGTAGAATATACAATCTTTCCGAGTCGAATAAAATATCTTCCAGGCTTTTATGGTTGCCTGTAGTACCGTTTAAATAATCTACATAAAGCGCCAGAGTTGGCATATTTTTAGCCGGTTCGGGAGTGTTGGCGGCTTCAGGATTTCGTACATCAATCCAGGGCAATTTACACAACCCGGCAGCATTAAACCAGGTTCTCAACAAAGGGAACCATTTCAAAGCGCTGGCTTTTTGTTCGAAGGTGGGTATTTCCTTATGTACCTGGTCGATAAAGATAAGCCAGGCTTCATCATGCTGAGGGCCCTTTAGCGCGAAACCGTAACCGCCTTGCTGCGCCAGCGATTCCTTGGTGACATACATGGAAAACTCGAGCCCTTTAACTTCCATAGCAAATTTATTCAATTCGTGTAAAACTTCTTCCTCCGGCATATGGCGCCTGGCTGCATATTTCCCTGCCACCCATTTTTTACCTCTGGCAATTCCCTGTCCGGCGATTTTACCGAAACCTTCGCCCAAGGCGATTTCATGCAGCAGCCTGTCGGCGGCTTCGATATTGCCGAATCTCAGGTTATACCCAATATCCGCAACTTCAAGAAAACCACGTTCAACACATTCCATGAAAAAGGCAATGGTCACTCCGGTAGAGATGGTATCCAGACTGTATTCATCGCAGTACCAGTTGTACTCCATAACAAATTGAGGATCAAAAATCCCCATGTTGCTGATAGCGCCGACAGTTTCGTATTCAGGACCATCGATATTAACATACAATCCGGCCAGAGGCCCGCGAGTGAGTTTTACATTTTCAGAACCTTTTGTGCAGGCCAGATTGCACCCATAGTAGCAGCCGTCCGGCATTTTCCTGGAGAAGTATTTATCCAAAAAGACACTGCCAAATAATTTGGGAGATTCAGGGTGTTGTCCATATTGATAGTTATTGATGGGGAAAATATGGAATTTGTCCATATATTCGCAAAGTCCGGTAGTGCCCCAGTCAGCCATATGCATCTGTACCTGATCGCCTTTGGACAACACATCTTTCAGTCTGGATCCGGCCTGGCGCACCAGTTCTTTGTTTACAGCATTGTTGCCGTTGGCCCTTGGTAGACTGGAATGAACTGTGATAGCGCGCAGACCTTTGAAGCGCATCACTGTGCCTGTACCGCCCCGGCCTGCCTGTTTCGCACGAAGCCGGTTACGCCGTCGATCAAAAAATAGACTATTAATGATTCCAAACCGTGAATGGCAGGCGCCATTTCCAGCCACCACTGCCGCCAGGTTGTCCGTGAGTGTGCCGCCGCTGATTTCAGACAGCAGGCTATGACCGAAAGATAGGGCGCCTTTGTCTTTCTCAAGATCATAAACCGGACAATCGGCAAGGCTGATAGTCCCTGCATCTCCGTCAATGATCAAGATTACGTCTTTTGGTGAGATACCCCTTATTGCCAGCGCATCAAATCCGGCCAATTTTAGCAGCGGCCCAAAATGTCCGCCGATATTGGAATCAATAAAAGTGTCGGTCAGAGGCGAAATTGTACCTGTGATGAATTTCCCTGTACCCGGGAATCCGGGTTCATTCCCCAGAGGCCCGCTGGCCATGACCAGCAGATTTTCTGGACTATCATAATGAGTTTTGGAGTCCGTCTCATCCCAGATAAGCTTCAAGGCGTATCCACGGCCTCCGGTATATTTTTCTTTGAAACCGGGAAAGAGTTCCTGTATGGATATTTTGGGATTTTCCAGATCAACTCTCAGGATGCGGTCGGTGTACCCTCCGTTAACTTTGGCAGGCTGGTACTTAATTTGCTGCAAAATTTCCATTGGTTTCATTGCCTCTTTCAGACTATTATTTCAACTTAAATTGACAATTTAATTTCCAGTGTTACCAGTTTGTTTGAATCCTGATAATATGAAAGTTGCCGAAGCTATTATATACCGTTATGGCAGGTGTGATCAAAATTCGAACGGAAAAAGTCCGGAAATAGATTTATGGACCCGTTTGATTTTTCACATTACTCACATGAAGATCAGACAATACATGCGTCTTCATTCCCTCGTAACAGGTAGTGGTCTGGCTTCTATAGCGGTATTCATCCGGTTCATCCTCTGTAAATGCTTGATGATCGGGATCAGGAATAGCACGGTAAGCAGGCAGGTCAAAGTGTCCGTAATGGGGAAGGCCAGCCAAACGCCGTTTAACTGCCACACATTTGGGAGAATAATAACCAGAGGTATTAAGAATAATACCGACCTGGCAAAAGAGGTAATAAAGGCTGGTATACCTTTACCCAGCGCCTGAAAGATAGTAGAACCCACATTCATAAAGCCCACTACATAAATGGCTACAAAGATCATTTTAGCAGCCTCAGTAGAAAGATCCAGCAACTCAATATTAGAAGTGAATATCTGGATGATAGCACGGGGGAAGAAAAAAAGAACCACAAAAGCAGCGAAACTAAAGGCGGTTGCGGCAATGATGCCTATTTTTATCACTTTCAGCGCCCGCTTATAATATCCGGCGCCGTAATTAAATCCCAGAATTGGCTGGAGTCCCTGCCCAACTACCATTCCAGGCATAATGGCGAACATCATGATGCGGTTTATCAGGCCGAAGGCCGATACTTCCATGTCGCCGCCCAGGGATATAAGTATTCTATTGATGAGTATAGCAGAGAAACTTCCGGCCAGCGTTCTGACAAAGGAGGCCACTCCGATAGACAGGATTCCTTTGACAATAACCCATTCCATTTTCAGGTTGTTCAGATGTATTTTAAGGAAAGTTTTTCCTTTTAAGTAATAATATAAAAAATATACAACTGAAATTAGTTGCGATACAACAGTGGCCAGGGCTGAGCCTTTAACCCCCCAGCCAAATATAATTATAAACACAGCGCAAAGAATGATATTAAGAACAGCGCCAACAATCATACCCATCATGGACATACGTGCGTTTCCTTCTGCAATTAAGAGAGACGCTGTGGACATAGCAAAAACCTGGAAGACATTACCGATGAGGATAATAATAAAATAATCCCTGGCATAAGGCAGGATGGCTTCGGACGCTCCCATAAGCCTGAGCCAAAAATTGATGCTGGCCAGGCCTATTACGGATATTGCAAGGGACAACAATATGGTCATGGATACGGCAT
This sequence comes from uncultured Dehalococcoidales bacterium, assembly GCA_964386535.1. Classification (GTDB taxonomy): domain Bacteria; phylum Chloroflexota; class Dehalococcoidia; order Dehalococcoidales; family UBA3254; genus CAYLRY01. The sequence continues at coordinate 21,438 of CAYLRY010000025.1, read as the reverse complement.
TGCCCAGCACTTTTTCGGCCCTGGGTATGTTTTGCACTCCAATCATTCTGGAGATGAATGAAGCGCCGCCCATTCCGGTCATTTGCCCTATACCGTTTGAAAACATCTGTAGCGGGAAAACTATAGATAAACCTGCAATTCCTAACGGCCCTACGTAACGACTTACAAAAATAGTATTAACTATGTTGTATAACGTCATCACGAACATGCCAAAGAAGGCCGGGGTTGATAGCTTTAAAAGTAATTTACCGATTCGATCATCATCAAGTACATTACCTTTATGCATTGAGCTGTTTTTATTCATTCTTAATACAAATTAAGCGGGAGATTACAGTTGACTATATCAAGGCCGAATGCTGGGTCAAAAACCTTGCCGCAATTTTTTTATGAGAAGGGGAATAGCGCTCCGGACAAGAGAGAAATATTACGTTACCTTATCTATTAATTGAATAAAATTACTCCGGTGCTGCTTCACCGGGTTTTTAACAAAATATCACGAATAGCATGAAGATTAAGAGATAAATTTTTAAGGTCTTCCTCCGAAAGAGAAGAAATGACTTCCTGAACCGCTTTTAACACCTTATTTTTATTGGTCTCAATAACTGTTTTTGCTCTGCCGGTCAGGCTGATATTGACGATTCTTCTATCCTTAATATCATTAGATCTTTCTACAATGTTAAAATCTACCAGTTTATCGATAAGCTTGGTCATCTGCGCTTTGGCAATTTGGAGTCTTATCCCAATCTCAGAGACGTGCAATGTCCCTTCTTCTTCTAATAATCTCAGAATTTCAAAATGAAGCGGAGTAATATTCATATCTATATAATATAAAGTTCGTCGCGTGAGTTTTTTACGTATCAGTCTAAAAATTAGGGGAGAGATGGAAAGCAGGTCTTCGCATACCTGGGCCATGTAATCACTACTCAACTCCTGGCTCCAAATAGTATATTTTATATACTGTTTAAGAGTATACTGTTTACCAACTGGATTGTCAATTGGCCGATCGTTTAATCCGATCTATTAGTCCGGGTAGGATTTTCAAAGAACCTTGCGACTTAACAGCCTATGGTCAGTTTTTGTTTGAATTCAGGAGTGACAGGTATTATTTTTTGTGTCTGAAAATTGAAGAGCAGATGTCCTGTTTTTGCTCTGGCAATTTCAGAACCTGTAGTGGTCTCTGAAACCTTGTAAACAAAATCGAAGCTTTTCCCAAGGAAATCAACCGCAGCTATTTCTACCCTAAGTGATTGTCCATAGTAAGCCTGTTTTTTATAAATTAGAGCTGCATCGGTGACAAGGTATCCAACCCCCAGGTTTAGACCTCCTTCCAGGTTAAACCCCAAATTGATTAAAAAGCGGGTACGAGCCTCCTCCAATATTGTCAGCATAGCTACATGTCCCAGGTGATTGCCGCGGTTGATATCACTCATGCGGATTGGAATTTCGGTTGAGAAATTAAACAATGAAGGCAAATCAATTTGTATTCGCGCCATATAAAATTCATCCCCATTTTTATTATTGCTTTATTATATTCTGGTTTTCTATGCGCATGTCAATCAATCTCATATATTATTTGAGAGCAACTGTACAACCGGCCAGGTAAGGAACTGTGCATATATCCAGCCTGTGGGTTAGCCTTAAGCAGAGTGTAATACGAGGCTGTATGAAGTAATATAAATATGAACTGAAGCAAGGTGAAAATAAGAATATGTTAAAAAGGCAGGTAAAAAATGAATCGAAAAATCAGTGTTTTCGTTGTTGCCTTATTGCTGGTCTCGGTGGGTCTTCCTGGATGTCAGGCGGGTAAATCAGCTTCACCAGGCGAACCAATTATCACCCCACCTTCTACAACTGCTCCTGCAAAACCTGTACAGTGGGAGCCTGTTTTAGAAGAGGTTAACTGGTCGGTTGGCGAGACGGTAGTAACTGCCACTATTACACGTCCGGATGTTGCAGGAGTAAATCCTGGTATAGTCTTTATTCCCGGCAGCGGACCGACAGACCGGGACTGGAACACCCCACTTTTACCGGGCACCAACGGCAGTGCCAAGTTACTGGCTTATGAATTAGCAAAAAACGGTTTTGTCACTATAAGGTATGATAAACGCATTACTGGACCCAATGCTCAGAAAAACATTCCTTTTTTGATCGGTAAAATCAGCATGGAAAGTCATACGGAGGAAGTGGCTGGGGCGGTCAGCCAGCTTCTTTCCCGGTCTGATGTGGACCCCGCACGGATATATGTTTTAGCTAACAGTGAAGGGACTATCCATGCCTTGCATTATCAAACACAAAAAAATCCTCCCTTTGCCGGTTTAATACTCGCGGCGCCCCCCGGCAGAAACGTGGCGGAGTTGCTGCACAGCCAGATAGAAACCCAGGTTGCTTCACTCCCTCAGGCTAAGGAAATCATGGCTGGATTTGACAAAATGATGGCTGATTTTATAGCCGGGAAGGATTTCGTAGCTGATCCCGCTGTTCCAGAAAGCATAATTGCAGTAGTACAGGCTTTTTATACCCCGGCGAATTTACCCTTTACTCGAGAACTCATCGCCGTAGATTCGGCCGCACTTTTAAAACAGGTAACTGCACCCGTACTGATAATAATTGGGAAAAAAGATATTCAGGTTGACTGGCAGGTTGATGGTGCGCTTTTAGAAAAGGCTGCTGAAGGAATGAAAAATGTGACCTTTGTTTATCCTGAAAATGCCAACCATGTCCTGAAAAATGAACCTCTTCCGCGCAGCGAGCTTACCTCAAATAATGCTCTGAATTATAACGCTCAGGAGACGGTACTGGATGCCGAAGCATTGAAAACCATACAGGACTGGCTGGCGTTGCAGGTAAAAACAAAATAAAGCAAAGCAAAGGCGCTGGTGAAACAGATAAGCCGCCGGTGCGTGTTGTAAAAATACCTTTCTCACATTATAATCGTACCATTATTATTATATTAACCCCGGAGTATTAGGAGGGATAATGGGTAAGGCGACTGTATGGTTTATGAATGCACGGGCGAAGAGATTTCTAGAGTCTACGGCTATCAAAGGCCGTCAGATTCTGGAATATTCCGGCTGGCTGGACCTTCTTCAGCCTGGTGATATTGTAGCGGTAAAAACCCATATGGGAGAAGCCTACAATGTGGGATACCTGCGGCCAATAATAATCCGTACTCTGGTGGAAGCACTTAAAGAACGCGGCTGCCGTCCTTTTGTAACGGATACTACTACCATGCCTTATCATCCCTGGATTAGCCGTACTCTGGCTATTGATCATCTGGAGACAGCTAACGCTAACGGCTTTAATCAATCCTCCATGGACTGTCCGGTGGTTATTGCCGATGGATGGCTGGGAACAGATGATGTAATCATCGATCTTAAGGGTCGAGGTACTTATTTGAAAAAACAGTTCATCGGCCGGGCAATTGCGGATGCTGACGCCCTGCTCTCCGTAGCTCATTTTAAAGGTCATCCGGCGGGGGGCTACGGCGGGGCGTTGAAAAATATTGGTGTCGGCTGTGCTAGCAAAAGAGGAAAGATGAACCTTCATGGAGCTCTGGCGGGGGATAAACCAGTGATTGATGCAAAATTATGCCCGGGCCGTAAGTGCGAGTGGTGGCAGACGTGTGAGGACTGCTGTCCAGAGGGCGCGATCAAGGTTACCGAAAATGGGCTGGAGGTAGATCTGGAGGCCTGCGTATATTGTTTTGCCTGTGCAAATTTATGTGTAAATATGTCCGGTATTAAAGCCATACAGCGGTTTGATTTTTTACCCTCGCTGGGAAGGCGCATTGCAGATTCAGCTCTGGCTGCTACTATGACCAAGGCGCCCGGTAAAACTTTCTTCCTGAACTACGCTATTGATATCACACCGGCATGCGATTGTTACGGTTGGACGGATACACCTTTTGTTAATGGCCTGGGCATTTTCGGCTCCCTGGATCCTGTGGCGATAGACAAGGCCTGTATTGATATGATGAATCAGGCTCCGGGTTTGATCAATTCCGAAGCAGAAGAATACGGCGCTATGGCGCCGGGATCCAGGAAATTGAATTTAATCAAGGGTAAAGACGTTGAAGCCCAGATATATGGCGGTCAGGAAAACGGCCTGGGTACCGCTGAATATGACATTGAAGAGTTACCTCTGGATAGAAGCCAGGCAGCTATTTCTCGTTTCTATCCTGAAGTTCGGGCTAAAAAATTAAAAAATATGTACCTGAAAAATCATCCTCTGAAGGGTTTGGATACTGCTTCTTTCGGAAGGGTAACTGAAGGCGTCCAGAACCCTCAGTATCCTAAAAAATGAATTATAAACGGAAGGCCTGAACCCACTTCCTTTTCTTTCCATTTAAATAACTGGTAATAACTGGTCCAGGTGCGTATGGTTGCGGCTTTATGATATTTTCATAGTATTTTCGTTATTCATGATGGAGTTATATGTCAATAGGATTGTTACCTCTCGTACTAATAGCTGGCGGCAGCTTATGTGTTCTCGGTAGTTTATTTGGAGCGCTACGGAATTACCAGCATAAAAGGCTTATTGATGATATGCCGACCTCAAAAACACAGGGTGTGTTTATAGGGATAACTGAGCTAAAAGGGACTGCTGAAAGCGAAAGTCCTTTTACCAGCTTTCTGGCCGGAATAAACTGTGTCTTATATAAATGGAAAATAGAGGAACACTGGACCAGGACAGTGCATGAGACTTATACTGACTCCAAAGGACATACCCATACCCGGACGAGAACAGAGAGCGGCTGGAAACAGGTGGCCAGCGGTGGAGAATCCGGCCCTTTTTATCTTAAAGATGATACCGGGGTACTGCAAATAGTACCTGAAGGCGCTTCGATTTCCGATACTGTTATTTTTAATGAGACCTGCCGGCCTGACCATCCTTTCTATTTTGGCAAAGGACCGGCGCGTGAAATAGCCAACTCAGATCACCGCCGGCGCTTCCACGAAACAGCCATCCCGCTACATGCCATGCTTTACGTGATAGGACAGGCTAGAGTACGTCAGGATATCGTGGCGGCTGAGGTGGCCAGGGACAAGAGCGCTGCGGTTTTTCTGATTTCTATGCGCTCAGAAAAGCAGATCAGCCGGGGTTACGGTTTACGGTTTGCCTTTTTTTCACTCCTGGCTCTGCTATTGGCTTTGGGGAGCGCTGCCGGCTGGGCCATACTTCAGAATTCAACTATCAGTGGAAGTATTATACCTTTCTTAGTAGCCCTGGTTGCCTTCGTGATGCTTCTTCTGCTCGCCTGGATCTGGACAGTTTATAATAGCCTTATCAGCCTGCACCACCGTGTAGAACAGGGCTGGTCGCAGGTTGACATACAAACGAAAAGAAGGACCGACCTGATTCCCAACCTGGTTCGCCTGGTGGAAGGATACAGGGAACATGAGAGTGAGACTCAACAACTGGTGGCGGAACTTCGGCGGCAGGAATCAAACACTTTGGGTAGTATCAGCGGCCCTGACTTTAAAGGACTGGCGCCTCTCTTAAAAGTGGTAATGGAACGCTATCCGGATATGAAAGCCAATGAGTCTTTTCTGAAGCTTCAGAGTGCTCTGGTGGATACGGAACAGAGGATAGCGCTGGCCAGGGATTATTACAATGAGATTGCTACTTTCTACAATACTCGTCTCAGCATCATCCCTGACCGTTTTGTGGCTTCCCTGGCCCATCTTAGACCGCAGACGCTTTTCCTGGCGGCTGACTTTGAAAGGGCGCCGGTAGCTGTATTACTGGCGTCTTAACTGTTACCGGCGCTTTTGTGGCTAACCGATTTTAATGTTATACGAGCATTATCCCGCCATCAACTACAATGGTCTCTCCCGTGATATAGCTGGATGCATCTGAAGCCAGAAAGAGGGCCAGGTCGGCTACATCTTTTACTTCGCCTTTTCTGCCCAGCGGAGCAGTGCCTTCGTGTATCATCTGCTCATAGGCTCCTGACATCACCTCCCATGGCGCACGGCCAATCCGGTTAAGACCGATATCTGTGGCTATGGGACCTGGAGCAATAGCATTAACCCGGATATTATAGGGCGCCATCTCGCGGGCTACCCACCCTGTCATGGTGATAACACCAGCCTTGGCTATCCCGTAAACACAGGCGCTGCCGGCTCTCATTCCACCCACTGACGCCATATTAATAATATTGCCGGATTTTTTCTCCATCATGACCCTGGCTCCGGCCCGGCAACCGAGATAAACGCTTTTTAAGTTAATATTCATGGCCTTATCCCAGAGTTCATTGGTAGTCCGCATCAGCGTTTCATGGGCTGAGGCTCCTGCATTATTGACCAGGATATCGATGGTGCCGAATTCTTTGACTACCTGATTAACCAGAGCATTAACTTCATCTTCACGGGTGGCATCAGCCCGGATGGCCGTGGAACGCCGCCCGAATTTTCTAATTTCCTCTGCTGTACCTTCCAGATCATTTCTATCTGATTTAGCGCTGATGCCGCTTACAGCTACATCCGCCCCGGCTTCCGCAAAAGATAAAGCGATAGCTCTGCCGATCCCTCTAATACTGCCTGCGCCGATCACCAGGGCTACTTTTCCTGCCAGTGATAAATTGGGTAAACTCATTTTAACCTCCTGTTATTTTGAAAATATTTGTTTCGACTTGATTTAGTTGTATTAAAGAAATGACTCAGTCGTTCCGAGAAAATTGATTGACTACTTAAAAACCGGTTTGTACCATGGTACTGCGAACTTGTTTAATAAAATGTTTCACAGCCAGATCCAGACTATACTGCGTACGCCACCCCCAATCCTGGCAGGCACGGCTTCCATCTAGCTCGCGCGGCCAGGTTTTTACTATTTTAACCATATCGGGATCCGGTTGAAAGGTTATGCAGGCAGACGGCAGGTGTTCCTTGACAACATTGGCGATACAAGCTGTAGTGGGAGAAAATCCTTCAATATTATATATACGTTGTTTAAGATATTCCTCAGAGGTATTTTCAATTGCCAACATGGCTGCCACTGCATCTTCAATATATAGAAGAGGAATAGCAGCTTCCTCATCGACAAAAACTTGATAAGGCCTTCCGGCGGCAGGCTCCTCTATCATAAGGCTGCTGTAGGCGCTGGCCCCACCTCCTCCACGTCCGGGCCCAATAACCGAAGGAAAACGGAGGCCTCTGAAATTAATCCCGAATTTGAGGTTGTAATATTCACCCAGGCGTTCGCTGAAAACTTTAGTCACGCCATACATGGTAGTGGGTCTCTGCACGGCATCATCGCCTACACGAGGCGGCAGTCCTGGACCGTAGGTGGCTATCGAGCTTAAAAAGACGACTGTCTTAACCTCAAACAACCTGGCTGCTTCCAGGATATGAAAGGTGCCGCCGGCATTAACTGTGTAAGCCGAAAGCGGTGAAGATTCAGCCGCCGCTGAGAGCAGGGCGGCTGTGTGGTAGATGCTTTTAATTTTATGTTGCTTAACTATCTCCAGGATTTGTGCCCAATTTCCCAGGTCTGCCTGGATTACCGTGACCTCATTTCTGATATCTGCTATCAATCTGCTTTCCGCAACTACATCCAGCAATACCACTTCTTCCCCCAAGGCTACCAGTCTTTTAGCCAGATGGGAGCCAATGAAACCCAGTCCCCCTGTAATAAGTTTTGCCATTTCGGTACTCCTGATTATTCGAGTGAAAAAAGAGGAGAATTGATGTTTTACTCTTTCCTGCTCAACTTCTGAAATCGAAGATAAGACAGTTTTGAGCTTATAATAAAGCACCTCCGCTGTCAATCAGCATACCCATTCATTAGTAGCCATGTTTTCATTGGTGTATAATAATAAAGGAAAATAAAGTCAAATCAAGGGATTTCGGGTCTAAGTATTCATCCGGTTGACCCATAAAACTCTCTTTGATATACTTCCTGAAAGCGGGGTGTAGCGCAGTTGGTTTAGCGCGCAGCGTTTGGGACGCTGAGGTCGGAGGTTCAAATCCTCTCACCCCGACCATAATTATTTGCCAGGTCTGCCACTTTTGGTCCTTTCATACAGGGAAAGATGCCACCCGGCCCAGGATAAAGAGTAACTTCCTGTATTGGTTCTATTTCTCCATTATCAGCGCCTATCTTTTCGAGGAAAATTACGTTATATGAGATGGACGAGGTAAATAGACAAAGGAGCATTTCATTGCAGGATGAGGAAAGCCTCGTCCGGCGAGCGCAACAGCAGGATACTGAAGCTTTCTCGCGGTTGTATGAGGCGTATTTCGATAAAATATATCGTTATATAGCATTGAGAATAAGGAATGAGACTGAAGCTGAAGATATGACGCAGCAGGTCTTTATGAAAATGTTGCAGTCAATTTCTTCCTACAAGATAAAGGGAGTTCCGTTCTCATCCTGGCTATACCGGATCGCACATAATCAGGTGGTGGATTTTTTGAGGCAGCAGAATAAAAAAGCCACAGTGGATATAGAAGGATTACCTATTCCGGATACAGGGGACGATCCTCAGCATATCATAGAAAAAGAGGTGGATATTGAGCAACTAAAACTGGCAGTACAGAAATTAACTGCTGCTCAGCAGGAAGTGATTTCTCTGAGGTTCGCGAGCGAACTATCGATAGCGGAATGTGCTGCTATTATGGGAAAAAGCGAAGGTGCTATAAAAGCTCTTCAGCATAGTGCGGTGTTAGCTTTAAGAAAAGCGCTGGTGGATTAGTCATGAACAGTAATAAGAAATTTAATAATATCTTGAATGAATGTCTGGATAAAATTCTTCAGGGAGAGAGCGTGGAGCAATGCCTGAAGCTTTATCCTGATCATGCCTCAGAGCTAGAGCCTTTACTTCGCACCGCACAGACGGCCAGAAAAGCTGCGGCAGTACAACCACGGGCTGAATTCAAAGCACGAGCCCGATATGAGTTCCAGTCAGCTCTGCGAGAGATGAAAACCCAAAGAAGCCGGAGACTCTCATTTTTTCCATGGCAATGGCAATGGCAGCCCGGGTGGGCTATCGCTTTGATCGTGATCCTGGTGATATTCCTTTCCGGCGGTGGGACAGTGGTTGCTTCTGGCAGCAGCATGCCGGATAATACCCTTTATCCTGTCAAACTGGCGGTTGAGAAAGTGCAAATGGCCTTCACCTTTTCGGATATCAGTAAGGCTGAACTGAACGCCGAGTTTGCCGACAAACGGGTAGAAGAAGTTATCTATATGGCTTCTAAGGGCAATTATCAAACTGTCCAGGTAGCCTCACAGCGTTTGAATAGCAACCTGGCAGCCATGAACAGCCTGGTGAGTGATGACAGCGGCAGGGGTAATACCTTATCCTTCGGAGCAACGGAGTCCAACGAAAAAGTGCTCTCCCAGCAATCTTTGCAGGACAATCCTTCTGAAATTAAGTCAAACGAATTAGCTGCCGGGGCACCGCATTCTACAGCATCAACCGTATTAAATGCGGTTCCTTCTCCGACCGGTTCACCCTCACCCGAAATGATGCCTCAGGCTCTAAAGGACACAGTATTAAGTGGAGGAGGAATTCAGATTAGTCCGGTTCCAGGCGCTACTGGAGTTTCTCCTCAACCGGCTTTTCAGTGGCAGGCTGTTAGCAATGCTCTCAGCTATGATCTTCAGGTTGCCCGTGATCCAGTTTTCAAAGATCTAGTGGTGAGTGAAACCGGTATAATAGAAACCACCTGGACCTATGGAGGATTCCTAGATTACGGCGGTACTTATTACTGGAGGTACAGGGCGATTGGAGATGGAATTATTTCTCAGGATTGGATAGCCGGTATATTTACTGTAATATCTGCGCCTCCCGAGCCGGTTCCGGCTCCGGCAACCGGGACCCCAGTTCCAGTGATCACTGTTGTTCAACCCCCTGCCGACCCCAATGCCGCCGTAGCCTCTGGTTCATCCGGTCTTCGTCTAAATCAGGAACCTGCCTCTGCTGTTGATTCGTCAGAATACGATGGTACAAAAAAGGATAACCAGGTTAAAATTGACGAGCTGGAGAGACTGAAACAGACCATTAGCTCCAAAGCCCTGACTAACCGGATATTGCTGGAAGAAGCGCTAGAAACGGTCTTGCCTGAGGTCAGGCCGGCACTGCGTCAAACACTGGCTCAAGCCATGGCTGAATATGATAAGGCTATCAAGATTATAGAGCGCTCAATTAATACACTAAAATAATTATAGAAAATATTTTAAAAAACTCGATGGCTGTTACTAACTTAGTGACAGCTTTTTCGTTATAAAATGTAGAAGGGTAATTCTTAAGGAGGAAATAATGAAAAGCAAACTATTATTTACTATGGTTCTGGTAGGGGTAATGGCTATTGCAGCCATAGTGGCACTGGTTGGAGCCGGTTCGTCAGGTGTAGTCTCGGCTGAAGAACAGCCGGTGGCGGTTAGTATAAATAATCAGCAAACAGGTATCTCGGTTAGTGGACAGGGTAAAGTCACTGTAACGCCGGACATAGCAACGGTGAGCCTGGGTGTTTCAGCACAGGCGTCAACAGTATCCGAAGCTCAATCCAGGGCTGCCGCTGCCATGGATAAAGTAATTACCGTGTTAATCTCTAATGGTATACCTAAAAATGACATCCGAACTCAGTACTTCAACATCCAGCAAATGACACGCTGGGATGAGAAAGAACAACAAAGCGTACCGACCGGGTATATGGTCAGCAATATGGTTACTGTGAAAGTCCGGAATATGGACAAAACCGGTTCCTTGATCGATCTGGTTGTGGAGGCCGGTGGAGATTATACACGGATAAGCGGCATCAGCTTTTCCGTAGAAAAGCCGGAGCAGTATTATGCTCAGGCGCGTGAGAAAGCGGTGGAAGATGCAAAAAACAGGGCTGTACAACTGGCTAATCTGGCAGGTGTTACTCTGGGAAAAGCCACCTATATCTCAGAAAGTTCATACACACCTTACACACCTTATCTTGAATCCTACAAGTCCGTAGATACCGCAGCCGGTGCCTATGCCCCTTCCACTTCTATCAGTCCAGGTGAGACAGATATCACCATGAATGTTCAGATTATTTTCGCAATTCAATAGCAAGCAGGAAAATCGTCATTAGTAATAAGATGTATATAGACTTCTATCAAAAGCGAAAGGAGAAAAAATGAAAATTAAAATAATTCTGGGCACAGCACTGGTACTTTTACTGATTGTAGCAGGTATCGGTTTAAGCGGATGTACTACTAACGGAGCCGCAGCACAGGATTTTCAGCCTGTAAATGTTAGCATTAACAGCAATCAACAGGGTATCTGGGTCAGTGGGGAGGGCAAGGTCACCGTAACACCTGATATTGCTAACGTAAGTCTGGGGGTTTCCGCACAGGCATCTTCAGTGGCGGCTGCTCAATCCCAGGCATCGACTGCCATGGATAAAGTCATGGCTGCTTTGACTAATAATGGGATAGCTAAAAATGATATAAAGACACAGTATTTTAATATCCAGCAGCAGACCAGATATGATAGTAATACGCAGCAGAGCATAGTTACAGGGTTTATCGTCAGCAATACTGTTTCGGTTAAAATACGAGCGGTGGAGAAGACCGGTTCCGTTATCGATGCAGTGGCTTCGGCGGGAGGAGATAATACGCGGGTCAATGGGGTAAGTTTTTCTGTAGAAAAACCCGAACAATATTACGCTCAGGCCAGGGAGCTGGCAATGAAAGATGCCAAATCCAAAGCAGAGGAACTGGCCAGGCTAGCGGGGGTTACTCTGGGTAAAGCTATGTACATCTCAGAAGGTTCTTTTTCAACTCCTGTTCCTTATGCCGTACCAACAGCCAAAATGGAGGCTTCAGGCGCAGGTTTAACCACTTCCATCAGCCCGGGTGAGACTGATATAACATTAAACGTCCAGGTAGCTTACACTATTCAATAGATAAATTTGCTTCTTGAAAAATATAAGAGAGCCGCTGCAAACGTTAACAGCGGCTCTCTTTATCAGCTTCACATGAGTTACTTGCTTTTTTTTATAATGTATTGTGTACTAAGAATAAAAGATGTTGATTGAGGCCGTAAAAAAACCGGTCACCCGCATCTGAGGAGAGAATGATGGAAAGTGAACACAGCAAAACCCTGGAAGCATTAAGAACAGCCATTCAAATGGAGATAGACGGCAAGCAATATTATATAAAGGTGGGAGAGTCTTCCGGCAATGAGCTGGGCCGGAAACTATTTAAGCAACTGGCGGTTGAAGAAGACAGACACAGGGAAAAATTTGAAGAAATATTTAACACCTTTCAAAAGACCAAAGGCTGGCCGGCGGTTGATTTTAAGCCGCGAGATGGTAAGGCTATCAGGAACGCTCTGGCCGGCCTTAATCTATCTGAAAAACCTTCCAGCACCGAATTGGAAGCTGTGCAGACTGCTATGGCCATGGAGAATAAAACCCGGGATTTCTATAAGGAACAATCCCGGATCTCCAGTTTTGAAACGCAAAAAAAATATTATGAGATTCTGGCCCAGGAAGAGAGTGTACATCACGCGCTGTTACTGGATTACTATGAATATATGCAAAATCCGGCAGGTTATTTTACTATGAAAGAGCGCCATTCTATGGATGGGGGATAGGAGATAGACAATGTTAGAAATTGAAGGTTTGAATGTATCCGTTGAAGGAAAAGAGATTCTCCGGGATATCAATTTGAGAATTAAATCCGGAGAGACTCACGTACTTTTCGGGCCCAACGGGGCAGGGAAAAGCACCTTGCTGTCAGCCATTATGGGCTTTCCTAAATACCAGATAACTAAAGGAAAAATTCTTTTTGACGGGCAGGATATCACTAATAAACCAATGGATGAAAGGGCCAGGCTGGGGATCGGAATGTCTTTTCAGCGTCCCCCGGTAGTGCGCGGGGTAAAAACCCGCGATATGGTGGCTGCCTGCTTGAGGGGACGGGATGGTGAGCAGATTAGCGATCTGGCAGCTAAGGCGAATATGTCTGATTTTCTGGAAAGAGATATTAACTACGGCTTCTCGGGCGGGGAAGTCAAAAGGTCGGAAATAATGCAACTGATGGCACAGAGGCCGGCGCTGGTTTTACTGGATGAGCCGGAATCAGGGGTTGACCTGGTCAACATCTCTTTAATCGGCAGGTTAATCAATGATCTCCTGGAGAAGGATTGCCCCATACGCAACCGGAAATGTATGGGTTTGATAATAACTCATACCGGGTATATTTTAGAGTACGTTAATGCCCGTACAGGCTACGTGATGTGTGAAGGGATGATTGGCTGTGAAGGTGATCCTCACGAAATGCTGTCTACTATTAAGGAGAAAGGCTATAAGAAATGCATAACATGCGTGAAGTAAAATCTTCAGGTAATAATCTTGAGAAAGCTAAGACCGCTGTCAATAAGTCGGCTGCATCAGGTCAAGATATAGATTTAAACCAGTATATTACACCAGAGAAAAATCTGCCTTATCAAAGCGATCCTTCCAGATTGTCACGCCAGGACAAAGATCAGATTCTTTCAGCCGGAGTGATACTGGATGAGCCTGGCCAGAGGTCAGGTACCTTTCTACAAATGGATAATACTCCGGTACACTTCTCTGCTAGCCAGGAAGGTGTAGAGGTTATGGCCACCAGCCAGGCTTTACAGAAATATGACTGGCTACAGGACTACTGGTGGAAAGCTGTAGCGGTAGATACTGATAAATACACGGCCAATGTGGAGTTAAATCAGGCTGATGGCTACTTTATTCGTGTTTTGCCCGGGCAAAAGAGTATATATCCGGTACAGGCATGTCTTTATCTGGCCAAAAAACAGGCAATACAAAACGTTCATAACATTGTGATCGCAGAGGAAGGCTCGGAACTGCATATAATAACCGGCTGTGCGGTAGCCCCGCGTAATGATCCTGGCCTGCATCTGGGTGTTTCCGAATTTTATATCAAGAAAGGGGCTAGAGTAACTTTCACCATGATTCATAACTGGAATCCTGAAATAGCTGTGCGTCCTCGCACCGGTGTCATTGTGGAAGAAAACGGCATGTATCTCAGCAATTATGTTTTAATGAAGCCTGTAGGATCTGTACAGATGAATCCCACAGCTCGCTGTATTGGTGAGAATGCTATCGTTCGTTTTAACAGTATTCTGGTTGCTCCAAAAGGTTCTGACCTGGATCTGGGTTCACGCACCATATTGGATGCCAGGGGCTGTAAAACTGAAGTTATATCCCGTGCTATTACCACAGGCGGTAATATTACAGCACGGGGATATATCGAAGGTAATGCTCCTGAAGTAAAAGGGCATCTGGAGTGCCGGGGTTTGATATTAGGTGAGCGGGGCGTGATTTATGCCATTCCAGAGCTGAAGGGGACTCTGGCTGGGATTGACTTATCCCATGAGGCGGCAGTAGGCAAAATTGCTGAGGAAGAGGTGGAGTATCTGATGGCGCGCGGTTTAACCCGGTCGGAAGCTACTGCTACCATAGTCCGCGGTTTCCTGAGGGTGGATATAGATGGTTTACCCGATATGTTAAATGCAGAGTTAAAAAAGGCTGTAGAAGCCAGCGAAAAAGACCTGATGTAAAAGGGAGAGAAATGGAATGAGGTCTTACTACTGCTGGTTCCTTTTATCCCTTTCAGATCAACACTGTTTGAATAAAGGACTGTTGAAAGAACAAATGCGGCGCCTATGTTAAAACCAAATTGATCCTGGAAAGAAGGTCCCAAAAAGAATTTTATTGACCCATTGATAGCATCCACCAATGCTTCCGAAGTTATTTAGACTGTCGGGGGGAGAATTGTTTTTATGAATAGAACATCCGGTATACTCGTTTCCTCAGGCAGCGCGTTTGGCGCATATAATTTGAAGTAATTAATATGATGAATAAAGGGGAGAAATTAATATAAACTGGGAACGTCTAATGTTTATAGATCGTTCTGATGCCGGCAGGCGACTGGCGCAGGAATTGATATCATACGGGGATAAAGATGCGGTTATTTTTGCCATCCCTCGAGGTGGAGTCCCCGTAGCGCTGGAGGTAGCAGATAATCTCAAAGCCCCTCTGGATATGGTGATTGTACAAAAAATTCCTATCCCTTCTCAACCTGCGTCTGGTTTCGGTGCAATTACTGAAGATGGAACGCTAATACTAAACGAGCCTTTATTAAAGATTTTAAACCTGAGCCAGATTCAAATAGATAAACAGGTTAACCATGTGCGAATGGAGATTATTCGCAAAAGTATGGTTTACCGGCGCAAACTGCAACCAAATCCGGTAAAAGGACGTATAACCATAATCGTTGATGACGGTCTTAGCTCAGGTTATACTATGCTGGCGGCAATTCAGTCCCTGCGGAAAAGAAAAGCTTCAAAGGTTCTGGTAGCGGTGCCGGTAGCTTCAGAAACAGCTTATAGCATGGTGGAATCTGTTGCAGACGAAATATTCTGTCTGGAAATAGATCGCGCCAAAGAGTTTGTTTTAGCCAGTTTTTATCAGAATTGGAATACCATGAATGATGAGCAGGTTAATCAATTCCTGGATATCTGGCGTGCCAGAAATTCAGCAGTCTAACTTGTTGGGGAAATTTTTAAGCTTGACAAGTAATTGAGCTTGTAAATTACAACTACAGATTGCTCTGGATAATTTTAAAACCCGTCTTCAGCAACAGATGGGAAAAATTCGTGTATCTGGTAAAATAAATTCTGGATCATTCTATTCGGGGAATTGACTTGACATATGTGACCTGTTATGATGTTCGGGAGTGGCTGGGTGATACCGGAAAAACTAAGATAATATGTCAGCATTAAACGAACTCTACATTGAGATTTCTACGTGCAAACGGTGTGATTTATTTAAACGTTCCACCAGAGTAGTACCCGGAGAAGGTCCGGAGAATGCTGAAATCATGTATATAGGTGAAGCTCCGGGTTGGAACGAAGACCAGCAAGGACGTCCTTTTGTTGGTGCGGCGGGTAAATTTCTGGAACAGTTGTTTTCCTCTATTGGTATGAAGCGCGAACAGGTCTATATTACCAATGTGGTCAAACATCGTCCTCCGAATAATCGCGAACCCTTACTCACGGAGATCAACGCTTGCAGTATCTGGCTCGACCGTCAAATCGCTCTGGTTCATCCTAGGATGATTATAACACTGGGCCGATTTTCTTTAGCCAGATTTTTCCCCTACAAAACCATAAGTAAAAGTCACGGCATTGCCGAGAAACGTGATGGTGTAATCTATTACGCCATGTATCATCCGGCTGCCGCTTTACACCAGCAGAATCTCCGTTATGAAATTGAGCAGGATATGCTAAAAGTCCCGGCCTTGCTGGCTGAATTAAAGAATCAATCCGGGGTAAAAGAAAAAGCACAACAATTAAGCATGTTTTAGGTGTTTATGACAAAGTCAAAATTAAAAATAGTCCCTCTGGGCGGTCTGAATGAAATAGGTAAAAACATGATGGTGATGGAGTATGAAAACGACATCATCATTATTGATTCCGGTCTGATGTTTCCTGGTGAAGATATGCTGGGAATTGACCTGGTAATTCCGGATATTAGCTATCTACTAGAACGAAAGGAAAAAATTAGAGGTATCATTATTACTCATGGACATGAAGACCATATAGGAGCTTTACCTTACGTTTTAAACCAGCTCGGCGATGTACCGGTTTATGCTACCAGACTAACTCAGGGACTGATAACCGTTAAACTGAAAGAAGGTAAAGTTTATGCGGGGTCTCGCCAAAAGACGGTACAAACCGGAGAAGAAATATCGCTGGGTAAATTTAAATTTGAATTTTTTGAAGTATGTCATAGCATTCCGGATTCCGTTGGCGTAATAATATACACTCCCGCAGGTACCGTAGTCCATAGCGGAGACTTCAAGCTGGATTATACTCCGGTAGATGGCCGTGCCACTAATCTAGCACGTTTATCGCAACTGGGAGCGCAGGGCGTCCTTTTGTTGATGGCTGATTCTACATATGCTGAACTGCCTGGTTATACACCCTCAGAGAGGGTTGTGGGGGAAACCCTTGATCGTATCATGTCAAATGCTACTGGAAGGGTTATTGTTACTACGTTTTCATCTTTAATCGCCCGTATCCAGCAGGTTATTGATTCAGCGGCTAAATATCAACGTAAAGTGTTTATTGTCGGACGGAGCATGAATGATACTGTCAAGATGTCTATTGAACTGGGTTACCTAAAAGTGCCAAACGGGGTTATTGGCCGCTTGGATGAATCCCGTGGGTTGCCCCAAAACAAAGTGGTTTTTATCACCACTGGAAGTCAGGGTGAACCCACCTCAGCCCTGGTTCGGATGGCTAATCAGGACCACAACCAGGTTCATGTACAGAGAGGAGATACGGTTATTTTATCAGCTACACCCATTCCGGGTAATGAGGCCCTGGTCAACCGTACTCTGGACACATTATTCAGACGCGGAGCCCAGGTACTTTATGATAAATTAGCCCAGGTTCACGTTCACGGACATGCCAGCCAGGAAGAATTAAAATTACTTTTAAATTTGGTCAAACCCAGGTATTTCATGCCCATACATGGTGAATACCGGCATTTAAGCCTGCATGCCAAGTTAGCTGAAGCAGTTGGCGTACCAAAATCCAATATTTTCGTAATGGAAGATGGTAACATTCTTGAGCTTAATGCTCAATCCGCCAGGATGGTTGGAAAGGTTACTTCTGGTAATGTATACGTGGACGGGTTAAGTGTAGGGGATGTCGGTAACGTCGTCTTGCATGATAGGAGAATGATATCCAGAGACGGCATTGCCGTGGTTGTACTGGCTATAAATCAGGAAACAGGTCATTTATTGGGCCGTCCTGAAATAGTATCGCGTGGGTTTGTAGATACCCGCGAAGCTAAAGAAATGATTGAACAAAGCCGTGACCACCTGGCAGAGGCATTAAATCATCAAACACAGCTAACCGATTGGGGATATGTTACCACGACTGTAAAAGAGACTCTAAATAGTTTCTACTACGAAAAAACCCGGAGAAGGCCCATTATAATTCCGGTACTGGTAAAAGTCTAAACAACCGCAGCATGGATCCTGCTTCGATATCTGGATATAAGTTATTCACGAGTTTCATCACAGGCAGATATTCACATCAAAATAATCCTGAATTTAACACTTCAAAATGCCATCAGGCTAATTAAATACGCTGGGCAAGTGTTTTCTTATTTTTAGGTTGGCGCTTAAGGTGGTATTTTTCCGGATTTACCACCATATGAGGCTGATCGAATGCAGGCATTTGCCAGTAAGGTACACAAACCTCACGCCTGTTCAAAGTAAACTGGTGCTGGATTTTGGTAATGTTTTCCCCTTGCTTGTCCTGTCTTCAAGGTATATTATTTTACCTGAGATGAAAAAAAGAAAACCTCAGAGCGGGACCGGGGTAAATCGTCAACTGGCGGTAATCATCCTGAGTTTACTGGTTCTTATAGTACTGGCAGGGGTGATTTACTGGCATCGCGAAACAATTTTATCCTGGATTGATGCAACTACCAGGGGTGTATTTCAATTATTCGGCTGGGGACTGGTGTTGATAGCCCTGGCGGTATTTGTCCTGGTAGAAATAGCCTTAACCAGACCCAAACTTCTTCTGCATTACTGGAATAAGTGGATAGGCGGATTAATCTTACTAGCTGCTATTTGGGGTATGCTTTCGTTTTTTTATGACAACGGGCTTCTTCGTGAAGCCAGTCTTGGCGGTAGAATCGGTTTAAGCATAATTGGCCCAAATACATTTGTGGCTGTGCAAATAATAATAGCGCTGATTATAGCAGGGCTATTTTTTGTTATTCCACGGCAATTTGCCCGTTTTGTGGCTACCTGTTTTACCTGGATAATCAGCCGCTTTAAGAAAGATAGAGATATACCTTCAGTCAATTTGCCGGCGCCTCAGGTGACTTCAAGATTTACGCCCAGACAGGCTGATGGGGACTCCCTGCTTAAATCCACGGTTTACCCTAAATATTCATCTGAACCCAAACCCAAACCAACTTCACCAGTTTATGGATCCAAGAACTGGCTGTGGAAACGTCTGCATCCTGAACAGGAGCTTCAGCCGATAATGCCAGTAATAACCAATCTGGACAAGACAAAGCAGGAGTCTGAAGCAAATGCGCCTTCCGGTACTGTAACCCCTGGGGAGGCAAACGAAACTCATGTAGTAGAAACGGTTGAACCAGGTGTTGCTGCGCCCGGTTCCACTGACAACAAAAAAGAAGCCAGCACGGCAGCCGTAAAAGCAGTTACTCCGCCGCGCGACATGAAAATGGCAGCCCAGGAGGTCTGGAAGAAATATGGCGAAGCATCAGCCCAGACTACAGCCGATGGCTGGAAACTACCGCCGGTGGAAATACTGGATAATACCCCGGATGTAGAATTCAGTCCTGCAGATAATGTGAAAAAGGCCAGAATGATTGAAGATGCCCTGGCCAGCTATGGAGTTGAAGGAAAGGTAGTTCAGATTAACGTAGGACCTACGGTTACTCAATTCGGCATCGAACCTGGTTGGGACAGAAAACTCAAAGAAGTAAAAGAAAGGGATAAAAACGGGGATGTACAGGTTAAGATCGAAGAAATATCCAAGACACGTGTAAAAGTTGAAAGAATAACTTCTCTGGCAAATGATTTATCCTTAGCCCTGGCTGCGCCCAGTATTCGGATTGAGGCGCCAGTGCCTGGTAAGTCCGTAGTGGGTATTGAGGTACCGAATACCACCATCGGTACTGTGAGTTTAAGAAGTGTCGTTGAATCAAATGTTTTTCAGAAGATGCAAAGCAAGGCAAAACTGACCATGGCCCTAGGCAAAGGTGCCGGTGGGGAATCTGTGGTAGGAGACATGACCAAAATGCCGCATCTGCTCATCGCCGGCGCTACAGGCAGCGGAAAGACGGTTTGTATACATTCCATTATATGCTGTTTCTTGCTTTATAACACTCCTAATGATCTTCGCTTTATCATGATTGATCCCAAACGAGTGGAACTGACCTCCTATAATAGTCTACCTCATCTGGCCACTCCGGTAATTGTGGATACACAAAAAGCACTGGGAGCCCTGCGCTGGTTGGCCTCTGAGATGGACAAACGGTATCAAATTATGGCTGCTGCTAGAGCCCGTAACATAGAAGCCTACAACAAAACCAGGCCGAACGAGAAACTTCCCTACCTGGTGCTGATAATAGATGAACTGGCTGACTTGATGATGACCGCAGGAGAAGAGGTAGAACAAAACCTCTGTCGTTTAGCTCAACTGGCTCGTGCTACCGGCATTCATCTGATTGTAGCCACTCAGCGTCCTTCGGTGGATGTTGTAACCGGCCTGATTAAAGCTAATTTTCCCAGCCGTATCAGCTTTGCCGTGACTTCCCAGGTGGATTCCAGGACCATCCTGGATAGCGCAGGGGCAGAGAAACTTTTGGGACGTGGGGACATGTTATATGCTCCCACTGAGGCAGCTAAACCCAAGCGTTTGCAGGGATGTTTTGTCTCTGACCCTGAGACTGAAAGACTGGTTTATTTCTGGAATAACCAGAAAAAAGAAACCGCTTTCCAGTTAAGTATGGATGATATGTCAGCGGAAGTGGCTAAAGCAGAGAAACCTCCAGATGATCCTCTGATGGAAGAAGCCCGAAAATTGCTTCAGCAGCATGAACACATTTCCGCCTCTTTCCTTCAGCGCCACCTACGCATCGGCTATCCCAGAGCCGCTAGATTAATGGAGCAATTGGAAAGTGAAATTGGTGAAGGTATTGCGGAACTGGAAGATATTACAGAAGAAGAGGAAGGGAAAAAGGAATAAATATTGCTCAGAACTGAAATCAGCCACATTGATTATAAGAAGATTATAGCCGCTCGACTCCAGGCCAGCGAGTTGGGACCTAAAGTAAAAGGTTTATAATACCGTCTTTATAATATTTTTAGTACATAGCAATAATGATCCGTATTTCATTGGAATGGTTGGCTTCATTTAAAACGGACGCAATCTCATGACGATTTTAAGGTTCATGAATAACCCTGATATATTTTACATAATCTTTTGAGATTTTATTCAGAGTACCTGCCTGAATCAGTTGTCAGCCGGTTGTTTCTGCCTTACCATTATTAAAAAATTAAAATCTTAAGATAAATTTGTCTTTGCCAGGCCTCCAGCAAACCCAGGTGCCCGGCTGCGATGAAAGAGAAGTCACCATTAATTGCCTAGACATCACGGTAGCCTGTCAGGCTAGTCCCATGGGCGTTATAATAGGCCGCCTCTTCATGAAAAGATATGGGGGTTCTGATGCCGGCTGATCCGGTTATAATCATCAAAGACTTCATTGCCGCTAAGTGACTACCTCTACTCCGGCATCCAGCATAGCCAGAGAAATGGCCTGAGATATGCTATACTCCATATGTTCTATTGAACAGCGCTGGCGAACTGGCTGAAAGAGCTGATCAGACGGCTGCGCT
>CAYLRY010000024.1:0-41574 GCA_964386535.1 uncultured Dehalococcoidales bacterium | reverse complement strand
ATGCTCAGTATCGCCAAAACTGAACTCATTGGTTCTGATTCTTTTAGTGTACATATGTAATATATGGTCTTCAGTAAAACCGATGGCCCCATGGATCTGATGAGCTGACGCTACGATACGGCGTGCAGCCTGGTTGACCCAGGCTTTAGCTAAAGAAGACTCTTTCAAAAAAGAAACACCGGTACTGACCGACCAGGCGGCTTTGTAAGTTATATAACGTGAGCTTTCCAGGTCAACCAGCATATCAGCGCTACGGTGCTGGATACTCTGGAAAGATCCGATAGGATTACCGAAGGCGGTCCTTTCTTTGGCATAATTCATTGTCAGCTCCATCACGCGATCACAAGCTCCTACTGTTTCAAGGCAGCGTCCAATGGCTGCTTGAGCAATTAATTCCTTCAGATAATGCCACCCTTTTTCTTGCTCACCCAGAATATTTTCCCGGGATATCCTGGCGTTATTGAATTGCACCCGGTATTGCTTGTCACCATCTATAGTCTGAAGCAGTTCATAACTGACGCCAGGTGTCCTGCCGTCTACCAAAAAGAGGGTAATACCATGCTCAGGGTCGCTAGTATTTCGTGTACGGGCGGCCACGATAATATAGTCGGCTGAATGTGCATGCGGTACAAATAACTTGGTACCGTTGAGGACAAAGCCGGTGTTTTCTTCCGAAGCTGGCATACAGATGGAATCTGCTGAATATCTGGCGGATTCATCCAGCAGGGCGAGGGTAACTACCGTTTTTCCGGCTGCTATTTCAGGCAAGTATCCTTTTTTCTGGTCTGCGGTACCGGCTTTCAATATAGCGGAGGCTCCCAGTACCAGTGTTGCAAAATAAGGGCTGATAAAGCAAACCCTTCCCATCTCTTGCAAGATTACTGCTAAATCAAGAAAGTCACCCATACCACCAAATTCTTCCGGAATCGAAAGGCAGGTCCAGCCCATCTCTGCCAGTTTACTCCATAACTCAGAGGAATAACCGCGCGGATCGGCTGACATCTGGCGCAGCATTTTTTCCGGGTATTCTGTACTCAGAAAATCCCTGGCTGATTTCTGGAGCATTATTTGCTGTTCATTTAAGGCAAAATCCATCCTCTGTCCTCCTGGAACGGAAAATTAAGAATCCAAATCAGAAACTCGAAAAAACAAAAACCCATTAAAGTGAAACACCGGTTTACTTTTAGCTTTTCATATTAAAGGATCTCTTTTAGTCATACAGGTAGAAAATCCCACTGTAATTTCCTTTTTCAAGGCTGGAGCCATCGTATTATTTATGTTACCGCCTTCTCGGCAAACCCAGGCCCCGCTGAGCAATGACATCCCGGTCTATTTCTGAAGTGCCTGCTTCCAGGCTGTGACCGTACGAACGAAGGTAGCAAGAAGAAATGCGTCCGTATATAGGCGCCAGCGGGCTTTGGCCGGTCAATAGTCCATAATGCTTAAAGACCTGCATGCCGAACTCCGCCACATGTTGAATGGCTTCAAAACCCAGCAGTTTGCACATGGCAGCCTCGTAGTTGGGCACTTTGCCCTGGCTCTGCATCCAGGTAACGTAATAGTGTATGGTTCTCGCCACCTCACATTCAGTTATCAATTCGGCCAGGCGGCCTTTCAACCTTGGATCGAAAAGGTCTTTATCTATAGCTTCTTCTTTGATATCGTTAAGTAAAGTACCTGCAATTGCATAACCCAGGTCAGCGGTACGTTCATAGTCCAGAAGAGACATGGCTACATACCATCCTCGATTTACTCCTTCCATGATATTTTCTTTGGGGATGCTCACGTCATCAAAGAAGACTTCATTAAAGTCATGATGACCGGCCATATTAATGATAGGATTCACTGTAATACCTGGTGTTTTCATATCTACCAGGAAAAATGTTAATCCCCGGTATTCCGGCCTGGCGCTGCGGTCGGTCCTGGCCAGGAGTACACTCCAGTCGGCAAAATGACCGTAGGTGGTCCAGATCTTCTGTCCGTTAACCACAAAACAGCGCGGTTCTTCTCGAGCGAAGGTTTCCAGAGAAGCCAGGTCAGAACCGTGACCTGGTTCACTTAGTGTCTCACACCACATTATCCGGCCTGAGGCTATCCCCGGAAGATGCTTCTTTTTTTGTTCCTCTGAACCTTTGAGCAGCAGGGCCGGCGCCACAAAATCCACTCCGATGGCATCATAGCCGGGGCAGTGATGCTTAAAAAGTTCTTCTCTCAAGATTAAACGGTAAAAGGGTGACCATCCACGGCCACCGCATTCTTCCGGCCAGTGCAGTGACAGCCAGCCCCTAGCTCCCAGTTTGAGAGCCATTTCCCTGTGTATGGCTATCCAGTTTTCCTGCCCTGACATTTCAAAAAAGCTGACCTTTCGCTTATGCCAGTCCTGAGGTCCCTCTTTTTCCAAAAAAGATGAAACCTCCAATCGGAACGACTCTTGTTCAGGGGTGAATTTAAAGTCCATTTTTAGACTCCTGATCCGGAGCATCCGGAAAATTCTTAATTTCAGACGTCAATCTGTTAAGAAATACCAGTTTTCAACGTTCAAAAAGACATAATATTGCGCTGAAATGTTGTTTATAGGGCATTATTTTTGTGTATTTATGCAAATGTCATATTAAAATTCTTTGACCAATAATGGTTGGCTGAGTTGATTTTCGAATATGAAGGACAGTTAAGACGTTAACAATGTGAGCCTTATTGCTCCGAGCTATGGAAAATATTCAGTTGAAATTATATTAAGGCTCCTCTGTAATTGCAACATAGCTATTTTTACCCATGTTTTGGCATTCTGGATTTTAAGTCTATTATACGGTAAAGCAATGGCTTTGGAAACCGCAGCAACCCAGCAGTCTCACTAACAAATAGTCTTTTTTATATTCGGCTATGGTAATCCGGTAAAGGTTGCTATATACGGCATGCAGGCAAATCCTGGCTGACTTAACTATGCCTCCCTGGCTTTTAATGGTTGTTACACAAATTACAATAAAAAAGTCTTTGGTTGTCTGAAACCCGGCTGCAACACTGCATCCAGCGTGAAATCTTCAAATACAAATATTCCATCACAGAGCATTGTTTAAAACAGAATTATTTTCCTATCAGGAACGAGGATATGGGGACCATTATTTCAGGAAAAGAATATTGATGTATAACCTGCGTATTAATGGAATATGACGTTTGAAAGGCTTTACATAAATTCAAGAACAGGGTTGTTTTTGTGGTATAATTTGTTTTATTTATACGGTATCTCAATATTGTTAAATCTTTCAGGCGCTATTGTTACAGGGAGGAAAACGTGAGATTTAAAGGAAAGGTGGTGTTAGTAACCGGGGCGGGCAGCGGAATCGGTCAGGCCACGGCGATACTTTTTGCAAGGAAAGGAGCAGCGGTAGCAGTCAATGATATCAATCTTTTGTCTGCCGAACAAACTGTAGCCACCATAGCTCAAACCGGAGGAAAGGCTATCGCTTTAAAAGCTGACGTAGCTGATGAGAAAGAAGTTGTTGATATGGTGAAAGAGGTAATTATAAATTTGGGAGGGGTGAATATACTGATCAATAACGCAGGTATAGGAGGTAACTACCCTTTGCTGGAATCTTCCGTAGAAATATGGGACAGGATCAACGCGGTAATCCTGCGAGGCGCCTATCTTTGCTGCCGGGAAGCCGGAAGGTGGATGGTAAATCATAATAGCGGGAAGATTGTGAATATTTCTTCCATTGCAGCCCTGAGGTTTCGAGCGAACATGAGCGCCTATGCCTCTGCCAAAGCTGGATTGATCAACTTTACACGGGAACTGGCTCTGGAGTGGGCTTCACATAACATCAATGTTAATTGCATTATTCCCGGAGGAATCAAGACCCCCATGACTAAAAACTTGCTGGCCACTTTTTCCCAGCAACAGATCAGGGATTTAATACCACTTGGGAGGATAGGGGAGCCGGAAGACGTAGCCAGGGCTGCTTTGTTTTTGGCTTCTGATGATGCCAGTTTTATTACAGGTGCAGCTTTGCCTGTAGATGGCGGTGAACTGGTGAGATATTGATCAATACCCATTGTTTCTAGCTTACATGCACCACAGCTTTTGCCAGTTCCCAGGCATACTCATAAAGGTGTAATCCTTTGCTTATACCTAACAATTCACCATCCTTTACTCCGATCTCACTGGCCATATATTCTTTCAAAAGTTGTATGGCTGCCAGATTGGAAGGGAAGCCTGCCCAGAGATCCCATGAACGGAAGTATACTACAAAATTCAGGGTGTTATCCCTTAGACGGGTATCAATTCCGCGCAAACAGGGTGGATCAGTGAGAAAAATGGAGTTTTCATCACCCACAGCCATATAAGCCTGATTGGTATTAGCGCCCTGTTCTTTATACATCCTGATGACTTCTGGGATTTGCTTTTCCAGGTATTGACCGTAAGTGTATTGTTCACCTTCTGCTTTATGCGAAGTCATGAGGTATGGCAGGTAAGATTCCACATAATCCATGGTACTGGGTTGAGGGATACCCTGGGGGACATCTGGTATTAAAGGCCGGACAGCAGGATTTTTTATACGTACCACTACCAGTCCCAGTTCTTTACGGCGCTGACCGGCATAGCTTCCGCGATCGATCCTATATTCATATCCGATAGTAAGCGTTTTTTGCAGGCAGAGAAACCAGGCTTCAGAAAGGTCACGTGCTTCGATTACAGTTATTTCCAAAAATAATACTCCTGGACCGGACTAGCCGGATCGATAATTAGGACGTTTTTCAAATGTAATTATTACGTAGAAAAAAAGCGTGCCAGCTATTTCCAATATTATTATAATTGTTTGGTAAGGTATGCGAAAGCGATCTGTTCTATGATCTCTTTTTCGTTAAGAGAAACTTAACTGTTGATAATGCAATGCAGGATGGAATATAATCATATACAATCGTATACGGTGATTATCATGAAAAAACTTGAAAAATGAATACCTGGCCGGGAAAGATGGCTAAGGAGTGAAATAAACGAGAAAAATATGCTTAATAAAGAGAAAGGCGAACAAAATAAAAACCTGCAAGAAAAATCATGCATTAAAACTATAGGGTTCGGCCCGAATGCCAATTCAGCCGTGGTAGATGTAAACAGAGGAAAGATTGTCAGGATTCGACCCCTGCATTTTGACTGGAAGTATGATCCCGCGTTATACCATCCCTGGAGAATGGAAGTACGAGGGCAGGTATTTGAACCCGGTCCGAAAACCTTACTGGCTCATTACAGCCTGGCATATAAAAGCCGGGTATATTCTCCCAACCGGATTTTATATCCTCTAAAAAGAATAGATTGGAATCCCGATGGTGAAAGGCATCCTGAAAACCGGGGTAAAAGCAAATACATCAGGATTTCCTGGAAAGAAGCCATTGATATTATAGTAAAAGAGATCAACCGCATAAAAGAAAAATACGGAAGCACCTATGCTATTCTACTTCAGCAGGATGGTCACGGTGAACAAAAAACGGTACATGCAGCCCACGGTTGCGCCACCCGCTTTATGGAGATGCTGGGAGGTTACACTTTACAAACCCGTAATCCCGATAGCTGGGAAGGCTGGTACTGGGGTGCCAAACATGCCTGGGGCATGGAACCCGTGGGCCAGATGGAACCGGTTACCAATGTCATGCAAGATATCTCAGAGAATACCAAACTTCTTCTGTTCTGGGGCTGTGACCCGGAGACGACGCCTCAGGGTCTGGACGGGCAGATGGCCAGCCGGCTGTGCTTCTGGTGGACCCAGCTTGGCATAAAATCTGTTTATATATGTCCGGATCTGAACTATGGGGCAGCGGTTCATGCCGATAAATGGATCCCTATTAAACCCAATACAGATGCCGCCATGCGGCTGGCCATAGCATATGTCTGGATTACTGAAGGGCTTTATGATAAAAATTATGTGGCTACTCACACCTATGGATTCGATCAATTCGCTGATTACGTCATGGGCAAGGAAGAGGGGATTGCCAAGACACCTGCCTGGGCTGCGGAAAAAACGGGCGTACCAGAATGGACCATTAAAGCCTTAGCCCGGGACTGGGCTTCTAAACCGGCCACTTTGCTCCATGGCAATGGCAGTCCCGGCATCAGAGGGCCGTATTCTACTGAGAACGCCAGGCTGGAAATCCTGTTAATGGCCATGCAGGGACTGGGCCAGCCGGGCAAACACCAGGTGAAAATGATCGAATGGAGTATGCATGAACGGGAGCCCATGCCGGTGAGCATGTTGACACCTAATATCAGCGCTGCCAGCATGGGCTCATATGTTCCACTAGTCTGGAATACCCGCAGCGGTGTGCCTCACCGTTCCATGGGCACTAATCTGAAGCCGGATAATATTTTCCCCCGCCAGTTCATTCCTAAAGATCT
Source organism: uncultured Dehalococcoidales bacterium (assembly GCA_964386535.1). Lineage (GTDB taxonomy): Bacteria > Chloroflexota > Dehalococcoidia > Dehalococcoidales > UBA3254 > CAYLRY01. The sequence goes on along the minus strand of CAYLRY010000024.1, from coordinate 35,189 downwards.
GGTGCATGATGCCATCCTCAATCCACCTATTAGCTGGTACGGCACTACGTTGTTGTTTGCCCCGGTGGAGGATCAGTTCACTCGTTATACTTACCCGGCTAAAGGTTGTCCTGAGATTCACATGATCTGGACGGATACACCCTGCTGGATAACCTGCTGGAATGATACCAATACCTATATAAAAGCCTTGAGAAGCACTAAGATAGAATTTATGCTGGCCCAGCACCCCTGGCTGGAAAACGACTGCCTGTTTGCCGATATTATTCTGCCAGTCAGCACAAAATTTGAGGAACTGGATATCCACGCGGATAACGGGAGCGGTCAATACCATGTGCTGGCATATGAAAATCAGTGTATTGAGCCAGTGGGTGAATCTAAAAGCGATTATGAGATAGTCTGCCTGATAGCCGAGAAGATGGGGTTGCTGGAACAATATACGGGCGGAAAGACGGTTGAGGACATCATTAAACGAGGGTTTCTGACCTCCGGAGTTCAAAACATGATCAGTTTCGAGGAATTCAAGCAGAAGGGATATTTTGTAATTCCTACCGATCCTGATTGGAAGAGCTATCCGGCGGGCATGGCTAAATTCAACGAAAACCCTACCGAATATCCTTTAAAAACCCCTTCCGGGAAGATAGAATTTTTTTCTCAAAATCTGGCTAAATACTTCCCTGAGGACAAAGAACGTCCGCCGGTACCTCACTGGATTGAAAAGGGAGAGAGCCATGATGAAAGCCTGAGCAGTGATAGGGCCGTAAAATATCCTCTGTTGATCGTTTCTAACCATCCCAGATGGAGAGTTCATGCCATGCATGATGATATAACCTGGATCCGTGAAATACTCACCTGTAAGGTAAAAGGACCTGACGGCTATAACTACGAACCTATCTGGATTCACCCTGTCGATGCGGCATCCAGGGGGATAAACAGCGGCGATATTATCAAAATATTTAATGAAAGGGGGACAGTGCTGGGCGGTGCATGGGTAACCGAGAGGATTATGCCAAGTGTGGTCTATATGGACCATGGAGCCAGGTATGATGCCATAATTCCCGGAGAATTGGACAGGGGTGGGGCTATAAATACCATCTCTCCGCATAATTTAACATCTAAGAACGCCACGGGAATGGTGGTAAGCGGGTATCTGGTCCAGGTTGAAAGAGTTGATATAGAAAAGATACGGAAACAGTACCCTGAGGCTTTCAGAAGGAAATATGACCCGGCTGCCGGGCTTCGTTTTGATGCCTGGGTTGAAAAATAAAACCTTACAAAATTATTGCACCCAGGGGGAAAGGAAGCCATAGCAGAACAACAGCTAGATTTGATTTAGCCTCTGGTTATGCGCATAATAAAATAAAGATCTGCCATTGGAAAAGTTATCTGGCGGAAGGCTTTCAGCCTGTTTGTTATAATAATCAGGTTGCCCGCGGAGGATATTAAAGGAGATAAGGCGAATGTTTGAAAGAATACTGGTTCCCCTGGATGGTTCAAAAGTCTCAGAGATGGTTGTGCCTTATGCAATTGAGATTGCGTCCATGTTTAACTCAACCATCGTGATTGCCGGGGTTTCTGAGTCTTCCGGCTGGCAGGCAGTAGTTGAAAGCCGTTCTTATCTGGAAAAACAGTGTGACAGGATCAGTGACGCTTTGGTAAAGAGGCAGGCCGCAGAACAGGGTAAGCCATTAGCGGCACAAGTGGGGTTTCAGTCCCTTATTGGGAACCCTGCTTCAGAAATTCTCAATTTTGCCACCACGATTAACAGCAACTTGATTATTCTGGCCAGCCGGGGCGCCTCAGGCGGTGGGTCCTGGCCTTTAGGTAATGTCGCTGAGAAAATCTTAAGAGCTTCTAAATGCCCTGTGCTTCTGATTAGAGAGCATCTGGACGATTCCGTGGTAGCCTTAAAGTATATACTCAGGAAAATCCTGGTGCCGTTGGATGGTTCAATACTCAGCGAAACTGCTATTCCTTTGGCGGACAGTCTGGCTGAGAAAACCGGGGCTGAAATCGTATTGTTCCAGGTTATTGAGCCGTTTAGTTTTGGAATTTACGGCAATCTTACACCGGAAATGATAGAACATTACGATGCAAGTCTGCATTCCAATGCCAGAGATTATCTCGAAAAAACGAAGGCCTCAATGCTGAAAACTCATTCGGTCATATCAGTTGCTACAGCAAAAAGACCGGTAGCAGAAGGTATAATTGATTTCTCCGAATCCAATAATTGTGATTTAATAGTAATGTCTACTAATGGCCGTTCCGGGATCAGACGCTGGGTTTTCGGCAGTGTGACGGACAAAGTACTGCATGCCGGTAAAAAACCAGTGTTAGTGGTGAGACCTAAATCCTGAATAAATACCATGATAATTCGTTCTGACTTGCGGCATATGATATGAACGGCTATAGGTCGTCGGTTATAAGGTTGCAGAAATAAAATACGGGTATTTTAACAACTCAGGGATGATTTTACGGGATTAGGTCGGATCAATAATTTTTAAAACCTTGACTTATTAACGGGGGGTTCTCAGCCTGGTCTGTTTTAGTATGGCGTGAATAGATGAACTATGCAGCGACTGATTCTGGGAATCGGGAATGTGCTGGGTGGTGATGACGGTGCAGGGAATTTTGTCGTCCAGGTTATTAACCGCCGGCTGAAGTCCACGGATAATCAGGATAGAGGGAACAAAATAATCGCTATGGATGCTGGTACTGCGCCGGAAAGTTTTACCTCTATAGTGCGGCGGTATCATCCGGAATGTCTGGTATTGGTAGATGCCGCTGACATGGGGCTGCCGCCGGGCTCAGTAAGGCTGGTTCCGCCAGAAAGGGTACAGACTCTTTCGTATTCCTCACATATAATGCCGCTAACAGAGTTGATTTCCTATATACATGGATTTTGCGGACGGGTTTGCCTGGTGGGAATCCAACCGGGAAACACGGAGCAAGGCCAGGGACTCTCTAATGTGGTACGCCGGAGCGGAGAAGCAGTTGCCGGCCTGCTTCTCACCGGAAGTATTGAAGATATCCAGCCCCTGGACTGACTCACTCTTCCAGTTTTTGTTCAGATACGCTTTTTATTTTACGCTTGATCGAACCGGGGAGTTCGCCGCTATCATTCACAACCAGGTTTGAATCATATTTATCATAAGCTGAGAGCAGAAATTCATCCGTCATAGCCAGTGTGCGCACTGGACAGACATCAACGCACTGGGCACAAAAGCAGCAGCGGGCAAGAAATATCCTGATTTTTCTATCTTTCGGCAAGAATTCAATGGCTTTTGTCGGGCAGATGTTGACGCATTGGTGGCAGCCGGTGCAGTTTTCGCGGTCATAAGCGATTTTGCCGCGGAATCCTGACGGAGGGGCAACCGGAGGATTAAGGACAGCCTCCTGTCTGGCAACTTTATCCAGCAGTTTCAGCGTAGAAGCTGGGGCTCGCCCGGACGGGAAAAGATTGGTGGCTGGTCTGCGAAAAAGTTGTTTTAATAAATTGGCAGTAACTTCCCACATACTATATTCCTAAAGCAAAGAATCAACCCAGAATAGCAGCATTCCAGCAAGTGCAAGGCCGGTCAAAGCTACTACGTAAACGGCACTGGCCCGGGTTATGGTGAACCTGGCTACGGCAGTACGTACCAGAGTAAGGCTGAAAAACATCACAATGAACACCTTGATGAGAAAGAATAACCCGTCTATGATGCCAGCAGGCAAAGCTGCTGATACCCCAATAATGGGGGACAGGTTATAGGGGATGAACAACGCTACGATGATTGAAGCCATGATGAATGACTTGATTATATCCGCAAGGTAAAAGAGCAGGAGGTTTCGACCCGAATACTCGACCAGCATCCCACCGGCGATCTCAGTCTCTGCCTCAGCGACATCGAAGGGGACTTTGGTTGATTCGCCCAGGCTGACTATGCATAGAACAGCCAGTAAGATTATGCCGCCGCATACACCTGCAGGTCCTACTAAATTCCAGAAGGGATTACTGTTAATGGTGTTGAGCAGGAAGGGATCGGGAGCTCCATTCCGGTTGATCACCCAAACAATAGATAAAATAACCACAGCCAGCGGCAATTCATAACTCATCATGATAATCATTTCACGCTGGGAACCTACAGTGGCATAGGGAGAACCGGAGGCAAACCCTCCGGTGATGAGGGCCAGCGAAGGTACAATGAGAAGATAGAGTACAAGGATGATATCACTATAACTGCTCAGCACCGGCGGCTGTCCGAAAAGGGGGATATAGATTAGAAGCACGGCAGTGCTTACTGCAGCGAGAAGGGGGGCAGCATTAAAAAGCCATGAGATGGCTCCTTTGGGTACCATGTTTTCCTTCATGAGCAGCTTGAAAATATCGCGGAAGGGTTGAACAACCGGCGGTCCATATCTTCCCTGCATGCGGGCAGATAAGCGGCGGTCAAGGCCTCGAAAAATAAGGCTGAAAAATATACCGGCCAGAACCGTCAGAACGGCTACTCCAATAACAGCCAGTGTTTTTAATACAATGTTGTCTATAGGCATGTTCATTCGAGCAATTTCCTGGTTTTCTCTACTGAAAGCCGGTGCATTTCCTGCCAGGTTATAACTGAGCGGCGGCCAGTAGCGCAGTCGGTAAGGGTCAGGCGGTTAGTACAGGACATGCAGGGGTCTATGGAGGCGAAAGCAATAGGCACGTCAGCTATCTGTAGACCCTTTAATATGGCTGGTACAGCCATAAGGTTAACGTAGGTAGGAGCGCGCAAATGCCACGTTGAGAGCGGCACCACGCCCTTTTCCAGCCGGACATAATGAATATCTTCCCCGCGAGGAGCTTCAACTCGCCCTACTCCTTCACCTGCGGCATCGGCAAGATAACGCAGTAATTTCGGCATTTTTGTTTCAGCCAGTATCGGACCAGTGGGCATCCTGGTCAGACATTGTTCGATGATTTCTATGGACTGGACGATCTCAAGCAACCGGACAATAATACGGTCGTAAACATCGCCGGTGATTTTCCCTGCGAAGGCATCCGGCAAGATGGCCTTTATATCAAGGTCAGCATATGCTGCATAGGCCTGGTCCTGGCGAACGTCTTTAGGTACACCGCTGGCCCTGGCCATAGGGCCGACAGCCAGAAGTTCTAAGGCTTCCTGTTTACTCAAAATGCCAACATTGCGGCAGCGCATCTTGATGGTCTCATCCTCCAGTAGAACGCGCTGTAGTTGCTCATAAATGCCTTTATAAAAATCCAGTCCCTGCCGCAGGCGGGCAACGTGCTCTGAAGTAATATCCCTCCGTACCCCGCCGACCTGCATAATGGCCTTGGTAACCCGGTTGCCGAAAACGAATTCTATGGTATCCATAATTTCTTCGCGAGCGCGCCAGGTCATGTAAAAAACGGTATCAAAGCCTATCTCATGTGCGGCTACTCCTGCCCAGAGAAGGTGTGAATGGATACGCTCCATTTCTGAAGCTATGGTACGTACATATTCTGCCCGTTCCGGCGGGGTTATACCTGCTGCCTGCTCCACAGCCATAACCAGGCAGAGAGGATGACAGATATTACAGATCCCGCATATCCGTTCGGCAAGATAAATGGTCTGTACGATATTATTGCGATTCATGCCCAACCACTCAATGCTCCGGTGCACCTGCGAAACCTTGACATCCACACCCACAACCTGTTCTCCGTCTATTTCCAGATCAAGCTGTATAGGCTCTTTTAAGGCCGGGTGAATCGGGCCGATAGGTAAAGTATAGGAGGTCTTTTTTGGTTCTTCAGAGGTCATGTGATTCTTCTTTGTCTACACTGCAGGCGGGTTTTCGGCCCGGCAGCACACGCAGGTATTTTTGTAGTTCGGCATCATCCTTTCGCCAGGGATAAACGCCTTCAGGTAATACGCCTTCCAGAAGCAGGCGGCGGTTATCCGGTATTCCGTCAACTCTAACTCCCATCATCTCCTGAATTTCCCGTTCGCTGAATATTGCGCCTGGGATAAAACCGGTCACGGTTGGTATTACAGGGTCGTTCTTTGGCAGGGACAGGCGCAAGGCCAGGTTCAACTCTTCAAGATGTCGACCGAAATAAATGGTGAAATGATAAAGCATTTCGATATCTGCGCCGGTATCCCTGCCGGTAATCATGGCCAGATGGGGATGAGGCTCCAAAGATACTACATGCCGCACAGCATCCAGGAACGATTCCCTTATAATGGTTATCCATAAGCTGCGGAAACGGTTTTTTGCCACAGCCACTTCACGCTGGTAAATAGTAGCGGTAATAAAACCACTTCCGAGGACTTCTTTGAAACTATCAATTATTTGTTGAGGTGATAGCCTTTCCATTAAAGTTTCCCTTTGCTCTCAGCGCTTTCCAGCTTTTTCCAGGCTTTGACTACCCCATCTATTATTGCTTCAGGGCGAGGTGGGCAGCCGATCACATAAACATCTACCGGAAGTATCTGGTCTATAGGCCCCACAAGACTGTAGCCCTCGTGGAATACATCACCTTCCGTACCACAGTTGCCAACCGCCATTACTATCTTGGGGTCAGGTGTTTGCTTGTAAACACGGCGAACAGCGTCTTCCATGGTTCGGGCGACAGGTCCGGTGACCAGAAGCACATCGGCATGGCGTGGGCTGCCTACCAACCGGATTCCGAAGCGTTCAATATCATAACGCGGCGTCAACAGTGACATTATCTCTATATCGCAGCCGTTGCACGATCCGGTATTGACATGATAGACCCATAATGCCCGGTTAAAAGTCATGACGTTCATTATTTATTCCTGATATCTGCCTGATTTTTATTATCCTGCCAGAAGTACCAGCAGTATTGCTAGTCCCGCAGAGCCGACGAGCCATAAAATATAATCATTAATGATGCCGGTATGCGGTCGATTGATAATATTAAAAAATCCTTTAAAAGCCTCGAAAAACCCCCAGTAAATATTATGCGCCTTTACCTGTAATTGCTCGGCAGAGTTCACAGGGTTACCGGAGATGAAAACATCCGTTTGGGCTGTTTCTTTTTTATACGGGTTTCGTCCTCTACTCCTTAATAAAATGACCAGCCCTCCCATCACCAGCAGTACCCCCAGCCAGATCAAAGGATTCCAGGCGCCGTGACCATATGTGATAAAAGACAACTTTCTGATTCTCCGACTTTCATTTCATATTTTAAGGAACCATACCCATGACTCGTTCTATATAACCAGCCTGATCAAGGAGCGCGTCTGTTGCCGGAGCAACAATATTATCAATCACCAGACCGGGGAAAAGGCTGAAAAAGATGATGCATACCGCCATGATCCCCATACCGACAAGTAATGAAGCGGGAACTTCTTTTGTATCTTTCCACACTGCCAGTTGCGGTCCGGTAAAAGCTGAGCAGAAGACCTTGGCAAAGGAGGCCAGTGTTAAAAGAGAAACGAACATAGCGATTATTGACAGCAGCGGGTTAAACTGGAAGACTGATTGGTAAATGAGCAGCTTGGAAGCAAATCCATTGGTGGGAGGAATGCCGGCAATGGCAAGCGCCCCGATGATGAAAAAAACCGCCGTCCATTTCATATTATGACCCAGCCCGCCCATCATATTCAGATCCCGCGTACCGATACGGAAGAAAATAGCCTCCGCAGTAAGAAAGAGCATGCCTTTATATAGGGCATTGTTAATCAGATGAAACAGTCCGCCGTCCATGGCATCCCGTCCGTAGGAGGCTAGCGCCACTGGATCAGCAAGAACGGCAACACCCACCCCGAGACCGAGCAGCATATAACCGCTTTGAGAAATGGCATGGTAAGCCATCAGACGCTTGATGTCTGTCTGCCGGATGGCCATCAGAACACCTACAAGCATGCTGAGCACACCGAGAATAATGATCAGCCATCCGATGGAAGCCGGTTCGAAATGACCGCCATATAAAGTGAAAGTAACACGGTAAAGAGCATACATGCTGGCAGCGCTTGAGGTATAAACCATGGGAGTTATACCGGCCGGGGCTACAGAATAGGTGTCCGGCGCCCACATATGCAGTGGAACAGCCGCCAGTTTAAGGGCAAAAGCGATTATCAGTAAAGCCAGAGTGACCATGTCTGGAGTCGTATACTGGATATCCTGTGCCAGCGCAGCGATGCTCAATACATTATATTGACCATATAAGAGGCCGATGGAGAAGAGCACCATGAGACCGCTGACTGTTGAGATTATGATATATTTGAAGCTGCCTTCCAGTGCATCGGCTTGCGCAGCGCGGTAAGCCACCAGGCCTGCGCCTGCGATGGAGATTATTTCAAAAAAAACGAAAAGGTTGAACATGTCTCCGGTCAGCACAAGGCCGACCATGCCTGCGTAAAGCAGCATGAGCAGGGAATAAAACCCATCCTGTCCGCTCTTCCCTTTCATAAACTGGAATGAGTAGACCAGCGCAGCCAGGGTTACCACACTTACCGTAATGGCCATAAAAACGGACATGCCGTCCACCTGGAGCAGGATTCTCACCGGTAGGGTGAAATCCTGCGGAATAGTCATTCCCGGAATAGGAGCGCCCAGGGTATAAACGCGCATCCCACCTGTATAGACATCCACAGCCAGCGTGATGACCAGGAATATCACGCAGACCATCAATACGCCGTTCAAAGCATTTCGCCACCGGTCACCCAGGCGTCCAAGGAGTGGTGTAATGAAGGCTGCCAGCAGCGGTAGGGCGATTATCAGCACAGGAGAGTGCAGAGTGAGGTATTCCACAGTTAGCCTTTCAGTATCCTGGTTTTTTTAGAATCTATATGGCCAGTATGACGGTAATACCGCATAATCAGCGATAGCATCAGGGCAGTAACAGATACACCTATGACAATATTCGTCAGTGTAAGAGCCTGGACCACGGGTAGCACCATCACGCCTTCCGGTGAAAGAGTAAATATGGGGGCCACTCCGTCCTGGCGGTATCCAAGGGTAACCAGAAATAAATTTACGGCCGATGAAATGATGGCGATACCCATTACGATTTTCACCAGGTTTCTTTTAAACAACAGAACGTAAAGCCCTACACCTAAGAGCAAAGCCGCAATAACAAACGGGAAATTGTCAATTATAGATTGCATTATTCCTCCTTTTCGTCGCCACCGGCAAAAAACGCCATGGCAAGCACAACTGCGGAAAGACCGGCTATTACCTTGAAACCGACTCCGAAATTCATTAAAGGTAATACACCGCCTGACCAAACATCACCGGTATTGGGCCCGGAAGGAGGGATATTGCCGAAGAACGGCGAGCCGACCAGAAAATTATAAAAAAATGCAATACCGATTCCGCCAAAGGCCAATCCTATAAAAAGCAGTGCTCCGCCGCTTTCGAGAAGAGATAGATGTTTCTCCCTGATTGATTTCTTCACACGCCCAACTCCAAAGGCCACCACGAAAAGGACAACCACCGAGGCGATGACTGCTCCCCCCTGAAATCCACCCCCCGGTGTCAAATGCCCATGCATGATGATATACAGACCGAAAATCATACCGAAGAGAGCTATTGGTATAGCAACACTGCGGACTATCTTTGACATCAGTCGTTATCCTTTCTTTTTTTTATAGTTCTCAGTACCAGCAGGACTCCGCCTACGGCGGCGAAAAGGACAGTGGCTTCTCCCAGGGTATCGAATCCACGATAATCGAAAAGAACAGCCGTGACCACATTATTACTGCCGGTTTCTGCCTGAGCGTGGTTAATCATGTAATCGTCCATGGGGGCAGAAGGCTTACCGAACGGATGCATGGCCAGTACTCCGGCGATTATAAGAACCGACAGGAGCACTAGGAATACCCAGGCAATAATATTCCTCATGGCTACTCCATCCTCCTGGTGGCCCGGATAACTATAATGAAAAGAGCAGCCGTGATTGCAGCGCCGATAGCAGCCTCTGCAATCGCAACGTCTGGAGCGCGCAGTAAAAAGAATTCAAGAGCCAGTAATACGCTCAACACTGACAGCGCTACTACCGCATATAGCAGATCTTTAGAAATCGCAGCATATGCGGCGCAGACCAGGATAACCACCAGGATAATGAGGTGCAGGTAAATAGCGTCAATCATCTTTTTTACCTGCCAGGTCATCTATAACAGCGCGTGCCGGTTTCTCACCGCTGCGGTAGGCTGCCCGCGAAATAGCATGCGCCCCGGTAGCGTTGGTGACAAGAAGCAGGATAAGAGCAATCACAGCGTGTATCGAAAGTACAGACTGGGATGAAAAATCACCCTTTGAAATCCAAACACCGGCCGACTCGGCAATTACAGCCAGGATCAAAAATATGGTGCCAAAGGTGGTGCATTTGGTGGCCGAGTGCAGACGCGTATAAACATCCGGGAACCGGTAAAGACCGAATACCCCTATCACGTTGAAAAATAATCCTATAACAATAAATATGCTCGAAACAACTGTGATGGCAGTCATTTATAGCTTCCTTCCTTCCAGCAAACGCGCCACGTACAGCGTCACTATAAAGGAAAGTAAGGCATAGACGATGGCAATATCGACGAAAATAACCTGGTCCAGCACAGCGGCCAGTACTACCATAATAGCAACCACCAGGGTGTTAACGGTATCAAAGGCTACCAGGCGGGTAGGCGTACCAGGCCCTATAAATACCTTGCCAATGGTGATAACGATGCAGGCAATCACCACGATGACTGCGGCTAACCACATCAATCTGCTATCCTCCTTGCCCAGTCAGGAAAATCACCGCATACTGCCTTATAGTCTGAGGGAAGACCTTTAAGGGATTCCGTGTTAACGTTAATCCAGTGAATGTAAAGGTCATTGCTGGTTTCATCCACATCCACACTCAGTGTACCGGGCGTCAGGGTGATGGAGTTGGCCAGCATTGTCAGGGCTGTATCGGTCTTCAATCCAGTTGAAATTCTGACTATTCCAGGATTTATCCGTCCGGTAATAACCCGGTAGGCCACATCGATATTGGCTTTTGTCATAGCCCAGAAAAACGGTACCAGGTAGACCATAAAAAGCAGCCAGCGAACAGGATTAAGCATGCGAAAGTTTTTTAAAAACCGGCTGTATAAAGGTGCGGCGACTGCCAGGGCAAAGATAATCCCGATAATCAACTCGGCTGCGCTCCAGAGAAGTAAATCACCGGTACCGATGGTAAGGATAAGATACAATATATAAACGATAACCGCAGTTCCGAAGTATCTGGCCAGCTTTGAGAATATATTGATGTTCATCATTGTAAATAGTATAATTTTTTGACATCTCAGTCAACCCTGACAACCTTTTGTAGCTTCTTTTTCGTCTAATCAGGTACGGTTTAACAGATTAAAGGAACCTTTCAGGTTCTTTTTATAGAGGAGATTCAAGAATTATTGTTGCATAGCAGAATGGAACTTATGAATTTATCCGCCGCTCAACATCATTTTCACTAAAACCAGGGAAATTTGGGGAAAAGCGGTCAATACGATCAGGCAAACAGCCATGGTAAAAAAGAAAGGCATGGCGCCTTTGAAAACGTCCGCCATCGGGATGTCTTTTACTACTCCGGCTACAGCAAAAACCACAATACCCACCGGCGGGCTAATCTGGCCCATCAGCACGGTGACGACTACCAGCACCCCAAACCAGACCATATCAAAGCCCAGGCCCTGGACTACGGGACTCATCACTGGCAGCATGATTAATAGAATTGACATAATGTCAAGGAAGAATCCGGCAATAATAAAAACGATCAAAATCAGGGCTAGGATTACATAACGGTTGACAGACAACCCGGCTATGAGGTCCGTAATAGCAAAGGGCAAAGTGCTTAAAGCCAGCATCCGGCTAAAAATGATAGCACCTATAATCAGGATGAAGATCATACCGCTGGTTTTAATTGTATTGGTTAGAGAATTTTTGATCCGGCTCCAATTCAAACGTCTGGATGCCAGACCGAAAAACAGCGTAGCACAAGCTCCCACACCGCCAGCCTCGGTAGGGGTAAAAAAACCAGTATAAATGCCGCCCAGAACCATAAAAGCTAAAATAATCATTAACCATGCGCCTGCGGGTATCCTTAGGGTCTGCTGGAAGGGTACCCTTTTACTGGCAGGTCCGGCTTTTGGATCAAGGCGGCAAATGATATAAATAGTTGTACAAAAAGCGACAGCTAGCAGAATTCCAGGCAGGATGCCGGCTATAAAAAGGTGGCCGATTGAGGTTTCAGTGATGATCCCGAAGATAATAAAGGCGATGCTCGGGGGTATCATGAAACCCAGATTGCCACCGGCAGCCAGGATACCCGTTGATAACCGGTCGCTGTATTTATTCTTGCGCATTTCCGGTAAAGCGATAGAAGTCATCGTGACGGCGGTGGTAATCGAGTCGCCGCATATTGCCCCAAAAGCAGCACAGGCCAGGCTGACTGCCATTGCCAGTCCCCCCCTAATCCAGCCGGTCCACTTGTTAATGGCAATAAACAGATCGCTGCTGATCCGGCTCTCCGCTGCCAGCCAGCCCATCAGAATAAACATTGGAATTACAGTAAAGACATAGTCAGAGGATGTGGTGTAAGGGGATTGAGAAAGGATGTTAAATAAGGGTTTTGAACCGGCAATAAAATAAATACCGGCTGCGCCGGCCAGAGCCATAGATAAACCAACTGGCATACTGAGAATGATAATGAGGAATAGTAGAATTCCGGTAAAAAGGACACCCAGGCTAACGTTATCCATTATTCTCCTCGGTAGATATTACCATCTAATTGGCATTATCCTCAACCCCAGCCAGAGTGAAAGTTAATTGTACCAGGACCACGAGGAAGAAAATGGCGTAACCTAAAGCCAACAAAAAAATAAAGGGTGAAATAGGAATTTTGAGCAAGACCAGTTTTTCGCCGGCCTTAAGCATAGCTATTCCATAACTAAGGGTTTGCCAGAAGATAATGGCCAGAATAATAATGTTAAAAAAATAGGTAATTACGCAAACAATTTTTTTTAACATCTCCGGATACAGGCGGGTAAGCGTGTTTACAATAATATGTTCTTTGATCACCATGACATAAGCTACAGCACAGAAAACAATAAAAACGAGGAGAACCTTGATGATATCATATGTACCGAAAATGGGTGAATTAAAGACGCGGCGCATAAAGACATCCGCTGCGATAATCAGCATCATGGCAGCCGTAGCTATCATCGAAATATATGAAAACCAGCGGCTCAGAGGATAAACTAGCCTGGCCAGAAATTTAGCCAGTTTTACTGCCAGCCTTGGTCGGATATTTTGTCCTTTAACATTCATTAAATAGCTTTCCTTTAAAAGTTTGGGGGCAGCGCATGTCTCCAAGATAAGGAAATTGGTTTTTATTTCTTAGCTGGAAATAGCCATTCAAAAGGTGTTTTAAAGTCAAGATCCGCAAAATAACAGGGAGCCAAGGCAAAACAAACAATTTAACTATTATTGTCTATGACTCCCTGTTTATCCCTTATTTATTTGTATTGTTGGGCAAACGTATTCAGGTCAGCCAGCATGGCTTTTCCAGGCAAGCCTTTAGCTTCAACTCCGTTTACCCATGTATCTATGACCGGCTGAATCATGTTGCGCCATTTAGCCTTCTCACTGTCCGGTAATTTAAAAATAGGCCCATGACCTGCTTTAATATGATAGTTTTCCACTTCGGTCCGATATTTGGCATTGCTTTCATCATAAGCGTTGGCTGCGCGCTTGGTCCAGGTCTCACTGGAACTCACTTCATCGAAGATCTTCTTAATATCAGCGGGCAGATTGTTGTATGTATTGAGGTTGATAATGGTAGGGCAATTCCGGTAGCTGATATCCACATTTTCGGTGACATACTTGGTTACCTCATAGGTCTTCCAGGTGTTGGAGCCATTAAAATTCTGGGTGGAAGAGGTAACTACATTCGTCTGTAAAGAGACATATTTATCGCCGCCAGCCACAATAATGGGCACTGCCCCGAGTAGTTTAAAGGCTTCCAGTTCTTCTCTGACGTCCACAGCTATTTTAACGCCGTTCAAGTCACTGAGAGATTCAATTTTTACATTACCCTCTATCTGGTTCGGTCCTGGCATCTGGAACCATAGGGCTTTCACACCGGCTTTGGTGTACTCTTCCTGGTGTTCCTTATATTTATTATGAAGAGCCAACCAGGTCTGGCTTGACTGAGATGAGTTTTGAAAAATCATGGTGGGCAGCCCCATGATCTGAGACAACGGCAGCCGGTCCGGGAAAGCGCCTGCAAACATGAAGGCCATATCGGCAGTCCCGGAAGCCACACCATCCAAAAGCTCAGGGACTTTTAAGAGGGATTGACCATGATAGAAGGTCACCTTCACCCGGCCGTTTGTGCGCTGCTCCAGTTCTTTTGCCCATTCCCCCAGTGTTACCGCATAAACATCTGTGGGAGGAATAAAGGTAGCGAACCTTAGTTCGATGGTTTTCCCTGCATCTGGAGCACTTGTTGTTTGGTCTCCTGAACAACCAGTGAGACCAATAATACATACCAGCATAACTACTAAAATAAACGACGCTATTCTTTTCATAATGCAGCCTCCTAACAAATTAGTCTTAAATATAAAGCTCTAATTTTATTTCTGGTCAATAAAAATAAATATTACCTTCCTTGAGAGATCAATAATAATCGCTTGATTTCAGTGAGTTATACAAGATTTTACCTGAGCCGGACATCTCATTACTCACTTGATTTTGCATGGGTTGAGTAATATAAAGCTGCGCTTAGACGCTCAAGAATGGCTTGATCTTATCTCATTTTTTCTCAATTGTCAACACGTGGCTGGGTCCTTTTGCAGGCTCCGTTATTTTGGCGGAGACCATCTTTTGCCCCTTTCGCATGGCCAGAGTTCTATGCCGGGATTCCCCCCGTTTGCGGATAGCCTCCGGACGATGTATAACAGGTTGCTTAGCTGCAGGTGATGACGCTATCCAGGGTTTGAAATTCAACTCACCTGCCTTCACCATGCCTATGACATCCCGATAGATATCCATATGGCGCCCGGACCGTCATAAATATGTCAATGCCCCTTTTCCTGCTTGCAGCGGCCAATTTGGGGGCCATCCAAAAAGCCGCGATCAAGGAGAATCTTCTTGATTATCCCCTTCCTATGATGCTCTTTAAACTCTTCTATCATCAGGTAAAAAAATTGGACCCTCATGTTCTTTAACGGGCACTATTTTCACTGAGACGTAAAGAAAATAATCCCCTTTCAGCAGTTCCTCACATTGCTCCGAGCCAATTTGTATACGACGGTCAATTGAACGGCATTTTTCCAATGGTATTTTTCGAGGAGTCAAATTGTCTGTAGTGCGGGCTGCAATGCAGTGTCCGCAATTTATGCAGCTTCAGCCAGCGTGCCCGGTTTGGGATATGCACCGGCCCGGAACTCAAATAATTGTCCGGGATAAACAGCAGCACAAATACCGCGTTTAGAGCGGGAAGTTATATTAACCTGGAACAGATCTATAACTATATTTCTCCGTTAAGTATAAGCCTGAACCTGGAACAGCACATTATTCCAGAGTATTATAGTCCATTTTTAAGATTGCATTCACCAGTTCATCAAATAATAGTTACTTCCACTTTCACACTTTTACGAAAGGAATCCGTCAGGTTGACCATTGAGAACGGAAAGTCCCGCAATAAAAAGGCTAAAGCTTGCTCTTAATTGCCCCTGATTTTCCGGTAAGCCTGGAAGACTATAGAGTCGTGGATAAAACTGCACCAAGAAAGATGTCTGCTCTTTAGTTAAAAAATCCGGTGGCCTCATCTGAAAATGACCGTGAACGTTCTGAGTGTAGCTGCAGGCAGAATGACAAATGCCGAATAGAGTGGGTTTATCATTAGCTAAAAGAATGGTCGGCTTACCGCTTTTCATCGGCCGGTGGCAAACCGAACATGGCTTCATCCAGGTAATTTTCAGCATCATGGTTATTATAGTTGTTAAAGCCTGGCGGTGTGAATCGGGAAGCAAAGTGGGGATCCGTTTAAGAAAGAAGCCAACCGAAAATTGGCTGGCTTTGACAAATGCTAAGAGCTATAGCAGCATTGGTAGTGGTTTTAATTCCCGGCGTAACGGATCAAGCGTTAACCCCAGGGCTTCAAGCGTGAATGCCCCCAGGAGATTGCTATCTCCTTCCTCTCCAAAGATAACATCTGCTCCACCTATGCGGTCTCCATAGCTGAAAAGAGCAATACCCTTTTTACGAACAATCTTAGTTCCGTTGGCCAAACGGAACTCCTGCTCGGTTAAAGGCTTGATTCCTAATTGATCCAGTATGGGTGCCGGAACTACCGAGTAAATGGCTCCTGAATCGATTAAAAATTCAAGTTTTTCTTTTATATCAGGTTTGGCCGGATTCCCAACTTCAATCTCCAAAAATGTCAGTCCCATTTTCACCTCCTTACTACCTTCATTTTATAATACAACTACTCCATAAGCCATAAGTACATTATATGATTGGGGACAGCTTAGTCAAGAATTTGTCTTTTTTCTGAGTTTATCACCTTTCTTTATTTGTCCAGAAGTACAATGAAGAAAATACGTACATAATTACTGTTGAAAGTTATCTATATTAGGGTTAAAATACATTTATTATGTAAGTCCCTTTTATCTATTTCAATTTTAATAATTGTACAGTTTGTGATAAATGGGGATTTTAATGAGCAGAGAAGATCCATTCGAGTTCTTTCGTCAACATTTTCCGGAGAGCCAAAAACGTAAAATCTCCCTGGAAGAAGAAAGGCGAGATAGAAGGACCAAGACCGAATATCCCATCATTACCTTCACCCCTTTAATAATTGGGTTGCTGAATATAATCTACACCTTCTTAATTTGGCTGGGGGTCTATTCCGGACTACAAGGTTCAATCTTCTTGTTTGGAAAATTGCTTGAAAGATATTCTGGAGTAGTTTTGGCTGTAAATGCTTTAGCCTTGTTATTGGGGCTTTTCGGTTTATTCATTTCAAACAAAAAGAAATTCTCTATTGTTGCTATTGCTGTTTGTTTTATGGTTTCTTTTCCGCTTGCAGGTGTGTACCTGGGTTACATACGTCCACCGGCTATCAAACTGAATGAGGCTATTACAATCGCATATAAAAATGTCCCGGCATCCGTCATGGGGCGTGCTCCTTTAACGGTGCGTTGGGATCGACAATCTGGTTCGCAAGGAATCTGGGAGATGGAGTTTGACAATGCAGACATCACCCCTGAAGAACTTGGCTGGGTCAGTGACCCATATAGAAACCCGAGTGTTGTTCTGAACATGAGCAGCGATTCAGGTCTTCCTGAGAATATGTTTAAGACGTTGTTAATAAAAATTGACGGTAAAACGGGGGAAGTAGTATCCAAAGTGGCCAACACAGCGTCAAATTACGCCAATAAGGACTCTCTACCACCCACCGTGATCCCTCCAAAACCGCGCTGATTTGCTGCGTTTATGATTTGGAGAAGGGAGGATTATCTCGAAAATAGGAGTAATGCCCAAGAACCAAAACCCAGGAACCAATAAAAATAACAAATTACACGGTTTAAAATCTCCCAATTAGCCTTGCAGCCGCATAAGCTGTGCTGGTTGCGTAAAGGATATTGGCGGCTTTCCGGCATTCGCCTATCATGTGGAAGTCTTTTGCGCAACGGCTGAATTTTAAAGCTTCGTCATGGAGCGGTCTCATACCAACGGCAAGAATCACGGCGTCGGCTTTATAAAACGTCTCACCCTCTTGGCTCTGGCATTTTACCCCATCTGTGGTTATCTCTACAGCCTTCGTCTTAAAGTGGATGGGTATATTTTTCTGCGTTATCATATCGATAACAGCGCTCTTGTGCACGGTGTTGCCGCCGTCGCTTATACCACCCAGCATTTCAACGATTTCAGCGTCGATTCCGAAGTCTTTAAGATAAATAGCCAGCTCTGTGCCGACGAAACCCGCGCCGAGAATGACAACTCTCCCTTTGATCAGCGATGGGTTTTTATACACATCAATCGCTTGATACACATTGCTTTTATTTATCCCCGGAATGCCCGGCGTTACCGGGTCTGAACCAACTGCCGCTATAATGACATCAGGACGTTCCGTCCGCGCGTATTCCGGCGTCACCTCCGTATTTAGTCTCAGGTCAATACATGATTTCGCTATCAGAGCCCGCTGCAGCAGTATGTAATCATACAAATCTTGCTTAAACGGCACCTTGGCTTCGCACAGGATTTTTCCACCGAGCTCGCCGGTCTTTTCACATAAAATCACGTCATGACCGTTTTTACTGGCAGTGAGCGCAGCCTGCATTCCGGCTATACCGCCGCCAATAACAAGTACACGTTGCTTTTCAGGTGCGGGAAGTGCCCTGAACACCTCGCGTTCGCGGCCTATTTCAGGATTGATGGCGCAAATGAGGTCACCGTGCCTTACCCCTTCGGAAAAGCAGTCAAGGCAACGCATACACTTGCGTATCTCATGGACACAACCGCGCCGTACCTTATTGGGGAAATCAGGGTCGCAGACAAGCTGACGCCCCAAATAAATAATATCCGCTTTACCCGAAGCCAGGATTTGCTCCATTTGATAAGGGTCGTTCAGACCGCCGACCGTACCGACAAGCGATTTTTTTACATGTTTTTTAACTTCTGCCGCGCATTCAACATTAACGCCAGGCGGATAAAACATGCTAACTTGAGTGCGTGATAATGTTTCAGCTCCGAATCTTTCTATTGCTCCGACAGAGACATGGATTATATCCGCATGCCCATCAAGCTGCTCAGCTATGCGGCAGCCTTCGTCAATGCCATATCCGCCTTTTACGACTTCACTGCCGCTGATACGAATTTCGACCGGGAAATCCTGACCGCAGAGTTGCTTTATCTTATCGATGGCCATGACGGCGAAACGGCAGCGGTTTTCCGGGTTGCCTCCCCACCGGTCGGTTCTGGTGTTTAAGGTCGGCGACATGAACTGCTGTAGACCGAAGCCGTGGGCGCCATGCAGGACTATCATATCAAAATCGGCATTTTTAGCCGCCAATGCTGCATTTCCAAACTCATTTATAATTTGCAGGATTTTCTCTTCAGACATAGCTGCGACTTTCTCTCCGAATCGCGGAGGCATATCGACCGGACCCCAGGCGGGTTTTCCTGGCCCCGTATACATACGGGCAAAGATACCGGAAAAGCACAGCTCTAGCGCAGAGACAGCGCCCTGACGTCTGATAGCGCTGGCCAGACGCGCATAGTTGTAATTGCTCATGCGGGTGATTTCACGAGGATATCTCCCTTCCCGGTAGTCTTCAGGGTCTACGTCGACTTCTCCGTAGGCGATGGCCGCCGCGCCGCCCATAGCCTTCCTCTCAAAATATACCACCGCGTCAAGCGAAGGTTGACCATCGACAACAACTTCAGCTGAGTTAACCGGTGCTCCGAACATCCTGTGACGGAATACTACATTGCCTATTTTCAGCGGGGATAACAGGTGCGGAAACGTCTCAAATGCATTTATCAAGTTAATTTACCCTCCTTCTTTTTAATAGCAGTCACAGCTATGTCCGTCATACCTGGCCACAAGTTTATTTTATTAAGGTGGTCTCCATGTTCCGGACAGGGACCACTGAAATTTAAGGTGTGATCCTGCTGTCCCATTCATACAGGCAGGTCTCCGGTTATGTTTCCCAGATTGTAACACAGGTTCTTTAAAGACATCAATATTGTCCGCCTGTGTTCCGGCTCAAAGTGAACAAGGTAAAATGGATTTAATAGACACAAACTTATCATTCTTTTTGCAGTACTCTTAAGGCCCTTAAGGTCACCCATTTGTTAGGCTTCTTAACCGGGCCGCTATCTATCCAGGTTTTGCCGTTGTAATGGTATTCCAGAGGCCAGCGGCCTCTGGCGTCCTGTTTTTCCCGGACCAGTTTTAGAGCATTGGCCAGCCGCGGGTCACGGTCATAGCCCAGACCTACCAATGCCTCTACGTTTTGTAGCAGGTCGGTGATATAAAAAACGGGGAAACCGAATTTCCACCAGTTGCCGCTGGGTTTGGCGGCATAACCGCATGGATAATCCGCTTTGGCCGGATCATTGCCAAGAAGAAAATCAATACCGGTCTTTATTGCCCTTTCGATCACGGGTGTGCGCTTGTTTCCGGGCAGCTTGCTGAAAGCCAGCATAACCTTGACAGCACCCCAGGCGCAGGGCAGCTTGTTATTAGCCCCGCAGGCGAATCGCGGGCCGCACTTGCCCGCGTAATAGCGTACCGGGGCATTCTTTTCCTCCATGGGAGCGATGCCTTCACCGGTGACTGTCCTGGCCATCCATTCAAAGGCCTTCTCCAGACGGGCATCCCAGATACCCAGATCCAGAAGGGCGGCGCATAGATTGCCCTGCAAACAGTCAACAGTGCCGGAGGGAAGCCCGTTAAGCGTGAAATGGCCTTTATCATTCAGGGTATGCTGCATCAAGTAAGAGCAGCCGGCGGCCACCCGGCTGTCAACCTCCACGGAGGCCCCGAGCTGGGAAAGCAGGATTACGGCCCAGACAGTGCCAGTGTATTTGGGACTATAGCCTTGACCCGGCTGGACCCAGTACCCTTCCGGTTTCATGGCTTCCAGTACAGCGGCAATAGGGCCATTTTTATAGGCTTTCTTTTGAAGTTCTTTCAATTCAGCAGCGGCTGAAGGAGCCAGGTCGCGCACGGCCAGGTAATGCACTCCGGGATCTTCAGGTTCCAGGAGCCAGTCTAAAGCGGTCTGTAAGTGGTCATTTACGGCCATGTTGTACCTCCACGTGTATATTCTGACGAAAACAGGAGCAATAACCAAAAACCAAAGCCCAAGCATCAAGTCAATAACAAATTACAAATTCAAATACGGTGATGTTATTTTCATCCTTCGGGACGCCGGCAGCATACCAGAATGGACGATTCAAAATAAACCAAGGCAATTTGCTTAAAATTAGATTTTCTCATTTGTTATTATATTAATATCTTAATTACCAGGCTGCAATAGATAAGAAAGGCGTTGACAGCCACATTTATTATTACTAAGATTTTATTAATCTTTACTTTGGGCACAGGCTCCTGTTATTTCATGCATGAGATAAAAGATAAATCATTGGGAAACACAGGCTGGGGTGCCTGGACCAGCCTTTTTAACCCTTTCTGGTATATACCGCTGCTGGCTATTAACCGGATGAAAGCCCGGCATTTGTTCGGCTACTGTATCGCCATCATACTGCTGGCAATAATACCCTGTGCCCTGGAACTGACTTTCATTCCGTATTAGTATGGGTGGAGTACAATGACTAGAAAGGGCTTTTGGGGACATTGATTTCAGAGAGCAGGACCCGGTGATGCTGCGTTTTAAAAGAAATATAGGCGGATTCGTATGAAAATAGCATTTTTAATTGCTAGGCTGCTTCCTCGCGTCCCTCTTTCCTTATGCAAGGGGTGGCCCCGCTGTCAGCGGCCATTTTTGTCTTTCGTGGTGTCGGCGGCCAGCTAGAATGAAGGGTTCGCAATAAAACAGGTTTTCGTTTTTTCTGGATTTTAGCTGATGAACTTAATTCCGGCTTGTTTGGTCCCAGACTGTTCAGGTAGAATTGGAAAAGGGAAAATGAGTAATCCAAATTTTGTTATTCGTACTATGTTCCTTCAGGAAGTGGAGTGGGCTGTCCGGATGGCTACTATGGAAGGCTGGAACCCGGGACTGCATGATGCTGAGTGTTTTTACCGAATTGATCCGGAAGGATTTCTGGTGGGTCTGCTGGACGACCAGCCTGTGGCCTGTATTTCAGCCGTTTCTTATGAGGCAAAGTTCGGTTTTATTGGTTTTTATATAGTACTGCCCGCATACCGTCGGCAGGGCTATGGAAGGCAAATCTGGAAGGTTGCTCTGGAGCGTCTGAAAGGGCATAACATCGGCCTGGACGGCGTCCCGGACCAGGTTACCAACTATAAAAAGTCAGGGTTTGATCTTTGTAATATCAATTACCGCTTTGAGAATACCATTACGCAGATCCCTGAGGAAAGAGACACGGATATTGTCAATATCAGTGAAGTTCACTTTGATCTGATCCGGAGATACGAGCGGCAGTGCTTCCCAGCGGACCGCCGGAAATTCCTGGAAAACTGGCTGCAAATGCCGGAATCTACAGCTCTGGCCTGTATGAAAAACGGCAAATTAGAGGGATACGGCGTGGCACGCAAATGCGTAAAAGGGTACAAGGTAGGGCCACTGTTCGCTGATGACATAAACATTGCAGAAAGACTTTACCGGCAATTAATGACGAAATTAGAAAAAGACAGTCACCTTTATCTGGATGTACCTGAAACCAATCCGTCCGCCATGGCTCTGGCCCAGAAATATGCAATGAAACAGGTTTTTTTTACTGCCCGCATGTATTTCCGGAGCAAGCCGGAAATGGCTTTTGATAAAATATTCGGCGTTACCACATTTGAGCTGGGGTAATTATTTTATACGGCGGAGGAGGTCTTCTTGAAAGTTAACAGGCTGGTAGTGGGCTTATGGAAAGCCAATTGTTATATCGTCAGTTCTGAAATTTCCAGGCAGGGGTTAATTATAGATCCGGGGGATGAACCGGATAGTATCTTAAGGTCCGTTAAAGAACTGGGAGTTGACATAAAAGTCCTGGTCGCTACTCACGGGCATATTGACCACATCGGAGCTATAGGCAGTTTAAAGAGAGCCCTGGGGGCCTCGGTCGCCATCCATCAGGATGATTCCACCGCTTTGCAGGGAGACGGCAGGTTCTTCTGGGGAGTGGCTTTTGGGCCACCGATGTATGCAGATAGACTGCTCAGGGAAGGTGATATGATAAACGTGTCGGATCTGCATTTCAAGGTTATCAATACCCCCGGCCATACCTACGGGGGCATTTGCCTTTACGGTCACGGCGTAGTATTTACCGGCGATACGCTGTTCCACCGCAGTATCGGGTCATCCGGCATCGGGACTGGTACCCGCGCCGAGCTGCTGGATTCCATTATAGATAAGCTGATGGTGCTGCCCCCGGAGACCATAATCTATCCCGGCCACGGCTCGTCCACTACCGTGGAAGCCGAGAAGAAAAGCAATCCATATATTCGAATATAATTGATATCTGTAGTAAGTTTATTCCTTTGTCTGGCTCAGTTTTATTTCCAATTCTTTCTGAGTGACCGCCATGGTGATATCGCCTCGGGTCTTTTCCAGGATGCTGCGCACCTGGTCTGTGGTATGGCGCAGGCCGCCGGTAATGGCATCAGGAAAGTCCATAGTAACCAGAATAGTATAGATATCGTCCATAGCTGAAAGCAGTTCCTCACCGCGAGAGAGATCCCCGCGCCGCATGCTGTCCAGCAAATATCGCCTCAGCTCGCCAACGGTATCGCCCAGGCCGTTTAAATACCCAGTGTAGTCCACTTCCAGATCATCCGGCCCGGGCAGCGGCTGCCCGGTAACCAGCGCATAGGTGGCATTAGCCTCGGTATATTCTTTTTGGGCATCCCGGACAAAACCATGGTACCTCAGTTCTTCACACTCACAAATAGCCTGTTCCAGCGACCGGCGGACCAGCCGTGATTCAGCCAGGAGGTTTTGGGCTTCTTCAAATTCCTGGCGGTGAATAGCCCGTATGGTAATGCTGGCATAGCGAATTAATTCACGGCACAGAGGCAGAACTTTTTCGCGGGCAGCATCTTTTTTTTCCAGGTCAGCTCTTATTGTAGCTGCATAACCATCCAGATTGGCAGTTAACTTATTCATGAGTCCCCTTAATTATTTTTATTATTTCTCGTGCGGCAAGGGTGATATCCGGTGCATTTAAAACGGCGCTGATCACGCAGACGGAGTCCGCGCCGGCCTGTATTACTTCAAGGGCATTTTCCCGGTTGATGCCGCCGATAGCCACTACAGGAATGTGGGCAGCTTTCTTAATCTGCTTTAAAGTGGAGAGTCCTACTACGTTTATATTATCCTTAGAAACAGTAGGATAAACGGCGCCTACGGCGAGGTAATCAGCGCCGGCAGCCTCAGCCTCGACAGCCTGTTCAACCGTTATTACGGAACAGCCCAGGACAGCGCCGGCAGGCAGAAGTCTACGGGCTTTATCGAAAGGCAGGTCTTCCTGTCCCAGATGCAGACCGTCAGCCTCCATAGCCAGGACTACGTCCAGATAATCATTCATGATGAAAAGAACGTGGTTCTGCCTGCACAGCTTTTGCAGCTTCTCAGCCAGGAGAATCAGGCGTTTTTTGGGCAGGGTTTTATCTCTTAATTGGATTATCTTCACCCCAGCCCTGATGACCTCCCCTGCGGCTGGTATGATATCTCTTCCCTGAAGCGCCTGTGTATCAATAATAACATACAGCCCTGAAATCAGGCCGGCTTTTTGGCGGCGGGTTAACCGGGACATCATATTCTGCTCCAGGGTATAAAGCTCGAAACGGGCGTTTTTAAAACGGCGGCTGTTAAGCTTATCTGCCAGTTCAGGTATTTTAGCGGTCTCTTCCAGTACCCTGAGAGACTCCTGGACACGCCGGAAATTGGAGATAGCAATCAAGGACAAATCTTTTTCCGGTTTTTCCCCACTGACTTCCAGGGAGACTCCCACGTCTGAGGAGGAGTTGCGGGAATCCAGTAGGGCCAGGTTAAAAGGCAAATCAGCCCTTATCAGGTCATGGCGCAGGGTTTTCAGTCTGGCAGTCAGGTCTGTATCATCCAGCACCAGGCGGGCGATTTCTTCAAGCATACGCAGGCCTTCAGCCAGACGGTTTATATTTACATCTGCAATACGCATGGCAGGTGATAAGTTCATAGACTCTCGATTTCTCGCTTTTTAACAGATGCTTAATTTTACCATATCCGGGGAACCTATTGACATCTACCCGGGATTTTATATAATGATAATAGTAATCATTATTACTAATTATTTTTTGGACAGAACGTTTCCCATGTACAGGAAATCAAAACAGAAAGAAGCCATCATCAGGGTCATCAAAGAGAGCCGGATTCATCCGGATGCGGAATGGATTTATGAAAAAGTCAGGCATGAAATTCCCAGCATCAGCCTGGGTACCGTTTACCGCAATCTTAAGAGTCTAAAAGAAAAAGGTATGATAACAGAGATCCGCCCATGCGGGGAGATAAGTCATTATGATGGAAACACCAGGGGGCACTATCATTTCCGCTGCGACAGGTGCGGAGCGATAGTAGACCTGGATGAAAGCATGGACAAGAGCATAGAAGAAAGGGTGGCCAGGAAGACCGGTTTCAAGGTTACTCATCATACCCTGGAACTGGGCGGCCTGTGTACGCAATGCCTGCAACTAACAGAAAAGCCAAGGTCCGTAAAGTGAGTTTTAGCTCAAACCATAAAGGCTAAAAATGGCTGCTGCGCCAGGATGGCCATAAATAAAACTAACGGCCTGACAGAATAGCTGATTGTTTTAGTGAGCTGAGGCGCTCAGAATGAAGAGTTGAGGTTTAAGGTTTAAACAGGGCAGCAGAACGGACTGACTACCCGGCCGGCAGTAAGGAAGATGATATTTGACCTGCTATTATTTGAGGAAAAATTAGTGAAATAAAGTAAAGGAGAAATAACAAATGACTAAATCAATAAAGGGCACCCAGACTGAGAAGAATCTTTTAACTGCGTTTGCCGGAGAATCCCAGGCCAGAAACCGCTATACCTTTTTTGCCAGTGTGGCTAAAAAAGAAGGCTTTGAACAGATCAGTAATATCTTTACTGAAACCGCTGCCAATGAAAAGGAACATGCCGAGATATTTTTCAAATATCTGGAAGGCGGCGATGTAGAGATAACAGCCGCTTATCCGGCGGGCATGATCAAGGATACCAAATCAAACCTGGAGGCAGCCGCCGCCGGAGAGAAAATGGAGTGGACCCAGATCTACTCTGATTTTGCTAAAGTAGCTGAAAGTGAAGGCTTTAATGAGGTAGCCCGTTCTTTTGAGCAGATTGCTAAAGTTGAGCAGTTTCATGAAGCCCGCTATAACAAACTGGTCTATAATGTCACCAAAGGAGAAGTCTTCAAAAAGAAAGCACCGGTCAAGTGGCACTGTACCAACTGCGGATATATTCACGAAGGAACGGAGCCACCCAAGGAATGTCCTGCCTGCAAGCACGCCCAGGCCTATTACGAAGTACTGGCTGAAAATTATTAAGGGATGAAGGTAGAAAAATATTTAACAAATGCATAAGATGAATATGAGGTGATGAAAATGGCGAAATATAAATGCATGGTATGCGGGTATATTTACGATCCATCTGAAGGCGATAAGGATGCTGGAATTCCGGCGGGGACTCCATTTGAGAAATTGCCGGATGACTGGGTTTGTCCCCTATGCGGGGCAGCCAAGTCCGATTTCGAGAAAATGTAATCTCATTCCAGGGGAACCCCTTGTTTGAAAAATAATAAAGGAGGTCATTCATGCCTTTCGAACTGGCTAAGGGAGTCTATTGGGTAGGAGTGGTTGATTGGGATCTGAAGACTTTCCACGGACATGAGCTAACCACTCACCGGGGCTCCTCATACAACTCATACTTAATTGTGGATGAAAAAACGGTGCTGGTAGACTCTGTTTGGGGTCCCTTTGCCGATAAATTAATAAAAAATATTGCGGAGGTTATAGATCCTGCTAAAATTGACATAGTGGTAGCTAATCACTCTGAGTCCGACCATTCAGGAGGCCTTCCCACTGTTATGAGGTACGCTCCCGGCGCAACCTTGGTTGTCTCCGAACGAGGAAAAGAGAGTGTGGAAGGCCATTTTCACCAGCCCTGGAGCTTCAAAACGGTCAGGACCGGAGAACGGATAAAGATCGGGAAACGCGAACTGGTTTTTGTGGAAGCTCCAATGCTGCACTGGCCGGATAGCATGTTTACCTATCTAACTGTGGACAACATTCTGATACCGAATGATGCCTTCGGCCAGCACTATGCTTCTTCATATCATTTCAATGATCAGGTTGACCAGGAAGAGCTTTACCAGGAAGCACTTAAGTATTATGTTAATATTCTTACTCCTTACAGTGCTATGGTAACCCGAAAAATCAATGAAGTTTTAGCCATGAATCTGCCTGTTAACATGATTGCCCCCAGCCACGGTATTATTTGGCGTCAGGATCCACTCCAGATTGTTAAAAAATACCAGGAATGGGCTTCTCAAAAGCCTGAAAAAAGCGCAATTATTCTTTTTGACACCATGTGGGAAGGGACTTCACGTATGGCTGAAGCCATCGGAACAGGGCTGGCAGAATCAGGGGTCAAATATGTCAAACGTAACATGGCTGTTTCTGACCGCAATGATGTAAATACTGAGATTTTTAAGGCAAAAGCGGTAATACTGGGTTCTCCTACATTTAACCAGGGTGTGTTACCCACTTTGAGACCAATCATGGAGGACCTGAGGGGTTTAAAATTTCAGAATAAGATCGGAGCGGCCTTCGGCACTTACGGGTGGAGCGGGGAGGCGGTATCTATACTGGAAGAGCATCTCAAGCTCTGTAAAATACCCATTGCGGCTGAAGGGGTGAAGGCTAAATGGCAGCCTAATGAGAGCGATCTTGCTAAATGCAGAGAACTGGGTAAAAAAATAGCGCAGGCGATTATGCAATAAAAAAGTGGAGGGTAAAAAATGGAACACAAATTACCTGAATTACCTTATGCCAAAGAGGCACTGGCTCCTCATATTTCCGCTGAGACCCTGGAATATCATTATGGGAAGCATCATAAGACCTATGTGGACAATCTGAATAAACTGATACCCGGCACCGAATTTGAGAAAATGACCCTGGAGGAGATCATTAAAAAGGCTTCCGGAGGCATTTTTAACAATGCTGCCCAGATCTGGAACCACAGCTTCTACTGGAACTGTCTGAGTCCCAGCGGTGGCGGAGAACCCATAGGTGAACTGGCAGCGGCGATCAACAGGAGCTTCGGTTCTTTCGCACAGTTTAAGGAAAAATTCACTGCCGCAGCCACCTCTCTCTTCGGCTCAGGTTGGGCATGGCTGGTGAAAAACCCGGACGGCAGCCTGGCCATCGAAAGCGCCTCAAACGCCGGGACTCCCGTAAAGGACGACAAGAAGGCTATCCTTACCTGTGATGTCTGGGAGCACGCCTATTATATTGATTACCGGAATGCCCGTGCTAAATATATAGAAGCTTTCTGGAAGATCATGAACTGGAAATTTGCAGCCCAGAATTTCAAGTAAATAACCGGTTATAAACCAGGCAGGCGAAAGCCGCCACCCGGACCCCTTTCCTAACCTAGAGACCGAAATAGACCCAGAAGGGGAGCCGGGTGCCTGGTTTGTCCGGTGCAATGCATAGAGAAGCAGCAAGATGATTGAAGCAAGAACAAATTTACTTGCAGGCCAGAATCGCCCTCTTGACCATCGTTTTTGCAATCTGGATTTTATATTTATTATACGGCATGGCCACCGCATCGGCGATTACCGCCGCGGCCGCCGCCTCCGCTGCCTCTTCATTTAAAGCCTGGCCCTGTATGGCCTCTTCGGCTTTGGTCGCCCGGTACGGATTGGCGTATACCGCATTCAGGCAAATCCGGGCGGACTCGATTACCCCTTTTTCGCATTTGATGGCTGCTGCGCAGTTTACAATCGGGAAATCAATAGACTTCCTTATCGCAAATTTAATGAAAGCGCTTTTCACCCCGGATTGGGGTCTGGGTACCCGTATCCCGGTGACTATCTCATCGCTCTCCAGGAGGGTCGGTTTGAGCCCCTTGTCTCCCACCCAGAACTCCTCCGCCGGGATGGTTCTTCTAGAAGTGACTATCCTGGCGTCCAGGGCCACCAGCGCGGCGGCCATATCGGATGGGTTGACGCCGTCGCAGCCGCAGTTAAGACACCGGTTGGCCTCATTTTCCACGGCTTTTGGCTCCAGAGCTAGAACATCTTCCCTATCCAGCTTGACCTCGGCAACAGGGAGTCTTTGGTTCTTCGCCCGTCCCAGTTTTTGCAGGCACTCGATATTGCATCTTTTCAGGTGCTCTACCTTTTTCTCAGCTTTGAATGAGGTCTCGCCACCCAGAAACCGGTTTATGGCTTCCGCCGCCCTTTTGCCCCCAGCCGCCGCCATCACCACCGAAAGCGGACCGGTGATAGTAGCGTCGCCGCCCGCGTAAACTTTAGCACTGCTGGTTGCCTGAGTTTGCGGGTTTATCGTTATCAGTCCACGTTGGATTCCCAGCGTTCCTTCGGCATAAGCCAGGTTCGGCCTCTGTCCGATCGCCAGTATTATCTGATCAGCTTCCACGATTTCTTTAATCGAATTATCATAAACCGGAGCGAATCCATGCTCGCTGTTATATACTGAACTGCACCGGATTAACTCCATCCCCGTCACCCGGTTGTTTTCCTTCAATATTTTAGACGGGCCCCATGAAGGCATCAGTTTAATGCCTTCCCGTTCCGCCTGCTCTACCTCTTCCACCAGTGCCGGCATTTCTTTCCGGGACTCCAGGCAGGCCACCGTCACCTGCTTTGCTCCCATCCTTTTCGCCGAAATCGCTACGTCCATGGCCACCGAACCGCCGCCGATGACCAGTATTCGTAAAGCTGAAATCTTCCGTATTCCCCGGTTCACCTGGTCCAAAAACTGAATGCTGGAAATAAGCAGGTCCTCATCTTTCAGTCCCAGGGTTGCCGGTTGCCAGGCTCCGGTTGCGCAGAAAACCGCATCAAAATCCTCTATCAGACTTTCCAGGGAAATGTCTTTACCGATCTCGGTCTTAAACTTAAATTGAATTCCCATCGCCTCCAGGGCTTTGGTCTGCGTTTTCACTACATCTTTGGGCAGACGGTATGGTGGTATTCCGTAAGTCAGTACGCCGCCCGCTTCTTCTTTGGAATCGAAAATGGTGACGCAGTACCCCAGCTTTCTAAGGTAATATGCCGCTGATAACCCGGCGGGGCCTGCGCCTATAACGGCGACCTTCTTTTTTATTTCTTTTGCCGGAGCTTTATACATCTTACCGGCATTTTTCAGCACATAATCGCCCACTGATCTCTCGACAGACCGGATAGAGAGGGCTTCATCCAATTCGCCACGGTTGCACTCCCTTTCGCAGGGATGAGGACAAACGCGGCCCGTGATGGCCGGCAGGGGATTGGATTCCAATAAAATCTTCGCGGCTTTCTCCATTTCGCCGTCCCGGATATCACTCAAATATGAAGATATTTCCACCCCCGCCGGACAGGTTGCCTCGCAGGGTGGAGGTCCTACCCTTACCGCGCCGAATATGGAATGGTACCGGTTATCTCCCAGCGTGGCGTGACATATCTTGCCGCCCTTGCGCAGGCAGTCGAACCGGTTGTCTTCCTTTCGGAAATACCAGCACCGGATGAGCTGGCAAATATTACCGCCGATGGTGCCCATTGACCGCACATGCGGTGAAGCGGTCCGGTTCGCCGCCTGAGCCAGGGCGGCAAATTGTTTTTTGACCAGGGGACTTCCCGCAATATCTTCCAGCCGCGTTAAAGCGCCGATTTTCAGGACGCCGTCTTCTTCGAGGATATATTCCAATCCAGGAATGGTCTTTAGGTTGATTACCACTTCCGGTTTGTCCCGTAATATCTCAAACCGCATGGTGTCTATCAGGTCTGTGCCGCCGGCGTTCACCCAGGCCTTGTCGCCGTAATAGCGCAGTGCAGAAACTACCTCTTCAACCGATTTAGCGTTTATATGTCCGTATTTTCTCAGAGTCTTCATATTTTATGCCTTCCCTAACGCTTTCAGGACTTTGTCCGGAGTAGGCGGCGAATCTTCCATCCAAATGCCGGTAGCGTTGTAGATCGCCGGAATCAGTAATTCCGCCGCAGTAGCCGCTTTCCCTGCCTCCGAACAGCCGAAAAGCCCGTAGGCGCTGAATCCCAGATGCGATTCAATAATTGGGGCTTCGATTTTTCCCACATCCAGAATGGTCAGCATGGGGTAGCCCACCAGGTTATCGTTCAGCCTCACCCCGGTCCGTGGATCGTAATAAATGGCCTCGGTTCCTGAAACGCCTAGTCCCGCATACGCCCCGCCGAAGAGCTGCTGTTCGTTCACGTCCGGATTCAGTGATTGGCCCACATCATAAGGATGGACCAGTTTGGTCACCTCCACCTGTCCGGTCTCAGTGTCCACTTCAACCTCTACGAAACAGGCCTGCCGGGCCATGAAATAATGCTCCGTTTTGGGCAGTTGCAGCGGCATATCTCCCACAAAGAAAGGACCACCTGTGCTCCGCAGGTTGTTCGAATGCATGGCGACCACTCGTCTGACGGATACGCTGTTTTCCGGATGGGCTTTCTCAAATATCACGCTGTCACGGACATCCAGTTCCTCCACTGTCTTGCCCTGGAACTGGGGCAATGCCTGTACAGCCGTACCCGGGAAGGAGAATTCCTCCGGCGGGGACTTCAGGGCATGCTCTAGAAGGATTCTCTTCATCCGGCGGGAATTCATTACTAGGCCGAATGAATTAACACTGGCCCCCGATGAACCACCCGGAGGACAGGCGTCAAAATAGGTGAAATCAATAAATTCTATTTTTACATCATCATAGCGCAGGCCGATTTCATCCGCTACGATCTGGCAGTAAGTAGTAGGGGCGGACTGGCCGCAGTCGGCGCGCCGGAAGAAAATGGTCGCCGTTCCGTCGCTAGCGACCGATATGCCCGGCACGCTGCCCAGCTTCGCGCCGGTATCCCAGCAAGACACCGCGTAAAAACCCAGTCCGTGCATCCTGCCGTTGGGCAGTTTTTTGGTGCCCGGCGCATGCCATTTTTTGTCCCAATCGATTGCCTTTTTCCCGGCTTCGATAACCTCTTTCAGGCTGTCCCGAATCGGATGCCCGTAGCGTTTTTTCACATTCTCATTCAGCCAGGCCATATCGTGGCCGTAAGCGCCATCGTTCATCAATTGGACTTCGGTCGGATCCATATTTAAAAACGCCGCCACTTTATTGATGACCAGGTTGACCAGGGTACAGTTGGCAGCGCCGTCCCGCCAGCAGGACTCATGCGGACGGTTCCAGTATGAACGAATTTCCCGCACCTGGACATTGGGTGTCTTAATACTATCGATAAATTTGCTTATCAGAGTGAGGCCGGTCTTCTGGTGTACGATGATTTGTATCGCTACGATGTTCCCGTCATTATTGAATCCCACTTTATAATGCGCTGACCCCGTCTCGAAGCTCACGCCTTCCCAGTTGAAGGCATAGTCGTCTACCACCTTTACCGGGCGGAGGGTCTTCCGGGCAGCCAGAGCCGCATATCTTACCAGCGTCGCCGCCATACCCATAGCGTTGCCGCCGAATGATCCGCCGTTATACGGCGTGTGGACTTTCAGTTTACTCGGTCTCTTGTCGCCGTTCTTGTAAGCCGGGGCGCTCATGGAGGCCAGGTCTCCGGCGATGAACTGCCCGTGATACCAGAACTCCAGTTCATCTCCGTTCCACCGGGCGACCATGCATCCCGGCTCGACGCCTGCCCAGACATCATCCTCTTTTTTGTTCTCATCAAATTCAATAACGTGGTCTGAAGAGGCGAAGCCCTTCTCTACATCACCCTGGTTTATCAGGAGTACATCTTTCCAGATGTTGCTTTTCGCATTAAGTTCTGGGTGCAGCAGCGGGGCATCCGGTTCTATAGATTTCTGCCAGTCTAAAACGAATGGCAGTTGTTCCCATTCGATCCCTTCCCCGATCAGCCTTAAAGCCTCATCACATATCTCTTCGCTCTCAGCCACTACCAGCGCTCCCACCCTTACCCCTTGAGCGTCAGCGGTGTCCGGAAGGATAGAATCCTGCCAGTAGAACCAGAACAGACCTCTCCGCGGTTTGAATGGGTCACTCAAATCTAGCTCAGGATCATCATATCGAATTACCGCCCATACGCCCGGCAGCGCTTCCGCTTTGCTGCTGTCCATCTTTTTAATGCGGGCATGAGCATATGGCGAACGGTAGACCTTTACATACAGCATACCTGGAAGGTAGACGTCGTTGGTGTACATCGCTCTTCCGGTCACTTTCTCGGAAGCTTCCTTCGGACGCAGTCCGCGTCTGCCTATATAGCCCCCTTCCGGAGGCCTCCACAACCAGATTCTGTTTTCTTTCGCGCCCTCTGGCATTTTTATTTACCCCCCTTGAGTATTTTGGCGGCTTCCAATATAGATTTCACCTGGGCTGGATAAGTGCCGCAGCGGCACAGATTTCCGGCCAGGGCTTCCTTAATATCATCTTCGGTGGGGTCCGGATTGCGGTCCAGCAGTGCTTTGGCGGTCACCAGGAATCCCGGCGTGCAGTAGCCACACTGGGCAGCCCAGTTCCGGATATAGGCTTCTACCAGCGGATGTTTAGCATCCGCGATGCCTTCCGCGGTCTCGATGACCGCTCCTTCGCATTCAATGGCCAGTATCATACATGAAAGCACTGGCCGGTGATTCATGATCACTGTACAGGAGCCGCACGCCCCATAGCCGTTACAGAAGTCTTTTATTGAGGTTAGCCCCAGTTTCTGGCGCAGTACATCTCTTAAAGTCTGATTCGCCTGGACCTGGATTGCCTGATTTTTGCCGTTAACGGTCAGCATGACTGTGGCGCTTGCCACAGCTTCTATATTCTGTTTCTCTGCTATCATCTCAATCCCCGTAATAATGGTGTTAGTTATCTTTTTATTTGATGGATGATTTGGTTATCTACCTCAAGTGATATCTTGGTAAGATCGTTTGGTGGATACCCCTTATCCTCTAACTTAAAACTCACTAATCATAACTCTTTACTTTTTCCAAGGGAATTATCTTCCTTGGGTTAAATATTATAAAGATCTGTCCGGGAAATTGTCAATTCATTTAATGAAAAAGTTTTCCTGCCAAATGAAAAGTTGCAAAACCGGAGCGAAATTGTAGTCAAACGAAAATGTCAACGGTCATTAATATGCAAATTTTTTAAATTTACCGCACTAGGGATGGTCTCAAGGCTGCTGGCTCTAAAGAAGCTGGCCGGATAGGAAGTGGCTTGCCTTACGGTTGTGCTTGAAGCAAAAGTAATCATCCGTCTTAATCCTTGATCCGCCATTTAATAAAATAATTGTGCCTGAGTTCTTTCACCAAACTGATGCCGTAACCCACACTCATTTGAGGCTATTTGATGACACATTGCATGGTTAGTTATAGCCTTGACAGGCTATGGTATAATAGTGTTATAAGATTTCATTAAACGGGAAGTTTATATTACCTCACAGGAATTGTCTTACAAGTCTTAAGCCGGGAGCACTAAAAAAATATCATCCTGTTTTCGGTAGACATTTTATTTTGATAGAGCTCATCCTATAAGATAAACTCTGTCGATTGATTATCAATTTGTTGTAGTTGTTTTCCTTATTGTATCGATAAAGGAGATTTTAAAAATGGATTTGACTAAAGAGTTAAAAAAGTACGCCACTGAACAACTGGACGTCGATTATATCGGAATCACCCCGGTTGAACGTTTAGCGGGAGCGCCTGCAGGAAAACGACCCACGGACTTTCTCCCTGGCGCCAAATTCGTGGTCGTCATGGCTGTCAAATTGGGTATGGGTGCTGTCCAGGCTATTTTCCGAGCTCATGAAGATGGTCTGCGGCATGCGCTGTGCATTTACGGTACACATGGTCATATGTTTACCCCGAACACGCACTTGAATTTCGCAGGCTACGGGGTAGCCCGCTTCCTGGAAAAGAAAGGCTTTATTTCAGCCGCTCTGCCATCCGGCCCCGGTGGCGGTGGTTCTCCCTTCAGCCACCGGCATGCTATGGTCGCCGCCGGTATTGGTGAATTAGGGCGCAATCATCTGGTCATCACCCCTGATTGGGGACCGCGCATCCGCGCCGTAAGCGTCATGACCCGCGCTCCTCTTGAGCCGGATCCAATGTATAACGGGCCCAAAATTTGCCCTGATTCCTGTAATGTCTGCGTCACAATGTGTCCTTCTCACGCCCTTGATCCCGTCAAGACCCTTTCAGTGGAAATAGGTGGGCGCACTTTTGAATACGGTTATATCTATCCTAATAGATGCCGCGTCTCGGCTGAAGCCCTGACCAAAAAAACCCTTGGCCATATAGACCAAGAGTTACCCCTTGATCCCACTCCTGAAGAAATCCAGAAGGCCCGCGAAAGAATTGCACCTT
>CAYLRY010000023.1:0-45908 GCA_964386535.1 uncultured Dehalococcoidales bacterium | reverse complement strand
CAGGGGATAAGAATATTTTGTTTCAGAGTATATCTCTATCGATAATGAATGTCAAACCTTCCATGGTCTGATATTCAGCATTTAACACCGGTTTTCCGTATATGACATTCCTTATTAAACCCAAAAAATTTATGCCACTGTCGTGTTGTGTTATAATTAGCTTAATTTTAAAACAACAAAGGGGTCAGGGGATGTCAATTTCCGAAAAAGTTAAAAGTAATATGGTTACCGGCTCTTTCATCCGTAAAATGTTTGAAGAGGGCATAGCCCTTAAGAAGATATATGGGGACAAAGCAGTTTTTGATTTGACCATTGGCAACCCCATTATGGAGCCTCCGCAAGCTTTTAAAATCGAGTTAAAAAGGCTGGCTGATAGTACTTTGCCGGGTATGCACCGATATATGGAGAATGCCGGCTATCCGGAAACCCGGCTGGCAGTGGCTGAGCAACTGGCAATAGATACGGGGGTTAAGTTTAACCAGAATGATGTAATAATGACCGCAGGTACCGCAGGAGCTCTTAATGCCGTATTAAAGGCTTTACTTAATCCGGATGAAGAAATCATCACATTTGCCCCCTATTTTTTTGAATACGCCTCGTTCGTGGATAACCACGGTGGAGTAATTAAGATACTTCCTTCAGATGAAAACTTTATGCCTGATTTAAACGCTCTGGAGGCGGGAATAACAGCAAAAACCAAAGCATTAATCATTAACTCTCCTAATAATCCAACTGGCGCTGTTTATTCCAGGGAAATTTTAAAAAAACTGGGGGAAGTAGTCTTACGTAAAAGCACAATTCTTAAAAAGTGCATTTATATCATAACTGACGATGTGTACAGCAAGTTATATTACGGCGAAGGCAAATGTCCTAGGGTAGTTAACTATTACCCTCACAGTATCGTAGTATCTTCTTTTTCCAAAGACCTTTCCCTGCCGGGTGAACGTATCGGCTATGCCGCAGTGCATCCAGACTGTGAACTGGCAAAAGAAGTGGCTGACGGAATTATTTATGCCAACCGGGTACTGGGTTTTGTTAATGCTCCTGCTCTCATGCAGCGCGCCATTAGTAAACTACAAAACTGCTGTGTATCTATTGACGAATACCGTAGAAAAAGGGACTTTCTTTGCGATAATCTGACGCAGATGGGCTTTTCTATGGTTAAACCCCAGGGGGCCTTTTATATTTTCCCCAAGAGCCCAATTAAAGATGATATTGCCTTTATGACCGAATTGAAACAGTATAAGGTGCTGATTGTGCCGGGTTCGGCTTTTGATTCTCCAGGTTATTTCAGGATTTCTTATTGTCTGGATGATGAAACTCTGGCAGGTTCATTGGAGGGTTTCCGGCAAATGGCTAAAAAATATTTCAAATAAAATATTAGGAGTCCTGATTTAATGCAGATGACCGGCAGTACAGCACTAATGGAAATTTTCCACCAGGAAGGAGTGGAATATATCTTCGGCCTGCCAGGAGCTACTGAAGTTTTCTTTATGGATGCTCTGGAAAACAGGCCTGATATCCATTTTATTCTGGGTCTTCACGAGGTAGTAGTGGCAGGTATGGCAGAAGGATATGCCAGGACTTCTGGAAAGCCGGCGGTATTGAACCTGCATACCGGGCCGGGACTGGCTGCTGCTTTACCCATGCTTTCCAACGCCTTTGCAGGCGGAGTGCCTTTAATAGTTACTGCCGGGCAACAAGATACCCGGCTACTGGCCAGTGAACCTGCCCTGTCCGGTGATCTGGTAAGTATTGCCAAGCCTTTTTCCAAGTGGGCCACTGAAATTATCCACTCCTCGGATATGCCAACCGTCTTCAGGCGAGCTTTTAAATTTGCCCAGCAATCACCTACCGGTCCAGTTTTCATATCTCTGCCACAGAATATAATGGCAGATGTTATTGATTTTGAATATTCTAAAAATCAATTCGTTAGATCTCACCTGCAACCGGATCCCGAGTCTGTGAAAACAGCCGCCGGTCTGTTAGCCGGGGCAAAGAATCCGGCTATCATTGTTGAAGATGGAGTGGCGAAAAGCAATGCGCTGGACGAGATTGTTGAACTGGCCGAGATAACGGGCGCAAGGGTTTTCGAGTACTGGATGAGTGATGTTAATTTCCCCATCAACCATCCGCTTTATGCAGGTGACCTGGATTTAACCAGCTTCCATACCCGTGATCTGCTGGAAAAGGTAGATGTTTTAGTGGCGGTCGGAGCGGAGCTTTTCCGTCTTCCGGTATATCTTGAAAAACCCCTTCTACATCCGTCTACCCGGCTAATCCAAATAGACGATAATCCCTGGCAAATGGGCAAAAACTTCCCCCTTGCTGCCGGACTGGAAGGTGATATCAGGTTATCTGTTAAAGCTTTGTCTTCACTTTTAAAGAAAAACCTATCGTCATATGAGAAGGAAATAATACAGGCCAGGATAAAGTTCTTAACCGCAGAGAAACAAAGATCTGATCAAATTATCGCAGAAAAAACACAAACTGAATGGGATAAAACACCAGTGTCTCCTTACCGTTTGATGCAGGAAATCAAAGACAATATGCTACCCGGCACCCGTATTGTAGATGATTGCTGGTCCTGTTCGGCTATTTTAAGGCGTACCCTTTCCTTTAATG
The DNA here is from genome assembly GCA_964386535.1 of uncultured Dehalococcoidales bacterium. GTDB lineage: Bacteria > Chloroflexota > Dehalococcoidia > Dehalococcoidales > UBA3254 > CAYLRY01. The sequence goes on along the minus strand of CAYLRY010000023.1, from coordinate 43,283 downwards.
AAGCTAAGAGCTATCAACGCTCTCGAAATGGAGGCAGCATCGGCTGGGGGTTGCCGGGAGCACTGGGTACGAAATTAGCTTCTACCGAGCGTCCGGTAGTTTGTATCAGCGGGGATGGCTCAGCAATATGGTCCATCCAAAGTTTATGGACTGCTGCTCATTATAATATTCCAGTTACCTTTATTATTTGTGCTAACGGCTGCTACCAGCAGGTAAGGAATATGAAAACTATTATCATGAAGTCTACAGCAGGAGATAGAAATTTAGGGACTGATTTATGTCAACCTCAAATTGATTTTTGTAAAATCGCAGAAGGAATGGGTATTCCGGCGAAACGGATGGAGTATCCTTCCGAATTAAAATCCGGTTTGTTGCATTCCTTTAAACTGAATAGACCTAATTTGGTGGAAGTCCGGACAGCATGAAATCTATTAATTTGGCTCAATTACAGAACTCTCTGGGTATTTTTTTCAATGATACATCAATTTTAGAACAAGCTCTTATACACAGTTCTTACATTAATGAAAACCCGGGTTTTACTTTTGTTTCTAACGAAAGACTAGAGTTTTTAGGTGATGCTGTGCTGGGACTGGTGATAGCGCAAAAATTATTCCAGGATTTCCCTCTTTCTCCTGAAGGTGAGTTAACCCGTTTAAGAGCAGCGCTGGTACGGCGGGAAACTCTAGCTCTGATCGCTAACGATATCAAGCTGGGCCGTTATCTTCTCCTGGGCCGGGGAGAAGAATCTGGAGGTGGGCGAGAAAAAACAGCTAATTTAGCTGGGGCTTTTGAAGCGCTTATAGCTTCTATCTATTGTGATCAGGGGCTTGAAGTAACCAGTAAGTTGATTTTAAAACTTTTCGGTCCCGAGATACTTAAACAAGCCCAACAGGTAGCCGAGACTGATTACAAATCTCAGCTTCAGGAAATATTACAGGCTCAGCGACAGCAGACACCAATATATCATTTAATAGAAGCTACCGGGCCCGACCACGCCAGGTTATTCACTATTGAGGTTAAAATTGGCCATACCATCCTTGGCAGAGGTACCGGGAAAAGTAAAAAAGCCGCTGAGATGGAGGCTGCCAAGGCGGCTTTGAAAAACTTATCAAAATTAAATCCGGCTGAAAATATTCGGCCGGATTTTACTATATAATAAATTAATTACTCTAACGTTTGGTATATTGAGGAGCCTTTCTGGCCCGCTTTAAACCGGGTTTCTTTCTTTCTTTACCTCTGGAATCACGGGTTAATAAACCATTTTGCCTCAAGGACGCTTTGGTCTTTTCATCTACCTGGACCAAAGCACGGGCAATTCCGTGAGAAACAGCTCCACCCTGGGCTGACACACCACCACCTTCAACCTTAGCTACCACATTATATTTACCAATACTTTCAGTAGCAACCAAAGGCTGTAATATTCTCCGGCGTAACTCTATTCTGGAATATAATTCTTCATACGGAATGCCATTGACAATAATGGCTCCATTGCCAGGCATCAGTTTTACTCTGGCTATGGCTGTCTTCCGTCTTCCTGTACCATAAAAGTAAGCTTGTTTATCCACCTATTCCTATCCTCTTTATATTCTATTAAATCAGGCTTCTAACTATAATTTATCAAAATCTTTCATGTAGAATCATTATTAACCAGAATACTGTTTCCCTTCAGGAAATCCCTAACGCTTGGCCTCTTTTTTCTGAGTGATTTTTACTTCAGCCGGAATATTACGAATATATACCTTTTTCTTAGGCTGGACTTTGGCAACCACCGGCTTTTCCTGAAGTTCGCCAGTTTGCGCTGTAATTGGCCCGGCATATACCTTAAGGCGTTTCATCATCCTGTCATGCAAATGATTATGCGGCAGCATACCGTCCACGGCAAATGATATTATTCGCTCAGGATGTGCTTGCATCAATCTTTCATAGGTGATGCTCTTAAATCCTCCCGGATAATTGGAGTGCCAGTAGTACAGTTTTTGCTGCGGTTTTTTACCTGTAACCTGAACTTTCTTAGCATTGATTACCGTTACGCAATCTCCTACATCTGTATTACGTGAAAAGATAGCTTTATGTTTACCCATCAATAATGAAGCAATCTCGGTAGCAACATGGCCTAAGATTTTATCTGAGGCGTCAATGATATGTGTATCACGCTTAATATCAGTTGGTTTAATACTGTAAGTTTTCATCATATTCTCCTAAAGGGCGAGGATAATTAACTCTGATTAAAAATAACCCCTGTGCAGGTACTGTAGGACCTGCAAGCCCTGGTTTTCTTGCCTCCATAATAGATTTAAAATTGTCTATGTTCAGTTTACCCATTCCTACACGGATAAGCGTTCCCACGGTATTACGTACCTGATGTGGTAAGAAAGATCTAGCTACAATATTAAAAATAACCAGCTTGCCCTTTCTTTTCACCTGTGCACTATATACCGTTCTTAAAGTACTCTTTATAAACGACCGTTTTATCTGGGTCGTAAAAGAAGCCAAATCATGTTCGCCAATTAAAACCTGGCTAGCCTGGTTCATGGCCTCAATATCCAATTCACCTTTTATAAGGTAAGTATATTCTTTCTTAAGGGGCGACCTTGTAAGGCTAGAATATAAATAATAATTATATTCCCTGCTTACGGCATCACGCTGGACGTTAAAATCATTATTTACTTTGTAAGCTGCTTTTATTGATATATCCTGTGGCAAGTAATAATTGATACCATTTATATAGGTTGTTTTTGCATAATGTGTAGCGGTCTTAAAACAGGCTACCTGCCCTTTGGCATGAACCCCGGTATCCGTTCTGCTGGCTGCTACTACCCTTATGTTTTCACCTGTTAGCTTAAATAATGCCTTTTCAATCTCTCCCTGTACTGTGAGTTTGTTGATTTGATATTGAAATCCGTAATAATTGGTGCCTTTATATTCCAATACTATTACTATTTTTGTGTTATTGTCAGTCACCTCATTTGTTTTCCCATTTCAGCGGGAGGCTTGCATCTTTCCCCTATTTCACGAGTTCAATTTGCACCATTGAAGCGCCATCGCCTTGCCTGAGTCCTAATTTGATAATACGCGTATATCCACCCCGACGGTCGTTATACCGTGGGCCAATCTCTTTGAAAAGCTTTTCTACTACACGTTTTTCCGTTACAAAAGAAAGGGCTTGACGTCTGGCAGGAAGCCCTCCGGTTTTACCCAGAGAAATCATTCTTTCCGTCATGCTGCGTATTACTTTAGCCTTCGGTTCGGTAGTGGTTATTTTTTCATGATCCAGCATTTCAGTTACGAGATTCCGGAACATCATTTGCCGGCTGCCTATGGGTCTATCAAATTTTTTGCTAACTACGTTATGTCTCATGTTATACTTCCTTAGTAGATTGTTAAATCCAGTGTGCTAGCTTTGCGTATCGTCTGTAATTTCTTCTTCCTCATCAGTTTCAAAATCTGATTCGGATATATCTTCTTCGTCTTTAATTTTAGTGCTATCAATAGCCAGTGATAGCCCCAGTGTTTTAAGGCGTTCCTCGACTTCCTGCCTGGATTTCTGTCCGAAATTTCTTAAGGAGAGTAGTTCCTTTTCACCTTTTGTAACCAATTCTCCTACAGTGGAAATACCCCCCCGTCGAAGACTGTTCATAGTTCTTACGGATAGGTCTAATTCCTCCACTGGCATATTATATTTTTCATCAGGGATAACAATGGCAGGTGCTTTATTTTCTACCTGTGCCTTAGTTGTTTGAGCCAAGGAAGCAAAGGGTGTTAGCTGTTGAATCAATAATTCTGCACTACGGCTGACTGCTTCTACAGGTGTGATTGTCCCATCAGTCCATACATCCAGATACATACGCTCACGACTGGTTTCACGCCCTATATGAACCGGTTCAATGGTAAAATTTACCTTTCTAATCGGTGTAAAGATAGCGTCGACAGGAATCACACCGATGGGTAAATTGGCGTTGGTATCAGCCTGCCTATAACCTTCACCTAATTCAACGTTAAGCTCAACATTAAGTTTAGCTTCAGGGGTGTCCAGAGTAGCCAAATATTGGTTCGGGTTGACAATATCGAAATCCTCTGATGGTTTTATATCGGAAGCATATACTTCACCTTCACGAGCTACTTCGAGTATTAATTTTCCTGGATGTCCTGAAATAGCTTTAAACCTTATTTCTTTAACGTTAAGCAGAAATTCGATGGTATCTTCCTTAACGTCAGGTATGGTTGAAAACTCATGCTGGATCCCTTCAATTTTTACAGACGTTACCGCTGCTCCTGATAAATAACCAAGAAGCATTCGTCTGAGTGAATTGCCCAGTGTTATGCCAATTCCTTTTTCCAGAGGTTCAACTGAGAACCGACTGTAATTACCTCTACTTTCTATGCACTCAATTCGAGGTAAAGATAGTGGAGACAAGGTGCTACCTCCAATTAAACTTACCTAGAGTACCACTCAACGACACTTGAAGTTTCGAACTTCGCTTCAATTATATCTGATGTAGGTAAAGCTAATACTTGTCCTATAATATTATCTCTATCAAGAGTTAACCAGGATGGCACGGTCTTAGCTTTAATACCATCAACCAAGATTTTATAGTATTCTGTTTTTTTGCTGCCTTCTCGCCATTTAATGGTATCTTTTTCTTTTACCAGGTATGAAGGTACATTCACTCTCCGGTCATTAACCAATATATGTCCGTGTAGTATTATTTGCCGGGCTTGAGACCTTGAGTCAGAAAATCCTAACCTATAAATTACATTATCCAGGCGCCTTTCTAATAACATCACCAGGTTGTTACCGGTGATACCTACTTTCTTCTCGGCATCCTTAAAAAACCGTCTGAATTGACGTTCAAAAAGCCCATAAGTATACTTGGCTTTTTGTTTTTCTCTAAGCTGGATTGCCCTGTCAGACAAGCGTCGACGTTGCGCCACATGGGGTCCAGGTGGTTTGGCGCGTCTATCAGCCGCGCATTTGGCCCCAAAACATCTGTCACCTTTAAGCATTAATTTGTCACCGCTCCGGCGGCACAATCTACATACTGGTCCAATAAATCTTGCCATTTCTGCTCCCTACACCCTTCGCCTTTTAGGAGGACGACAGCCATTATGTGGTACCGGTGTAATATCCCTTATACTGGTAATATATAAACCTGAACTCTGAAGCGAACGAATAGCTGCTTCGCGACCGCTACCCGGTCCTTTTACCAGTACTTCGATTTGACGCAATCCCATTTCCATAGCTTTTCTGGCTGCTTCATGTGCCGCCAGTTGTGCTGCATATGGAGTACCTTTACGGGATCCTTTGAACCCGGAAGAACCTGCGCTGCCCCAGGAAAGCACATTCCCCTGAGGGTCTGCTAGTGTCACTATGGTATTATTAAAAGTTGATTGTATAAAAGCTTTGCCATTAGCGACTGACTTCCGCTCTCTTCTTCGTCCTTTTGCCTGTTTCGGCATTATATCCTCCTGAAATCAACGTAAACTGAAAATTAATAAGTTATTAAAACCAAACTACAGCTTAAATCAACCAATATTGATGCCGTTATTTCTTGGTAGCTCCACGTTTCTGCCCGCGTCCGGCAACCGTCTTGCGGCTACCTCTTCTGGTACGTGCGTTCGTCCTGGTTCTTTGCCCTCTGACAGGCAGACTTCTTCTATGCCGGCTGCCCCTATAGCTTCCTATCTCAATAAGACGTCTTATATTCAGGTTGATCTCTTTTCTAAGATCACCTTCAACTTCATATTCACGATCTATTACTTCGCGGATTTTATTGATCTCGTTTTCCGTCAGGGCGTCAGCTTTGATCTCGGGCTTAATATTAGCTTTCTCCAAAATTTTTTTACTGTTAGTCGGGCCGATACCATATAAATATGTTAACGAAACCCATATTTGCTTATTTCGGGGAATATCCACACCTGCAATACGCGGCATTAACGCTCCTCCTTGACCATTTGATAACTAGCCCTGCCTCTGTTTATGTTTTGGATTATTACAGATAATTCTGACTATTCCATGACGTTTTATGATCCTGCATTTTTCGCATCTTGTTTTTACCGATGTACGCACTTTCATTTTCTATTTCTCAACCTTTACAGTCTTTAAGCTCTCAATAATTCAATACTATCTTGATACAGCACTTAATTGTTGAACTGACTTATCAATACTTGACACAATTTTCAAACACAACATTATATTTTACTATAAATAACACCCATAAATCCAATTTTTTTATTCTAGCCGGTAAGTAATCCTTCCCCTGGCTAAATCATACGGAGATAATTCTATTAGCACCCTGTCTCCCGGTAAAATTCTTATGTAATGCATACGCATACGTCCGGATATATGAGCCAGTACCCGATGTCCGTTGGCCAGCTCAACCCAGAACATAGCATTGGGCAAGGCTTCTACCACAGTACCTTCTACTTCAATAGCCTCTTTTTTTGGCATAAACTCCTGCTAGATTCTAGTTAATATTTCCGGTTCGCCATCAGTAATAAGTATGGTATTTTCAAAATGTGCAGACAGGCTACCGTCTGCTGTATGTACAGTCCATTCATTGCTATTTAGCCTTGTACGCCAGTCACCAGCATTTAACATTGGTTCGATAGCGAAAGTCATTCCCTTTTTTAGCAAAGGACCTGTACCAGGCAGCCCAAAATTGGGTATTAAAGGGTCTTCATGCATATGTCGTCCGATACCATGACCTGTATATTCTCGAACCACGGAAAAACCTCTGGATTCAGCATATTGCTGTATAGCGGATGAAATATCTCCCAATCTATTCTGAGCAATGGCCATCTGGATACCCGCCATTAATGCCCCTTCAGTGGCTTTGATTAATTCTTCGGCTTTTGTGTCGACGGTTCCTACTGCTATGGTTTTGGCTGCATCACCCTGGTATCCTTTGTAGTCAGCGCCGAAATCCAGAGATACTATATCCCCTTCTTTTAATACTCTTTCTCCCGGGATGCCATGTACTATTTCATCATTGACTGAAACGCAAAGATTAGCAGGATATCCACGGTAACCTTTAAATGAAGGTTTACCTCCTAATCTCTTGATCTCTTTTTCTGCAATAATATCAAGCTCCCTTGTTTTAATACCAGGTTTAATATAATGCGCCAGTGTAGTCAAGACCTCTGCCACCATTCTTCCTGCTTTCCGCATCAGGTCCAACTCACGTTCTGATTTTATTGTTATTCCCATTTACTCGTTACAATATAATATTTCTATTTTACGTTCTTGAGAGCATGGATGATCCGCTCGGTTATTTCATCCATACTACCTTCGCCCTGTATCTCAAGGAGCTTACCTTCCCTGGTATAATAATCTATCAGGGGAGCAGTCTCTAAGAAAAATACCTCGAGACGTTTTTTAATGGTTTCAGTGTTATCATCCGCTCGTTGATATAATTCTCCTCCGCATTTATCACATTTACCTTTAATTTTCGGCGGAGAATTTACTTCATGATAAGGTGTCTGGCAATTCCGGCAAATCCAGCGTCCGCTAAGCCTTTTTAACAGTTCATCTTGTGAGACTTTAATATAGACTGCCTTATCAATCTTCTTATTCTGTGGTTTCAAAGCGGCATCCAGGGCCCTGGCTTGTTCAACGTTGCGAGGAAATCCGTCCAGCATTATTCCTTTCTGACAATCTGGTAAACCGATTCTTTCCAGGACCATTTTAATAGTGATATCATCTGGAACAAGCTGCCCTTTCTCCATATATACTTTAGCCTGTCGTCCCAGTTCTGTCCCTTTATTCAATGCCTGCCGGAATAAATCTCCCGAAGCGATATGTGCCAAATCCAACCGCTTGGATAATGAAGTTGCCTGAGTTCCTTTCCCTGCTCCCGGGGCTCCGAGTAAAATTATATACATAATTCCACCTATTTTATAAAGCCTTCATAACGCCGCATTACGAGCTGGGCTTCAAGTTGTTTCATTGTATCCAGAACAACCCCTACCACAATTATCAGGCCCATGCTGGAGAAAGTTAACTGAATACCGGTAATACTTTGGGCAATAAAAGGAACAATAGCCACTACACCCAGATATATAGCGCCTGCCCAGGTAATATGACCTATAACTGTGTCCAGATATTTTTTCGTTTGGGGTCCTGGACGAATACCTGGAATGAATCCGCTTTGCCTCTGTAGGACTCCTGGTAAATCTTGTTGCTGGAAAATTACATAGGTATAAAAGAAGGCAAATCCAATAGTCAAGAGGAAATAAAGCCCCCAATAAAATAAGCCGATTGGTAAATCAGCGTTTGAGCTAAACCACCTATAAATTGTATTAGCAAAATTGGGAGCACTCTCAGGTCCCATAAAATAACTGGCTATTATACCTGGAAAAAGCACTACCGACATGGCAAAGATGAGAGGTATCATACCTGCGGTGTTAACACGAAGTGGGATGTGGGTTGCTCCTGATTGTTTATACATGCGCCCACCCCTAAACACGCTCTTGGCATATTGTACCGGGATTCTCCTGTGAGCCTCAGTAAAATAAACAATCAGCACAATTGTTGCCAAGCCGATAATACCATAAATAATCAAACCGGATATATTACTGGTTCCAAGTAGACCAGCCTGTCCAATGGTTTGAGGGTAACCAGCGACAATACCACCGAATATTATAATAGAAATCCCGTTGCCAATTCCATGTTCCGTGATCAATTCGCCCAGCCAGATCAAGAAAATAGTCCCGGCAATCATAGATATAATCATGGTAGCCATAGTCATGGCTGCGGTATCACCTACAATTCCCTGGCTCTGTAAATATCTTAATTGTCCGTAAGCTTCCAGAGCTCCCAGCGGTACAGTCAGCCAGTGAGTAATAGTGTTGATTTTATTCCGTCCGGCTTCACCCTCCATAGATAAAGCCTGTAACTGTGGAATAACTGGTTGAAGTATGGTGATTATAATTGATGCAGTAATGTAGGGATATACTCCCATAGCTGCCACACTGAAATTTCTAAGAGCACCTCCGCTGAACATGTCCAGCATGCCCAGTAAGGGTGTTTGAGCAAATAAGCTTTCCAGGGCTACCAGATCAACCCCTGGAAGTGGTATATGAGCAATAAAACGAAATGCTATCAACATTCCGATAGTAAATAAAATACGACCTCTTAGATCGGGTAGGCTGAAGGCGTCTATCATCGCCTGGATCAGTCTGGGTTTTGCTTGAGTAGGTCTACTGCTCAAATCTCCTCCACTTTGCCGCCGGCGGCTTCAATTTTGGCTTTTGCCGCATTAGAAAACTTGTTGGCTTTTATTGTGACGGCATTTGTAATTTCGCCATCGCCAAGAATCTTTACCGGTCGCGATAACGTGTCAATATATCCTGCCTCAAAAAGCATCTTGGGGGTTATTTCTGTCCCACTGGTGAAATTATTTAATACATCCAGATTAACCGGACTATAAGCTACCCTGAAGAGATTATAAAACCCTCTTTTCCGCGGCAATCTTTTGATAATAGGTAATTGCCCACCTTCGAATCCACGTTGAATCTGTACTCCGGAGCGAGATTTTTGCCCTTTAATACCCCGTCCGCTGAATGTGCCATGACCGCTACCATTACCCCGTCCTACGCGTTTTTTGTTTTTTCTTGAACCCGGTGCCGGATATAATTCATTCTGCTGCATCTGACGCTTCCTCTACTGTAACTAGATGTTTAACTTTGGTCACTTGTCCCCTTAGAGATAAGGAATCCTCTCTCACAACAGATTGATTCAAGCGCTTCAATCCCAGTGTGTTCAAGGTGCTTACCTGATCAGGGCCGTAACCGTTTACACTTTTCACCAGAGTAATTTTAAGTTTAGCCACTGGTTACTGCCTCCTCTCCCTGTCCTGCTACCGGGCTGGAAACCGGTTTAGGGGTTGGTTTACGCTTTTCCAGCTCAATTTCGGGTGATTTCAAGTTTTTCAGGGCTAATAATGTAGCCCTGGCTACATTAATTCTATTAGAACTACCCATTGATTTGGTAAGAACGTCTTTAATTCCTGCGGATTCTAGTACCGCTCTTACACTGCCACCAGCGATAACGCCTGTCCCCGGAGCTGCCGGTTTAAGCAAAATTTTAGCTGCCCCGTATTTTACTTCGATCTCATGTGGAATGGTGGTTCCTTTCAGAGTCACCTGGATTAAATTTTTCCTGGCTACAGCACCGGCTTTGCTGATTGCCTCAGGTACTTCATTGGCCTTACCCACCCCGATTCCAACATGGCCATTAGAGTCACCGGTAACCGTCAATGCGCTAAATCTGAGACGCTTGCCTCCCTTGACTACTTTGGCCACCCGGTTAATATATACCAATTTATCGTTTAGAGTTAATCCGGAAGGATCGATCTTACTAATTGCCTCTTTCACCTGTCTTAATACCACCTCTTAAAATTTTAGTCCCTGTTTTCGAGCGGCATCAGCCAGAGCCTGTACCCTACCAATGTATTTATATCCGCCTCTATCAAACACTACTTGCTGTATTCCCTTACCTAAAGCTCTCCGGGCTACTACTTCACCAACCAGTTCCGCCTGGGATTTTTTTGCTTTCCCGTTCAGGCTACTGGTAATCTCAGGGTCTAGAGTCGATGCTGACGCTAAGGTGATTCCTTTGCTATCATCAATAACCTGAGCGTAAATATGATTTAAGCTGCGGAAAACCGATAACCTGGGTTTTTCTGGTGTCCCTTCAACTTTTGCGCGAACTCGCGCGTGTCTTCTGATACGTGCTACTCTGGGTATATTAGTCTTCATTATTTCCCCTTACCTACAGCTTTACCAGCTTTTCCTGGTTTGATCCGAACTGTTTCGCCTACATAACGTATGCCTTTACCCTTATAAGCATCAGGCGGACGAATGGCGCGAATATTAGCAGCCATTTCACCAACATCTTCTTTACTCACACCGGTAACTTTAACGCGACTGGGGCCATCAATCGCCAGTGACACTCCAGGTAACGGCTCAACTTCTATAGTATGAGAGAAACCAACGCGTAATAATATTTTTTCTCCAGTCTTCTCAGCACGGAACCCTACCCCAACTATCTCCAGGCTTTTCTCCCAGCCTTTCGATACCCCTGTTATCATATTATTCAATAATGACCTGGTTAAACCATGTAAAGCTCTATCCTGCTTACTATCACTGGGTCTTTCTACTACTAATTTATCGTTTACCAGTTTTATTGACATGCCATGCGCAAAGTTCTGAGAAATTTCACCTTTGGGCCCTTTTACGGTCACCCGGCTATCTTGTATATCTACCGTAACGCCTGAAGGTACTATTATAGGCAATCTTCCTATTCTAGACATTTATAAACTCCCCGAATTATTTACCAGACATAACATAATACTTCGCCACCCACACCCTCTTGTCTGGCTTGTTGCCCGGTGACTACACCTTTGGGCGTAGATACAATAGCTACTCCTACTCCGCCGTATACGCGGGGTATTTCGTTACGCTGCACATAAACCCTTAGACCAGGTTTGCTTACTCGTTCTATACCAGTAATAATGGATTTTTTATCTTCACCGTACTTCAGACGGATCCTTAATATCTTTTCCGGCTTTCCCTTCACTACTTCGTAATCAGTAATAAAACCTTCTTCTTTTAATATCTTTAAAATGGCTATTTTTAATTTTGAAGGTGACATCTCTACAGTATCATGTCTTACCGTATAAGCATTTCTGATTCGGGTTAACATATCTCCAATTTGATCTGAAATTATCATGATTCCCCCTTAGCCAGTTAAATTACCAGCTTGATTTTCTAACGCCCGGAATTTGTCCTGCCAGAGCTAATCTGCGGAAACAAATCCTGCAAGTACCGAATCTACGCATAAATGAACGAGGGCGGCCGCAAATAACACAGCGATTGTGTTGCTGTACTTTAAACTTAGCTGGGCGTTCAGATTTTATAATTTTTGATTTCTTTGCCATTCTTAATCCTTATTCCTTAAATCCCTATTCTTTGACAAAGGGCATACCTAATAATTCAAGTAAATTCCGGCCTTCCTCATCAGTATTGGCACTGGTAACTATGACTACTTCCAATCCGCGTAATTTATCTACCTTATCAAATTCGATTTCCGGAAACACTATTTGTTCTTTAAAACCCAGAGTATAATTACCCCTACCATCGAAAGAATTCCTGGATATTCCCTGAAACTCCCTAACCCGTGGCAGAGTAATAGTTACTAATTTTTCAAAAAAATCCCACATGCGCTGACCGCGAAGGGTAACCTTAACGCCGATCGCCATTCCAGCTCTAAGTCTAAAGGCTGATATGGATCTTTTTGAACGGGTTATTACCGGATGCTGCCCGGTTATGGCAGCCAGGTCTGCCTCACCTGCTTCCAGGGCTTTGGCATTAGTGATGGCTTCACCCAGGCCAATATTTAACACTATCTTTTCAAGCCGCGGTACCTGCATAACATTTTTATACCCCTGACGCTGCATTAACAACGGCATGATTTCTTTCTTATATTTCTCTTTCAATTGTGACATTATTCAACCACCTCACCGCAAACCCGGCAAAATCTAGCTTTGCGGCCATCCTGCAATGTGCGTATTCCTATTCTTGCCGGTTTATTACATTTTGTACACAGCAACATTACATCGGATACATTGATTGGAGCTTCACGCTCAATAATACCGGCCTGCCTGACCTGGGCTTTAGCCTTGGTGTGCTTCTTTATCATATTGACGCCTTCGACCATTATCCTTTTATCGTCTGGATAGGCGAATCTGACCTTACCTTTTTTACCCTTATCTTTCCCGGTAATAACCAGGATCATATCATTTTTTCTTATCTTCATTGTTTACCTTCTTATAATACCTCAGGTGCCAGCGAAATTATCTTGGTAAAATTTTTTTCTCTCAACTCGCGGGCTACTGGTCCAAATATACGCGTCCCTTTGGGGTTATTACCGTCAGCCAGTATTACTGCTGCATTTTCATCAAATTTTATGTAAGAGCCATCCAGGCGTTGATAAGGTTTGGAACATCTAACTACAACTGCTTTAACCACATCACCTTTTTTTACCATTCCATTCGGAATAGCTTTTTTTACTGCACATACAATAATGTCACCCACTGCAGCATATTGCCTTCCGCTGCCACCCAGTACATTCACGCACATTAACGAGCGTGCTCCCGTGTTGTCTCCAACTTTCAATCTAGTATATTGTTGAATCATATTAAACCATCCACAATTTATTATCAGGCTATTTCAGCAGGTTTAACTTCTACAACTTCACCCTTGTTTATTACTTCAATGACGCGCCACCTTTTGTCCCGTGATATAGGCCGTGTCTCTGCTATTCTAACCATATCCCCGGTTTTGCTTATTTTATTTTCATCGTGGACTTTATATTTAATGGCTTTTTTTATAGTTTTATGATACAGGGGATGATGCATAGCTGTTTCTACTTCTACTACTATTGTTTTTTCCATTTTATCGCTGATAACTTGCCCTATTTTCTCTTTATGCTTTCCCGCCATTTAATTCTAACTCCTGAAATTAACCTGACTTCAACAAAACGTAGCCCGCAAATTAATTAATTTGATTTAATTCTTTTTCACGTTTAATGGTTTCCATTCTGGATATTTCTTTTCTGACTTTTGGAAGTTCACGATGGTTTACTAACTGTCTGGTAGAAAGCCGGAATCGCAGGTTAAAAAGCTCTTGATGAGCCTCATTAATCTTTTTTGTCAATTCCTCTACACTTAGTGACCGCATTTCTTCTATCTTCACCGTTCTTTACTCCTCGGTTACTAAAGAGCACCTATACTGCGGCGCTACTTTCTTTGGTAATAAATTTGGTATTAATGGGTAATTTATTAGCTGCAAGACGCATAGCCTCTTTGGCAGTAGATTCATCTACTCCGGCCATTTCGAACATAATTCTTCCTGCTTTTACTACAGCTACCCAGTGATCAGGAGAACCTTTACCGCTTCCCATACGGGTTTCTGCTGGTTTTTTGGTGATTGATTTATCAGGGAAGATACGTATCCATACGTTTCCACCGCGCCTGATATGACGTGTTATAGCACGCCGAGCTGCTTCAATCTGCCGATCTGTGATAAAAGAATTCTCCAAAGCTTGAAGACCAAAATTACCGAATACAACCGTATTTCCTGATTGGGCTTTCCCTCTCATTGAGCCTTTTTGTGTTTTACGATATTTAACCCGCTTTGGCTGAAGCATTATTTACCTCCGTTACTGCTGGAGCTGTTGAAGGCAATGTAGCAGCGGGCGCCGCACCGACCGCAGTCTGAGCAGATGAAGACTCCGAGGATTCTTCTTTCGCCTCAGGCAAAACATCACCTTTATAAATCCATACTTTTATTCCTAATCTTCCCATGGTGGTATGGGCTTCACTAAATCCATAATCGATATCAGCTCTGATGGTATGCAAAGGAACTCGTCCCTGATGCATGAGCTGCCGGCGCGCTATTTCAGCACCTGCCAGCCTTCCCCCGCATAAGACTCTGATTCCCTTGGCTCCCGCTTGCATGGTACGAAACATGGATTGTTTCATGGCTCTTCTATATGCAATACGCCGCTCAAGCTGTTCAGCAATAGAGCGTGAAACCAGGGTAGCGTCCAGTTCCGGCTGCCGTATCTCCTGGATATTTAGACGGACTTTCTTGCCGATCAATTTTTCGAGATACTGTCTCATCTCATCCACCCGCTGCCCACCCCGGCCGATCACGATACCAGGACGTGCGGTATGAATGGTAATGGCCACTTCGTTAGCCTGGCGATCAACTTCAACTTTGGCTATAGCAGCTTCTGCATATTTTTCTAAGACAGCTTTCCTTAATTTAATATCTTCCTGCAAGAATTCGGTATAATTTTTACTGGAATACCATTTCCCCTGCCAATCTCGAATAACACCAATTCTGAAGCCCATTGGATGAACTTTGCGGCCCAAGATTATCCTCCTATTCTGAAACCACGACTGTGATGTGACTTGAACGCTTTAGTATCTGATTTGCTCTTCCTCGAGCGCGTGCTCTAAACCTTTTCAGCATCTTTGCCTCATCAGCTCTTATCTGGACTATTTTTAGATCTGTCGGGGTCATTTGAAAATTATTTTCTGCATTTGCAGCAGCCGACTTTATAGTTTTTGCCACTATTCTTGCGTTTGGAGTAGGTGCAAAGCGTAATATATTTAAAGCCTCTTCTACCTTTTTACCTTTAACCATATTAACTAATAAACGCATCTTCCGTGGCGATATACCTGTATCTTTAGAA
This sequence comes from uncultured Dehalococcoidales bacterium, assembly GCA_964386535.1. Classification (GTDB taxonomy): domain Bacteria; phylum Chloroflexota; class Dehalococcoidia; order Dehalococcoidales; family UBA3254; genus CAYLRY01. The sequence goes on along the minus strand of CAYLRY010000023.1, from coordinate 28,021 downwards.
ATTGCTCTTACTTCCATTTTTAGCCTTACCTAATCAGTATTGATTATAATACCTTCAATTTTTAATCCGGTTGTTTGGCCTATTATTTCGTTGCGGGTGCCGGAGCGGGCGTTGCTGCTTTTTCTACTTTTGTACCATGCCCTCTAAAGGTCCGGGTAGCTGCGAACTCTCCTAATCTATGCCCAACCATATTTTCCGTTATCAGTACTGGGACATGCCTCCTACCATCATGTACTCCAATAGTTAAACCAACCATCTGAGGTAATATGGTGGAGGAACGAGACCACGTTTTTATTACTGTTTTCTGCCCTGATCGACCAACTGCTTCAATTTTTTTTAATAATTTGGGGTCAATGGCTGGTCCCTTTTTTGTCGATCTTGACATATTTATTTCTCCCTGCGCTTAACGATCAATTTATCTGAAGCTTTCTTTTTTCGAGTTTTATAACCCAGTGTTGGTTTACCCCATGGGGATTTGGGCCCTGGCATTCCAATAGGGCATCTCCCTGATCCACCGCCGTGTGGATGATCGCGGGGTGTTAAAACCGAGCCCCGTGATTTGGGACGCCATCCCATCAGCCTTCTTCTACCGGCTTTGCCAAGACTTATATTAGAGTGTTCAACATTTCCAATTTGCCCTATAGTAGCTGAACAATCTACACTTATTTTTCTTAATTCGCTAGATGGCAACCGAATTAAGGCGTAATCACCTTCTTTAACCATTAGACGGGCGGAACCGCCGGCAGTTCTAACTAATTGGCCACCTCTGCCTTTCTGTAATTCAATATTATGTATTGCCGTGCCACTTGGAATATTTTTCATAGGAATATGATTACCTGGTCTGATCTCGGCATTTTCCCCTGCGTTTATGGTGTCTCCAACTTTTAACTCAAGTGGAGCTATTATGTACCTTTTATCTCCATCTTTATAAAAGATCAACGCAATACGAGCAGTGCGGTTGGGATCATATTCTATGGCTACTACTCTGCCTGGGACTCCAATCTTATCTCTTTTGAAGTCAATTTTACGCAGCATTTGCTTAACTCCACCGCCCTGCCGCCTTATGGTAATTACACCTCTATTATTACGGCCCGCAGCTACCTTCCTTGGTTTCACCAGCGCTTTTTCAGGTGTAGTTTTGGTTATTTCTTCAAAATCATATCCGCTCATTCCCCGTCTGCCGGGTGAAGTGGGCTTATATTTGACTAACGCCATTTAGCTTTCTCCTTCCAGTTAAACACCCTCAAAAATTGTGATTTTATCACCTGATTTTAAGGTAACCACGGCCTTTTTCCATTTATTGGCTAATACTTTCCGTCTGCCTACCCTTTGCTCCCTGCCGCGTACAGTCATAACGTTGACTGAGGTCACAGTCACCTTAAAGGCTTTTTCCACTGCCTTTTTAATCTGAACTTTATTAGCACCGGCAGCTACTTCAAACCCGTATTTACCTGTACCCTGTAATACGGTGTTTTTTTCAGTTACTAACGGACGTCGTATCACCTCAAATAGCTGCATTGTTTTCCTCCTCAGATGCTACCTCTCCCCAGAGTTGTTCCGCCTTTCTTACAGCATCCTCAGTCATCACCAGTGCTTGATGGGAAAGAAGGTCTACCACATTTAAAATATTAGCTGGTAATGTCTTAATGCCAGGTATGTTTCTGGCGGACTTAATAACTATTTCTTCAGGTGCTCCGGTCACAATCAGAGCTGTAGATTCGAGCTTTAATGCATCCAGCACTTGTATCATTGATTTTGTTTTGGGCTTCTCAAAAGCAAGCTGGTCTAATACTTTCAGGCTTCCTTCATTTACCTTGGAGGAAAGCATACAACGTAAAGCCAGGCGTCTCATTTTTTTTGGCATAGCTTTGGTATAATCTCTGGGATGAGGTCCGAAGGTTATACCTCCATGCCGGCGTGTAGGAGACCTTTTATCACCGGCGCGAGCTTCACCTGTATGCTTTTGTGCGAATAATTTTTTCCTGCTTCCAGCTACCTCTCCTCTGGTTTTAGTATCATGAGTACCCTGTCGTGCATCTGCCCTTTGTTTTACCATAGCCTGATGTACAACAGCTTCGTTAAACGGCACTCCGAATACCGAATCACTGATTTCTATATTCTTTATTACTTCTCCGCCTGTATTATAAACTGGGACTTGCACTTCTTAGCTCCCTATAAAAATTCTCCGGATGTATCTTACCTAGATCTTTACTTTTACTGCTTAAAAATACTATTTACTTCAGTATTTTTTTATTTTATTAACTTTTCTGGATTTTTTAATTATTACCAGACTATTTTTAGCGCCAGGTATTGAGCCCTCAATCAATAATAAGTTACGGGCAGAATCAGAGCTATAGATAGACAAATTCGCCGCTGTTACTCTTTCATCCCCCAGATGGCCCGCCATTTTCAAATTTTTCCAAACATGACCAGGTGTTGTAGTTGAACCAATAGCTCCCGGAGCGCGCTGCCTATCAGATTGCCCGTGTGTCTTGGGGCCACCTTTAAAATGGTGTCTTTTTACCACTCCTGCAAATCCCTTTCCTTTAGATAAGCCGATAACGTCAACTTTTTCACCTGGGGTAAACTGACTCACATCGATAGTTTCACCGGAATTAAGCCCTTCTACCGAATCCAATCTGAATTCACGCAGATGCTTGAATTGTCCGATCTCTTTTAAATGTCCTTTTTCGGCAGATTTTAATTTTTTAGCTGTTCCAAAACCCACCTGAGCGGCATTATATCCATCATTGGTGGTAGTCTTGATCTGGATTATTTTACAAGGTCCGGCTTCTATCGCAGTTACAGCTTTGCATTTACCAGCTTCGGTAAATACCTGCGTCATGCCTAATTTTCTTCCTATTATTCCTTTAATACCAGGCACTTTTTCCAACCTTCCGCCAATCAGCTTAAATATCTCAGTTTCCGTCTTTTACAAGGCGTAACTCTGATCTTTCAGGCTGAGAGTACGTTATAATTTAATATCTACTTCAACCCCGGATGGGAGGTTAAGTTTGGTCAATGCATCAATGGTTTTTGAGGTAGTCTCTATTATATCTATTAGCCGTTTATGAGTTCTGATTTCAAATTGTTCCTGCGAATCTTTATCGATAAACGACGAGCGAATAACACTGAACTTTTCTATCCTGGTAGGCAGCGGGACCGGTCCTGAAACTACTGCGCCGCTACGTTCGATCGCTTCAACAATCTGAACCGCAGATTGATCGACTATCTTATGATCATAACCCTTTAAGCGAATACGAATTTTCTGTTTAGGCATTTTTTCTACCTTTACTAACTATTTCTTCAGCTAATTCCCTGGGGACTTCCAGATAACGTGCAAACTCCATAGAGTATGTAGCTCGGCCCTGCGTTAAGGAGCGAATAACTGTGGAGTAACCAAAAGTCTCTGCCAGTGGTATAAACCCGTGAATTGTTGACATGCCATTATGGGTTTCAATATTTTCTATATGTCCTCGCCGAGAATTCAAGTCACCTATTAAATCACCCATGAATTGCTCAGGAGCCATAATTTCCAGTTTCATTATGGGTTCCAGCAATACCGGTTTGGCTTTTCTGACGCCCTCTTTTAAAGCCAGTGATCCTGCCATTTTAAAGGCTAAATCTGAAGAGTCTACATCATGGTAACTTCCGTCAAAAAGAGTGGCTTTGATATCTACCAGCGGAAAACCAGCCAGCACTCCATTTAACATAGCCTCTTTAATACCAGTTTCAGCAGGTGGAATAAATTTGCGAGGAATAGTTCCGCCTTTAATGGCCTCTACGAATTCAAATCCTTTTCCTCTCTCCAGTGGTTCAAAGCGTACCCAGACATGTCCATATTGTCCATGTCCGCCCGTTTGCCTGACAAACTTTCCTTCGGCTTCCACTGTAGAGGTGATAGTTTCTTTATAGGCAACCTGTGGGTTGCCTACCTTGGCGCTTACGCCAAATTCAGTCAGCATACGGTTCACAATAACATCCAGGTGGAGTTCACCCATCCCTGATATCACTATCTGAGCTGTCTCGTCATTATAATCCACTTTAAAGGTCGGATCTTCATCAGACATCTTTCTTAAAGCTTCACTAAGTTTATCCTGATCGGCCCTGCTTTTGGGTTCAACCGCCACCGATATTACGGGTTCAGGGAACCTTATATTCTCCAGAACTAACGGCTTCTCCGGGTTGCATAATGTATCGCCTGTAAATGTATCTTTTAGCCCCAGCGTAGCGATAATGGCTCCGGTATCAGCATCCTTTATCTCTTCACGGTGATTGGCATGCATTAACAATATTCGTCCGATACGCTCTTTTTTATCTCTTGTGGAATTAAAAACTGTAGCTCCGCTTTCTAATGTACCGGAGTAAACCCTCAAATATACCAGACGTCCCATGTAAGGATCAGTAACAACTTTAAAAGCCAGAGCCACAAAAGGCGCATCATCACTAGGAGGGCATTCTTTCTTTTCTTCAGTTTTTGGATCAACTGCAAATAGTGAAGGCATTTCTAATGGGGAAGGTAAATAGTCTACAATTGCATCCAGTAAATGCTGGATTCCTTTATTTTTTAGCGCGGTCCCGCAAAGAACAGGGACGGCTTTATTGGCTATTGTAACACGTCTTAAAGCTTTTTTAATATCAGAAACGCTAATTTCGTTCCCTGCCAGGTAAGCTTCCAGCATCTGATCGTCAGTTTCACCCAGTCTTTCAATAAGAGCCTGGCGATACTCCCTGACTCTGGTCTTCTCATTTTCCGGAATTTCTATTTCTTCCGGTTTTACATCAGGGTTAATATCATACACCCATGCCTTTTGTTCAATCAGATCTATAAGGCCTTTAAAAGTATCTTCATTCCCAATCGGAAGCTGTATTGGAATTGGAATAGCTTGCAACCTGTCTTTAATCATGCCAATGGTTCTTTGGAAATTAGCTCCTACCCTGTCCATTTTATTGATGAAACAGATCCTGGGTACATGGTATTTATCTGCTTGCCGCCAGACTGTTTCGGACTGAGCTTCAACACCCTGCACCGCATCCAATACAACCACGCCGCCGTCCAGTACTCTTAAACTGCGCTCAACTTCAGCAGTAAAATCAACATGTCCCGGAGTATCAATAATATTTATCCGGTGATTTCCCCAGGCTGTAGTTGTAGCAGCGGCTTTGATGGTTATTCCCCGCTCACGTTCCTGCTGCATATAGTCCATCACGGTCGTACCTTCATCAACATTTCCTATTTTATAGGTTCGACCGGTGTAATAAAGTATCCTCTCAGTAGTGGTAGTTTTACCGGCATCTATGTGAGCTATAATAGCAATATTTCGAATAAGCTCTAATGGAAAACTTCTGGGCACTGATTTAACCTTTTCCTCAAACACCAACGTCTTACTTTTAAGATTAATAAATCCTGAATGAATTGTTCCGACCATTTTACCATCTATAATGAGCGAATGCCCGGTTGGCCTCGGCCATTTTATGTGTATCCTCTCTCTTTTTTACCGTGGCGCCCTGACCCTTGGCCGCATCCAGCAACTCTGATGCGAACTTTTCAGCCGTTGACTTGCCTGACCTAGCTCGGGTTGACTTAATTAACCACCTGATAGCCAGAGCCCTTCCTCTATCAGCATCAACTTCCACAGGCACCTGGTAAGTTGCTCCGCCTACGCGGCGGGCCTTTACTTCCAGCAGGGGAGTGGAGTTTTTTAAGGCTTGTTCCAGAGTTGCAATAGGATCGCCTTTTTCTTTTTCCTGAATTATATCAAGAGCACCATATATTACATTCTCAGCAGTGCTCTTTTTTCCGTTATACATTATTTTATTAATTAACTCTCCCAGAGTTACATTATTATACTTAGCATCAGGTAATCTGTGTCTTCTATCAATATGTTTACGCCTAGGCATATATCCTCCTGTTATTTCGCACTGTCCGCAGTTGCTTTAGGCTTTTTGTTGCCATATTTACTACGTCCCTGTCTCCTCTTATCAACACCATTGGCATCCAGTGTGCCTCGTATAATATGATACCGGACACCAGGTAGATCTTTTACGCGACCGCCGCGAACAAGCACCACGGAGTGTTCCTGTAAATCATGGCCCTCACCCGGTATGTATGCAGTAACCTGAATTTGATTGCTAAGACGGACTCTGGCTATTTTGCGCAAGCCGGAGTTTGGTTTTTTGGGTGTCATAGTCCTTACCTGCATACATACACCCCGCTTCTGGGGTGCAGACTTGGGACGTAAAGTGGTCTTATTCTTTAAGGCGTTAAAGGTATAACGTAATGCAGGTGCTTTTACCCGTTTGGATGTCTTTTTCCGTCCTTTGCGGACCAACTGATTTATTGTAGGCAACTCTTACCTTCCTATTTTTACACAAATTTTAATGGATGAGACCCAGCTCATCCATTAAAGATAAACCGAATGCCAATTTTCAGTTCATCAATATCACATTATGGATAACTAAATCCGATTTTTAAGTCTATCACAGGCATCCCTAGATTGTCAACCTGTTAAGGCTATTTTTCATGTAATAACCAAAAATGATACCTTTTTCAGGTACGATGATCACTTGATAATTTGGCTGTCAAGCACGTAATACAGCTCCGAATTGACTGCCTAGATGCTTTAGTATCTGATTTTGTACCTGGTTAGCTTCATGATCTGTAAGTGTATGTGACGGCGAACGGTAGCAGATACGATATGCCAGTGACTTTTTACCTGCTGAAACCTGTTCACCTTCATAAACGTCAAAAATTTCTACCATTTCTACCAGCGGAAAGCCCAGGATCGCATCTTTTACCTGCTGGTTAGTTATATGACTATCTACTACCAAAGCCATATCTCTAACGATCGCGGGGAAGCGAGGAATTGGTTTATATATTTTTCTTACTACTGAAAAAGGAATCAATGTTTTGATGTCCATTTCCAGGAGAAAAACCGGTTCCGCTATCTCAAAAGAAGCAAGTACTTTAGGATGTACTTCCCCAACTACACCTATTTTGGTATCTTCTATGAAAACTGAAGCCTGTTTCCCTGGGTGTAACGATACGTCCTGCCCGGGTTTAAATACCGGATTTAAACCTAACCTTAATAACAGTCCTTCCATTATACCCTTGGCATCGTAGAAATCCAGTAACTTTTCATTATCCTGCCAGGATTTAGCAAAACGCTGCCCACCCATGATACCACAAGCAGTGTCCCGTTCATCCTTAATATTTTTACTATCCGGCAGATAGACTTTACCTACTTCAAAAAGACGTATGCTGCCACTCTCATAGCGCCTATTGGCTGCAAAGGCTGTTAACAGAGTTGAACGCAAATTAACCCGAAGGTATTCCATGTCAGCGGTCATGGGATTGGCTATATGTATTGGCTGAGGATCAATCTGATGTCTCTCCGGGGTTAGTTTATTTAAAGCTTCCAGTCCGACCATCGAGAAATTCAGCACCTCAGTGAATCCAGCAGCGGCAAAACCCAGCCTGGCTTCCCTTTTCAACTTAAATAGAGGATCAGGATTTTGAGGCGGTAACGGGTCAGCTAATAAAGTATTGGGAATCTTATCATATCCTATAATACGAGCAACTTCTTCCATTAAGTCTACTTCAATGTTTATATCGCTACGCCAATCAGGGGTAATGACACTTAATTCAGAACCGGCATTATTGTGCCGGCATTCGAATCCCAGCGATATCAGGGTTTTCTTCACCTGTTCGTCTGAAAAATCAACACCTAAAAAATGTTTCATTTTGGGTAATGACAGATTTATAGGTTTTACGGGTTTCTGGCCTGGAAATAGATCGATAAACCCTTTGGCCGCTTTACCATCACCCAGTTCAACAATTAACTGGGTAGCACGTTTTAAAGCAGCCAGTGTAATGCCTGGGGAAATACCCCGCTCGAAACGGTAACGGGCTTCACTGGGCAGGTTTAAGGCGTCTCCTGTGCGGCGAATACAGACGGGGTTAAAGCTTGCAGCTTCTATTAAAATCGAGGTGGTTTTTTCCGTGACTTCACTGTTTGCTCCGCCCATCACACCCGCAATAGCAACTGCCTTTTCCGTATCAGCGATAACCAGCATATTGGAATCCAGTGCCCTATCCTGAACATCCAGCGAGACCAGATGCTCCCCATTTTCAGCCCGCCGGACGATTATTTTTTGACCTTTAAGTTTATCATAATCGAAGGTATGCAGAGGCTGTCCATATTCAAGCATAACATAGTTGCTAATATCTACAATATTATTAATGGGGCGCATGCCTCCAGCAATTAGCCTATCCTGCATCCATTTAGGTGATGGCTTAATTTTTACATCCATGACCAAACTGGCGGAGTAGCGGGGACACAGATCCGGTGCAGAAATATCAATTGATATCATATTACTGATAGGAATGTCTGTTTCTACATAATAAGGTTCTTTAATATTTATTGATTGTCCCGTTAGTGCTGCGGCTTCCCTGGCGATACCAATAACCGAAAGACAGTCCGGACGATTGGGAGTAACATCCAGATCTATAATGCTATCCCCCATATATTCTAAGAGAGTCATTCCTACCGGGGCGTCAGGTGGTAATACCATGATGCCCCGATTTTCCTGGGATATCCCCAGTTCCATTTCTGAACATATCATACCGGCTGATTCAACACCCCGGATTTTGGCTGGTTTTAACTGTACCATCTCACCGGTATGCCCATCCTTTAAACTGGCGCCGACTGAGGCGAAGGCTATTTTATCACCCACCTTCAGATTAGGAGCCCCGCAAACAACAGTCCGTTCCGCCTGCCCCAAAAACACTGTCGCCAATCTCAAGCGGTCAGCATTGGGATGGGGATTGATTGCTTTTAGTTGACCTATTACAACGTTTTTTCCCCAACCGGCGCCAATGGTTTCAACAGCCTTTACTTCATTACCCGCCATGGTCAGCTGTCTGGCCAGTTCAGCAGGAGATATGGTCAAATTAATATAATCCTTTAACCAATTAATTGATACTCTCATTTTGCTTTAACCTGATATTCCGTTAAATTTAAAATTGCTGCAAGAAACGAAGATCATTTCCGTAAAACAAACGAATGTCTTCTATGCCATAACGCAGCAAAGGCAGACGTTCAATACCCATGCCAAAGGCAAAGCTCTGATACTCCTCCGGATTAATGCCAGCGTAGCGTAAAACATTCGGATGAGTCATACCTGCGCCCAGCAACTCAAGCCATCCTGAGTTTCCGCATAAGCGGCAGCCCTCTCCCCTGCATGCTGCACATTCTACCGCCAGTTCTACCCCCGGCTCTACAAAAGGAAAGAAATCACAGCGGAAACGTACCCTTCTATCAGCTCCAAAATACCGGCGGGCAAATTCAAAAAGTGTTCCTTTAAGATCCGCCATGGTTATATTTTTATCCACCGCAACACCATCCAGATGGTGAAACATAGGGGTATGGGTGGCATCACTGGCCTCATACCGGTATACTTTACCAGGACTGATAACCCTGATCGGCGGTTTATTACTGGCTAACACCCTGGCGCTAACGCAGGTATTATGTGTTCGCAGCAACATGGGTCGTTTACCCTGTTCATCCCTGTAATCAATCCAGAAAGAGGACATATTGTCTCTTGAAGGATGACTGGCTGGGATGTTCAGAGCTTCAAAATTATAGTATTCCAATTCTATTTCAGGTCCATCTACAGTCTGAAAACCCATGGAATTGAAAATACTGCAGATTTCTTCTATAGTTTCATGAACCAGGTGCAAATGTCCGGCAGGTGGGCGGCGTCCCGGCAAGGTGATATCTATATTCTTCTTAACCGCTGTAGCCAGGACCTGGGATTCCCGTAAAACTTCTTCCTTTTGCTTGTAACTGGCTTCCAGGGCTATTTTTAATTCATTTGCTGCCGAACCGATAGCCTTTTTTTCTTCAATAGACAGACTGGCAATGCTGCGCAGTACCTGGGTCAATTCACTTTTTTTACCCAGATAACGTACCCTCCAATTTTCCAGGCTGGTACTGTCCTTTATTTCCATCAATTCTGCCTGAGCTCTGGCATGTATTTCTTCAATTGATTTCAACATCTTCTTCCTGACCTGGAATAGCCCTTAAACACAGTTTTTCCCTCCCTTTTGTTGGGGGAGGGAAATTATTAAATAAGATCGAGCTATTCTAACTGATTATTTAGTTTTAACAGCCGTCTTCACCAGGTCCGTAAAGGCACCCGGATCCTTGATTGCCATGTCAGCCAGTATCTTACGATTTATCTCAATCCCTGTTGTAGCCATGGAGTTTATTAACTCGCTATACGTTGTCCCATTAGCTCTGGCAGCAGCATTAATGCGCGTTATCCATATTCGCCGCATATCGCCTCTTCTTGCATGCCTATGGAAGTAGGCGTAATTAAGGGAGTGAACCATGGCTTCATGAGCCCGGCGTACCAGTTTATGCCTGGAAGCTCTTTGCCCTTTAGTTAACTCCAGCAATTTGTTATGTCTGCGACGAGAAACAATACCTCTTTTTACACGTGCCAAATTATTTTCCCCCTCTATTCACCTGAAGACTAAAATTGAAAGTCAAAAGGATTTTTCCCTTTTTGACTTTTCGAAAGGTCACATTAATTCAAATTCATAATTAGCGGTCTTTAGTAAAAATCCTATCTGATATATTTAGCCCCGTAGGGAAGCAATGCTTTCAATCTATCTTTTTCGGCGTGATTGGCCGGAATCATTTCATCCAGCAATCCTTTTACTGTTTTGGAACGATTACGTCTCAAATGACTCTTACCACATTTAGTCCTGAGCACTTTGCCTGTGGCAGTAGCGTGAAAACGATCTTTAGCTCCTTTGTGGGTTTTCATTTTATATAGTTTAGGCATTCGCAGATTCCTTTACTTTTTCTTCTTTAGATTTTGCAGATTGCGTATTTATTGCCGCCACAGCTATAGAACTTTTAGCCTGTTGCGAGGCAGCGGATTTAACCTGTTGTGTGGTCATAGGACTTAATATCATAAACATCCTGGAACCTTCCATTATGGGTTGCTTCTCAATAATCACGGTACCTTTTAAGGCTTCCATCATTTTTTCCAGTAATCGCCATCCAAGTTGAGCATGTGTAATTTCCCGTCCCCGGAACATGATGGTAATTTTTACCTTATCTCCATCCTGTAATAGTTTTTTTACAGAACGAGTTTTTGATTCAAAATCATGATCCCCTATTTTCGGCCTTAACCTGATCTCCCGAACTATGGAGGTCTTCTGGCCTTTTTTCATTTCACGTTCTTTTTTTGCTTGCTCGTATTTAAATTTACCGTAGTCCATCATACGGCAAACTGGAGGAACCGCTGTAGGGGCTACTTCCACCAGATCAAAATTACGTTTTTTAGCGAGATCTAAAGCCTGGTGCAATAACATCACGCCAAGCTGTTCTCCCTTGTCCCCCACCAAACGGCATTCTTTAGTTTTTATCCCTTCATTTACTCTCAGTTTCTTAATTATGTGCTGATTACCTCCTGAACTAAAAAATACACGAGCACAGAATATAGTTTATTTTATCACAACTATTTATTATAATTCAAAATCTTTAACTTTATCTTCAATGGTTGAAAGAAGCCTCTTTTTAAACTGCACAAATGGCTCAGGAGGCAATTGCTTCCCCGTACGCAATCGGACCGCCACCGTTGATTCAGAGGCTTCTTTTTCACCTACAATAAGCATGCAGGGCACTTTATCCAGTTGAGCCAGGCGAATCTTCTGGTTCATTCTTTCCGCTCTATCATCGACCTGTGCACGTATACCAGAGGCTTTCAATTCCGACTCAAGCTTTCGGGCATATTCCATATGTTGATCTGCAACCGGTATAATAACCGCCTGCACAGGGGATAACCATATTGGGAAAGCACCCATATAATGTTCGATGAGAAAAGCCATAGTCCTCTCAATAGCGCCAATGGAAGAACGGTGAATAACGATAGGCTCCTTTTCTTTACCATCTTTATCAATATAAGTCAGATTAAAACGCTTGGGCATCACGAAATCATATTGAACGGTAAAAGCAGTATCCTCTTTGCCTGCGAAATTCCTCATCTGGATATCTATCTTGGGTCCATAGAAAGCCCCTTCTGCGGCTGCTTCAAAGAAATTAGCCTGTCGCTGTTTTAATACGCCTCTTAATATATTTTCCGCATAGTCCCAGGCTTCATCGTCCTTATAATATTTTTTACTATCCTGCCGGTCCCCCAGCGATAAGCGATACCTGTAATTTTCACCAGCTTTGTATCCCAGTACAGAAGCCACATATTCTATCAGGTCCATTACCCTGTTAATTTCATCCATAGCCTGGTCTTTCTGGCATATTATATGAGAATCTGCCAGACAAAAACTACGAACCCTCATTAAGCCGGTTAATTCGCCCGATTTTTCATAGCGGAACTGCTTGGCCAGTTCTGCGATTCTAAATGGCAGCTCTTTATAAGATCTGGGTTTGCTGGCATAATATTGAAAATGATGAGGGCAGGTCATGGGTCTTAAAATCAGTTCTTCTTCATCTACCTTCATCACCGGATACATAGTTTCCTTATAATATGGATAATGACCGGAGGTCTTATATAATTCCACGTTCGCCAAATCAGGAGTGTAAATATGTTTATAACCCCGTTTTAACTCCTCATCCACCACGAAACGCTCCAGTTCTCTTCTGATTATGGAGCCTTTCTCGGTAAAAATGGGGAGACCTTTTCCAATCAGGTCCGAAAATACGAAGAGATCCAGATCCTTCCCTATTTTACGGTGATCTCTCTTCTTGATTTCTTCCTGGATTTTAAGATAATCATCCAGCTCTTGAGGTTTGGAAAAAGCCACGCCATAAATGCGTTGAAGCATGGGGCGGTGTTCATCCCCCCGCCAGTAAGCCCCTGCGATACTTATCAATTTAAATACTTTGATATCGCCTGTAGACCTGATATGCGGACCTCGGCAAAGGTCCATGAATTTGCCCTGGCGGTAAATCCCCACTTTATTATCCGGCAAATCAGCTATCAATTCCAGCTTATATGGTTGATCGCGGAACAACTCTTTAGCCCTGGCTTTATCCACTTCCTCATACTCGAAAGGAACATTGGCTTTTATGATTTCCTCCATTTTAGCTTCAATATCAGGTAAATCTTCAGGTTTTATAGGTCGTGGAACCTCAAAATCATAATAGAAACCGTTTTCTATGGCTGGTCCAATACCAAATTTGACCCCGGGGAATAATGCTTGTACAGCTTCGGCCATTACATGGCTGGCTGAATGACGCATAGTCTCTAATTTTTCCCCGGTTATTTTATTCCCATTCGAACTCATATTTTTTTCCTTTTTTCCACAGGTTAAAGCTGACTAAATTATAACAACCTGATGTTGTTAGTGCAATCTTAATACAGACATCCAACAATACAGACCTTGCTTTTGTTAAGCTTGACAAGGTATACCAAATTAGCTAAAGTCAAAGCAAGATCCGGTCAGGTGAAACACAGGGCGATTTCCCTTTACCGGCATTGACCTGAATTCACCCGGCGACCTTAATCTTTTTATTATTAGCTAGACTCAATCAAAAAATGGAGATATTGGATTACATACTGGGAGGATTTCAATCCAATAAAAGTTTAAAATCACCGGTCATTTAACTGAGCTCTCATGTTTATCGCTGTAATTCGCTGTATTTAATATCATATCTACCAAAATATGACATAAATATTATTTTTCTGTTCAAAAATAGTCTTAGGAGGAAAAATTTGAAAGCACTTGTGATTGGCGGCAGCGGCTTATTCGGTCGTAAAACGGTATATTATCTCCTGCGTGACCCTGATGTAACCAGTGTGGTATCCATGGACCTGATGCCTCCCCGTGAGTGGTTTTTAAAGTCCATTGAAGAGTATGCGGGCAAATTCCATTATGTTCGGGGTGATGTATCTCAGTTCGAGGATATCCTCAATGCTATGAAATTGTACCCCGTAGATGCCATGGTTAACTGGGCCTTCGTAATGGGTGCTGAGGTCAACACTGACCCTCGTCTAAGTACTAAAGTCAATGCTCTGGGTATGTGCAATGCCTTCGAAGCAGCCCGTTTGATGGATGTAAAACGGGTGGTATATGCCAGTTCTGAGACGGTTTATGGTCCTCAGTCCATGTATGGGGACAGGGAGGTAACCGAGGATGACCAAACCAACCCCACACATTCCTATGCGGTCTGTAAACTCTTCGCTGAAATCATTGCCAGTCAATACTTCCAGAGATATGGCATACAATTCACCGGTGTGCGTCCCACTATCGGTTATGGTCATGGAGGAAGATCACCTGCTCAGTATTGGTCTGATATGCCGTCAACAGTGGCAGTCGGCAAACCCTATGCCATGGAAATGGATGGGACTGGACTTTCCTCGCTGGTTTCAGCGGATGATCTGGGAGAGTTAACCCGAAGATTACTGAAAGCCCCTTCATCCCCCCACCCCGTCTATAATGTAGGCGGCCCCGCTACTAGTCCCAGAGATATGGCGGAAGCCCTGCGTAAGTTAATTCCTGGTGCCAGGATAACCTTCGGCACCAAATCAATGGTCTTCCCCGGCAGAGGCGGCCTGCCCTGGAAAGTCAGTCAGAAACGCGGTAAAGAAGATTTCGGTTTTGAATGCGCTCCTCTAGAAACTTCTCTGAAAATTCACATCAATGACGCCCGCCTGGAAGCTGGTCTACCACCGTTAAAGTTTTAAAATACCGAAAAAGGGGGCGCTAGACGCCCCCTTTTTGCTTTTTAGTTTATGTGGTCTTAATCAGGGTCTTGATTGACTTGCCCTTCTTATGATTCTCGAAGGCTGCCTGGATTTCGTTAAGAGGATATATATCGGTAATCAATGAATCGAGATCCAGTTTAGACAATAAGTTCATCGATCTGGGGAAAGAATAAGGAGAAATAAAAACCGAGCGTATTGTCAACTCATTGGCATACATATAGAACGGATTGATGCTGATATCCTTATCATAAGCATAAACCGCAGCCCAGACAACTGTACCACATTTATCCGCCAGGCTGACCGCCTGTTTAGCCGCGCCCAGATTGCCTGAGGCCTCGATCACAGTATCAAACAAGCGGCCGTTGTTCATCTTCCTGCCGATCTCAACCAGGTTCTCCTTCAAAGGATCAGCCGCAGCATCAGCGCCCAGCTTTTTGGCTATTTTTCTCTTTTCTTCTATAGGCTCAGAAACCAGGATATTAGCAGCCCCAGCCTTTATGGCCAACTCCATTGTTAAAAGACCGATAGGGCCTGCGCCTGAAATCAAAACGGATTTTCCGGGGGCGATATTAGCTATATCCACTGTATGCACTGCCACTGATACCGGCTCCAGCATAGCGCCATGCTCAAAGCTAATGCTATCCGGAAGAGGGTAGATGGCGCTTTCATTATAAACGGCGTACTCAGCGTATGCTCCAGAAGCCTGAACGGCATGCTGGCAAAAGTGCTCCATCTTATTCCTGCAATAATAGCAGGCCCCGCACGGGCTTCTAAAATTCATAGCCACTCTCTGCCCCACTTTATAACCTTGTTTACACTTACTACCTATTTCCACAATAGTACCGCAGGCTTCATGACCGATAATCATCGGTCCGCTGGGTTTATGTGAAGGATCTCCACCTTTCATCAATCCGAAACGGTCTTCCAGAATCTCTGGATCTGTACCGCATATACCGCAATAAGCCAATTTTACCTTAATTTGATCAGGTGCCGGTTTGGGTTCAGGCACCTCTTCTACTTTAAAAACACCTGTACTTTTGATAACAGCCGCTTTCATGCGTCGTGAGCCTCCTTCATATTTAATATTTAAAAATGTATAACACTATATATACGGCTTTTTTCAAGGGCAATCAACCTGAATTGTTAAAAAACGCAATTACGGCAGCCTTAATTCAACTGCTACTCTACCAATTTCTGGTGGTTTAAAATAACAGAATACCGTTTTGTTATCTCTTTGTGAGGAGGTCCAAACCTTTAATCCTTTTTGAGTCCATTTACTCATCTCAGTATCTACATCTTTAGCTAAAAATCCAATATGGTGCAGCCCTTCACCGGTAGTATCCAGAGACTCTTTCAGGGCTTGCTCTCCCTCCACTGGCTCCAGCAACTCTAGTTCAACCCCACCCAGATTAGCGTTGCTGATTTTTGTCTTCCATTCTGCCGGTTTACCATGCAATTCGCCTTTAAAAGGTATGGTAATAGTGCGAACACCTTCCTGGATCTGAAAAGGCCCAATACCTAAGGACTCAAAGTAAGAAATTGCTTTGTCTATATCCCTGACCACCACACCCACATGATGCAATTTGCCGTATACAGGATTAAATTGTGTTTGAATTTCCATGAAAACTCCTTTGTTATTAAAATTTTTAGCAGGAATTAAAAAGAGGGGGATGAAGTCTTATTTTTGTGACCTCAGTCTAGCACAGCCATCATATTGCGTCAATTAAACCGGAAATATGTTTTTCTTTCCAAATCCTGGAATTACGGTAATCTAAGGAATACCCCTGAACCACGAATAGGATAATTATGATTTCAAATACCTGGTAACTCATACAGCCTGAGTGAGGATGACAGGCAGCGGTAAGACCAGCCTCTATGTTCCTTTTTTTGTAAGCTGGAATAGACGGCATACCAGCCATAGCGGTTGACTCCAAAAATGACCTTACTTACCTGATGCTTTCTTTTCCAGATCTTAAAAAGAAGGACTATTTATCCCGGATAAATGAAGATGATGCCATAAAAAAGGCCTTTCTGCTGAGGAGTTTGCCACTCAGCAGGTAAATATGTGGCATAAGGAACTGGCTTCCTGGATTCAAAGAGGAGAGCGCATTACAAGATTGCATGAGCAGGTAGAATTTGTAAAATATTTACCCGGAAGTATAGCCGGCGTCCCTGTTTCAATTTTAAAGTCCTTTGCTGCGCCGCCCCGGGCCGAAACAGAAGAATTACTGGGGGAGCGGTTCAGCACCACCGTTACCAGCTTGCTCGGATCATTGGGAATGAAGTCTGGTCCCCTAAAAAGCCGTGGACATATTTTAATCTCACTATTGCTTACTTCACCCTGGAAAGAGCAGCGGGAAATGGACATTCCAGCTTCGATACAGCAGATACAGACACCTTCGAGGAACGGTTGAGACATGCTCATGAAACTGTTGAAAGGGAAAAAGACCAAGCCAGACAGCAACAAGTTCAGACAGCCTTATCTTAAGGACATCCATCCTGGGCGACTTTCTGGGTAAAAAAGAAGTTTGGTTCTTTAAGAAAAGCCGGCTTAACGATGCATTGGGTAAACCGCTCTATGAAAGAATCTAGCAAAATAGCAAGGGCTGAAGACAATGTTAAAGCTTTTCTACCAAGAATACAGCAATTGGAAGATGACTTTAAGACCGATACTGTCTACCTGGCTGCCAGGATCGATCCTGTAAAGAACAGGTGGAGCCAGTACTATACCTCCGGGTAAAATGGATATCAGGGTACAGCTTCTGGCTCTGGGCTGGCTGCCCCTGTGGCAAAACGCTGAAGATAAATTAAAGCCGGCCCGGGGATAAAAGACCATTTTGGTTGAATGGAGATGATATGCGAGGTAGGCCTCTTGATTTTATTATTGATAATGAATTATCATTATCAATAAAGCCGGTTAAATGTGATTCCATTTCAAAATAGAGAGCAAATTGGTATATTTTATTTATTGTTTGTTAACCAGGAGAAAAGGAAATATCAGCCTCTAATTAACACATTCGTTTTCTATTGGTGCAATAGCCGGAAACCAACGAGATTAATTCCGGTCTTTAATGCTGATATTATATTGGAGAAAGTAATGAAGAGATGGATTTATTTTTTCATGGTGGGTGTGCTTTTAGCCAGTTATTTATTTGTATCTTGCCAATCGCAAAATAAATTTGACCAAAACAAAAAAAGCATCTTAGTCACTTATTCAGTCCTGGGGGCTGTCATCCAAGAACTATTGGAAGATAAGGCCGAAGTAGTTGTCTCTATCCCCAATGGTCTGGACCCTCATGATTGGGAACCTTCAGCTAAAGATATTGAAGCCCTCAATAAAGCTGACATGGTAATTCAAAATGGTCTTGGCTTGGAAGCTGGGATGTTAAAAGCCATAGAAGCTGCTGGCAGAAGCGGAGTAAAGGTATTTACCGCTTCAGACTACATTTCGGTCCGATACATTGGGGAAAACGAAGAAGTGACTGGAGAACATAGAGATGAAGGGAATTATGAAGAACAACATGAGCATCACCATGAAGTTGGATCACCGGACCCTCATCTCTGGACCGACCCTATAGCCATGAAGAGCATAGTTAACGCCCTTTCCACTCAACTTAAGAACGAACTGAATCTTGATGTTTCCAGCCAGGCATACGAACTGGAAAACCGGTTGACAACCCTTCATAAACAAATCACAGAGAAGATTGCCATCATACCCCAGAAAGACCGTAAATTAGTAACCGGTCATGAATCCATGGGATACTTCGCTCAGCGCTATGGATTCAAAATAGTAGGGGCGATTATTCCAAGCATTTCCACTCAGGCGGAGGTTTCCGCCGGAGATCTGGCAGCTCTGAAAAAATTGATCGAAGAAAACAGGGTGAAAGCTATCTTTGCCGAACTTGGTACTTCACCCGGTGTAGCTAAAGCTATTGGAAATGAAACTGGTGTTAAGGTAGTAGAATTGAGCACGCATCAAATACCGGGTGATGGTTCTTACTTTACTTTTTTGACAGATATGGCCAATACAATTGTGGATGGTTTAAAATAGGATTTACCGGTTAAGATTTGCAGTGAAAACTAAAACGATAATCATATGGGTCAAAGCCGTCCATCTCTGTAAATAGCTGGTTAAGCGTCTGCTCATGCTCCTCGTGCCTGAATGCCATTACTCCACCGCGCTGCTTACCGATGGTATCACTTTCATCAATAAAGACAATACAGGGAGCATTTTTCTTGGCTTGCTCAAAGAGGTCACGAACGCGGGCGGCGCCAACGCCGACAAACATCTCGACAAACTCGCTACCACTCATGCTAAAGAACGGCACGCCGGCTTAACCAGCAGTAGCCCTTGCCAGGAGAGTCTTACCCGTGCCTGACGGACCGACCAAAAGTATTCCCTTGGGAATCCGTCCGCCCAGTGCTTGATATTTCCTGGGGTTCTTGAGAAAGTCCACCACCTCCTGAAGCTCCGCCTTGGCCTCATCTACCCCGGCGGCGCTGTTTAAGTTGACATTCATCGAGCCGCGGTTATAAACCCGCGCCTGGCTGCGGCCAAAGCTGAGAAACTGCTGACGGCCACCGACCCGCCCAATGAATAAATCCCATACCAGGACAAAAAAGGCGATAGGAACAATCCATCTCAAGATGTCTGCCCAGAGCTTGCTGGGAATGTTGCCGGTAAACTTAGCGCCGCTCTAGCGCAATTGCCTGTTAAACTCGCTATCGTCCATACCGGGTAAACCGGCGCTTATCATCGAAAGGCCATCCTTAGTTTTCCAGTTAATTTCAGCCTCGCCAATCTGAGCTTCGGCTACATTTTTATTATCTAAAGCGGTGAGAAACTGGCTATAGGGTACTTTTTGCAGAGCGGTTAAAGGCATCAGGAAACTCTGTAATAGAAGCAGAAAAATCACCATAAGGACGATGTAACCTATGGAAAATTGCTACTGCCTCTCATGTTTGGTTGCCATAGTCGTTTACTCCAAGTTACTATCGTACTTATTTTCTTTCACCACGCCTCATGGCGAGGATTATCCTAATACCTTCCAGATTAGCGCCCTCATCCTCCAGTGTTGCTATTTCTTTTATTAAGCTCATCTCAGAATCGGTAAACAGCCGTTGGTTGCTTTCTGTCCGAATTGGTGTAATTAGACCAGCTTCTTCAAATCTTCGGATCCGTCCCGCTTCCACACCAGTCAACCTGACAACAACTCCTATGGTATATTTCGGGATTGTGTCTCTATCGTTTTTTAAGTTTATCTTCTTTCCGTCATTAGCCGGCATATTCCAATCACCTTGCTATCAATTAGTAGACTAGCTATTAAAACTATTATATTCTCTGAAATAAATAATAACAAAATTTTAAAAGTGAGTCAATATACATATTTACAACTTGAAGTTAATAGTTACTATAAAATAAGGTATTGACATAAGTTATATCAAGTGTTATAATCCCTTTCTGAAGGAGTTTGCAGATGAGTAACAATGAATTAGGGGTTTATGTCATGAAAGTAGCGGCCATGTTAACAAACATGCACCCGCAAACTCTACGTAAATACGAGCGGGCAGGTTTTTTAACGCCATCTCGCCATTATATGTTACGAATGTATTCCGATGAGGACATTGAGCGTCTGAAGATGATAAAACATCTGGTGGATAATGAGGGTCTTAATCTGTCTGGCGTAGAGTTGGCACTTAAGATGCGAGATAAACTGCTCAATTTGAAAAATGAGATTACCACTGCAGAAATAGACTACTCACTTGAAGAACACTTGAATTCCTTGATTGATGAAATGTTGAAAATACTCAGTAATCGTTAACAATGATTATAGATATAGCGGAGGTGATGTAGACATGTGGAAACTTAAGGAATGTGCGCGGTGTAGAGGAGATGTATTCGTTGAACAGTATGAACATGGTTGGTACAAACAATGTCTACGATGCGGTTACTATACCGAACTCCCATGCGTGATTAAACCTAAACGTCAGCCTTTTATGGATCAGAAGGAATTAACAATTGCCGGAAATAGATAATAATTGAATAAGAATAAAGGAGTAATACTCTATGAATATAAATAAGTTTACTGAAAAAGGACAAGAGGCTATTGTGTCTGCCCAGAAGTTTGCTGAGGAGCGAAATCACAACCAACTTGAGCCAGAACACTTGCTTTTTACTCTAATAGACCAGGAGGGCGGCGTTGTACCCCAGATTCTAGATAAGCTTGGTGTTGATACTCAACACGTAAAACGTCAGCTTGAAGACGAGTTGGAGCGATTTCCTAAAGCATATGGAGTATACCAGCTTTATCTTTCTCCTCGTTTGAAGCAGGTTCTGGACGTTGCTGAGAAAGAAGCGACTAATTTTAAGGATGAGTATATTAGTACAGAGCATATACTCCTGGCAATTGTCGATAAGGATACTGATGCAGCTGCCCGGTTGTTGAAAAGCCTTAATGTCACCAAAGACCGTATTTACCAGATATTGGCTTCCATCAGAGGTAACCAGCGTGTTACCGACCAAAATCCAGAAGGCAAATATCAGGCGCTGGAAAAATATGGACGCGATTTAACTGAGATAGCTCGCCGAGGCAAGCTAGATCCGGTTATCGGCCGCGATGAAGAGATCAGACGAGTGATACAAATCATTTCCCGGCGTACCAAGAATAACCCTGTGCTCATCGGTGAGCCGGGTGTGGGTAAGACGGCCATAGCTGAAGGGCTGGCCCAGCGTATTGTCCGCGGTGATGTACCCGAAGGATTAAAGAACAAGCGTATCGTAGCTCTCGATCTTGGATCTATGGTTGCCGGGAGCAAGTACCGCGGCGAATTTGAGGAACGGCTAAAAGCAGTTTTGAAGGAAGTCCAGCAGTCACAGGGCGAAATTATCCTCTTTATCGATGAGCTGCATACAGTGGTTGGTGCTGGAGCGGCAGAAGGAGCCATGGACGCTTCTAACATGCTCAAACCGATGCTAGCCAGAGGTGAACTACACTGTATAGGCGCCACAACACTAAATGAATATCGCAAGCACATTGAAAAAGACGCGGCTTTAGAGAGGCGTTTCCAGCCGGTGGTTGTTTCCGAGCCCTCGGTGGAGGATACCATCTCTATTCTCCGCGGCCTTAAAGAACGCTATGAGGTCCATCATGGTGTACGTATCAAGGATACAGCTCTGGTAGCCGCCGCTGTACTTTCACACCGGTATATTAGCGATCGCTTCTTGCCCGACAAAGCTATTGACCTGGTGGATGAGGCAGCAGCCAGGTTACGTACGGAAATCGATAGTGTCCCGACCGAGTTGGATGAAATCCAACGGCGTATTATACAGCTTGAAATTGAGCGGGAAGCTCTGAAAAAAGAAAGGGATACAGCTTCGAAAGAACGCCTTACAATTATGGAAAAGGAGTTGGCTAATCTCAAAGAACAGGCAGCGAAACTCAAGATTCAATGGGAGCAGGAGAAAAATGTTATTCAAGGACTTCGACAGCTTAAAGAGAAACGAGAGCAGACAATACACGAAATCGAACAAGCTGAGCGACAGGGTAACCTGGAAAAGGCCGCTCAGCTTAAGTATAGTTCTCTTGTGGAACTGGACAAGCAGATAAAAGCTAAGGAGAAAGAGCTCACGAACAAGAAAGGTCAGCAACTTCTCAAGGAAGAGGTAGATGAGGAAGACATCGCTGAGGTGGTAAGCCGTTGGACTGGCATCCCGGTAAGCCGCCTTATGGAAGGAGAGGTCCAGAAATTATTGCATATAGAAGACCGACTGAAAATGAGGGTAGTTGGGCAGGAAGATGCTCTACGAGCAGTGGCTAATGCTATCCGCCGTGCCCGGGCTGGACTCCAGGACCCG
This sequence comes from uncultured Dehalococcoidales bacterium, assembly GCA_964386535.1. Classification (GTDB taxonomy): domain Bacteria; phylum Chloroflexota; class Dehalococcoidia; order Dehalococcoidales; family UBA3254; genus CAYLRY01. The sequence goes on along the minus strand of CAYLRY010000023.1, from coordinate 5,427 downwards.
AATCGCCCTCTAGGCAGCTTTATTTTTCTTGGGCCGACCGGGGTAGGTAAGACAGAATTAGCCCGTGCCCTGGCTGAATTTCTCTTTGATGATGAACGGGCCATGGTACGCCTGGATATGTCAGAATACATGGAGAAGCATACTGTTTCTCGTCTGATTGGTGCTCCGCCCGGCTATGTCGGCTATGATGAAGGAGGACAGCTTACTGAAGCTGTTCGCCGTAAACCTTATACTGTAGTTTTATTGGATGAAATCGAGAAAGCTCATCCTGATGTATTCAATACTCTTTTACAGATTCTTGATGACGGACGTCTGACCGATGGTCATGGCCGAACAGTAGATTTTAAAAATACTGTATTTATCATGACCAGCAATTTGGGCAGCCAGTGGATTGCTGACCTGGGAGCAGGGCAGGAAGAACAAATCAGAAGCAGGGTTATGGAAGCTCTCAAAGCCCAATTCCGCCCTGAATTCCTGAACCGGGTAGACGAGATTATTATTTTCCACCAGCTGGCTAGAGAGCATATTAAGCAGATTGTTGACCTGCAATTTGTTCAACTGAAGAAACGCCTGGCCGACCGCCGTATTGAGGTAGAACTTACTAATGATGCTAAAGAGCTTCTGGTAAAAGAAGGTTACGACCCGGCTTATGGAGCACGTCCTCTGAAGAGGACAATCCAGAGGCTGGTGCTCGATCCGCTGGCAGTTAAGGTGCTGGAGGGGACATTTAAGGATGGAGACACGGTAGTTGTTGGAGTTAAAAGCGGTAGTATTACTTTCTCTCGCAAACAAATACCAGCGTCAGTTGGATAAATTATATAAGTAATGAAACCGGCTCCGGGCAAGCCGAAGGGGTAAAATAAAATAAATTTCTGGGAGGTTTAAGTATGGCGGATATAATTCGTTGGGATCCATTCCGTGAAGTAACCAGCCTGAGAGATGCTATGGATAGACTATTTGAGGACAGCTTTGTCCGTCCCTCTCGCTTCTGGCCGGAGATCGGAAGCGGAGACTTAGCAATAGATATGTACCAGACCGCCGATGACGTGGTCGTCAAAGCCTCTATTCCAGGTATGAAGCCTGAGGAGGTCGACATCTCTATTGCTGGAGATATCCTCACTATCAAGGGAGAACATAAAGAAGAAAAGGAAACCAAGGAGCAGGACTACTTCGTCAAGGAGCGCCACTATGGATCTTTCAACCGCTCGCTAACTATCCCGGTAGCAGTTAAAACTGATAAAGCTAAGGCAGTCTTTGAAAACGGCGTCTTGACTCTAACCCTGCCCAAGGCCGAAGAGGTCAAACCAAAGCAGATTAAAATCAAAGCCAAGGCATTGATTGAAAGTGGCAAGAAGTAAATCATTAAAATACCCCTTCGGCTTGCCCGGAGCCGGTTTCATTGTCATTGATGATGGATGTGGAGGAGGCATACCGCACGCTGGCCATGAAGTACCACCAAGACAGGCATCCAGGGAATTAGGATGCGATGCAAATTATGAAAGAGTTAAACGAAGCTTATACGGATCTGTTAATACGAATATAATTGAGTTAAAAAATTGGGCAAGGAGTCGAGTAATGAATTGTCCGGTTTGCAGACAAGATACCAGAGTCAACATCAATTACTATGATGGATATGCCGTCATGTGCGGGAAAATTGCTGGCGCTGGCACGTGGCTCGAGTATATAGAAAAATAGAGCGTCAGCGAGCTAGAGGAGGAAAACATATGATGTTTCAATTCCGCCAGGATTGGATTCATGATGTCAATATGATGCGTCAAGAGATGGGCAGGCTGCTTGACCATTTTGCTGGGGCAAAGCCTCCGATGCTCAGATTCTCTCCCACTATCTGGGAGCCGGATATTGACCTGTATGAAACCGATAATGAGCTCATATTGACGGTAGATTTAGCGGGGGTCAAAGAGCAAGACCTACAGATGACTGTTGACCGCAATATCTTCACCATCCGCGGCGAGCGCCAGAAGACCATAATGGGTGATAAAGCAGGAACCTACCATCAGATGGAGATCGCAAGTGGTCCATTTGAACGGAATATCTCCTTACCAGAAGCAGTGGATACCGAAAACGCCAGGGCTACTTACGAAAATGGTCTGATCGAAATCGTTCTACCCAAGGTCGAAAAGGAGCGGACGATTAAAGTGGGCGCAAAGGTAAAATAACTCGATGACCAGGTTAAGGGAGGCAGATATGAAAGTAGAACAGCAAGCCGAGCAGAAGATTACCGAGATACCCATTCCCGAGATAGTTCCCGTAATTCCCAGCACTGATATCATTTATCCTTCGATGGTCGTCCCTATGGCCATTGGTGAGGAGAAGTTGATAAAGCTGGTAGACGAGGCGGCCACCGGCGATAAGATTGTCGGCCTTTTCGCCCAGCAGCCTGGTGTGGAGCAGGCACCGCCGGCCAACCTCTTTAAGGTTGGTACCGCCGCCAGCATCCTGAGGATGTTTAAGATGCCTGACGGCTCGGTGCGTGCTTTTATCCAAGGCATCTGCCGTATAGGCGTAATTGACTTCGTACAGACTGAGCCATATCTCAAAGCGAGGGTCGGGCGTATCGTTGAGAGGGTAGAGAAGACCCCTGAGCTTGAAGCCTTGCGCCAGAATGTCCTGACCTGCTTCCAGAAGATAGTCGGCTCAGCACCAAATCTGCCCAATGAGCTGGCTATTGCCGCTATGAACCTGCCTGAGCCGGGCAACCTGGCGGACTTCGTCGCGGCGCACATCAACCTCAGCCTCCAGGAGCAGCAGGAGTTTCTGGAAACCGAGGATGTCAAAAAGCGCCTGGAAAAGCTGACAACCTTTGTTAACCGGGAGCTCGAAATCCTTGAGCTGCGGGGTAAGATACAGTCTCAGGCTCAATCGGTGATGGAAAAGGCCCAGCGGGAGTTCTACCTCAGGGAGCAGCTTAAGGCCATTCAGAAGGAGCTTGGCGAGACCGATGAGCGCACCCTGGAAATCAATGAGCTCAAGAAGAAGATAGAGGAAGCCAATCTCCCCTCTGAAGCTAAAAAAGAAGCCGACCGGGAGCTCGACCGCCTAGCCAAGATGCCACCCCAGGCGGCGGAGTACACCACCTCACGCACCTACCTTGACTGGCTCGTGTCACTGCCGTGGGCGAAGAGCACCGATGATAACCTTGACGTTGAGCGCGCCCGGCAGATCCTGGACGAAGACCATTACGACCTGGAGAAGGTCAAGGAGAGGATTCTTGACTATCTCGCTGTGCGCAAGCTGAAAGAGGACATGAAGGGGCCTATCCTGTGCTTTGTAGGCCCACCGGGCACCGGCAAGACATCGGTGGGGCGGTCCATCGCACGCGCCCTAGGAAGGCAATTCGTCCGCATCTCATTGGGCGGCATCAGGGATGAAGCCGAGATACGCGGTCACCGGCGCACCTATGTGGGTGCGCTGCCAGGGAGAATAATTCAGGGTATGCGCCGCGCTGGTTCCAATAACCCGGTCTTCATGCTCGATGAGATAGACAAGATAGGCACCGATTTCCGTGGCGACCCTTCGGCAGCACTGCTAGAGGTGCTGGACCCGGAGCAGAACTACGCCTTTAGCGATCATTATCTTGAGATTCCCTTTGACCTGTCCAAGGTGATGTTTATCACCACCGCTAACCTTACTGACCCCATTCCACCGGCGTTACGAGACAGGATGGAAGTGCTGGAGTTGCCCGGCTATACCGAGATCGAGAAGCTCTATATCACCCGGAAGTTCCTTATCCCGAAACAGCTTAAAGAGCACGGGCTGACCCCGGAAATGCTTGACATACCGGATGACGCTATCCTAGCCATAGTGAGAAACTATACTAGAGAAGCTGGCTTGAGAAATCTAGAGCGGGAGATTGGCACTATCTGCCGCAAGGTAGCCCGACAGCTAGCCCAGGGTTCTCAACATACCTTCAAGGTCACTACCGACGAGCTAAAAGAGTTCCTGGGACCGCAGAAGTTCCGCTACGAGCTGGCAGAGGAGGCGGAAGAGGTAGGCGTCGCCACAGGGCTTGCCTGGACCCAGGCTGGAGGTGACATCCTCTTTGTGGAAGCCACCCTGATGCCTGGCAAGGGAAACCTTATCCTGACCGGACAGCTCGGCGAGGTGATGCAGGAGTCGGCGCGGGCAGCCCTTACCTACACCCGCTCCAGGGCGAGGGCGCTTGGCATAGACGAGAAATTCTATGCCAAGAATGATGTACATATCCATGTGCCCGCCGGAGCCATACCTAAAGACGGGCCCTCGGCCGGCGTTACCATGGCAATCGCCTTGATTTCGGCTCTGACTAAAAAGTCGCTTCCCAAGGAAATCGGTATGACCGGCGAAATAACGCTAAGGGGTAGAATACTGCCCGTGGGCGGTATAAAAGAAAAGGTGCTGGCGGCGCATCGTGCTGGCGTCAAGAAGATAATTCTTCCTGCTGATAACGAGAAAGACCTCGAGGAGGTGCCGCAGCATGTGCGGAATGAGATGAGCTTCACCTTTGTCAAAAACGTTGACGAAGTGTTGAAAGAGGTTCTGGCTCTGGTTCCGTTGCCGCTTGCCACCAGCAAAGCTTAGGAGGTGCAAGTGACAGAAAATTTTGTGCTGGAAGAAGCTGATTTCGAAAAGTTCAGGCAGCACTGCCGTACCAGAGGTTTTGACCTGTCTTATTATTGCCCTGAAATCTCAGGCTCGAAAGAGGAAATCTCCAGCCATCAATTCGATAGCCCCAAAGTTATCAAGCTGCGGAAACGACGGTTTGGCTTTGCGGGCATACCGTACGATGTTCCTGAATGGCAGATGGAGATCTGGCAAAGAAATCTCCCAAAGCTAAGGAAAGAATTCTTTGATAAAGCAGAAGTGGGCAAACCAAGCGGGTAGTTTTATATTAGCCGAGTTTAATATCATGCATAAAAGTGTGTCACTAACAGGCTAAATATTGAAGCTAAAGGTTAGGGAAAAGTCTTTCCCGGTACTACCTATATATACCTCAGCTCCACCAAAGGGGACAATACCTAGAACTCTTCCGCCCGGGAGAGTTTTTTCAATAACTTTTCCATGGTCAACTTAAAAATGCCTCAACTTGACTAATATTGGAAAACTTCAAATTTGTAGAATAGGCATGATTGTATCGTAGATATGACTCGGATATTTGAATTAGCCTGTAACTAGCAGATCGATTTCTCAATGATCTATTAGCAGCTAATTGAGGTGTTCCCCCTTGTCTGGACAGGGATTACTCAAAGTTCAGGTATGATCCTGCTATCTTATCCATAAAGTGTTTTGGCCTATAGTGAATAGCCAGATGTGACCGTCCCTACCTCCGTTTCCTGCCTCGACCTCTTACCGGAAGAAGTATCCCGAGCTCGTCTGGCGGTCAAGGGCTCGCGTAGCGAGGGTGAAGCCCTTGCCCTTGACGGCCCAAGA
>CAYLRY010000022.1:0-46391 GCA_964386535.1 uncultured Dehalococcoidales bacterium | reverse complement strand
CTTGCCTCTTTGGCGTTCCTTTTGGTAAAATTATGTAGATAAATGGAGGTGAATTTATCAGATGCCGATTTATGAGTATGAATGTAACAAATGCCGCTGCCGGTTTGAGAAAAGGCAGCGGTTTTATGATGAAGCAGTGGCAAACTGTCCTGAATGTGAGAGTGATGCTCACCGTGTTTTCAGCGTTGGGGCTGTTATTTACAAGGGCAGCGGTTTCTATGTGACGGATACACGTAAAGAAAAAGATATTGAGAATATCGGTAAACCGGATAAAGAAACTGCTGAGAAATATCCTCAATTTTCCGGTCTGGATAAAAAATAAGCCGGATTATTTAATTTGAAGGCGCTTCTTCAAAGGGTTACACAGGCCTCGGTTACAGTAAACGGAGAAATCATGGGAAAAATAAGTGGAGGTCTGGTAGTCTTCTTAGGAGTGGCCAATGGTGATACCATAAAAGATGCGCAGTATCTGGCTCAAAAAACCGTTGATCTGCGCATCTTTACTGATAATCAGGGAAAATTCAATCTTTCCTGTGTGGATATTAAGGGTGAAATTTTAATCATCAGCCAGTTTACATTGCTCGCTGACGCCCGTAAAGGACGCCGTCCCAGTTTTACCGGTGCAGCCCCTCCAGAGCAAGCTGAAGATCTTTTCAATAAATATGTAGAACAGGTTCGTGCTACCGGATTAAGGGTTGAAACGGGTAAATTTCAAGCTCACATGATGGTTGATCTGTGCAACGATGGGCCGGTCACGATTATGCTGGACAGCAGGGATATTAAAGCTTTATCTCAATCTCCAGACTGATATCCAGAGACTTATAGGAATGAGTTAAAGCTCCAACGGAGATAAAATCAACCCCTGTTTCAGCGGCAGCCCGCACATTATTCAAATTAAAACTACCTGAACCTTCAACTTCGGCACGGCCATTAATCAGCCTAACAGCGCGGGACATTTCTTCCAAAGGCATATTGTCCAGCATAACGATATCAGCGCCTTCCTCTGCAGCTTCAACCGCTTCCTTGACAGTTGTAGCTTCAGCCTCTACTTTTATACCATGAGGAGCTTTTCGCCTGGCTTGCGCCACAATCTCCCGGTAGCTTAATCCCATTAATCTGAGAGCTGCAAAATGATTGTCCTTAATAAGAATGGCATCGCCCAAATCCATACGGTGATTGCGTCCGCCTCCCATTCTAACAGCATATTTTTCCAGGATTCTAAGCCCTGGGGTGGTTTTTCTTGTATCAGCAATATCCACCTTTAAGTCCTTAACCTGTTCCACGAACCGAGCCGTTGTGGATGCAATACCACTCAATCTTTGTAAAAAATTCAGGGTTACCCTTTCAGCCTTAAGCAAGCTGCGGACATTGCCCTTAATTCTCATAGCTACGTCTCCAGCATTGACGGGGGTTCCATCCCTGATCATCATGTTTATGTCAAGTAAAGGGTCAACTTTATGCAGGGTCATACGGGCAATTTCAATCCCAGCCAGCACACCTTTTTCCTTGATCAGTACGCAGGCCTGTCCCTGAAGATTAGCTGGTATTAATGTATTGCTGGTAATATCCCCCTTTCCTGTATCTTCCTTCAATGCGTTTTCAATAATAGCTTCTACCGCTTCTTCCGGTAACTGGGTGGCTTCCATAATATCAATCCTTATCGATAAATTCTGATTTTTTGATATAAGTGGGGCTGTTATTATATACCTGATTTGTTCATTATTTCATCATTTTATAACATTCCATTAAGGAAGCGCTATAATAATATGGCCGGGGATGCCAATATCATATGAGGAGACATTTATTGATTTCAAGTATTGCCGGTTGGATTACACGCCGCGAAGGTAAAAAAGTACTCAGGCTGGATGAGACTTTTTCTGATTCTCTGATAAGCAGCCGGATGCTCAGGCCGGATGAGCAGATCTCTCTTTATATACATGTGCCTTTTTGCCGTAAACTGTGTCCATTCTGCTGCTTTAACCGGTACCTTTTTAAAGAAGATGAAGCCCGGGAGTATTTTAAATATCTAAAAAGAGAGCTGGATTGTTATATCAGAAGTGGTTTTCAATTTACACATTTCTATTTCGGAGGTGGTACACCTACTATTCTAATGGATGAATTGCTGGAATTCATTAAATATTTAAATCAAAAGTTTAAAGTGCAGGAAATATCCCTGGAAACCACTCCGTCCGAGCTCAACCCGGAAAATATTAATCAGCTTCAATCTGCCGGGATTAAACGACTTTCAATTGGCGTACAAAGTTTTGATGATAAGATGCTTCAATCCATGGGAAGAACTCTGTGTACCGGCGAACAGACTATAGAAAGACTATTGCTGACAACAGGCAAATTCCCTACCCTGAACATTGATCTGATCTTTAATTTCCCTTTTCAAACCCTGGATAGTTTTTTTACTGATGTTGAGATATTCAAGAAATTGGGTATAGATCAGGTAACTTTCTATCCACTTATGCCATCTCCTCATAAAAAAAGCGCAATGGAGCGGAGGTTTTCCAGGGTCAACTTCAGTGAAGAAGAAAGGTATTATGACATCATACTTCAAGAAATCTTTAATCAGGGTTATCAGGCTTCCACTGTATGGTGTTTTTCTAAAGGCAATATGATGATAGATGAATATATCATAGATTACGCAGATTACATTGGTATCGGTTCAGGTTCAGTAAGTCTGGTGAACGGATATTTTTATATAAATACATTTTCCTTAAAATCATATGCAGAAATGGTAAAAAACAATCATTTTCCGGTGGTTCGCTGGCGAAAATTAACTGAAACAGAATATCTACGCTATTATTTGCTCACCAAGCTTTTTGGTATGAAAATTGACCGTGAAAAGTTCAGGCAAGATTTTAAAGTGGATATCTATCATAAACTGAGGAAGGAATTATTTTTATTAAAACTGGCCGGAGCGATTACCGGTGAACCTGAAATACGTGTAACACCCCGGGGAATGTACATAGTTAGTGTTATGATGCGTGAGTTTTTTGCCTCTTTGAATACGTTAAGAGAATATTGTATAGAAAAGCAAATATAGCAAATGATAAAATAAGAACGAAATCAGGGAAAATGATTAATTTATACCATGGCCTTAAGGTAATAACTTCTCAGGCAGGTTTTGTAAGCCAGCTATGTGAAAAAATTGCCTTTCGCTATAATTAAAAGCTTATATCCCCGGTTTTTTAAATAGATATAGTCATGGATTGGTTGAATATATGGTAGTTTCCGATATTTAGCTGGCTGGCTTTTTCAGAGTGCGAGGTATGGTCAACATCAATATTACTGCGATCACTGAAAAGCCTACTAAAAAGAGCCAGACAGGTTTATAGTCTGCATGAGTATCAAAGACCCATCCTGCCAGAGGAGCTGAGGCGACAGCGGCTACAGTACTGGCAATTCCCGAAAGACCGAATATGGTACCGATATTGCCTCTGCCATAATATTCAACCAGTAAAGGCAGTCTGAGCGGCATTATACCACTAATACCTATACCGTAGGTAAGCGCAAACAGAACAAACATCCAGAAGGGTGTTTCTGAATTAAACATCCAGAAAAGCAATAATCCGACTCCAAGTAAAAATATTGTCATCGCAGTAACATAAGTTTTACGGAAAAAATCGGCCAGTATACCAATGGGCATCCTTCCGCATAGACTGACTACGGTATACAAGCTGACGACTACGCCGGCAGTTGACCGTGAAATGCCAAGGCTGGTAAGGTAAGGAATGGCGAAAAGGGTAACTGTACCCAGTACAGCAGTTTGGAAAAATATCACCACATTCATATACCAGAAGACTCTGGTCTTGACAGCCTCTTTTACGCTGGTACTGAAATTATAATCAAGAGCGCTTTTCTTTTTTCCGCTGATATTTTCTTTCCGTCCATCAGGAATCAAACCGTAGTCTTCAGGCTTTTTACGTATTGTAAAAGATAAGGGAATACCCAGCACAAAAAATCCGACCGTGCCATATAACAAAGTGGTTTGCCATCCAAAGGCATCTATCAGATGAACCACTATGGGAACCATCACTCCTCCAATCCCTACACCCATATAAAACAGGCCATTGGCTTTGCCAATGTCTTTACGGAACCAGCGAGCAATAGTCGCAGTCGGCACCATACTGGTGACCAGAGAGCTGCCGACTCCCATTACCAGGAAACCCAGGTAGAAGGTAATCAGCGAGCTGGTACGGCTGAGGACGAAGGAGCCCAACCCTGTGGCTATTACACCGAATATCATCAATTTTCTGGGAGACCAGTGATCAACTGCCCTACCCCAAAAAGGATTAAAAACACCCTGTTCCAGGCTACGAAAGGTTGAAGCAAGAGAAAGCTGGGCCATGCTCCAACCAAAAGTTGCTGCTATGGGATTTAAAAAAGCTGTCCATCCATAAGTAAAAATTGAACTATTGTAGGCTACGATGATCAGGCAGGCAATAACGATATACCATCCATAGAATAGCTTGAATTTCATCAAAACCTTCTTGTAAATTTTCAATGACAAAATCAGCATATACAACTCCAAAATCATTGTAAAGCAATAATTACGATCATCGAAATCAGACATACGTGTTTACCATTTCGTGTTTTACGGGTTTTGAAGTTATAAAAATAATGCAGGGCAGCAATCCGGCGGCAGAATTCAAGAGTGGTATTTATTCAAAAAAAGTGAAAACACGAATATCACAACACGACGTTAGCAAACCGTTAACAATCGAGCAGGAGCTGGGTGATTAATTCGTCCGGCGTCCTCTCATACCGCCGTACGTACCGTTCGCAATACGGCTGTTCATCGGACCTTGTAAACCCAGAGACATTTGGATATGCTTATCAAGCCCTGCTTTTCAAGGTATTCATTGGTTAAGGTTGCGGATAGAATAAAGCTACTGGCGGTATGCCGGTAGCTTTACCTGGTATCGGCGTACTCCCACGTTTTATTCTTGTTCAATCCGAGCTTGATCAGGTTTTCGGCCTGAATACGTATACTGTCATCCTATCTATTTCAGGACGCCCTTTGTTGTCTTTTGCCCTCTTTCAGGCTTGATTTAGATTATCCCTGTGCAATATCCTCTTGACGTTCAGCCCTTCATTCTCTCGAAATACTATAGCCTCGGCTGATTTCTATCAGTTCAGTCGTATATTGCTATACGGGTTGCCATTTCAAAATTCATCTCCATGCCCCACTGGTAGATCTCCACGGGTAAGCTCGTATCCTTCCATCCCACCTACCCGCTGCATTTACAACGTATCCCTCGTATAGCATTGGACTTAGCTTTATTTTACCAACTCGTCCGGTTTCCATATGCCTTATATGCAGTTTCTATCCGTCAGGCCTGAATTTGCCTCCGGCTTCTTTCAGATTCACCCTCACCTAGGGCACCCTTGCCTTTGGCTAATGGTTGATGCTATTTACCTCCATAATGGTCTTTCACCATCTACGCTACATGCATGCCGTGCAAATAAAGAAAAAGCCCCACCCATAAAGGTGAGGCTCTCAATTCAACTGCCCGATTAAATTATGTCAATAATATACTATTCAAGGCCGCATATTATTCTTTCCACTTTTATTACATCGCCCATATCTATTTGTCCGTCTCCATTTGCATCTGCGCTCTCTGTCGGCGCGTCCAGTCCTAAAAGCATCCTCTCTATTGTGGTAACATCGGCCATGTTTACCACTCCGTCTCCATTGGCATCCCCTCTTAAGATGACCGTGTTATGACCAGTGGTTTCTGCCGCGGTACCAATCGGAAAAATAAACCAAACCAGTAAAAACAGGCCTGTAAAGCAGCCCCTGAATATCAATAACCCGGATTTTTTCTTCATCAATTCGCATACCCCCCATCAACACTGGTACATGAAATTGCGGCTCGCTGTGATTTGACCTTTATAATAATCAAACACCTGGACAAATTCTAAATTTATTAAAATGGATAGGACTTATGAGTTCAATAAAGAAAATGTCCCTGGTTAAAACGTACCGGTGATGATGAGGAGGTAATTGAAATGCTTTCCCGGGTTATAATTTATATCCGATCTTTCTCAGGAACTCTTTCCGCTCCCTGATATCGGCTTCCGTTTCAATGCCTCTGGACTTTAAACCGTCTATTACGCCCAGTATGCCCCTCCCCTGATCATCCTCAGCGATGATTACATTAAGAGGATTGGCTGTGGCGGCATAGATATTGGCCACCTCCGGGATTTCTTTCAGCCGGGGCAGCACATTGATGGGATAAGCCTCTTTCATCAGGATTACGAAACAGTGGCCGCAGGATAACTGGAAAGCATAATCAGCCGCTATTTTCTGTAGCCCGGCATCTGTCCCGCTGTGCCTTACCAGGCAGGGCCCGCTGGACTCGCAAAAGGCCACCCCGAATTTGATTACCGGTACGCAATTGACCAGGGTTTCATGCAGATCCTCCACTGATTTTATAAAATGCGCCTGGCCCAGGATTATCTGGCAGTCCCGGGGATCTATCTTAACGGTTTTCATTTCAATCATTTTGATATCCTCCCTGTTATTTTCTGCAATGCCTTTCCATATTTTACTTTACACCGCTCATTCTGTACATAATGTCCAATTAACGATTATAGATCAACTGTTCTGCGGCAACCTGATCTGGTTCATCTTCCCCCTTTTCCTGATACACCTGAGCGCCAGCCTGAGCTGGGTAGCCATTTTACAGTGCATGAATAATGCCGCCCAGTTCGTTATGATGAACTGGACGGACAGGATCAAGGCTTCCCGGCCGTTTATAGGGGGATTGCTGTTGTCATCCGTGGCCTTTATCCTTTACGCCACAGCCAGGACCTATATTCAAATTATTCCAGCCCAGCTCATCCTGGCAGCCTCCTGGACCGGTCTTTATATCGGGTCGCTGCTGCTCCTGTTCCGCAATAATGAGGCAAGAGCTACTTCAGCCTCTGTCCTCTTCTCCTCAGGCAGCCTCTAACAGGCCGTTAGCCCCTTTATGGGCGGTTTTGTAGTCCAGTTGTGGGGTTACCAGCCCGCTATGTACATCCCCTCAGTCCTCTGTTTGGCCGGCGCCGGTATAGCCGCCGCGCCGTCCCGCCCCGAAGGTCAGGACAGAGTAACGGCCCGCTCAACAAGAACGTGAATACAATCAGTAAGACAGATGGTCAGCCTGCCGGTTATCAGGTCGGCTTTTTCACCTTCCGGGCTTTAATCTCCCGCGTATTTTCCAGGACAATGGACAGTATGCTTTCAGTAATCGTCTGCTCATCCATAAGTCTTGGAACTAATATGCCGGAGAGCGCCTTTAGTTACTTGAAGTATTTATCCCGCCCGGTTTGACGCAAACGCAAATGCAAATAATCATCCCATGTATCCGGGTATATATAAGGCTTTTCTTTCCGCTTCAATTTGATGGCTTTTTCCGGGCAGGCTGCTGCACAAAGACCGCAGCCGATGCATCTGGATAGATCCACCGCCGGCCTTTGGGTCTTTCTATCTACGATCCAGGCTTTAGGAGGACAAATTTTAACACATTCGGGACAGTTGCCCTTACAAATCTCCATGTCTATTTCTGAATAGAAGTTGGACTTAAGAGAAAGCGGATGCTCACTAACTAAAAAGGACTTTAATGCGCCGCAGCAGCAGGTACAGCAACTGCAAATCACCAGCGGATGCGCATTGGCGCTGGCCTGGTGGACCAGTCCCAGATCTCTGGCCCTTTTAATCCTTTTTTGTGCTTCATCTTTTGAAATGCGCCTCCCCGCACCAATCTCAACAATTGTAACGGCAAAGCCGCCGAAAAACAGGCACTGGTCTTCTACCGGGGCGCTGCAATTTTTTCCGTGTATTCTGGCTGATTTCCGGCAAATACACTCGGTTACCGCCAGTTCATCTTCATTGGCCTGCTCAATCAGGTGTGAGACTATCTCAGACGGCAATACCTCTGTAATATTGGACAGCGCAGATTCCCGGGGAACAACTCTGAAATACGGTATCACTCCCTCTGGCCCGACTTTATCCTCCGGACGAGTCATTTTTCTTTGAAGCTCCATTAGCTCCTTGCTTAACCAGGGCATCTGGAGCTCAGAGGCTCCTGGACCAAAGGTCAGCGCTGTATACCGGCCGTTTTCTCTGCTTCCTGTACGCAGCAGCCATGTTTTATGTAAAAGGCCGTCCAGAAGAGGTAAAATCTCCTCCTTATTGCGGCCCAGCCTTTTCGCCATGTCATCGATATGCTCAGAATACGGCAGAAGCTGGCTCAACAGCTTGCCTTCCTCATCTGTAAGAGAAAAAGGTACTTCAAATAATTTCCACTCATCATGGTCAGGTGAAGCCGGAAAACCGAAGGGAAACTTCCTTAAATGCTCAATAACATCCCTGGCAATCTCTATTCGCAATTCTTACCCCCTTTTCGTGTTTCCGTTTTTGCAACTCATTAACCACTCCCCACCTTTCTACATATAATCAGCCCGCGGTCCAGCCTCCTCAGGCCAGTCAAAACGAGCCGGAACACCCTGATCTTCATAGCCAGCATCTATGAAAATCATCCGTTTATGTTCCTCTTCTGGTATCATATCCCTCAGGGCTTTTTCAGTGTGTTGGGGGGCCTGATTTACCGTAACGATCATAAACGGCCTGGTAACCTTCAAAATCCTCCAGGGACCGTGAGCGAAGTTGGCCGGCAGGCAAATAATAGTGGATTTCGTAAATATATGTTTTTCCTTCTCCGGCCCCATGTACATCTCAATTTCTGCTCCCAGGTCCCACGGGTTGTCCGGATCAGTTCCCAGATGCATAAACAGCTCGGGGTATTTATGCATATGCGGGCCGTGAAATATTTCGCCCCAGGCTTTGGTGCCGTAGGCGCCGTATGGCTTGGGGCCCACCCAGAAGACCTGGTATTCATTGCATCCTTCAAAGGTTTTACCGTCCAGAAAGCCTATAGTGGCATAAGGTCTGCGCTCCTGGATTTTGGGATCTACCCCTGAGATAAATAAATGGTCATATTTATTTGCCATTGTTAACTCCCTCCTTTTTTTCTATATGGAAACTGCTTTGAAACAGCCCGTGATAATATCTGCTGTTTCATTGATGCCGGACTTTACAGGTACAGGTATTTGAATCCGGATAAGAGAGCACCTTCTCCCTGGCTTGGGATTTTAAAGGCTTTACCATAAAAATTCAAGGATAGAAACAGGCGGAACAATCGGACAGATCTGAAAATATTAAAGCCCGCCTTAAACATAAGGCGGGCTTTCGGCTTAATGATTTGAAATACCGGCTTTCTATTGTATGGTATAGGCTACCTGTACATTCAGTACTACATCCATCTGTCCGGGACTCAAATAGGCGGCGCCGCTGCCGTCATAAGCTTCAGAATATCTGACTGATGAATAATAAACCGGCGCAGACCCTGAATTCTCAGACACGTAGAAGGCTTTAACCAGATTTACCCCTGAAAGCTGTGCTAACTGCTGGGCCCTGGCCTGGGCATCCTTCATGGCCGCTTCTCTGGCTTGCGAATAATACTGTTCAGGTTTTTCCACCGAAAAACTCACTCCATTGATCCGGGTTAAATCTCCGCCTGCTGTCACTACCGCATCAATCAGGCTCCCCACCTTCTCAATCGCTCTGACCTTTGCGGTAATTGTGTTGGTTACCTGGTACTTATATACCTCCGTTTCTGCCGGAGCAATCTGTACCGCTGAGGAACTGGAGATGCCGGGCGCTGAACCTGCCGCTGCCGGCAAATCCGGTACCGGTACCCTTGCTGGGACAACGGCCTTTGAATAGTCGGTAATCTGCCGGATGTTAAAATTACTCGTTTGGATATCCTTCCGGTCTATACCGGCTGCGGTTAAAGCGGCTGTTATTTTTTCCATCGCCTGAGATGCCTGTGCCAGAGCATCCGCCACTGTAGAAGACTGGGCTGAGACTCCCAGATTGACGCTGGCGATATCCGGTGAAACTGTAATGGTCCCCGTTCCATTCACCCAGATACCCTGCTGGCTATTCACATTTACGCTCACAGGATTGCCCGTATCTGCCGCTGTAGCTCCCCTGGGCAAAAAGCCCACCATGCCCAGCCCAACCACTGCCAGACAGGCTATAGAAATAATCCCCAGATAAATCCACTTTTTCATCATTTCCTCCATCTTATCATTTTCTTTTTTTCTGGATTCAAAAGTTATAACGGAAAAAACCGGTTAAAGTTAGTACCGGCCGGACTTATAAGCCGGAATTCTTCCGCCGCATTCCTCTGAAACAGGTCATTAATATCCAATTGAAATACCTTTTATGATACAATTAATCAAGTAGTCAGGAGGATGAATGATGTATAAAAGGATGTTAGTGCCCCTGGATGGTTCAAAACTGGCGGAAGAGACTTTTCCCTATGCACGGGAGCTGGCCGGCAGGTTGGACCTGGACCTGGATTTCCTTTATGTAAATAATCCTCTGATGCCTCAATTGCTGCCCATGAGCCAGTTTTATATTGATAAAATAGCTGAATCGGTCAAAGCGCAGGTCCGGATTATTCAGGCCAATACAAAGGGTAAAGAGGCCACCAGAAACATTGAGATTAGAAGCAGGGTCGTCTCCGGTTATCCCGCGGAAGAGATATTAAAATATGCGGAAGAAAACCAAATTGATATTATTCTTCTGGCTACTCATGGGGCTTCGGGAGTACGGCGCTGGGCTATGGGCAGTGTGGCTTATCAGGTGCTGCACGCCTCCAGAATACCGGTCTGGTTAGTCCGCAGCGGTATACCCGAACAAATAGTATATGATCAATGGCCCCGCCGCACCATCCTGGTTCCGCTGGATGGGTCCAGGCTGGCTGAGTCTGCCTTACCGCATGCCGAAGCCGTCGCCAGGCTGCGCGGCTCCCAGGTAACGGAAATCCTTTTATTAAGTGTTTATGCCCCTGAAATTTATCCGGTAAAATATTATTTTCAAATGGACTATCCTCCCACCGTTCCCCTCAAATATGAAGATTATGTTCAACAGGAGATTGATCAGGCCAGGGAGCGGTGTAAAAAATACCTGAAAAATATAGCAGATCAATTTACCGCTAAAGGCATTAATGTCAGGACTCAGGCCGTGATGGGAGAGGCTGCTGAAGAAATTATTAAGTGCGCCGGTCAAAATCCCTTCCAGCTCATCGTAATGGCCAGCCACGGACGCTCCGGCCTCAGTCACCTGACCTTCGGCAGCGTGGCTGAAAGAGTTTTGCTGGAAACCAACATCCCTGTTTTCATGATTACCCGGGGTTCTGCCGGTAAACGGTCAGAGTAAAAATTCTTTTCTTATCGGGGATCAGATAATTAAATATTGCTCTGAGCCAGGAGAGAAGAAGATGAACACATGGGCGTTTCGTCGCAGGCTAACTATCTGGCTTACCACGGTAATTTTCTTGCTGGTAGCTGCCTTACAGCCTTTCTTCCTGGGCCATGAGAAGTATTTCGGCGTGGATGCCAGGATCGTATGTTGTCCCATTGCCTTTATCGTGCTTCCGCTTTTAGGTCTTCATCTCTATATCAACCGGCGGATTATAAAAAATCTGATTCAACCCCGCCTGCAAAAACCTATCAGGGTCACTGTCGTGGCTGCCATGGCTGTAGTGGGAGTTCTGGATATCTCCAGCGGCTGGCGCAGCGCCATCGCCGGACAGTCCGAATATTTAGTGATGCCCATGTGGGCCTGGAGCTGGCTGTTTACCATTCTAATAGTGATTCATGTTTGGCTGCACAGGCAGACTTTCACCAAATACTTTCAGGGGCGAAAATAAAACAAATGATATCTTTGGTTCACCATAAAATGAAGCTAAACGAGCCTGAATATTTTTACCAAATTGGTGTAGAAACCTCATGCCTGTTTAAGACTACTTGACGGCGCCTTCTGGACATCATCTCTTCCTGACCGGATTCCTGAACTCACAGGGGACTTCCGCCTGGCACAGGCCGCAGCCGACTATGGCTACTCCGTATTCGTCTTTCAGGTAGCCCAGTTTGTCATGTGCATAATCCTGGCATTTAATTTTATCGTGTCCTTTTTCAGAAATAGCTCCGGCCGGACAGCGGTCTATACAGGCAGTGCATCTGCCATTTACATAAAACAGACAATTATCATAGGGCCCGGCAGCCGTCCTGGGGCTGGCAGGTAATTTGAGGTTAACTACCACACTGCCGCACCGGTGGGCGATGCCGCGGCTGGTGATAAAGCCGTCAGACAGGCTGAAGGTGCCCTGACCGGCGGCATAGGCCACATGCCTTTCAGACCAGTTTGAAAAAAGGCCTTTTTCACCGGATTCTCTTTTAAAATAAGGCTGTATGGCAGGGGCTACCGGAAGGTAGCCTCTCACTGATAAAAATCCGGTAATGTGTTTGCGCAGGGCATCATTGAATTTTTCGCCGTACCAGCGGGTATACGACCATTGGCGCGAAGGAATCAATGTTTCCCGGCGTTCTGACCTTCGCGTCTCTTCTACAATAGGCAGAATCCAGCTAATAACCGAAACCGGTCCCTCTAGATCCTGTAAATCCATATTGTACGTCTTGGCCAGGGCTTCACGGGGCGTTAAATGGCTGGGACCGATAATGCTCTTATATTGCGTAAAAAGCGGGTCGTCCCCATCCGCAAAGCGTACCAGAGGCTTATCAAAAATCGGTGAATTTTTCTCCGGCGGCATTAAGTTAAGGTCGCTGTTCAGGGTATAACTTATAATCTCATTTTCAATCAGGCTTGCCGTCTCAGACTGAGATTCCGGAATATTCTGGTCAGAAAACATCATATTGCTAACCTCACAGCTTCTTTTTTATCCAGTTTACTGTGGCCATGTTTCCCAATTTAATATTAATTCATTAATCATCCATTTGGAACTCTTGATCTGTTCCGGAGGAAACCCTTATGAGTGCGCTCACCATACTACCGGTTATTTTATTCCTTTGGTGGTAATGGAAGCAACTTAAAATCGTCATTATATATTTGATAATCACTATTAGTAATTTTATCTAAAATAAAAATATTAAACTTTTATTCAAATATTCAAATTTATCTAAATTTAAAACATAGCCAAAACTTGTTTGTTTCTTTGACATGATTAGTGATTTGTTGTATTATCACCTTCGGAAAGAATATTTTTCTGCCAGGGTAAACTATAATAAAAACTACTGCAAAAACTCGAGGTTATCTTTAGTTTTATCAGGAGATAGCATTGCATTTTCAATATGTGCCATATATTTGGCCTTTTATAGCCACGGTTATTATCACTCTGGGGCTGTCAATTTACGCCTTTCACCAGAAAAATATCAGAGGGGCTTTTCCTTTCGGTCTCTGTATGCTGGCCACTTCATTATGGGCAGGGAGTTATGCACTGGAACTGGCCGGGGTAGATTTAACGACCAAGCTATTCTGTACCAATGTTCAGGTCATAGGGTACACCCTGGCTCCGGTCATATGGTTGATCATGGTGTTCAGGTTTATTGAGCGTGACTATTGGATTACCAGACAAAATATCTGGCTCCTGCTGTTGCTTCCATTCCTGGCCATGATATTAGCCTGGACTAACCAAATGCATGGTTTGATGTGGCAGGATTCCCATCTGGATACAAGTGGGCCTTTTCCTGTCCTGGATAAGGTCCTAGGTCCCGGTTTCTGGGTAACTGCCGGCTACTCTTATTTACTAAATATACTTTCCGAGCTGCTGCTGGGATTGTCCTGGCGCCGGAAATCTGCTCTATATCGCGAACAATCAATAGCTCTATTTGTAGGCTTGGCATTAATTTTCATCCAAAATGCTCTTTATATTTTTAGAATACACCCTATTGAGCGTTATGACCTGACTTCAGCGATAGCAGGTTTATCCGGCCTTATCATTGCCTGGGGAATATTCCATTTTCGGCTTTTCGATATCGTTCCGGTTGCCAGAGACAATATTATTGAAAAAATGTCCGATGGTCTGATTGTGCTGGATGCGAGAAACAGAATAGCCGATATGAACCTGACGGCCAAGACCATTTTTGGAAGTACCTCCGCAGATGCTATAGGTCAGAAAGCTGATGCCCTCTTTAAAAATTGGCCCGCTTTTAATATCAAGAATAATTGCGGAGAAAATTTACCCGGAGAACTGACATTAGAAAAAGAGGGCCTTATTAAAATCTATGAGGTATCATATCTGCAATTAACTGATAAAAGAGGAAGAAATACTGGGTTATCTATCAATTTTCATGACGTAACGGAAAGGAAAAGAGTGCAATCCAAGTTGCTGGAACAGCAAAAGGCCCTGGTTATGGCAGAGGAAAGGGAACGTCTGGCCAGGGATCTGCACGATAACCTGGGACAGATTTTTGGTTTTATCAATGTTCAGGCTCAGGCTATCAAGCATGAACTCAACAGCGCTGGGATCAATATTGCCTCAACGAAAATCGAAAGGCTGGTTGAAGTAGCCCGATCTGGGCACCGTGATATGCGTGAATACATTCAAAACATCATGATTACTACCGCTTTTGAAAGAGATTTTTGCGCTGTTTTGAAAAGAGAAACAGACCAGTTTAGCAAGCAGACCGGCGTTGTTGTCCGTCTGGATATTACCCCTGATTCACCTGTCGAAGATCTTAAGCCGGATATAAAAAACCAGATTTATAATATTATAAAAGAAGCCTTGAATAATGTTCGTAAACATGCCCAGGCAAAAAATGTTTTTATAGCGATCGAATTCACGGATAAAGAATTTAGTCTTATTATAAAAGATGATGGAAAGGGTTTTGATATCGCACATCTGGGAAAAAAGCCTGCGCCGGGGCTAGGATTGAATATTATGCATAAACGGGTGGAAGAAATCAAAGGGAAATTAAAAATTGTCAGCGGGCCGGAACATGGTACGCAGATTATAGTGACTATCCCAGGCGACCCTAAGGAGAGTTATTATGCCGATAAAAGTAATGCTGGTTGATGACCACCCCCTTTTCCTAGAAGGACTACAAAATCTTTTACAGGCCCATGGCATTCAGGTCATTGGCACTGCAAAAAATGGGAATGAAGCTTTAATTAAAGCTAAAGTTCTTAAACCCGATGTTATTTTAATGGATATCGCCATGCCGGTCTGCAGCGGACTGGAGGCAATCAGTCCGATAAAAAACGAACTGCCTCAGGTAAAAATCGTGATGCTAACTTCATTCGATAATGATGATAATCTGTTCGAAGCGATAAAAAGAGGCGCGTCCGGTTACTTGTTGAAGACTCTAAAAGCCAAAGAGCTGGTTTCCTTGCTTCAGGACCTAGAACGGGGCGATGCCCCCTTATCCCCGGGTCTGGCGGTCAGATTGTTAAAAGAATTAGCGCATCAAAAAGTTGAAACGCTAACGGATATCGATAAATCGAAAAAGAAAGAAACAGCTAAGCCCACCACACAGCAAATGGAAATACTCAAATTACTGGCACGGGGTATGACCTATAAGGAAATAGGAACTGCCATGAATTTGAGTGAACGCACCATTAAGTACCACATGGCACGTATCCTCGAAGTGCTGCAACTGGAAAACCGGGCTCAGGCTATCGCCTATTTTGCAAGAGAAAAAGCCCACGATGGCGAATAGCTAAACATAACCCTTAGTCAAACTGTCCAAAAGTACAGCCTCATTTCTCATGAGACTGTACTTTTTTCTTTTCAAAAACTGTCGGTAAAGACATTGCCTTAAATAATCACTGAGCATATGTTAATATCAGGGATTTACTCAACACAGTGAAGGTACTGATTACCATTAAAATAGGGGGCACATGAGAGTCTTCCTGGTATATAGGAACGGGCTTTTCCTGGAAGGGCTGCAAAACCTTTTAAAATCTTATGGGGTAGAAGTAGTGAAAATAGTTCCCCATGAGTTAATAACCTTGACCAATAGCCGGCTGCCTGAACCGAATGTGATTATAACCAATATCCCCGGGAACATCCGGGATGGATTGAAGGAAATCCTGCTTATAAAAACGAGGTTCCCCTCGTCCTCAATAATAGTTTTTGTTGATTGCTACGAAAATCTTCAGGCCGCCTTTCAAAACGGAGCTTACAGCTACCTTTTAACGGACATCAACGGAGATGAACTGTTGGGAAAACTGTGTGAACTTGCAAATGAGAGTGAATAATTTTGATATTTACACGGGAGGTGTCTTATGTCTGCCTGGATTAAAATCGTGGCGGTTATTCTAGCCTTAACAATAGTGGGGATGACAATTCCCCAAAAGCTGGAAGCTCGCAGTCAGGAGCCTGAAACGACCGAGGTAGTACAACACTATCCCCAGTTTTCGCCTCTATGGCAGAGCACCCTCTCAATTGCGATGGGCCTGGTAAACCCGTCTTTGAGGCAGACATTGATGTATTCCGATGTTGATGAAGCCTCTGATAAAACTGAGGATATTTCAGGTTTATTTTCCGAAAACCAGTCGCCGGCAAGTAATACTATCAGCCCGCGCAGCAGCGGGCTGGAACTGGACGTCCTGATAGCCGCTGCTCCTGCCTTCCGCCATGATGGCCTGGCTCTGGTCACCCGGAAAAACACCTGGGCCGGAGATACTCACCCGCAGGATCATGATGAAATGGTGAAATGCGTGGAGCAGGACTCGATCCGGGAAGATGGCTGGTCCGGAGCCAGCGTGGTCAGGGAAGTACAGCAGGATGAAAATATCCATGGTAAGACTACTGCTCACAATGAAAACTACACTTCCTATTATGAGTGTTTTTTCTACGTGGGTATCACGGGAGACTGGCAGTTCGGGACCCGCTCAACCGGGGCCTCAGAGGTCCAGGTTGACGAAACGGTAGTGGCCCGCAAATATTCCGGAGTAGAGGGGAGAAATGACGGCACTATTGATATTGATATAGGATGGCACCGGTTTATCTACCGTTACGAGCAGGGAACAACAAAATCAAACATAGTCCAGGCTTTTTATAAGACGCCACAAGCCTATGACTGGACAATTTTCGGCGCCGGGGCAATGGCTCCTATCGGCCATAATGGGAATGAAACGATATATGCCGATCCACTAATAGTCAAACCGGTCAACCTGGATGCAGGCCTCCTACTAACTACCCGGAAAAATATCTGGAACAGTGCTCCGGAAGACTACGATCAGATGGTTCAGTGCGTGGACTTGGACTCTACTGAAGACCCCCGATGGAGTGGTTCAACCATCGTTAACATGTTATACCAGGATAAAAATATTCATGGCAATGATTATAGCTATACCTCTTATTATGAGGTTTTTTTCTACGTCGATATTGAGGGTGTCTGGTCATTTGCCAACAACTCCGACGGGGCCTCGGACATAGAGATAGACGGGCAGATTTTAGCTTCCTGGTACGGAAACCACGAGGTCCTGGTTAAAGAAGATGGGTCCGATAACTGGGATGTTCACCAGGGAAGTATTGAGCTAAGCCAAGGCTGGCACCGTCTCGTCTACCGTCAGGTTGAGCTAACAGGAGAACAGGGCGCCCGGGCGGCATTCAAAAAACCTGGCGATGAGAAATGGCGTTCCCTCCATAACGCGGAGTTGACTTTGAAAGCGGCCTGCCGTGTGGGGATGGATGGGGACAACCTGCCAGATACAGTAGAACTAGTTCTAGGCACAAATCCGGAAAGTATGGATACCGATACTGACTTACTGGACGATTGGTACGAGGTCAAGAATGGCCTGGATCCCCTGAAGGCTGATTCGAATGGTGACGGCCTGATGGACTACAACGAGGTTACCGGCTATCCTCTTGATATCGATGGCGACGGTATACCTAATGCCTGGGATGACGATAATGATAATGACGGCGTGCCGGATGACCTGGATGCATCTCCCTTCTCCATGACCACTGTCAATGAGAGCTTCCAATTTCATATTAAAGGAGACGGCCAGCCTACCTACCTGGAGTTACAGGTGAGACCGGAAAACACGGACCATATGCGGTTGACCGCACAGACCTGGGACTGGCCGGACGATGATAAAGCGACCATACAGGACATAGACCGGTCAAAGAAAGACCTTCAGATCGCCCCCGTGCTGGAGCTTACTCTGGACAAGTCTCCCGGAACCACGGCAGAGATGAAAGACTACGGTATTTCGGTCTTTGACCAGTCCATCGCTCCTACCGCAGAAAAACCCTGGAGCGCCGATATCCAATCTCTGGAACTCAACATGAAAAATGAGGGCGGCGGCCCGGCTATGGCCGATATCAACCGCAACGGGATGCCTGACCTTCTGCTGCTGGGCGTTCCCCGGGATCACTCTGACAGCAGTGTAGATGATTTCTTATATTGTATCGGTTGGGATCTGGATGCCAGCGGTCAACCTACTAACGGCTGGAGTGACAAGATTACAGTCCCAGGTATCGCTAATAAAACCACGAGCGGTGGGGCAGCCATTGCTGATATCGATAAAGATGGCACGCTGGATCTCCTGCTGATGGTCATAGTCGGCGCTGAAGGACGGGACAATTTCGGCTATAAGGTAGGCTGGGGACTGTGCACAGATGGTAGAGCCTCTTCCTGGGGGCAAACCAGCGTTGTCGATGGTATGGGGGATTTTTCTGCCGGCGGAGGTGCGGCTATCGCCGATATCGACAACAATGGAAAAAAGGACCTGGTCTTAATGGTGGTAGATGACCCGGAGGGGCCTAATGAGTTCCGTTACAAGATCGGCTGGGACCTTTCCCGCAGTTCGGCCGGCCAGTGTAATGCTAAAAGCTGGACCACCGGTACTTCCTCTCCGGATATTAGCGCTCATTTCACCGGCGGAGGCGGCCTGGCAATCGCAGACATGGACGGTAACGGAAGATTGGACCTGGTATTCATGGCGATCGATAGCACCCCGCGGGGCATCCGGTTCCAGTACCTGGTAGGCTGGAATATGGATAACTCCGGCAATCCTGGCTCCTGGAGTCCGTTAATGACCCAGGGTTGGACCAAATTTTATAACGATCTAAATGAAGGAGCCGGAGGCAAGTATATTTATCTTTGCGTTAAAGAGCCGCTAGTCGATAAAATCAAGGTCATCAGCGGCAACTCAGCGGACATCTCTCCGGGAGCCGGGTGGACTAAACTACCAGAAGATTTGAATACCGGCGCGGGTGGAAAATACATCTACCTCTGCGTTCAGGAATTCCTGAAAGAGCGGTTAAAAGTTATCAGCGGCGATTCACCGGACATTACCCCGGGAGACGGCTGGATAAAGCTGGACCAGGATCTGAATGAAGGAGCGACGAAAGCCGGCAGGAAATATATCTATCTCTGCGTGAAAGAGACGCTGGCCGGCATGGTCAAGATCATCAGCAGCAATTCAGCGGACATTCTGCCGGACGGGGGTGTAATGGCTCACGGAGGTGGCTTGTTAATCGTTGACATTGATAAAAACGGCCGGCCTGACCTGATGCTTATGAGTCTGGATGATTTGTCCAGGGAGGACAGATTCCGCTATACCATAGGCTGGGATATTATGCCTCAAACCAAGGTCTATGTACCGCTTTTACCATTAGAGGATAACAACAGCACGGTGGCCTACAGCGGTAAAATGTTTTTCCCCGCCATTGACAAGCCCCTGGATGTCAGGGCGGAAGCCCGCCTGGTCTGGATGGTTAATGTAAAATCAGACCTGACAGGTTTATCATGGAGCGATGTGAAAAAAGTCTACGCATTAGACAATAAAGGGAATGAAGGAGGCGGAGTAGCGGTAGCGGATATCGATTGTAACGGAAAAAATGATCTGGTGCTGATGCAGATCTCAGCCGAGAACCAGGCTAACAAGTTTTACTACTACATCGGTTGGGACCTGGATGCCAGAGGTAATCCTACCCGTGATTGGACCCTGTTTACTCAAAATCTCTCTACCTGGAACAATACCGGCGGCGACATGGCAATTTATGACATCAATGGCAATGGTAAGCTCGATATCCTGCTGATGGGCATCGACCATCCTTCTTATGGCCCGGATACTTTCCATTATATGATCGGCTGGGACCTGAATCAAGATGGTAAAGCGGCAAGATGGAGTGATGAAATTTCCAGCCCGGCCGACCTGCTGGGAACAGGCTGGATACAGCTTCCCGAGGACCTGAACAAGGGCACCGGGGGGAAATATATTTACCTGTGTGTTAAGGATTCACTTAAAGACCTGGTTAAAGTGATGATCGGTTCCAAGAGCGATTGGGGCAATAACGGGGAGAGGTTCGATCCTGGAGAAGGTTGGGTAAAAATCGAGGGAAACCTTAATGAAAAAGCCGGACGAAAAGGTGATGAATGGTCATGGACAGGGCAATTTATATACCTGTGCATCCGGCCCTGGCTTAAAGACCAGTTTAAAGTGGTCATCAAGGAAAAGGGTGAGACCTTAACCTACCAGGGGGCCGATTGGGTGCAGTTTCCCCAGGACTTGAATGAAGGTGAATGGTTAGAGAGTTATGAAGACGAGAGACAGATTTATCTTTATATCCAGAAGTCCCTGGTAGGTCAGGTAAATATTATCAGCGGCAACTCGGCAGATATTAGCCATAACGCTCCTTCCCGGGGAGGCGGAGCAGCCCTCGGTGATATTAACGGTAACGGGAAAGCCGACCTGCTTATGATGCAGGTAGAGGATAACTGCAGTAATGACTGCTTCAGGTACAACATCGGCTGGGACCTGGATGCCAGCGGCCGGCCATCTGGTGGTTGGAGCCCGACTATGCAGCAGGCCGGTATTGGTCCTGGTTGGGATAATAACGGCGGCGGTGCGGCCCTGGCAGACCTTAATGGCAACGGCATCTTAGACCTCCTGTTAATGTGCATCGATAATCCGGAAGGAAATAATTCCTTCCGCTATATGATCGGCTGGGACCTGGATGCCAACGGTATGCCGGTTAACGGATGGAACTCGCCCTTGACTCAGAATGGGCTAACGACAAGCAGCAATATCGACGGTGGGGTGACGGTTACTGATATCAACAACGACAGGAAACTGGATGTAGTAATGACAGCCACCCGGGATACAGGTAGTGATTATGCCTGGTTTTACACTATCGGCTGGGGAGTGGAAACTGAGACCCGCTCGCTTGCCAGATACCGGGAGAGATTCATGCTTACCGGTTTCACTATCACCGAAAACCACGGTACCGAAGAAGGAGTTTTCTATAGCCAGGATGCGAACCAGACGCTGAGAGCCAGCCTGGCGCTCCGCTACGAGTTCCTGAATAACAGCCAAACAGCCACGCAGGCTGCGGCGGTGCTGGCTCAGCATAACATTACTGTAAGTTCAGACATACGGCAATTCTCCCATTCCGATGCAGCCACCGCGAAACTAGCTAGTGAAATGATCGCCGGCGCCCTTGATAGTCTTCCCTCGGGTAAAAGACTGCCCCTCGCCATTGCTATATCCAACAGCTCCATCAATACCGGGATGGATACCTGTGTGGCTGACTCATACATCCTGGGAAACCGACAGGATTTCGACCTGACCGGAATACCGCCGATCACGTTGAAGGCGCTCAAGCTGCCCTGGTATGACACCAGCGCCAGGGAACTGGTAGAGGAAGACGGGATACTGGCGGAGGTGGGGTCATGGGACTGGGACGTGGACCAGAAGACCGGTGTGGCCCTGCTTCTGCTGACATTGAGTGAAGGCGAGACCAACATGACTGCGCTGGGTGATTCAAAAGTGCTGAGACCGGCTCCGGAAAAGAGTCAAATGCTGGCGACAATCTACGGAAAATCAGACATCCTGACCCATCTCCGGCTCGCCTTTCAGCTTCCGCTGCGGGGCGTGTGGGCATTATCGTTTGCATTGTCTGCCATCAGCGAACCTCAGTGTAGAATCGATTACCTAGCGAATATCAGGGAATGGTCTAAACCGGGATATGGTTTTACTCCCAAAGAAGCGAAAAAGATGGCGTTGAATTTTGCGTGGAGATACCAATGGGAAAACAATTATTTTAACCCTATAAGGTCTGCAATAACTAGCAATCCGTCGCCGCAAGGCACTTATAAACCACAATCTGCTGGGCGATTCTTTAATGATTACTGTAAATTCTCCGGCTGGAAGTTCGTTAAATCCTTACAGTTCGCCGGGCGAGTGCTGCTAGCGGCCACCGCTCTGACCATAATCGGTCAATCTTTATATATTGCCGGTAAGGAAGGGTTTAGCCGACTCGGCCTGGAAATGGGGGCAATTTATGCCGCCAAGGAAATCATCTACTACGCAATGATTACAACAGTAGCCTGTATACCCTACGTTGGCTGGGCACTGGCATTTGCCGTCCTTTTTACTGATATTATAGCTTCCTGTTTCGGCAAAGGTTCAGATTGGGTGATGGAAAAGATTATTAATGCATTGGTAACCTATGATCTTTGTGTTGAATTATCCATGGATTCGCAGGAGATGCGCGATACCCTGGAGGATTATGCAGGCAATGGGCCGACGGCCGGAGACTATTTTGAGCTGACCAGCCGTATCTCAGGAAGGGCGGATGAAATAGACTTAGGCGATCATGGCTATCCGAATGAGCTTGTTGACAGCTACATCACGCCTCACTACTTTTACGATGTGCCCGGGGTGTATCAGTCCGGCAAGTTTACCATTACTACCTACGTTCAGGGAGAAATCAACTTGGACCATGACTGGATTGAGCGCACCTATGATAGTGGGGTCTGGTTCATCCCGAGCAAAGGCGTAATCAATCTCCCCCTGACAGTTTGGCTCCAGGTGGACTACCAGACGTTTTACATTAAAAAGACGGCTGGACATTACCCTGAAAGTGGTGATCCCATCAATGGTACATCCGAAAGCGATAAAACCACACTATTTTTTGATATCCTGCCGGATAGCCTCGACGATTTTCTGAAATGGACGGGCGTAGCTTCCCTGGACCGGGATAGCGACCGGCTGAATGATAACGTGGAGACCGGCCAGGCAGGTGAAATAAATTACCGCATCATCAGCAAGGCCGGAGACCTGGTCTTGCAGGCCAATCCCTCCAGCTCTAATGTCGAGATCAGCCGGTATGAAGGACAGGCCAACCAGCAGTGGAAGCTGAAAAAAGAAATGAAGCCCGGCGAATTTATGTTAACAGCCTCAAATGGAAAGTATGTGGTGATGGACGGCGATTTTCAGCTCAAGGCGACCTCCGATACTCCGGCTGATACGACCAAATTCAAGATAGTACACCTGGGAGATAACGGCATCGCCTTAATGACGGCGAACGGGAAATATGTCACTGTAGACACGGGTAACCACGATGCTTTACAGGCTACCTCTGCCTCTATTCCGGAGAGGGAGGGATTTACAATAGAGTATCTTGATAATGGAGATATAGCCCTTAAGGCCTCAACCGGTAAATACGTTTCGGCAGACCTTCAAGCCTACCCCGGCGAATTGGTAGCAGCAGCAGATGAAATCCAGGCGAAAGAAAGGTTCCAGGTCATCTGGTCTGGTTATTTTCAGGTTGCGGTATCCTCTACCGCAAAGGCCCTGGCTGATCAGGATGAAAGTGGGGAAATTGCCTTGGAAACCTGGGATGGTAATTACCTGAAGGTACCATTGGACTACGGCCCAGCGAATACCCATTATATAAAAGCTTCCGGCCCCATTACAGAATATTACAGATTTAAAATCATAGACCTGGGCAATAACAGGGTCGCTTTACAGTCGCCCTTCAACTCGAAATATGCCACGGTTAGACCCTACCATACGGAACAAACAACTTATTATTTGTTCGCTGAAGCGGATAGTATCGGAAATAATGAACAGTTCAGCATCACCCATTTTTATGAAAATAATTACGATTATATAGCCCTAAAAGCTTATACCGGGAATTATGTCTATGACGATCCCGGGAATGCCATGTTAACGGCCAATGGGGATAAAATCACTGAACGTTCGAAATTCCGGATTAGATATCCTGAGGCAAATGTATCGGTCAGCTCTTATGCTGATAATAACAATCATAAATGGTATCTGGAATCTACTCAAAATGGTTATTATAGAATCATCAACAAAAGAGGTATGGTGCTTACAATTGCCGGAGAGGCCTACAATAGATCTAATGTGATAGTCCGGGACACCTATACCGGGTCAGATAATCAGAAATGGAAGCTGGAGCTGGTAAATTCATCAACAGATAAGTTAAAGTGGGATACTGATGCCGACGGATTGCCGGACGGGTTCGAAGCGTATTCTTTAGTAGACCTCGGCGCCAATCCTAACTTGCCGGATACTGACCAGGATGGCCTCAATGACAGATTGGAGATGCAATTGGGGACAAACCCAGCTAATGCGGATACAGATGGAGACGGGCTTACAGACTACGAGGAAAATTGCGGCTGGCAGATTAGCTTGACTTATCGCAACCAACCATTTACGCAGCATGTATGGCCGTATCCCCTCCAGGTTGACAGCGACGGCGACGGACTCACGGATTACCAGGAATACCTGAAAAAGACTAACCCAAGGTCAAAAGACACCGACGGCGATGGAGTATCGGATTATGATGCTGTTAATGCTAGCACCTTAAGCTTACAGACGCCAGTTTTGCTGAGCATTCCGCTTGACTTTCAGACGGATCCCCTGCCGGCCTCCACGCTCGAAGACAGCGATGATGATGGCCTTATTGACGCGGTAGAGACCGACGGATGGAAAATCAACATTAGATATGCCGGAGGCGTCAATAACATTCTGGAAACCAGCGACCCCTGGCTGAAAGATACCGATGGTGACGGACTGACCGATGACCGGGAGTACAACCTGACCAATCCCCGGAGTGTAGATACTGACGGCGATGGATTAAACGATTTCTTTGAGATCAGCGGTTGGGATATCGTATTTATGGATGTTGATGGTAGCCAAAATACAGTGCACGAGGCAAGCAATCCGGCTCATTGGGATATCGATAATGACGGGCTGGATGATGGCATCGAAAAGACTTTAAGAACTAACCCGAATTCGGCAGATACGGATGGTGATGGCCTGAATGACGCCGAGGAGGTCAATGGGTGGGATATCACCCGGGGAGATGACGAGGGACAATCTGTCCATATTACCAGCTGCCCCCTGGCGGCGGACACCGATGAGGACGGGTTGAGTGATGCGGAAGAAAAGCAGTTTGGCACCGATCCGGCTTCCTGGGATACGGATTATGATAATCTAGACGATTTTATAGAGATCAACGGATGGGAGGCCAAGTATATTGATACCGCTGGTGAGCATACTATTAAGGTAACGAGCAATCCATGGCTGTCAGACACTGACGCTGACGGTCTTTCCGATCATCAGGAATACATGGCGCGAACCCATCCCAGATCCGTCGATACTGATGGCGACGGACTGAACGATATTGATGAACCGGATCTCTGGATTAATCCCTTGAAAGCCGATACGGATGGAGATGAACTAACCGACTCCGAGGAAGTGATGAAATACGGCACCAATCCCTTGAGTAGAGATAGTGATAATGATGATATAGAAGATAAAGAAGATACAGACACGTACGCCTCTCCCCCGGAAAAAATATATGTGCTTTATGATGCTGAGGAGGACGATTACCATGAGTTCATTAATGGTTTAAGCCAGTATACAGAGGTTATCAGCGGCACACTGGATGATCCCGAATTCCAGAATAATAAATATAATGAGAAGCCTTACCTGGTTATTCTGGGCTATCCTGATGGAAAAAAGCTGGGTACGGCCAGCCGTATTGCCTATGACCTGCTGACTGAGGATATCCGACAAAAGATGCTGGAGTCTGACTATAAACGGTTTGCCACCGGGATAAATATCTGGCCATACAACAAAATGGTAATCATGTTAAGCCGTCCTTATCATTCCGACCACTGGAGGATCCTGGCAAAGATCAAGGGATTAAGATATAAGATCACGGAGAATAGTGTTTCGCTCATCTATCCGGAAGCCAGGCAGTCTTTTTTTCTGGAGGCAATCAAGGAGATTGACTTTTATCTGGTAGAAGTAGATTTGATACGCATAGTGACGCCGTCTCTTAAAATAACCCGGCATAATGCAGGCAATCCCCTGCCTTTGAATATACCGCCTCTGGGTATTAACACCGGCCTGGCGGAGGACGAACTGGCGGTGGGCAAGTACATGGATATACGTGTCAGCGAGAATGTGCAGGATGACAGCGTAAAACCTCCGGTGGACAACATCGAGAAAGCTCAGTTCCGAATTTATTATACGGCTTCCGAGTTGGACCGGAACTGGGATGGCGACAACCACGACATCGGCGATATCAATGAAAATAGCTTGTGTCTCTACCGCTGGAATACAGCTTCAGGTCAATGGGAAAAGCTCAGTAGTCTCGACGGTGTCAATAGTACTGGCGTGGAGACGGTGAATGTCCAGCCGTATGACAAGCCATATGAAGGCTTTGTCTGGTCTGACGTGGATCACTTCAGTCTCTACGCCCTGGCTGGAAAGCAGATTGAAGGGGAAGCAGTAGAATATTCAAATCTGGTATCTGCCGACATTTTTATAACCTCGCCGGTACCCAGCCTGTCTGTTTCTAACAGCACGGTAAATTATCCCCAAATTCTCGTCTCACCGGATTCTTCGGCAACACCAGTACCCATTGTTTCGTCTAAAGCTTCTAATACATTAGAGCCCCCTGCATTAGAGCCCCCTTCATCAGAGACCCCTTCATCAGAGACTCGAGCCTTGCCTTTAACTTCCACCTCCACGTTTCAATCTCCTGTTGAGATTGTAAAGAATTCAACACCTTTTAACGGGGCAATAATTATCATTATTATCGCTGTTATTCTTGCAGTCCTTGCGGTTATAATGATACTGGTGAGACGCCGTAATGCTACATTAAAATAAATCCGGGCAGCTTTAAAAAGGGGACGGTCTTAAGATACGGAGGACCGTCCCTTTAGTTTTTTATAATTGTTAGTTTAGTTCATATTAAGGCAACCAGCCTTCACCTCCCCAAACTAGTTTCTATTTACCTTTTGCCTTGATTTTCTCCGCAATGGTTTTACCGAAGTTTCTGAATATTGATGTTCCAGGTCCTTTGGTAGTGCCTATCAACTTGGCTTCGGGCTCCAGCACGTCCATTCCGTAGATATGCTTCATAGTCTCGCTTATCATTTCCACTGATTCACCGCTCCATCCCCAGCCGCCGAAGGCTGCCCCTGGCTTGTCCTTAAGCTCTGCCTGCTCCAGTTTAAAAAGAAACGTTTTCATGGTAGGAATGATATCTTTGTGGTAGGTGGGCGCCCCAATTACCACCCCGTCATAATCAGCCAGTTCAGCTACATCTACATCGTTAATCCTTTTCACTATGGTTTCTACTCCGGACTGTTTCATGCTTTCCTGAAGAATATCAGCCATGGTTTTAGTAGTCCCGCTTCTGGTCTCATAGATTATAATAGCTTTGGGCATTTTGATCTCCTTTAATGATAAATTATTATGTAAAACCAAATTTTCCGGATCCATTTTAAATCCAAAAGGCCCATGCCGGCTGCTTCACCTCCGGATTAATATCCTATTGTTTTTATTATAACGTATTCTTTCCATGCCTTCTGATTTTTTACTACCTGAAATGATAAAATTAATGATAATGGAAAATTGCTTTGAATGAGAGGTGAGAATATGGAAGTAATGGTAAACCAGTCAAACCTATCTTTAATACAGGGCGATATCACCAGACAGGACACAGATGCTATAGTAAATGCCGCCAATTCCAGTCTTATGGGTGGAGGGGGTGTAGACGGCGCCATACACAGGGCAGGCGGAACGCAAATCCTGGAGGAATGCCGGCAAATCGTGGCCAGACAGGGCAGATTGCCCGCCGGCAAGGCAGTGATTACTACTGGAGGCCGCCTGCCGGCCAGATATGTAATTCACACCGTTGGACCGGTATGGTACGGTGGGAAAAGTCAGGAAGCTGAAACCCTGGCCAGCGCTTACAGGGAAAGTCTGAGGCTGGCTGAAAAAAATAACCTGAGCGGCCTTTCCTTTCCCTCCATCAGCACAGGCGCTTATGGCTATCCCGTAGATCAGGCTGCTGAAGTAGCCCTTAAAACTGTTTTTAATTTTCTCAAGTCCGAAGCAGTCTCAATCAAGAGGGTAGTTTTTGTTCTTTTTGATAAAGGGACCTATGAAGCCTATGTATTGGCTCTTCAAAAACTAACCGGAAAAGTCCAATCATAGACGGGTACCTGTTAAAACAGAACCCTGATCCGCCATCAAAAGAATCAAATCGATATTATGCACTTTCATTAGAATGGTCCGTTCCGGCCTGTGGTCACCTCCATGAAGGATGAAAATGCTCGATGCCTGGCAGCCCTTATTCAATTTATGCTATATTATGGGAAAATTATCATCTTATGAATATCAATACGGAGTAATTAAAAGGAGGACCGCCGTGGTAGATCAGATACTGGAGACAAGAATTAAAGATCTGGAGAATCAGGTTAAAACTCTGGGTGATCAAATCAAGGCCTTGCAGGTTTTACTGGATATAGAGGAAATTATGAAGTTACAGAGGGCTTACGGTTTTTATCTGGAACACTGGATGTATCAGGAGGTAATAGACTGTTTTTCCGATAGCCCGGAGGTAGAATGCGATTTCTACCCCATGGGCATCTGGAAAGGCAAAGAGGGAGTAAAAAGGTATTTCGGACATCATAAAGACTACGATCCTGAGTTTTTGCACCAGATTATGCAGCTATCCCCTATCATTCATGTGGCTCCGGATGGTAAGACTGCTAAGGGCAGGTGGTACGGCTATGGACCTATCGCCAGCCCGCAGGGAGGCGGTGTAACCGAATCGCTTCACAGTGGCACTTATGAGATGCAATATATCAAGGAAAATGGGATATGGAAGATACTAAAACTGGCCTGGCGCGTCAATTACGTCTCCACACCTGGAAAAGGATTTGTGAAACCTGAACGACAGGCCGCCGTAGACCCCAATTTTAAAATACAGGGCAGCTTGCCAGACGTAGTGACAAAAGGCGCCAGCGCCAGGTATCCTTCCGGCTACATTTTCCCCTTCCATTACAGGCATCCAGTCACCGGAAAAAAGACCAGCGAAGAAAAAATTAACGCCGGTTTAAAGTTCAAAATCGGCGGTTAATACTACCCCAGACCCCATGCTCGGATCTGCCGGCCGCCTTGAGCGGGAGGCTGGCCGGGAAATGGGAACGGACAGATACCGGCATACGCTGGTGTGACGGGAAAAAAGCTTTTATTCTTGACTGATACTTAAGCTCTTATTTAACAAGGAAAACTCCTCACAAAAAAATAGCCAGACACTTCTGAAAGCGGAATGTTTGGCTATTGGCTTATTTATGGGCGAATTTGTTTATTGTGGATTTTTACCTGCCTGCCTCCGTCAGGGTCGCTCCTTTTATCAGTTTGGTCTTATGCGCTGAGCGGAAATAGGACATGCCAAATGAGTATCCCGGAATGCTTCCTGAGACCACGATATGAATGTCATCCGGATCTACCACGGGAACACTGCCGCCCGGCTTGAGGCCTTCCTTAAAGAGCGGTAGCTGGCTTTTGGCTACAGCGTCCTGTGCAAAGAAACTGCCGCCTGGACGAGTGTTCATCCTCTCCTGTATACCCTTGATTTCATCATCTCTGAGCTTATCGAATGGCACCCGGCTGCTCTCATACAGATAATCACGCAGACTGCGTTTGGTAGTATAACCGCCTCGTTTGAGCATGATGGCCAGCTCGGGATGAATCACTATAAAATGTTTGCGGAAATGGGCCATAGGATTGGCCACTCCCAATTTATAGGCAGCAAATATTGAGCGGTCCCTGGCAACCTCCATCACCAGGCTTTGCAGCACCTCTTTTACATCCCAGGGTTCAACCACTCCTCCTCCGTAGATTCTGAGACCCATCCCGCTGGCTCCCCCTACTGTGGTAAGCGTCACACAGCTATCTTCCCTCCGGTATCCCAGACCTTCGTTGAAGGACTCCCAGGGGCTTTGCTCCATATTTTCAGCAAAGGTGTAAAAGGTGTGTGAAGAAGGTCTACCAATCAGCGCCATATCTATCTCCCCCGGCCACAGATGGCCCAGGTTGATCATACACAATCGCACAGCGCGTCCTATAGTGTTGTTGGCCTGCCAGCCGTGACCTAAAAGCCCAACCCCGGAATTCATATTGATCTCTCTGCCGATAGGCCCGCTGACCATAATTATTAACGAAAAAGAACCTTCTGAACTCATCATATGAGAGAAAGAGCCCTCTTCCGTCAGGCATTCTACGGCGGATAATATTACCGGCAGGTATTCAGGTCTGGCGCCGGCCATAACTGCGTTGATCGCCACCTTCTCTACTGTGACCAGGCCGTTGCGGAAGGGTACCCGCCCTATTCTCTCCTGTGGATAACGGCTGGTTCCCTTGAGCATCTGTTTGACGGCTATCTCGGTGGGAGGTATCAGAGGCAGGCCGTCCCCCCAGTGGTTTTGCAGGTAAATCCGGTTGAATTGTTCCAGGGCAGACTCATAGCTTTCTGCCCTGAACTCAACTTTTTCAGGATATGCCTTCTGTGGGGTTAAAGCTGGGTTTTTTTCCTCTGCTGTCAAAGGACTGGTCAAGGCCTCAATAATTTGATCAAAATGAGCCTCCACCACCGGCCTGAGTCCTGCCGCAGTGGCGCGGTTGGGGTAATAATCTATAGAAGGGAGGCTGACAATGCGCAGCGCCGGCATACCTGAGTCCCGCGCTGACATTCTGGCGGTATGTATGGCATTATCACCCACCACGAAAAGACCGGGTTTACCCAGTTTTTCCAGGGCAATAACCTGGAGACACTGTCCCCATCCGCCCATCCCTGAATCGCCCACGCCGTAAATAAAAGCATCCACCTCACTCTGTGCTTTTTCAGCAGCGTTTATATCACCCCAGGCCAGGCGCCGGGTGATCGCTGTAGGATACCTTTCCTTTAGTAGTTCTTCCACGGCTATACAGAAATTATCGCCGCCTTTCTTGCCGTCCCAGAAAATACCTATTGTTTTACCGGCCAGGTCTTTCAACCGCGGGTTGCTGAGACCCACGGGCGGTGTAGTTTCCACAGTTCCCTGGGGATTAAAACATATCAGTGAAATATTCTCTTTCATGTCAATTCCTGCCTCTATTCAAGGTTCTTATAAAAAATCATCAACCCAGTAGTAAATACCAAAAATACTCAAGTCTCAAACACATCTAATAGGCATTTCAATTACCGTTTTTGATTTGTATTTTTGACTTTTGAGGTTTAATCCTTGAGCTCCCT
This sequence comes from uncultured Dehalococcoidales bacterium, assembly GCA_964386535.1. Taxonomy (GTDB): domain Bacteria; phylum Chloroflexota; class Dehalococcoidia; order Dehalococcoidales; family UBA3254; genus CAYLRY01. The sequence goes on along the minus strand of CAYLRY010000022.1, from coordinate 15,153 downwards.
TTATCTCCAAGCATCAATGGAGACTGTTTTTTCATAATGCATATTATCCGTCTGGAAGCCCTGTACAGCCCCACCAACCACTGTTGAGTTTTAATATTTTCCTGCATGCGATTCTTTTTGATGAATATCGCTATTTTATACCCTGTTAGAGGATGAATCAACGTTTATAAAGCCCCATAGGCACCCGAAAAATGCTATACTCAAAGTGAGAAGCCCTATAAGATTAGGAGGCAAAGCCATGTATCGAAAAATGTTAGTACCCCTGGATGGGTCCCAACTGGCGGAGGAAACTTTACCTTATATCAGGGAACTGGCTGGCAGATTGGATCTGGATCTGGATTTTCTTTATGTTTGTGATCCACGTTCATCACAACAGGCGCCTATGAGCCAGATTTATGTCGATAAAATGGCCGACGCAGTCAGAGAACAGATTCACAAGATCCAGACCACCACTGTAGGGAAAGAGTCCATCAGGCCGGTTGAAGTCAGGAGTAGAGTAGTAACCGGTATCCCGGCTGATGAAATCTTAAAATACGCCGAAGAAAACAGGGTCGATATAATTATGATGGCCACTCACGGGGCCTCAGGCGTACGCCGTTGGGCTATGGGCAGTGTGGCTTACCAGGTATTGCATGCGTCCAAAATACCAGTCTGGTTAATACGCAGCGGGATCCCTCAGGAGACCATTTACGATAAATGGCCCAGCCGCACTATTATGGTTCCTCTGGACGGCTCTAAACTGGCTGAAGCCGCCCTGCCGCACGCAGAGGAAATAGCTAAACAAAGAGGCATTCAGGTGATAGAGGTATTGCTGCTCAGTGTTTATGCGCCTAACCAGTTGCTTGCCGGTTATTTTTATCAGACCAATTACCCGCCCATCGTGCCTCTAAACTATGCTGAATATATCAAAGAAGAGAATGACCGGGCTAAAGAGCGCTGTGAAAAATACCTTAAAGAAATCGCAGACAGCCTCATAACCAAAGGTATACGGGTCAAAACACAGGCGGTCATGGGTGAAGCTGCTGAAGAAATTATAAAATACGCCAATAAAAACCCGTTCCAATTGATAGTTATGGCCAGTCACGGCCGCTCCGGCCTCAGTCATCTGGCCTTCGGCAGCGTGGCTGAAAAGATATTACTTGAAGCTAATGTCCCTATTTTCCTGATTACCCCCGGAACTGTAAACAAATAAACAAAATAATCGTCTATAGGAGGATATAAATGAAAACCCTGAAATTCAGTCATATCGGTGTGGTGGTTAAGAACCTGGATGAAGCCATCAAGCTTTATACTGAAGTCCTGGGTATCGACCCTGCCAGCGTTAAGACCGGTGGGCGCCCTGGCTTTATGAGAATCGCTAACATTATGATCGGAGAGGAAAGATTGGAGCTTCTGGAATTTCATGATAAAAAGACCAATCCCATCGCTACTATCGGTGAAGAAAACAATCATGCCCTTCAACATATCGGGGTATATGTGGATGATGTGGGGAAAGCCATGGAAGAGTTCCGTGACCGGGGTGCAACCATGGTGGACAATAAACCCCGGGTTATGCCTGACGGACATACCATCGGATTCGTTATACCGAAAAATACTGAAATGCTGATCGAGTTGATGGAAAAAAAAGGATCCTAAGGCCAATTAATTAAATCTTACATCTTTTTATCAATATTAGTAAAAATCTGGCCGGATATGACCTCTATATCTTTAAGAATTACAGGTACATTTCCGGCCGCATTATTTTGATTAGTTGAGTTCAGGGTCTACTAATCCAGACCCAGGATTATCCTTTCTATTTTTGTAACATCACCCATGTTAATGACGCCATCCTGGTTTACATCAGACCATGGATTTGATGGATCAAGTCCCAAAATCATCCTCTCTATTTTGGTAGCATCTCCCATATTAAGTACTCCGTCTCCATTAGCATCAGCATGCAAGAAAATTGTGAGGATAAAAAGCTTATTACAGGATAATGCAGGTACAAAGGAATCTGCAACGGTAATAAGAATGCTGTATTCACCAACTGCGGTCGGTGTACCTGATAGCAGACCACCGGAACTGAGGGTCAGTCCGTCCGGCAATGCTCCCGGCTGTACAGACCATTGATAAGGTGCCACGCCACCTGAAGCTGCTATTACCTGCAAATAAGGCTTATTCAGTTCTCCCAGAGGAAGCGGAGAAGCGGTGTTAATTGATAGGGAGGTCACAATGGCTATGGTAAAACCTGAAGAGCTGGATCCCCCCAGCCTATCGGTTACAGTTATCATGAAAGTGGATTGTGTTCCGGCTGTAGTGGGTATTCCACTTATTACACCGCCTGTTGAGAGGGTTAATCCATCCGGTAAAGTTCCTGATGATATTGACCAGACATATGGGGCAACACCGCCCCTTATCGCCAGGGTCTGCGAATAGGCAATTCCTACTTCGCCCGGAGGAAGCGGAGGAGCGGTAATAATTGATGGGGCGGCGGCTATTTTAAGCCTGAAATCCGCGAAATCTGATCCTCCCAGGCTGTCCACTACATTAACTGTAAATGTTACCGGCCCCCCTGCTTCTGCCGGCGTTCCGCTGATGACTCCACCGGGTGACAGCGTCAGACCCTTAGGCAATTCTCCGTCTGTTAACATGAAAAAACCCTGACCGGAAAGCCCGGCACCGTTCCCCAGAGACCAGTTAAATGGTCCTACCCCTCCACTCACTGCCAGATTCACTGAATAATATACCGTTACTTCTCCTTCCGGAAGTTCAGATTCAGTAGTGATTACGGGAGACGCCGCTACATTCAGAGTAAAACTCTTAACCCGGTTCCCCCCTATTCCGTCATTCACCCTCACTTCAAAAGAGGCTGTGCCTGCTGCCGCCGGTGTACCCGATATGACGCCTCCCATTGTTAATGACAACCCCTCCGGAAGTTCACCGGAATGCAATACCCATGTGTAAGGAGACGCCCCTCCGGTCACGGTTAAACCCTGACTATAGGCTATATTGATTTCTCCTCTCGCTAAGGGCGACTCTGTGCTGATTGCCAGTGCCTCAAAAATGGTAATATTTACTACCGCATTGACCCCCATATTCAGACTGTCCGTCACTCTCACCGTTACATTAACTGGACCTACGGCCGCCGCAGGAGTGCCCGAAAGTACCCCACCGGCACTTAAGCTTAACCCGGCTGGCCAGTTGGCTGACGGCGTTGTCCAGGTATAGGGGCCCAGTCCACCCGTCACTGTCATGGTTATCGAATACGGCAGGCCAACTTCTCCCCCAGGTAGACCCGGTCCTGTTGTTATTACCGGATTGGACACCATGTTAAGGGTAAATACCGCAATATTGAAGGCGCCCCTGTTATCCGTTACCCTGATTGTCACTATAAAGGGACCCCCGCTCACCGTGGGAACCCCCGTTATCACCCCGCCGCCTGTCAGTATCAGTCCGCCGGGTAATACCCCTGACTCCACTGTCCAGCTATACGGCGAAGTTCCTCCCGTTACCCCCAGTGTCTGGCTGTAAGGCACCGAAATTTCTCCGCTGGGCAGTTCTGAACCCGTGGTAATAACCGGAGCTGCTACTATGGTCAATGAAAAGTTTTTATTGGCTATCCCACCGTATACGTCAGTTACACTGACCGGAAACGTTACCGTTCCGGCTGCGGTCGGCGTGCCGGATAGCACACCACCTGCGCTCAGCGTCAGTCCGCCCGGCAACCCGCTGGCTGACCAGCTATAGGGTCCCACACCCCCTGTGACTGCCAGGGTCTGCAAATAGGCAATGCTTACTTCTCCGGTGGGAAGAGGCGAAGGTGTGGTGATGGCGGGGGCCGATACAATGGTTATTTTTACCGTGCCCTGGGCTATGGCATTATAGCTGTCTGTAACCATAACCATTACACTGGTGGGGCCGCCTGTCGCCGTGGGAGTACCTGAAAGTGTCCCGTTTGAGTTAAAGGTCAGCCCGGCCGGCCAGGTGCCGGACAGTTTGGTCCAGGTAAAGGGTCCTACCCCCCCGCTTACCTCCAGTACATGTGAATAGGCCAGGTTGACTTCCCCATCAGGAAGCGTGGTTTGAGTAATGGAAGGCGCCGGCACGACGGAAAAGGTAAAATCCGCGGCATAGTTTCCGCCCAAACTGTCCGTTACCCTTATCCTGGCAGTGTAAGGCCCTCCCGCTGCCATGGGAGTCCCCGTAAAACCACCTAAATTGGTACTGAAAGTGATGCCGGACGGCAGTGTCCCCGAGACCATCAGCCAGGTATATGGGCCCTGCCCCCCTGTGGCTGTCAAATACTGCCCGTAAAGCTTGCTGACTTCCCCGTTTCTCAAAGTGGTGCCCGTAGTTATGACAGGCCCGGCTGCTATGGTCAGGGTAAAGCTGCCGCTGGTGACGCCGCCTAAACTATCTCTGAGTTCAATAACCATGACATATGTCCCCGCTGTCTGCGGAGTGCCGGACAATAGTCCACCCGTAGTAAATGTTAAGCCGGACGGCATTTGTCCGGAGACAAACCGCCAGGTGTATGGCTCTATACCTCCTGCTCCTGCAAAATTCAGCGCATAGGGCGCCGTGGCTTCTCCGTTGTTCAACACGGCCCCCGTGGTGATCCTGGGTACCGCGGCTATCGTGATAGTCACATTAGCTGTGGCGAATACATTCAGGCTGTCTGTCACTCGTACCGTTATAGTAGTAGGGCCTCCCGATGCGGCAGGGGTCCCTGATATTACTCCAGCCGCGCTCAGAGATAACCCGGCCGGCCAGGTACCGCTGCTGGTGCTCCATGTAAACGGCCCTATCCCTCCGCTCACCCCCAGGCTGTGTGTATAGAAAATATTGACCTCTCCAGTAGCAAGCGTTCCCGCTCCGGTTATGCTGGGTCTGGCTGCCACGGTAATGGTAAATTCTTTCTCACCAATAGAGCTCTGGCTGTCTGTCACCCGGATTTTAAAGATGGTGGGACCTCCGGCTGTGGTCGGCATGCCTGAAATCACCCCCGCAGTGCTGATGCTTAAACCCACCGGGAAATCGCCTGATACCTTGCTCCACGTATATGGGCCCACACCCCCGTTCACTGTCAACTGTTGTGAATAAGATACCCCCACTTCCCCATCCGGCAGCGGTGAACTGGTGGTAATTGAGGGCCCGGTTACTATACTGATGGAAAACCAACGCCGGGCTGTACCCCCCAAATTGTCCCTCACCTGGGCTTCAAAGGTGGTAGGACCGCCTACTGCGGTCGGCGTCCCTGAAACTACCCCTCCGGTGCTGAGGCCCAGCCCGGCAGGCAGACTCCCTCCCGTTAATGTCCAGGTATAGGGTAGCTGCCCCCCTGTGGCAGCCAGCGTTTGCGAATAGGCAAACCCGATCTGACCGTTTACCATGGTGGCCCCGCTGGTAATAACAGGCGCAGTCAGAATGGTGATGTTGAATACCTTGTTGGCTGTCCGGTTGGCGCTATCTGTTACCGTGATGGTCATATTGGTGGCTATGGCCGCGGTTGGCGTTCCGGATAATACTCCGTTTGTGCTGAGAGTCAGCCCGTCCGGCATAGTACCCCCTGTCCTTGACCAGGTGAAAGGAGGCAAGCCCCCTGTAACAGTCAATGTCTGGGAATAGAAAATATTGACCTCGCCGGTCGGCAGAGGGTCGCCGGTGACAATGGCGGGATTAGCCACAATCGTGATGGTAAATGTTTTTTCATTGAAATAATTATTACTGTCGGTCACTCGGACAGTAACTGTAATAGCGCCGCTGACAATACTGGGCACGCCTGATATTACTCCTGTATTAGTATTTAGCGATAATCCAGGAGGCAAACTACCTGATACCCTTGACCAGCTATAAGGACCTATGCCTCCATCCACTGCCAGATTCTGAGAATATGGCACGCCAATTTCTCCATTCGGCAGCGGTGAATTTGTGGTAATTACAGGTTCGCCTACGATATTTAGGTAAAAAGTAACACTGAAAACACCACCCATATTATCAGTTAACCTGATTTGAAAGGTGGCAAGACCGCTTACGAAAGTGGGAATACCGGAAATCACGTTACCGTTAAGTTCCAGGCCGGGGGGTAAACTACCGGATACCAGCTCCCAGAGATAAGGCGCCTGTCCTCCAGTCATGTTCAGATTTTGTGTATAAAGTAATCCTATCATACCGTCGGGTAAATTAGCACCGGTGGTGATAACCGGAGCTGCTAAGATAGTAATTGGGAATATTTCGGAATCACTCACACCTGCTCCATCAATAATCATCACAGTCAGGTTGTAAATACCTGCTGTAGCAGGTGTTCCGGACAATACGCCGTCTGGGCTCAGGGTTAAACCGGGAGGTATAACACCGGATACTCGTGACCAGTTATAAGGAGGTAATCCACCTGTAACTGAAAAGGTTTGAGAATAGGGCAGATTTACTTCTCCGGCAGGCAATGGGCTCAGGGTGGAAATAACAGGATTATCAACAATCGTAATCGAAACAGCGAAATTACCATAAGCGCCAATCTGATCCGTCACTTGGACATTAAATATACTGGGACCACCTACAACAGCAGGAGTACCAGAGACTATGCCGGCAGCATTCAGCGATAGTCCCACGGGCAGGACTCCTCCTGTTTTAACAAACGTATAGGGAGGGTTTCCACCTGCCACCGCTAAAGACTGAGAATAAGAAACCGTTATTTCCCCCGCGGGCAGTGTGGTATTGGTAATTACAGGGCCGGAAATAATAGTAAGAGAAAAATCCCGGCTGGTAGTACCTCCCAGACGATCAACCACAGTGACTGTAAATTCAAAGGGCCCGCCTACAGTAAATGTAGTACCGAAGATTACCCCGAGCGTACTCAACCTTATGCCGGCGGGTAGTGTTCCGGATGTGAGCGACCAGGTAAAGGGTGCTTGACCACCGCTGATAGAAAGAACACATCTATAAAACGCTGAAGCGGTGCCGGTTGGAAGCGTTGGAGCGGTAGTAATTAATGGACTCGCTACAATGGTTAACTCCAGCTCTCTGGAAGCAGTGGCGCTGGTACTATCAGTCACCATGAATGTTATTACAGATTGATCCACAGCTACAAGAGGAATACCGCTGATTAACCCTGAAGGCATAAGGGTTAAACCGGATGGAAGCTCACCTGCCGCAATACTAAAAGTATATGGAGCATTACCGGCAGTTGCTGAGAGTGTTTGAGAGTAATTGATACCCACCTCTCCCGCAGGCAGCGAAGTATTGAGTATTCGATAAGGTGAAATTATATTCACAGAAGTATCTATCCAGGTCGTGACAGGTATTATCCCCCCCGTATTGTTAAATAAATTGCTGGTTCCGGTCATTACGGTAGTAAAACTAATATTGCTCTGCTGCCCCTGGACCCCTGTAACATGAAAATGCAGATCTGCGAGATAACCCGAACCTGTGGTACTAAAAGTATTGGGTATCTGACCCAGAATAATTACCGTCCCCGGTGTATCAATGGGAAAATAGCCCCAGGTATCCACCAGGATCGCAGTACCGCCTACTTCCCCGTCAGTTACACCGTCATCGCCTCCTTCAAAACCAATAATTTCAAGAACCGCCGGATTATAAGTAATCACCAGTTGATATGCAGTTAAGCCCTCAATCAAACTGACATTAACCCTGGCTTTGAACTGGTCATCCGCCGGTACATTGGAAGGGGCACTTATACTTACTGTTACCGGAGGGTAGAGTATGCGTATCGACCCAGCGACCGGAGTACCAGCCGCAATTGCTCCCCCTAGCGGGCTCCTCAGGTTCACATTGGCAGGGGTGATAGTACCAGTTTGACCGCTGGCGCCGATTACCCTGAATTGTATTCGCGCCAGGTAACCGGTTCCACTTACGTCACCTCCTGGGCCGAAAGACCCGCTGATTCTGATGGTTCCACTGGGAGTCCCCGGATTTGGCTGATAGGTCCATCCGGTTACCGTCAGTGGAGTAGCCCCTATCTCACCATTAGCTACACCGGGGCCTCCTTCAGCGCCTTCTACCTGCATTATGCCTGCATTGAATATGACGTCAATCACAAAATTATTCAGGTTTGCCACATTATCAATATCCAGGGAAACCCAGAAAACCTCCCCTTCAGACACTTCGCTGGTACCCGGAGTGATATTAATAATCACTCCGGCCTGAGCTTCAATATTGCTGTAAAAGGGCATCATCAACAAAGTCAGACATAAAATTATTGCCAGCAAAATCTTTGTGGTTTTAATTGACGCTTTCAATTTCAATACCTCATTTGAAAAATTTAAGGCAGAAAGCCCATATTATTGAAAATAGAAAATCCTGATAAATTGCCAGCCGCAGCTTTGACTACATATATATTATAATTTTTAAAGGGTTACTTAACAGCACTTTTATTATTTAACAAAGAGGGCTCTAATAACCATGTTTCGCCATAAAATTACGCTAACCGGTCACTTGTTTTCACTAAATTAGTGTGGCAAGCTCATGTCTATTTGAGACTACCTGAAAGCAGATTTTGTGATAACCCTTGATTAATGGCGTTGAATATAAACAGGTCAAGCTGCAACACCCCTGTTGAAAACAACAGGCCAATATCAGCTTAAAAAGCCGTTAACAACCGGGATCTTTTCTTTTAAATCGATTTTGACTGGCTTACACACGTGTGAAGCACTCCCAATGCAGATACAGAGACATAAGCCATTCTAGGTGTTTGGCGGATTTCCGGGGCTTGCCTCGCTCTGGCTGTAACCTTTGGTGGCGGAAATCTCCAGAAAAACAAAGGGTTTGGTAATTTTTTTTACTTTCAGGGGGCAGTGCTTTAATCCCGGCGGGATAGAGACAACTGTAGCGCTGGTGATGATATGCTCTTCCATCTCGTCACCCAGGCAGATACTGATTTCTGCCCCAAGATCGTTTATATTTTCCGGATTCCCTCCGATAAAGCATAGCAGTTCATGAAAATCATGGGAATGAGTAAAAGGTACCTCATAATTAGTATTAATACAGTGGTATCCAAGGGTAGTACCAGACTTATATTCATCATGATGCGCAAATATAGACGTACCGGTCATACCAGGTTCTGTGTCCACGTAAAAGGGCCCCCGTATCACATTTCTCCAGTATTTTTTTATCTCCATCTTTAGCCTTCTCCTTTTTTATCCCTTTCTTCTTTAATTAATTGTTTTTATTTATCCAATCTTGAGATCGGAAATCCAGATTTACTATCGATAGTCTCTGAAAAAGGGTACAATAATTGTACGATCATCTGTCTGGGATTACAAGGGTACAAAAATCATCCGGCGAAAGACGGAAGATGTCCGGAAAAATCAAAATTAAGAGGATTTCTTCAAAAGTGAGATGCACCGTTTGTACTGCCTGGCTGGCCTGGATAAAAAAGCCGTGATCACCGGAAGCCAACAAGGCTTTCCGGTGATGCCGCTTAGGCAGTTATTTTCTATTTAGGCGCCCAGAGCACCATCCTGGCCTTGGTTATTTCCCTGGATAATTCTTCAATTCTGCCATATTTCATACAGGCAGCCATACAGTGCTGAACGCAGGCTGGCTGCTGGCCTTTTTTGGTTCTTTTTGCGCAGAGAACACACAGCTCGGTAGGTACCGGCAAAAACATGAGATAGTGTTTATCATCAGGCAGGTTCTGCACAATCTCCTGTACCCTTATACCTCCCATCCCTGCCGGCCAGTTATGTTCCTGCGCGCAGGCTACCTGACAGGCATAACAGCCTGTACAAAATTCATAATCAATCAGCAGTCCATACTCCGGCTTCTTTGACATCTATCTGACCTCCTGGATTTTGGTATTGACTATTTGATTTTTTATCGCATCAATCGTACTATTCATACCTGAATCAGACCGCTTTATAAACCTTACACAGCAGGTGCTTGGTCGGCGTACCCAGACCGTCTTTTCCCTGAGCTCCCATGGGCATCAGATAATTAACGTTCGACTCTAAAACCTCTTCTAACGTCATATGATTTCCATCCTGTGGCTGGCGCCACCATCCGGAGGCTGCCATGACCATCCACCGCGGCACAATGGGTGTTACTTTGGCCTTTAATTTGCATTTTCCTATCCAGTTTTCTACCCAGACCCATTCCCCGTGGCTTATATCCAGCGAAGAAGCGGTATCCGGATGAATTTCCAACACAGGGTCCGGGTCCGCCTCACGCAGCCAGGGGATGTTGCGGTGTTCGGACAGAAAATAGACCGGAGACCGCCTACCTGTGGAAAGTATCAAAGGGTATTCTTGCACCAGATCCGGACGGCTGATGGGCGTAAATGGTGGTTCTTCGTAGTGAGGCATGGGTTCAAGCTGCCATTTCTCACGGAGCACTGAATACAGCTCAACTTTTCCGGATAGTGTATTGAAGCCCGGCTTATTATCCGGCCGCAGGAGTCCTCTTTCGAAACGGCGATAAGGAGCACTGGAATGGCCGTCTGGAGGTATAGCCCAGCCTTTTTCCTGGAGTTGCTTAAAGGTCATACCGGAAGGTTTTAAAATATCGTCAAAGAGCTCGTGTATAGTCTGCCAGCGGAAATTCTTATCAAATCTTCTGGCCAGTTCGAAATTGATCTCAATATCGGATTTGCATCCGTCAACGCTTATTATTTTATTGATACTCTGAAGCGGCACCCACCAGCTTCTAAGGCTGTTCTTCTCCAGAAAGGTAGCAGCCGGCAGCACCACATCCGACATTTGAGCTGTCGGCGTCATAAAAAGGTCTACAGTAACAATGAAGTCCAGTTTCCTCAAAGCTTCCAGCCATTTTTTAGTATCGTACCCCGTACCACCAATCAGGTTGCTGCACTGGAACCACATACCTTTTACTGGATAAGGCTGAGCGCTGTTGATGGCGTCCAGCGTCATATCCGTCTGGCAGCGCCAGATAAACTGGTTGAACGGCCCGTATTTTTTATAGCCAATCCTCTTTTCATCGATCTCTTTAGAAGCCAGCTTGATAACGCCTTTAGCTCCAGGCAAGGCGTAAGCCACAGAATTGAAGGCATAACGGGCGATGACGTTGCCTCCGGGAATATCCAGGTTGCCTGTGATGCTCCAAAGGTCCGCTATCGCAGTGGCGGTAGGCGTGATGGCTGGCGTGGAATCTACGGCCAGGCCCCACTGGATGGAAGCCGGTTTGCTCTTTGCATAAAGCCTGGCTGCCTCAAGGATGTCTTTCTCTTTCAGCCAGGTGATTCTGGCCACTTTTTCCACCGGGTATTCAGCAGCGTTCCGGCGGAACTCGGACCAGACTGTAGTCGCTGTTATCAAACGTCCGCCAACCAGGCAGATTTCAAATTCCCCATCCAGCGCAGGTTTAACACCGGGAATTTTAAATTCAGCCTCTTTTGAGATCCAAACGGCAGGCGCCGCATTATTTGTATCCCATACCACGAAATTATCCGCCGCCCCCTCTGCATCGATATCAATCTCACGAAGCAGCTTACCGGTATCCTTTCTTATCAAATGCGGGGCATTGGTCATTTTTTCCACGAAATTTTTATCGTAAAGGCCTTCCTGTATAATAATATTCAGAAAACCCATAGCCAGCGCACCATCTGTACCTGGGCGCAACGGCAGCCATTTTGTGGAACGCGAGGCGAACCAGGTCAGGCGTGGATCAATGGTGATGATTTTGGTCCCCTTTTTCATCAGATCAATGATCCAGTGCCCGAATATATTATCCGGACAGGAAGCCGGGATATTATAACCCCAGATCACCACGCATTCCGGTTTTTGATACCCCGGATCATTATGTCCCTGCGCCAACCATTGACCACCATCGAACATGCAGTAATCGCCCGTCACAATTTCTGATGCCACCATTCGCGGGGTGTAGCAGCCGTTGCCGCTCATGATAAATCCCACATTAGGACTGCCGAAGGCATAAGCCAGCATGCAAATCCAGGCACCTACATCGCGGCCGGTGCCCATGGCAAACACCACACTCTCCGCCCCGTATTGATCACGGATGGTGCCGAACTTCTGCTCAATTAGATCAAAGGCTTGTTCCCAGGAAATCTCTTCGAATTTGTTTTCACCCCGCTGACCTACCCTCTTTAAAGGATTCCGCAGCCGGTCCGGATGATAAACGTATTGTGTCATGGCCAGGCAGCGTGAACACAGCCGGCCCCGGTTCATGGGATGATCCGGATCTCCTTCGATCTTTACCAGCCTGCCGTCTTTGATGTGGGCCAGAACTCCGCAGCCCCCATGGCACCCTGGTCCCGCCGACCAGGTCGTAGTTCTAAAAATCTGGGTCTCGTTCTTCATGTCTTTTCTCCGTATTTTTATAAAAAAGGGCATAAAAAAAGCCCCCTGCCGGGGGCTATTTTTTATTAACTCTTCCTTTGTAGGTTTATTTTTTACGCATATTTAAGCCCCCAGCCGCAGTTGGGATGGTAGTAGTAATAGCAATAATATCTGGTGACTTTAATATGCATCATAAGTTGAAAAAATCATACCATGGAAAAAGCGCACCTGTCAAATAACAGCATTCCCATGATTTCTGTCATACCCAATTGTGTACAGAATCATAATTTACCAGCGTTTTTCATGACTCCATACACTATCGTGCCTTTTGCTGTTTCGTTATATTGGGGTGGAGGGCGAGGAGGGGATGGGTTCATGAATATCTTGATCGCTTTATTTTTTTTACTTATGTCCGCATTAAGAGCCGCTCAGCCCAGCACAGACTTAACTTACCATCAAGTGCTGGAATTTTTAAAGGAAGACCAAACTGAAAAAATCCTCTATCAACCCTCGGAATTCGTTTGCTGGGATTTTGCAGAACTGCTTCAGGAGAATGCCCAAAAACAGGGCCTCAGATGTGCCGTGGTTACCCTGGCCTGGAGCGGCAGCCCCAAAAGCCACGTCATTAATGCGTTCGAAACAAGTGATAAAGGTCTGATATGGGTGGACGTTACCGGAAGTCATTCCAAAGAAGTAGAGGGTTTTGACAGGATAATGGAACCCAAAGAAGCCGGTGATGCTTATATATATGAAGAAACAGGTGGCGGATCACCTTTGGAAGTCACTTTAGAGAAAGTCAGTTATAGCTGGAAATAATAGAGTCAGGACATACTTAATGTTTCTTTAATAAATACTTTTACCAATCAAAAAATATAAGGAATATCAACAAATATAAGCTAACTGTATTCCTCCTTATCATCATTTTCCTTTCATTTTCATTGATATTCTTAGTTAAGCCCTGAAGCCTGCTGACATCTTTGCATTATTGGTTAGTCTCCATTCTGCAATTAGACAGAGCCCTTGTAGTATACCGCTGTCCTCCGGCGGATCTTCTCTTCCAGTATGGTCTGCTAATCTAATTTCGTTCGGTCCGGCATTTTTTGGGTACGGCTGACTAATTTAGATAATATTACTTCTAGTTGTTCATGTTCCTCTTTGGTGAGCAGATTAAATAATTTACCATAAATGGGAATATCGATTACTTTTTGACAGGTACTCAGCCCTTTTTTTGTTAAAATTAATCTATATGTATTGCATTTAGATATTTTATATAAATAATGTAATATATTATTTTTAATTGGCTTTTAAGGAATGGAATTATTAACCTGACACAATGTGGAGTATGATTTACACTTATTTGAACTTCACTATAATAATTTATTGAATAGTGACACTGAAATCATCTACGCCATTTTCAATAGCTTCAAAATGACCTTGATTCACCATCAAACAAAGCTAAACGAGCGTGGATATTTTCACCAAATTGGTACAGAAACCTTGTGCCTATTTGAAGCTATTTGATTGCGGATTTTGGAATGAATGGTCTAGACCGAAATAAGACTAGCTGTGATACCCCTGCCTATATCGCTCGCTCCGGCTTCATACATCTGATGCCCGGATTAGACGGCCTGCCTGTCTGAACCCGGGCCGGAGCCGGTCATATTCCTACCGGCTGTATTACGCCTGTAGTATGCTTGTAGCCTTATTGGCCAGGGAAAGGTTCGGCATCGGACAGTATTTGAAAAAAAAATTCCCACGAAATAGTGTAAACATTCAAGCTAGAATTTTTATTATAATTAATAATATTAGGATTAAATACTGATTACGTGAAGAATCACCCAGCATAGTGAAGCTATAATGGAGGTGGAAGATGACAAACAATGATGAAGTAAAAAAGAACCCAACTATTGCTGCAAGCAGAGGTACGTCAAACCGGGACTGGTGGCCGAACCAGTTGCGGCTTAATATCCTGCACCAGCATTCCTCAAAATCCAATCCAATGGGCGAGGATTTCAACTACGCCAGAGAGTTCAAGAGCCTCGATCTTAAGGCAGTAAAGCAAGACCTTTTTGAACTAATGACCAGGTCGCAGGACTGGTGGCCGGCGGACTTTGGCCACTATGGACCTCTTTTTATCCGTATGGCATGGCATAGTGCGGGAACTTACCGTATTGGCGATGGCCGGGGCGGCGCCGGTGGCGGCCAGCAGCGGTTTCCTCCCCTCAATAGCTGGCCTGATAACGCGAACCTTGATAAGGCGCGCCGTCTACTCTGGCCCATTAAGCAGAAGTACGGCCGCAAGATTTCCTGGGCCGATCTGATGATACTCGCCGGTAACGTCGCTCTGGAGTCGATGGGATTCAAGACCTTCGGCTTCGCTGGCGGTCGTGAAGACACCTGGGAGCCGGACGAGAGCGTATACTGGGGTTCCGAAAGCACCTGGCTGGGTGATAAACGCTATTCCGGGGAGAGAAACCTCGAAAACCCTCTTGCTGCTGTTCAGATGGGCCTTATTTACGTTAATCCGGAAGGGCCGAACGGCAACCCGGATCCGCTTGCTGCTGCCAGAGATATCCGTGAGGTCTTTGCTCGTATGGCCATGAATGACGAGGAGACTGTGGCCCTCATCGCAGGCGGCCACGCCTTCGGCAAGACCCATGGTGCAGGTGATCCATCGCTGGTAGGTCCTGAGCCTGAAGCTGCACCCATCGAAGAACAGGGCCTGGGCTGGAAGAGTAAATTTGGTACCGGTAAAGGTAATGACACTATTACCGGCGGCCCGGAAGTCATTTGGACAAACACCCCCACAAAATGGAGTAATAACTTCTTCAGGATTCTCTTTAGCTTTGAATGGGAACTGACCAGGAGCCCCGCCGGCGCCTTCCAGTGGAAACCAAAGGGAGAC
>CAYLRY010000021.1:1757-47980 GCA_964386535.1 uncultured Dehalococcoidales bacterium | reverse complement strand
ACCACCCATCATTCATATTGGTCTCCATCTACTGCCTGGATTGAGAAGGGTGTAGGTATTAAATAAGGCTATTTGATAAAACTTATGGCTCGAACGTATTTTTAAATAAATCCGTATTTGGTCACAATAATAGGAGGTTGAATGCGGAATTAAAATCTATTCGCACCTTTTTGTTCTATTAATATATAATAAATTCTGGAATTTCATTTAAATAATATTATGAAATTTTTACTATTGGCAACTCAGGAGTATTGATTTATGGACCCTTCAGAAACAATTATTAGTTTGAAAAACCGTTTGGCTGAATTCTTAAAACCAGAACAAATTAGCGACCAGCCGGAAATATTAGACAAGTACGCTTTCGATTACAGTTTTCATCCGAAGTGCAGCCCTTTTCTGGCAGTTTATCCAACCACCAGAGAGCAAGTCCAAAACATCGTAAAACTGGCCGGCGAAAATCGGACACCGCTGGTGCCGGTCAGTTCCGGTCCCCCTCATTTTCGGGGCGATACGGTTCCCGAGCAGGGCGGAATTATGGTAGATTTCAGCCGGATGCGCCAAATATTCAAGATTGATGAAGTAAACCGGTATGCGTGGATTGAACCGGGAGTGACCTTTGGAGATCTGACACCTGATCTAGAAAAACATAAATTAAAAATTAATGCCCCTCTTCTGCCCCGAGCCTCAAAATCAGTTGTGACCAGTCTGTTGGAAAGAGAACCGGTAATCATTCCGAAATACCAATATGATTACCTGGACCCTCTATTAACACTGGAGGTCGTTTACGGTACCGGTCAAGATTTCCGTACCGGCTCAGCTTCTGGTCCTGGATCACTGGAGACTCTTAAAGCCGATAAGGTCAATCCATGGGGACCTGGTACCGTCGATTATTATCGCCTGGTCTCGGGAGCCCAGGGTACCATGGGACTGGTCACCTGGGCTATTACCAAAGTAGAAGTTTTACCCTCCATACAACAACTTTATCTGGTTCCCATGGATAAACCACGGGTTACGACCGATATAATGAACCAGTTGTTGCGACTAAGGGTGGTGGATGAATGTCTGGCTCTGAATAAGGTCAGTCTGGCGGCCATTCTAGCGAAAAACTGGCCGCAGGATTATCTGTATCTGAAGAAAATACTGCCGGACTGGACGCTAATGGCCTGTATTTCAGGTTACCGTCTATATCCGGAGGAAAGAATCGCCATTCAGAAAAAACGTTTGATAGATATTTGCGAAAGCCATGGAGCAAAGGTAGCCACCTTTTTGCCAGGGGCTGAAGATCGCCAAGGAGCACTTTTAGACCTCCTGAAGGGCCCCTGGACCAAACAACCTTACTGGAAGCTGCGCGTGAAAGGTTCCTGCTGCGATATTTTTTTCCTTTCAGCTTTGAGCCGCGCTGCCGGACTAATTGAGATTATGTCTGAGTTAGTCAATAAATATCCCGATCTCAGAAACAATACCGGTGGGTATATTCAACCACAGGTCCAGGGACGGGGTTGTCATTGTGAATTCAATCTCTTTTATGATGAAACCAATCCGGCTGAAAAGGATGAGGTTGAAAGATTATTCATGGAGGCTTCAAAAACTTTAATGTCAAAAGGTGCCTTTTTCAGCCGGCCCTATGGCCCCTGGGCGAACCTGGTCTATGCTGATAACGCTGCTGAGGTACAAGCTTTAAAAAAATTGAAAAACGCCTTTGATCCCTATAACGTTCTCAATCCCGGCAAACTTTGTTATTGATTGGTTCCAGGAGTCGAAATATGGAAAGCTTGAATGATTATTTACACACTATGCGTTCCTGCAACACCTGCGGACAATGCAAATGGGTGCTGGGGCCAAAGATGAGAGGATGGCGGTATGCTGAAGTCTGTCCCATACATCAGAGGTTCCACTTTGATGCTTACTCGGGGCAGGGACTTATCAATATTGCTGAGGAGATACTGGAAGGCCGGCTGCAATATGAAGAGGGTCTTATCCGGTTGATCTATTCCTGTTTAACCTGCGGGGCCTGTGATATCAACTGTAAGTCCGTCCGCGATATGGAAGTACTGGATACGATCCTGGCTCTCCGGGCCAAATGCGTAGAAGACGGTCAGGGACCGCTTCCAGAGCAAAGGGAGACGGCTTCTCGAATAAAGGAATACCAGAACATCTACGGAAAACCGCCAGGCCGGCGTTTTGATTGGCTGCCGCAAGGAGCCAAGCTATCCAGGAGTTCTCCGATCGCTTACTTTGCGGGCTGTGCCAGCTCATATATACACCCTGAAATCGCCATTGATACCGTGAAATTGTTGAACGGTGCCGGGATTGAATTTCAAATTCTCGAAGAAGAATCTTGCTGCGGGCTGCCTTTATGGCGTCTCGGCCAAATCGCTGACTTCCAAAAATGCGCGGAGCGCAATCTGGCAATCTTTAAAAAACAGGGGATACAGACCCTGATAACCAGTTGTGCTGAATGCTTCGGAGCGTTTCGCGGCGGTTATCCCCGCCTGGCTGAGATGGATATTGAAGTCCTGCATATTTCCCAGGTCATCCAAAGGGCTTTAAAAGAAGGCCGGTTGAAGCCACAGAAAAAGCTTGACTTAAAAGTAACTTATCACGATCCCTGTTTCTTGGGACGGCTGGGAGAAAAATATATCCCCTGGCAGGGAGAAATACAGGCTTTCGGCCTGCACGTTCCTCCCAAACCCTGGAGACGCGGTACTAACGGGATATATGAAGCTCCGCGGGAAATCATCTCTTCAGTTCCAGGAGTAAAACTGGTTGAAATGATCCGGAATGCGGAAAACTCTTATTGCTGCGGAGCAGGAGGCGGAGTACCTGCGGCAGATCCGGTTTTCGCCGGCTGGGCGGCTGCGGAGAGATTAAATGAAGCTGAATCTACTGGGGCTGACGCAATAATTTCCGGCTGTCCTTTTTGCCAGGATAGCTTATCAGGAGCCATTAAAAATACTGGCAGCCATTTACACTATTATGACCTGACCGGATTTCTGGTTAAGGCCATATAACTGCTCAAAAAGGAGTAGAGGCTATGAGCTTACCTCAGCACATTTATAAAATTATAGAAGAAGTGGTGGGGCCTGAAAATCTCAGTGACAAAGAATACATTCTTGCCGCCTACCGGCACCCCGGTCCAGCCACTATAAAAAGACCAGCCGGGCCGGCTGCCGTGGTATTGCCGGGAAGTCTGGAGGAGACGCAGAAAATTGTGAAAATCTGCAATCGATACGATCTTAAATATGCGGCTATGACTTCACTTTTTAGCGTGGGGCGTCTTTCTCAGCCCGGGATGGTGATTTTGAATATGGAGCGTATGGACCGCATTATTGAAATCAATACCGAGGACCGCTATGCCGTGATCGAGCCTGGAGTAAGACATGTGCAGCTCAAACCGGAACTGATGCTGAGAGGACTCAACTATCCTACGGCGTCAGTTGGCCCCGGAGCTTCCGTACTGGCCAACTTCATCGCCTCGGGAGACCACCACATGCAGCATGGCAGCTCCAGGGTAAATCGTTACCTCCTGGGGGTGGAATGGATTACGCCCAGTGGGGAAATTCTCAGAATCGGTTCGCTGGCGCACGGAGCCGGATGGTTCTGCCCGGAGGGACCAGGACCCAGCCTTAGGGGATTAATTAAAGGTTATCACGGGTGGGGAGGTTCTCTCGGTATAGTGACGAAAATTGCCATCGGACTGGATGTATGGAAAGGCCCGCCGGTCATGCCGGGGGAAGGTCATAGTCCTAGCTTTAAGGTCCAATTACCTCTAGACCGCCATAAAGTGTTTATCTTCAAATTTCCCACACTCGACCAGACCCGGGATGCCATGATTGAAATCGGAAAGGCCGAAATCGGAAATGCTGTGCTGAAGTTTTTTTACGCCACTGAAGCTGCCCTGACCACTGAATCGGCTAACGATTTTTGGGACCTCTGGAACAGCGGATTGTACCAAAAAGAACTGCCCAAAGCTTTATGGGTATACCTGGCTACATTCAGTCCGGAGGAATTTAAATACGAGGAACGGGTTTTGCAGGAGATTGTACGTGAAAACGGTGGCCAACCTGTGGAAGAATCCATCCGGAAAAAATATGATGATAACATTGATCATATGTTTATTATCGTAAGCTTCTTACAACGGGTATTGAGGTTGGGAGGCGGCTGGACGGGGGTAAAACTTGGCGCTGATTCAGTGAGCCAGATGTTCGAAGTGGCCAAAACAATACCGGAATTCATGGATGATTTTATCACCAGGAAGCAAATCATAGATGCGCCATTCAACTTCCAGATAGTTCCCATGGAATACGGCCATCTGGCCCACATCGAATTACTGGTTTTCTTTGATTTGAACCGTCCGGACTGGCCACAGATTTTGCAGGATTTTATGCAAAGATCGTCTGAAACAGATATCCGTCATGGATTTCATGCGGCCACGCCGGCCGGAGATCTGGCCAAGCTCAGTCCGCTATACAGCAATTTTTACACCTGGAACAAAAAAATTCGGGACGCCTTTACACCATAATCAAAAAAATCAAGCAGGAGGATGATCCATGAATTTAGAGGAAATGCAAAACCGGATAGAGGAACTGGAAAAACAGGTTGCCGTTCTTCGCGACATAGAAGATATTCAAAGACTGCAAAAATCTTACGGTTATTACCTTCAAAACTGGATGTATGAAGAAATTATTGATTTGTTTTGCGATGGCCCAGATGCCAAGTTAAATATTATGGCTGGCGTCTTTTCCAGCAAAGAAAGCGTGAAAAAGTATTTTAGTTCCTTAGAAACCCTGGCCATGAATCCTGAGTTTTTACACCAGGCTATGCAACTATCCGGCATTGTTGATGTAAAGCCGGACGGCCAGACAGCAGAGGGGAGGTGGTATGCCTTAGGGGCAGTAGCTCTTCCTATTGGCAACGGCGTTAAAGCAATTGCTCTTAACGGTCTCTATACCAGTATTTATATCAAACAAAACGGTAAATGGAAAATAAAGGAATTGAATTTCCATCCTGTTTTCATGGTTCCGCCGGACGAAGGCTGGGTTAAAAAAGCAAGGATCGCAGCTATCACCCCTGGCGCAGAGCGAACTCAGGCTGTTAAACCTGATGAACCGCGTGAGATAGACCCGCGCTATCCTTCAGGGTATATTGTACCATTCCATTTTAATCATCCTGTTACGGGAAAGAAATCCAGTGAAGCGAAACGCAATGCATTATTATTAAAGAAAAACGCTGAGAAGCTACTGTAATTTGGGAGGCACAATTGAAAAAATCTTAAACAAAGGTTTTCTGAACAAGATTTGTTCGAAAATATTTTTCCAACGAATTATGGCATAAGAGGTTAAACCTAACGGTTTTGTATTAATACATTGATCCTTATTATTTTAACCTGAAGGTTAATTTAAAACGGCCCAAATATGATCCCAGACACCCTGCTGTTTCCACAGCTTCAGTCTGGCATGACAGGTTGAATAGGCTCCATAGTGGCGCGAAATTTCGTGCCACTTAAGCCCTGATTTAAGCACCCCCAGGATACCGCTGATGATTTTCCTATCGTCCGCCCGGCGTCTACCTATTTTTGGTTGTGATGGTAATATAGGTTGGATCAACTTCCATTGTTCATCGGTAATTTCGCAAGGCCTGCCAGCCAGAACGCTTCCTTTCTCTCTTTTGATTTTTGGTGAAAAATCCCTTAGCTTGTACATATCAGCCAGAGACCGTACCATGTCAATCATCTGATCTCTTAACGTTTGCGGCTCCAGTACCTCAACATCTTTACCCCAACTCATGATCCAGGCATGAAAATCACCTGTATTATTGACTTTTAACGTTACTAAAAGAGAGCCGTCTTTCTGCATTTCCATGACTTCAGATGGATGAAATTTAGTCTCTTTTAAAGCCTGACTTATCCTTTCTGAAAAACGCAGCTTCACTGTGACAACTTCTTGATCTGCAAAAGCGCCCCAGGCTGAACCCAGGTATTCATCAATATCGAAGTCCTCCGGGATTTCAAAGCTATCCTTTTCTATCACCACCTCTCCCAGGATACGGTCAATAATACAGGTAATTATGGCTTTATGTTGCCTGCAATATCCGATTACATAGTTGGCCCGGTTTCTGGCGGACGGCTCCAAAAAATAGGGTTCAATCGTTAATTGTACCGGTTCTTTACGGTAGATCCCTTGATAATTAATAGTAACCGGATGCCTGGATATCCAGGCCTGTATTAACTTACTAAAATTACCTGTTTTACGTTCATCTCTGGGTAAGATTTCCAGGTGGTCAATGGTTTTTTGTATCTGGCTTTTTAAAGATGGCGGTACTATTGTATTCAGCTTCATAAAAGTGGATGCAACGCTTGAGTTACAAAGCGGTGAAAAATACTGCATCTTCCGGACTGCCAGGAAAATGTTTGCAGCTTCTTCTTGAGTAAAAGCGATCTGAGGTAAAAAGTAACCTTCAGCAATACCTCGTTTACTGCCATCCTCCCATATCGGCACATCGAGTTCTGATTCCAGGGTAGCCAGATCACGATAAGCAGTACGTTTGCTTATCATACACCTGCGTGCTATTTCTTTTACCTCCAGTCCAGATGGATGCTGCCATAACAATATTTCCAACCTCAAAAGCCTGGCTGTCCGGTCCCGTTTTTGAACTTTTCCAACCATATATCGCTCCATCTTTTTAGTAATTATGCGATAGCTCATATAATTATAACATAAGTGCGAATGTCCATCATGATGGTCGTATTCTGTGACAGATAAGGTGGCACTTCATTATGTTATGATCTTTAAACTTAGATCTCTCCGATATTTTTTACAGGGAGGATGATGTGAAAAAGTTTTTAGCTGTCCTTATAATCTTGGTACTATGCCTGCCAGCGCTCATTGGATGCCAATCGTCAACCACGACAACTTCAGTGGCTCCGGCCTCCTCTTCAACCACCTCAATAAAAACCACCACTACCCCAATACAGGTAACATCTACTAGCTCCATCACTTCCTCCACACCGCAACCATCTCCAGTAAGCGTAGGAGCTACGGCTTCCACTACAACTACCAGTGCCGCCCCGTCAACACTAGTCAAAGGAGGTACCCTGACCTATATTGACCCAACCACCCCGGGAGGTCCTCTGGGTATGCCCTGGTACAACCGGGCACAATATGTGGGTACTGTGCTAACAACCGAACAGGTATTTAAAAGTATGCCGGATGCATCTCTGGTCCCCTACCTGGCTGAATCATGGGAGATTGACGCGGACATGACAGCCCCATCCTTGACTTTTCACCTGCGGAAAGGTGTAAAATTTCAGGACGGTACAGACTGGAATGCTCGGGTTTTTGCATGGAATCTCAAAAAATATGCTGAGGCCAATACGTTAGTAGCCTCCCGCTATACCAAATCCACGGAAATACTCGATGATTATACTGTCAAACTGTATCTAACACAATGGCGCAATACCCTGTTACCAGCTTTTGAAATGGCCCCAGTAGCTTCACCGGCAGCTTACGAAAAGTATGGCGAAGACTATATGAGAACCCACATCGTATCCACCGGGGCTTTTATCTTGACCGATTTCTCAAAGGACGTCAAATTTGTAGCTGAGAGAAACCCTAACTATTGGATGGGGGGTGGCAAGCCTTATATGGATAAGGTGCAATATATCAATGTAGTCGACGAACTAACACGTCTGGCCTTATTCAAATCAGGCACAGGTGATGTGATGGATCTGGCCAAGAATGCCAGAATAGCAGGTGAACTGAAGGAAGCCGGATACAATATTTACTCTCAATTGGCGGGTTGTATTTGTTTGATGCCGGATAGCGCTAATACTTCCTCTCCATGGGCCAATCTCAAGGTAAGAGAGGCAGCGGAATACGCTATAGATAAAGCATCCATTGCCAAAACCTTCGGATTTGGTTATTCCTCGGCCGCCGACCAGTGGTATCCGGATGGAACCTACCCGCACAATCCGGATATTGCCGGCCGTAAATATAATGTGGCCAAAGCCAAAGCGTTAATGACCGAGGCTGGCTTTCCCAATGGTTTTAAGTCCAAAATAATCAGCGATCCTACGGTGAGCAAGGATATCGTAGTGGCTCTTCAATCTTTTTTGAAAACAATTGGCATCAACGTAGACCTGGATTTCCCTGACGCCACCAAATTTACTTCATATTCAATGGGCACCTGGGATAACGCCCTCCTCTGCACCGTGATGAGAACGAGTCCGCAACCCACCCAGGGCATAGCTTTTACCTCTGAACCGCGAGTCCAGTTCAAGAGCAACAAAGGACCGCCGAAATGGATGGATACTTACAACCATGTTATGACCACACCGGAACTGGACCAGAAGGTACTCTGGTCCGCGTTCCAGGCTATGTTTGATGATGTTATGACTATTCCCATAATGTACACAAACGATATATTTGCGGTCACTGATAGAGTCCAGGATGGTAATTTCTGTACCTATGGCAGTCCTTACACCTGGAACGTTACCGGCGCATGGCTTAAAAAGTAATTCACAATTAAAAATACCTTCAATCAGGCGCCGTTTCGGTACCTGTTTTAAGGATCAGGGGATTTGGGAGGGCTAAAAAATTGTTGCAGCACCAATTTTCTACGCCCTCCCGGGTAATTCTTCCCAGAAAGTTTTTAACATGAAAGATATTGACAAAAAGATTATTGTTGAGAGTTTATTAAATAATATATTAAATACCCGGTTTGAAAACCTGGACCAGTCCACAGTAGAGAACGCTAAAAATCGTATTAAAGATGTAGTGGGGGACATTTTAGGAGGCGCCGGTGCGCCAGACAATGCTGTTCTGGTGAAACTGGTGACAGAATGGGGGGGTAAAAGGGAAGCTACCATTATGGGCTACGGTCTGAAGGCGCCTGCACCCCATGCGGCCTGGGTAAATGCCATCCTGTGCAATACCTTTGATAGCGCTCCTCTGGTGGTTATTATCAATAACAAGAGATATCCTTCTCACACCAGCGGGGCCACAATCCCAACAGCTATCACCATAGGAGAAAGTAGACATATTTCCGGGAAAGAGTTGATTACCTGCCTGGTCACAGCGGAAGACCTGGTTGCCAGGCTTCAGAGCCTGGATACCAGAAGAGGTCCGGCAACCACGCTTGGAGCTTCTGCTATTGCCGGTCGCATTTTGGGCTTAAATTTATTGCAAATGAGAAACGCCTTTGGAATTGCACTTGACCAGGGTTCCGGGGGGAACGCAGGACTATGGGACGGCAGCCCTACCTTTAAAACAGGCTATGGTAAAGCAGCCATGAACGGTGTGGTTGCTGCACAAATGGCACAAAACGGATGGTCAGGAGCAGAAGACCCCTTATTCGGTGAACACGGCAGTTATTTTGGGCATGGCCTTGATTCGCCTGATATCCTGATTTCCAACCTGGGGAAAAAATTTCATGTTGAGCTCGTATTTAAACCATATCCCGGATGCCGGCTAACACATGCAGGCATAGAGGCTGCTCTGGCGCTGGTCAGAAAAAATGACATAAAGATTGAAGATATAGCAGAAATAGTCCTGGTTTTACCGCCAGATGCTGAAAATAACCATTGCTGGAAGCCTTTCCAGATTCGAAACTATCCAACGGGTGATGCTCTTTTTAGCTACAAGTACTCAATAGCTACCGTTTTGATGAGAAAACGGGCGACAAATGAAGACTTTACTGAAAAAGCCATACGTGAACCTGCAATTATGTCTCTTATCCAAAAAATAAAGCTGGCAACTTCTCCTCAAATCAAGGGTGCCAGGCTCAATATCAGTATGCATAACGGCAGTTTGCTGTCTGAGTATGTAGAATTAGCCAGAGGAGATATTACAAACTCGCTTTCAAGGGACGAATTGAATGCAAAATTTATGGCACAGATAGAATTTTCCAAAACGATTAACCGGCAAAATGCTGAGGAACTCCTGGCAATGCTGGAAAATCTGGAAAATGTGGATGATATCAGTAAAATAAATGAGTTAACCGTTAAATAATGCAAAAATAGGGAACAAGTTTATCCGGAAATCATTCAATCTTGCACCATAGAGGCGTAAAATATGAGCGCTTACGGTTATGGAAAAATACTGGATGTTGATCTGTCATCCAGAAGGATGGTTAAAACCAGTATAGACCCTGATATGGCCCGGCGGTTTATCGGCGGCATGGGATTCAGCAGCAAGATGCTATATGACGAAGTAGGGCCTGATGTAGAACCCTACAGCCCGGAGAATATTTTGATTTTTGCCAACGGCCCGCTTACGGGAACCCAGGCGCCCTCTTCAGGCAGAACTGAGATAACGACCAAATCTCCCCTGACGGCCAGCATTGGTACCGGAAACACGGGCGGCATGTGGGGGGCGGCGCTTAAACATGCCGGCTTCGATATATTGATTATCAGGAATAAGAGTGAAACCCCTGTATATCTCTGGATAAACAATGATGAGGTGGAATTAAAAGAGGCAAACCATCTGTGGCGAAAAAATACAGTTGTCTCATCAGATGCGATCAGGAACGAATTGGGCGCTGATATTTCTGTTCTTACTATCGGCCCGGCGGGTGAGAACCTGGTCAGATTTGCCTGCCCGGTTAATGATTACCATCATGTAGCTGCCCGGAACGGTTCGGGAGCCGTAATGGGAGATAAAAAGCTAAAGGCAATAGCCGTACGAGGAACTGGTCAGGTAAGTATTGCCAGGGAGGAAGATTTTAAGGAAGCTATCAGGGAAGTCCGGGAGCGTCTGGCCACGGCCAGGAAGGTTTCTCTTTTTGGCGGTGGCGGTAAAGGGGAAGAAGCCCCTCCATGGGATGTTATTCATGGAAGTATGCCGGGTAAAAATTTCCAGACCGGATTTCTGCCTGACTGGATGAATTCACATAACCGTGCTAAGGTCGCTAAATATATGTCAAAGGAGCAGAGCCCCTGTTGGGCCTGCCCCCTCCAGTGCTTTCATCTTGCGGAGGTAAAGGAGGGCAAATATGCCGGAACGAAAGTGGGCAGACCCGGCGCTTCTGGGGTGCATTATGCATTCGGGGGAAAATGCGCAATTGATAATGTCCTTACAATATGGAAATGTAAAGAAATATGCCATCAAATGGGAATGGACTATGTATCCGCGGCAGGATGTATCTCATTTACCATGGAGCTATTCCAGAGGGGGATATTGACCGCCTCCGATTGTGACGGTCTGGCCTTAGATTGGGGCAATGAAGATTCCAGCGTAGCCTTGTTAAACAAAATAGCGAATAGAGAAGGAATCGGAGATATTCTGGCTGAAGGCACGGCACGTTCCGCCAAATTATTTGGAAGGGGAGCCAAAAAATACGTTATGACAACCAAAGGAGTAGAGATGATGTCCACGGATCCCCGGTCCGGTAAAAGGGGATATGTCTTTGGCGTAATCACCAACCCCAGGGGCGGGGACAACGTAAAGGGCGCTCATTTCCTGGCTGATGAATATAATCCAAACTGGGGAGCCGATCAACTGGACATGTTTGAAGATGTAAAAAAGATGGCTTACGGCGTACCGCCTGAGCAATTGCCTTTTACCTGGGAAGGAAAGGCGATGATGGTTAAATGGTTTGAGGACTTATATTCTTTTTTAAACGCCGCCGGGGTATGTTTCTTCCCCTCAGGATTCGTACTTGCCTGGGGCCCAACTCATTTTTCTAAACTACTCTCAGCCTGTAACGGCTGGGAAATAACTCCTCGAGCTGTTATGAAATCCGGAGAAAGGGTCTTTAACGTTCTAAAAGCCTATAACGTTAGACAGGGTATATCGCGAAAAGACGACAACTGGCCTGATAGGTTCTATGAGGAATCTTTACCTGATGGCCCTGCTAAAGGAGCCAAGCTGTCCCGAAACATTACTGATGCACTGCTTGATGAGTATTATGGTTTGAGAGGATGGGATAAAAAAACCGGCCTCCAAACTGAAAGCAAGTTAATTGAACTGGATTTAAAGGATATAGCCGTTGATCTGTTAAAGAGAGGCAAGCTACCCGAAACGGATTGACGGTTTAATCCAGGGTGAAGTTAACATATATCGGTTGTAACTGAAAAGACAAAGAACAACTCAGAAATGAATATTATACGAAAAATAGGGAGGAAAACCATGCGCAGATACCTGATACCCCTGGTAATTCTATTAATCGGTGTTCTCATCATTTCCGGCTGCGGTACTACCTCTACTTCATCTACCACCCCGGTGAGTACAACTACTGCAACACAGTCCACTGCACCCTCTGCCACCACTACTATTCCCGTTACGTCGAAACCGGTGGCCACAACCCAACCTATCACGACCACGGCTGCCACCACGGCGGCAAAGACAACTCCCCCAATTACCACCCAGGCTTCTGATAAAGATAAGTACGGCGGCACCCTTACATATGTCCAAACGACAGCTCCAGGGGGGCCTTTTGGCTGGCCTAAAGAAGCTGCCGGCACTTCCATGCTGGCTCTGCAAATAAGCATATTACCTCTTCTTGAGGAGGCATATAACGGGGACTTGAGCCCCCTTCTGGCCGAATCATATGAGGTCAATACCAGCGCTGATAAACCTTCCATTACCTTCAAGCTCAAAAAAGGCGTTAAATTCCATGACGGCAGCGAACTCACCGCCCAAATTGTCAAATGGAACCTCGATAATCTAAAAACCGGTACCCTTACCAGCTCCAGTTCGGCCTGGAAGTCCATTGAAGTGATAGATGACCATACCATAAAGATTAATTTATTCCAATGGATGAATTCAGCAGTAAGATCATTCGGCGGCCCTGCCGGCAGCATGGTTTCAAAAGAGGCTTATGAAAAAAATGGCACCGAATACATGAAATGGAATATGGTAGGGACAGGTCCCTTTAAGCAGGTTAGCTTCTCCCGGGATGTATCGTTGAAATTGACCAGGTTCGATGACTTCTTTATTTCTGGTAAGCCGTATCTGGATAATCTAAATATTCTTTACGTGGCTGACGAGATGACCCGTCTGGCTTTATTTAAGTCCGGTGGCGCAGATGTCCTGGCTATTTCCACAAATAAATCTGCCAAGGACTTGCAGGATGCAGGATATAAAATTCTTGCTTCAAGCGGGGGCACGAGGTTCTTACTGCCGGATTCCAAAAACGAGGACTCGGTATGGGCTAATCCCAAGGTACGTATGGCAGCAGAGTATGCTATCGATAAACAGGGCTTAAATAATGCGTTTGGCTTCGGTTTCTGGGAGGTTGCCTACCAGTTACCCGGCAAGGATTCCAAGGCTTATGTGCCAACTATTCAGGGACGTAAGTATGATGTTGCCAAAGCCAAACAGCTCCTGACTGAAGCCGGATATCCTAATGGGTTTAAAAGCACCCTTATCGCCGCTTCCACGGCTGATCAAAATGTTCCTGTCGCCATACAGGCGCAATTAAAAGCGGTAGGTATCAACGTAGATGTGCAGTTTGCTGACTCTGGTAAGTTCACCACTTACCAGATGGGTACCTGGACCGGCCTGCTTTTGGACCAGATCACCTATCGCGCCAATTACAACGCGGTCCTGAGCCAGTGGTTTGCGAACACCAGTCCCTGGTATAAAAGCATTAAATTACCTCAAGGTTATGATCAACTGCTTAATGCTTCTCTTACCAGTCCATCCCAGGATGCCGCATTGTTAGGTAAATGTATACAGGCGCTATACGATGACTGCACCCTTATCCCCTTATACTGCCCGAGCGCCCTCGTTGCCACTACCTCGAAGGTACATGATACCGGCATTGGTGAAATGGGCAGTAATACGATATGGAACGCTAAAAATGCCTGGTTGAGCAAGTAACAAAATGCTAAAATACCCCAAATTATTCGAATCCGTAAACATCGGCAGGGTAGTGCTGAAAAACCGGATAGTCATGGCTCCTATGGGCATCAACGGATTTTGGGATCCGGCAGGCACTCTGACCCGAAGGGGAATTGACTATTATCTTGAGCGGGCCAGGGGAGGCGTGGGTTTGATTATCACCGGGGTCTTCAAGGTTGAAAATATCCTGGAGCCTGACAACGGCCGCATACCCCGGATTATTCCTTCCCTTATGCCTGCTCTGGTTGAACTCTGTGAGTGCTCTCATTCACTGGGAACAAAAGTGTTTGTGCAATTAACTGCCGGCTGGGGCCGGGTTCAGCGTGGCGTCAGTGCTAACCACACTCCGGCCTCAGCTTCGGCTGTACCCTGCTATTGGGATCCCCAAATATTTACCCGGGAACTGACGGTACAAGAAATAGAGAGCATAGTACTAGCCTTTGGCAGTGCTGCCAGAATGGTAGCAGCCGCGGGGGTGGACGGTATAGAGTTGCATGGCCATGAAGGTTACCTTTTCGATCAATTCACCACTGCCCTGTGGAACCATAGAAAGGATAAATATGGCGGCGATTTAAAAGGCAGGGTTAATTTCCCTATAGAAGTCTTATCCGAAATCAAAAAAAACGCTGGAAAAGACTTCCCAGTACAATATAGAATGGGATTAAAACATTATATTAAAGGTTCACATGCAGGGGCGTTGCCGGAAGAAAGCTTCAACGAAGCCGGCCGGGACATCGAAGAAGGACTGGAAATGGCCGGCTTGTTGGAAGAGGCGGGGTTCGACTCACTTCATGTGGATGCCGGATGTTATGATAGCTGGTACTGGGCTCATCCTCCCGTTTATCAGGAGCACGGCTGTATGGTGGACCTGGCCGCCAAAGTAAAACCAAGAGTCAAAATTCCGGTAACAGCAGTTGGGAGACTGGAAGTAGCTGAACTGGCCGAAGATTTGATAGACCGGGGCAAAGCAGACTTGATTGCGCTGGGCCGGGGTCTATTAGCTGACCCTGAGTGGCCGTTGAAAGTACGGGAAGGCAGGGAGGCAGATATCCGTCCTTGCACAGGATGTCATGATGGCTGTATGGAGAGATTATCTTCAGGGAAACCCCTCTCCTGCGCGGTCAATCCAGCCTGTGGCAGAGAAATATCATATGCGCTTAGACCGGCGCATCGAAAAAAGAAGATTATCATTGTAGGGGCAGGTTTGGCCGGGATGGAAGCAGCCAGGGTAGGGGCTCTCAGAGGCCATCAGGTCACGCTTTACGAAAAAGAACAGGAGCTGGGGGGACATTTGATCGAAGCTTCGGCGCCTCATTTTAAAACGGATCTTAAGCGACTTCTGCTATGGTACGAAAAGCAGTTACGAGATTCAAACGTGAGCATTAAACTGCATTCGCCTGCCTCTGTGGAAGAAATCCACCATGAAAATCCCGATGTTATTCTTGTTGCTACCGGGTCAAGACCGGCTTTGCCAGATCTAATTCAAAGACATAACTCTGTTAATATTTTAACGGCTGTAGACCTGCTGGCGGGCAAAGAAATAGAAGGAAGAACCATTTTGGTTATAGGAGGGGGGCTGACAGGTTGCGAAACAGCCCTCTGGCTGGCCCAAAAGGGAAAGTCGGTGACCATTATTGAAGAACTCCCCGAACTTATGAGCAGCGGCCTGAAAATACCTCAAATGAACCGTTCTATGCTGATTGACCTTCTGGCATTTCACCAGGTGAAGGTAATAACCGGTGCTAAAATCCAGGAAATCGAGGAAAACGGGGTTGTTCTGATCAAAGGCGACCATAGGGAATCCAGGCCGAAAGTAGATGCCGTGGTTATTGCCACCGGCATGAAACCGGATAACGAATTGTATCATCAACTAAAAAACGAGTTTGCCAGGATATATTCTATAGGAGACTGCCGTGAGCCAGGGAATATAATGAGGGCTATCTGGGATGCCTACGAAGTCGCTCGCTGCATATAAAGCCCCTCATTGATGCCATGATTTCCGGAAAGGGTACTTCTATATTGGGATGGCTCAGCTAAAAAATAAGCACTTATGATCCATAATTAATATGAAGTTATGGCCAAACTTATCCTCCGTTTCCTGTTAATGCGGTCTCAGACGGGAAGTGTAACTCCCTGGCGGATCAATAGATTTTGCAGGGTAGCATAATTCACTTTCCGAGGCTTTATTCTTTCTTTAACAGCTAAAGCCGCTGCCGAACCAGCAGCTTCTCCCAGCGCGACGCAATGGGGAATGAGGTTAAAATAAGTATTGAACACATCATCTGAAGAAAACGCCCGGCAGGCGACCAACAAATTATCCACTTTCCGAGGTACCATACAGCGATAAGGGATATTCATCAAGGGATGCCGCTCAGAGGCTGCACCCCGATCTAAATCCGGAAATACAGCTATAGCATCTTCCCAGATTTTATGCGAATCCAGGTCCTCAGCAGTCAACCGGATTTCTCCTAATACCCTTCTGGCTCCCCTGGTCCCCATTTGCGGATCTGTGAGAACAATAAAGCTGTGTTCAAAACCTGGAATATATTTCTTAAAAAAATCGTGCATTATGCGCATCTTTTTTCTACCTTCAAATTCCGTGCGCGTAAGCTCTTCCACGTCGATCTGACTGGAAACCGGCATCTTATTATGTACCCAGACTAGGCTTTCCTGATCTTTAAGGTTGCTTTTTAAGAAGCTGTTATACCCGCCTAATTTCCCACATTCGGCGGTCAACTCAGCATATTTTTGCGGGTTAGTTTGTCTAAACTCCTCAACTTTGGCCAGATTAACATTGGCAATCCAGTAACACATGGATAGGTTGGCAATGCGGAGTGAAGGGTTAATATACTCTTCAAATTCGGCCCCTGCTGAGGGTAAGAGGTCACCATCGCCTGTTGCATCAATAACTACTTTGGCCATGACGGCCTGACGGCCGGATTTGCTTTCAAAGATAATGCCCTGAACCTCATTTTTTTCTGCAATGGCGCTGGTGCCCCAGGAATGAAGATATGTTTTTATGCCAGCTTGTTCTACCATATCATTTAATATATACTTGCAGACTTCAGCATCGATAAAAACGCTTTTTACCAGAGTACCCTGACGTACAAAAAAATGCCCCCGGTTCAACCAGTAACGTACTCTTTCCTTATCCTTTGAACCCAACTCCGCTTTGGGATATGCGGCAGCCTCTTCAGCCTCTAATTTATCTATCCATTCACCACAAATTCCATTGATATATTGCTTACCATCAAACCCGCTCATATTAGGTATAATAGTAACAAGCCCACCGCTGGACATGCCTCCCAGATGGCCATATCTTTCTATCAGCACTGTATCGGCTCCGTTGCGGGCTGCAGCCAGGGCGGCTCCGAATCCACCCGGGCCACCACCAACTACCACAACATCACATTCACGAATGATTTTTATCTCCCGTGACGGCTCTATAATCGTTTTGAAATTCAAATCTGCGACCATATCGATCCTCCTTACACAGAAAATATCCCTGTAATCATACCGGCGGCTGCCCGTATCCAGTCCCCGGTCCTTCTGTATCACGGATAATATTAGACAGGGGACTGCTGGATACTCCGCTCCGGCTGAATTAGATTTTCATTATTCACAGAAATAGGAGAAAGCCAGAATAGACAAACTGGAGGGAAATGGAGTATAATCTCCAGTTAATGCATATATGACATCTATAATGTCGATAAGAAGTTCCATTATAGGTAATTCATACATATTTGTCAAATAGATTAGCCATCCATAACCCACCAACAAATAGTATCAGATAAGCCCGAAATTGCTGCATCTAGCTGGTAAAAATGCCCCAGATCGGCAAGCCAGGTTTGATTGTAGAACATGGTTGAAGGGGCATATTGACAGTCGAACAGGAAAGGTTTATACTATCGTCATATATGTTGTCATATATGCACAAGAGTGTTTTTTTCCTAATTGACGACTAATAAATTTATACTTTTTCCGGAAGCTAAAGAGAGATGGTTAAAGGTACACAGAACACCATTCAGGAACCTGCCCGTGAGTTGAATATTTTTCAGGAAGCTGATGTAGTGGTGGTGGGCGGTGGGCCAGCCGGTTTTGCTGCTGCTGTTTCAGCGGCCAGAAATGGCGCTAAGACTGTACTTCTGGAAAGATATGGACATCTTGGAGGCATGGCAACCGGAGGACTGGTTATAGTTATCATGCCTTTAAGTGATGGTACCCATGAACAGCAAATAAGCGGTCTTTGTCAGGAGGTCATTAACCGTCTGGATGCACGGGGAGCAGCTATTCATCCGCGCCAGGAGGACTTAGGGTCAAGTGATCAAACCCTTATCAGGCATTGGAAACGTTATGCTTTTTGCGTCATTGAAGGGAAGATCAGGATGAGTGCTACCGTTGATCCTGAAATACTTAAATGCGTATTAAATGAAATGGTGGCAGAAGCTGGAATCACTCTATTACTGCATTCGTGGGGCTGCCGGGCGCTGGTAAAAGGATCAACTACAAAGGGAGTAATTTTTGAGAGCAAGTCAGGAAGGCAGGCGGTCCTGGGGAAAGTGGTTATTGATGCCACTGGAGATGGAGATATATTCGCCTCTGCCGGGGCCCCTTTTGATATACAGATGGATACCACGATGCGATCTTCCCACCTGGCGTTGACTTTCCGCATAGGTAACATCGATTCAACCAGATATCTGGCTTTTAAGGAATCAGAGACAGAGAAATATGCCGAAATGATGCGTGAACTTGAACGGCTAGGAGGATTCACCCATTATATCAATACTACTCATGAGAATGTGATCTGGGTAAATAATGCCGTAGGGGGATTGGACCCCTTAAACGTGGCTGATCTTACCTGGCTTGAGGTAAACGGGCGAAAGAGAATGCTATTAACGCATGATTTCTTGAAGAAACACATGCCCGGATTTGAGAATAGCTTTATCCTGGATACCGCTTCTCAGATTGGGGTACGCAGTAGTAGAAGACTAATTGGCGAACACGTTCTGACGGAAAAGGAGATATTTTCAGGGTTAATATTCCCGGATACAATAGCGGTATGTCCGGATTTCCGGCATACAGTGTCACCTGAACACCCGCACTGGCACATACCCTATCGTTCTCTGTTACCGAGACAAATAGACAATCTTCTGGTAGCCGGCCGCTGTTATTCATCAGATCTGGTAGCCAATGACTTACTGGCTCCGATCCAGTTTTGCATAGCGATGGGACAAGCAGCCGGTACGGCAGCCGCTTTGGCCATTAAAAATAATGTATCGGTCAGGGAGTTAGATCATCGAATTCTACATGAAAGCCTGGTTAAAAAAGGCGTGCTACTACCAAGAATATAAATCAATATGTTATTCATTAAAAAATATGTCTACGCTTCCCCTGCAACAGGAGTTGACGGTATGAGTGAAGGAGCGACAGGAAATACAAATCAACATCTAACCTTAACGCCCAAGTTCGGTCCCTGCTTTGAATTTGTGAAGGATTCTATGCAAAATAAAAGATCAGTCTGGCTGGTCCCTCATGTTATCAAGCACCGGGGGGATTCCGAGGTTATTACGTGGCGTTGTAGTCTGGGCCAAAGCTGTGAATCTGACTGTCTCTATGCGATGGCGAAAGAAAAAACCTTCCCTGTATTGAACTCACTGACCGTTCAGGTTTAGTTTTGCTTCGAGAAGAATATTCAGAAATTTAGATCATTCAATTAAATAAAGGAGACATTAAAGATGAAAAAGGTTTTTCCCCTGATTATTCTGCTGGTGTGTGCCTATATCATCGCCGGATGCAGCAGCCAATCAACCCCATCAACCTCCTCAACTGCACCAGCAACATCCGTGGTAACCACCTCCGCTGCACCTGCTACTTCGGCTGCTATTTCCAGGACAACCACAGCGAGTACCTCACCAAGCGTTTCAGCCACACCAACCGGTCCTGGGACAGCCCCACCAATGTCATCCGTGATATCGAAAGAAGATGCCAAATACGGCGGTACAATTAAATGGATAGAACCAACAGCGCCGGGACAGCCACTCGGCATTCCATGGTTGACCAACATGGTCAACGGTTCCATGCAGCTTTCACTGGAACCTCTGTTCAGAGAGGAAAGGGACGGAACTCTGATTCCCAGGCTGGCGTTAAATTATAAATTGGATCCAAAAGAGCCTTCCATTACTTTTGAATTGAGAAAAGGGGTCAAGTTTCATGATGGGACCGATTTCAATGCCAAGTCCCTCAAATGGAACCTTGATATGCTCAAAAAAGAAGGTGTATTTACAGGCCAGCGGTACTATAAATCAATAGAAGTTATAGATGATTATACTTTGAAAATTGTGCTTACACAGTGGCGCAGTTCACTCATTCCAGCGTTCGCAGCCAATATGATTTTTCAGATTTCTCCTACAGCCTACGAGAAAAATGGAGCGGATGGAGTCCGCTGGAATATGGTAGGAACCGGCCCATTTAAACAGGCTGAGTTCAAGCGGGATGTATCCTTAAAGGGTGTGAGATTCGAGAACTACTGGAACACCGGAAAGCCTTACTTAGATTCAGTTGAATACCTCTTTGTAGCTGACGAAATGACCCGGATAGCTTTAATGAAATCAGGCACAACTGATATACTGAATTGCGCCAGATCCGGCAGAGTAGCCAGTGAATTTATGGCTTTGGGTAAAAAGGTCCTGACTCAGCCGGCTCAGACATCCACTCTTTTTCCGGATAGCGCCAATGCCGATTCACCCTGGGCAAACGTGAAAGTCCGCATGGCCGCTGAACATGCCATCGATAAGGTTTCAATAGCTAAAACTTTCGGCTTTGGTTTTAATGAGGCAGCTTATCAACTGCCCAATTCTAAATCCCAGGCGTATGTTGCTTCTATTGAAGGCCGGAAATACGATGTTTCCAAGGCCAAACAACTACTGACCGAAGCGGGATATCCGAACGGTTTTAAAACCAGAATCATTGCGCAAAGTACAGCTAACAGGGATATAGTTGTGGCGGTGCAAGCTTATCTCGGCAAGATCGGCATTCAGGTAGACCTGGAATTCGTAGAACAGGCCAAGTATACTGAGTATACAGGTGGTACCTGGAAAAATGCCCTGCTTTATGCCTCCATAGGCCAGTCCGCCAACTATAATCAGATGATGGGCAACTCATTCGCTTTCCCACGCACCAATTATAAGAGCAACGCGAACCCCCCTGACTGGGAGAAGCTCTATAATACTACCATGACTTCACCCGATGCGAGCCCCAAGGCCCAGCAAGACTGCGTCCAGGCGATGTATGATGATGTTACTACTATCCCTATCAACTATGAATCAGATTTATGGGTAATTGCCGATAAATTAGAGGACTCAGGTATTGGTACCCGAGGCGCTGGATCCTACTGGAATCCGGAGTATGCCTGGTGGAACAAATAATAAAATCTGCGTTGAAATTATTCTAAAATAAGAGACACAGGTTTAATAAACAGCACCCCTCCACTGGAATAGAAATATTCCTGGAGGGGGCTTTTAACACTGGAAATGATCAGGAGGGAATAAAATGACAAAAAACCTCATTACCAAGATCGAAGGTGAAACTACTTACTACAGCTCATGCAATTGCAACTGCGGCAGTGATAGCTCTTGCGTATTTAAAGTCCATCTTAAAGATGGTGTGGTTATTGCTGTTGAGCCTGATGATAGGTATAATCCAGGATCAGGCCGGGAAGATGACGGTTTACCGGAGTCTGATTTGTTAAACAACCGTCTACAGAGAAGGCCATGTGTCAGAGGAATGGCCTTTCATAAACACCTTAATGACCCGCGCCGGGTACTCTATCCTTTGAAAAGAGCTCCAGGAGCCAAACGCGGAGAGGGAAAATTTGTCAGGATCTCCTGGGAAGAAGCTCTGACCACCATTGCCGATAAGATGAAGGAAATCAGACAGAAGTACGGCCCTTATTCCATCATAATACCTAAAGGGCCTAATTTGACAGCCGAACGGCTCTTCTCCTTCTGGGGTGCAGGGGTAAACACCTGGGGTTACTCTTCAGCGGATGCAGCCAGGTTAGCCACACCGCTGATGTTCGGTGTTGACCCGAATGCAGGCTCAGCAGTAGGCGGAGGCCCTGGTGGAACTGTAGCCAGAATGATTAATGCCAAACTAATTGTGATCTGGGGCTACGACCCGGCCATGGGCTCCGGTGGACCCGGGTATCAGTTTGCCTGGCTTTTAAAACTGTGCCGGGAGAGAGGAGGTAAAGTTATCATCTTCGATCCGCGGTATACCCCGGCCGCTGAAACTGTAGCTGACCAGTGGATTCCAATCAAGCCGGGAACAGACTGTGCCATGTTTATGGCTATGGCATATGTTCTATTTGAAGAGGACTCCTGGAATAAAGAGTTCGTGGCCCGCTATGTTGAACCAAAGGGATTTGAAGAATGGAAGAACTATGTCCTGGGAGTAGACGATGGAGTTAAAAAGACTCCTGAATGGGCGGAAGGCATCTGTGCAGTGCCGGCTGAAACTATACGGGGTTTGATCCATCTGGCACAGAGCGCCCGGCCAAATATGCTTTTTAACAGCATGGGGGTCAACCGGAAAAGCCACGGCGAAAATACCGTCAGAGCCTTTACTGCTTTGCAGGCCATGAGAGGAGCCCTGGGAGTTCCGGGATCCGGACCTTCAAAGGGCCCCAGGCGTGTAGGAAATTTAACACCCAGACTTATGAATGTATCAGAAGGTTGGGGACCGCTGGGAGATTACCATGTCCCGGTACTGTACCGCGGTCACTACTGGAATGATGCGGTAATGCTCCTGGATAAGGTCCGCAGCGGTGAACTGAGCGAGAAGGATTACATGAGGATGGTCGGTTGGAGAGACGACCCCGCTATATTAAAGGATTTCAATCCCAAGATGATGTTCTGGGGAGGCGAATCTCAATACGGCAACAACCACCTGGTTACCCAGTTTGATACACCTGTTAAACAAATACCGGCTATGGAGCGGATGGAATTCATCGTTTCCGTCAACAGTATGATTACCCCTACCGCCAAATTTGCTGATATCATCCTGCCTGCCCAGGACTGGATGTGGGAAGAAAAGAACATCGTCCCAGCGGAGGCGTCGATCAACTACTGCGCCGGGCTGGCCAAACCGCAGGGTGAAGTCAAACCCAGAATCTGGATGTCATGCAAGCTGGCCGAAAAGTTGGGCGTAGATCCGCGCAAGTTTTTCCCGTATTTTACTACGTTTGAAAACTGGGACAAAGACTGGGAAAGATATCAGAAAGATACTTACCAGGAGTATGCAGAGCGGTATAAAAAAGCTGGAGTTATCCTGCCTACATGGGAAAAGTTCTCTCAGGGTGAGTTTGTTAATATTGACGAATTATTTACCAACATGCCACCTGAGGCCTACGGAAGAAAAATCGACCCGGACAAACCCTACTTTACCGAATCAGGCAAGATAGAATTCTATTCCAGGTATCTGGCCGATGAATCTCACCGAGGAAAAGGCGCACACTACGATGCTCACGGCTCGTTATATCAGTATATACCCAGTGATTGGGGTGCACTCACACCCAAGGCTGTCTATAAGGAGGCAGTAAGGGGTATGAATGACCCCCTGGTTAAAAAGTATCCCCTGCTGGTAGTCACTCCGCCAGGCAGATACAGGGTCCACTCCATGTTCTGGACAAACCCCTGGTTGAAAGACCAGGTCTACCAGCATAGAATCTGGATCAGTCTTACTGATGCCAAGGCCAGGGGAATAAAGGACGGGGACATAGTAACCGTTTACAATGACAGGGGGAAGGTTGTTATGCCGGCTTATGTGACCGCCAGGATTATGCCGGGTATAATCGCATTGCGCAGCGGAGCCTGGTATGAACCTGATGCTTCCGGAGTTGATTTCGGCGCTTCAGCCTCAAGCATATTGGGTGGTGATTACGAGAGCTGTATTACTCCGGCCAAGGCTGTAACCTTAGCCCAATTAGAAAAGTATGAAGGAGAACTACCATGACACAGTATGGATTCTTCATTGACCAAAGCCGCTGTATCGGATGTAATACCTGCACAGTGGCCTGTATGCAATGGCATGATATACAGCCGGGCTCAGTCCGGTGGATGCGGGTCTATCAGTGGGAAAAGGGAGTTTTTCCCAACATTAAGCTGCATATTCTGCCTGTAATGTGCTTTCACTGCGAAAATCCTGTTTGCATAAAAGCCTGCTCCAATGCAGCTATCTATAAAGAAGAGAAATACGGCGCTGTTTTAGTCGACCGTGAAAAATGCACCGGGAACCGGGACTGCTGGAAAGCCTGCCCCTATGGTGCACCTCAGTATGAAGGGGATGAGCCGGGCCTGAAAATGTCCAAATGTAACATGTGTATCGATAGGTTGGAGCAGGGTGGAATCCCCATCTGCGTAGCAAGCTGCTCAATGAGAGCATTGGAATTTGGCCCACTGGAAGAACTGGAGAAGCGATTCGGCAAGCTGAAAAGCCTGGAAGACCTCCCGAAAGAGTCTCTTACCAGGCCTGCAGTGGTTTTCAAACCATCTGCCCCTAAAACTGAAGTGGTGCCTTACGATCCTTTCCGAGCACTAAAGTTATGGCAAAAAAGACAAAAAAGCCAGGGGGAGGATCTGCCGGACATATTTGGCTCAGAGCAGGAGGTCACAGAAGCACCGCAAGAGATAGCAGGACGTAACCAGCTGATATTAAAAGCAAAAAATAGTGAGGAATTGAAATATTATACCACAGATAATGAATAATAATTTGATAGAAACCGTACAACTCTAAAATATAAAAAATGCAGTTATTTCTGTGTTGGAACGGATCTTATAACCTTTTTGGTCATTTTACAGGCACAAAATGAAGTTAATATTTTTTAAAAGATGAAGGGCTATTACATAATATATCTTAAAAAACCGGATTGACTTAATATATTTAAGACCCTAAAATATAACCCAAAGGATAAAGTTAAATTTAAGCTACCGAATTTGATTCTGGAAAGATAGTAAGGGAACAAGGATTTGAACCTCCGATATCAGATTCTAGAAAACTGAGGATTGAACCTGGCTATACCACTTCTCCTGTATAACCTTAGGTATTTTTCTTTGTAATAATATTAAGTACGTAAAAATCAGGAATAAAGGAGAGAAAAGAAATTGCCAGAACTGAAGTATTCCAACCGCATTATAACTGACGCCCGGCCCTCGCTTACCGATATACAGAAAAAGAGACAGGAGCAATTACAGAAAAATAATGCCACCCTCGAATATATCCACCTTTTAAACGTAGACGGCCAGAGAATCCAGGACTTCTTTTTCGTAGATTGCACCTGGTTCTGGAAAGGATCTTCCAGGGGGGTATTCGAGGAGGCCCATACTCACGATTTTGATGAAGTGATCTGCTTTGTGGGAGTCAACCGGGAAGACCCGTATGATCTGGGCGGAGAGGTGACCATATGGCTGGACGGAAATGAGGTGATCCTGAAAAAAAGCAGCCTGATATACCTGCCGGCCGGTACCCCGCACGGCCCCTTCCGTATCAAACGGATAGATAGGCCTATTTTTAATGTGACTATTGCGCCTACTGAACAGTACAACCGCAAAGCGGTTGAAAGCCAACCCAAAGCAGTACCTGGTCTCTCCCCACGGTATACCATTATCAATGAGACCAAAACCAAATTCACTGTGGCGGCTTCCGAAGGTAATGTACCCAAAGCCCTGCCGCGAGATCCTTCATTAAGAAGCACTAGATTGCTACATCTGGAAGATGATATGGCTAAAGGCTCATTTTATGTGGACTTTGTCTGGATCTGGGAGGGGAACGGCGGCGCTCCGGCACCGGAACACAGCCATGAATGGGTAGAGTTGATCGCCATGGTAGGCGCTGACCCCTCTCACCCGCGGGATCTGGGCGGTACGATGAGCATAGTTCTCGGAGATGAGACCCATTATATGCCTCATAGTTCGCTGGTATGCATTCCTAAAGGACTTAAACACTGCCCGTGGAGGTTTATTGATATAAAGAAACCCACCCTGGTCTTCACTGCCGGACCTTCCGGGATGTACACAGGAACACATAAAATATAAGGACACTATCCGTTCTGAACTGCAATCAGCACCAGAAAAGATGAAAATGCTGTCTCAGGTCCATGATGGACCTGAGATAGCATTTGGAAGGAGATAACGGCTTCTACTGGTACGGTCGTCAGGATATTTTCTGATAAATCCCCAATTATGGTTTAAAGCTTGCAGGATATATTATCAATGAATTGGATGTGCCTTTATCAGGTCTGATCAAAGTAATATTCCTAAGATTAATCATTGTTCTTCCGGTTTCCACCAGATTAAAGCCCATTTGGAATACCCCTCATGGGTAAGAGCTCCAGTCTCTTTTTGCTCCTTGAATTTTTTTTCCAGAAAATCAACCAGTCTGGCTTTTTCCTCCGCGGTGAAGGGATCAGTCCGCCACTGTAACTGGGAAATAGCTTCCTCAATACTGGAAAACCGGACTCGTACTCGGGAAAGGAGGATTTCCACGTTAGCGTGTATTCCCATCTGGTATAGCAGGTTATAAAAATAAATAAACGGCGGTTGTCTTTTTCCATTTCTGCCGATGGCCTTGTACACCTCCCAATCAAAGGGAAGGTGAATTATAGGAAAGGTCACATAAACCGCATGAGCAGCGATAGACCTGACCCAGGATATGAACTCCTTCATATCTCCGGACATCAGGCATCTTGAAGCTACCACTACATCATGCTTACCGGGCAGTCCGGAGGCAAGTGCCTCCTGCCAGGAAGCATTGAGGTAGCGGATGTTGCTCAGACCGCTCTTTTCCGCATTGATTTTCAGGTATTTCAACATTTCCGAAGACAGGTCCAGGGCAGTTAAACTGGCGGCTTTTTTCGCCAGGGGGATAGCCAGTGTACCCGGTCCGCAACCTATATCCAGCACGCTCCATTCCGGTTTGACCTGGACGCGAGCCAGCATTTTAGAGATATAGTCATCCTTGTCCAGTTTATCCTCTTCTTCCACCGCCTGACTGATGGATTTGCTGAAGCTTTCTGCCCTTTTATTCCAGAGTTCTTTGGAAGAGCCCTGTTTCCAGTTGCTTCCGGCAAGTTCCGCCTGCCACATACTATTCCAGTCGATTTCATTAAAATCCATGACTCACCTCAAATTTTTTAATATCACCAGAAGCATAAATGGGGCTAATAAGTACTCACATGCGCAGGAAACGTGTGTCACCCCAGCCTCCGAGCTGGTTTTACCGTCTGCTTCGAGCAGGCAAAGCCTTGTTGGTTATTTTTCATAATAATACTTTCCCGCGGCGCATGCACGGCAGACCACCTTCCCCTCTTTTTTTATCTCCCGCCCGTCCATTATCCACTCTCCGCAGACAGCGCAGACGGCTCTCTCTTTTGGAGTCCCAGGCAGGTCGGTCTCCGGGATGTTGACCGTTACTTCCTGCAAGGTTACCAGTTCATTGTCCGGGATGCGAGCCAGTTTCTCCAAGGTTTTTTCAATAGTATCTTCGTTGCTGAAATGTTCCAAAACCGTGCCCCGCACAGCCTTACCAGTGTCAAGGTTGACAAACGTCGCCGCAAATTTTCCATAGTCCACGTGTTTTAACGAGCGGTGCCCCAGCGAGCAGCCGGTAATGACCTGGACGGCATCTGTCATACAGCGGTCAATCTCGGCATAAACGATAAGGCTTTTGTTTTTCACGCCGGGCGTAAGTCCCAGGGCTTTCATGGCCGCCAGGGATATTCTTGTCCCCAGGGCGATGCCGGCGCAGACGTGCCCGTGAAAATCACCCGCTTTCTTCAGATATACCTCGAAATCGTTCATATACCCTCCCAAATTGAAAAATTTTTACCGGGGGATGGAAGCCGCACACTCTTCCACCGGCACACAGATTTTACGGTTAATGCCGGAATCCACATTTAAAACTTTAACTTTGATATTGTAGACCTTTTCCAGATTATCACCGGTTATTACAGAGTCCGGGGTTCCAATATCCAAAAAGCGGCCCTTCTGCATCAAAGCAACCTTATTGGAGACCAGAAAAGCATGATCCGGAAAGTGAGAGGTCATTATTATAGGCAAACCGGTAGCCGCCAGCCTCTGCACGATTCTCAACAACCTGATCTGGTTACCGAAATCCAGGTGGGAAGTAGGTTCATCCAGTAGAAGCA
This sequence comes from uncultured Dehalococcoidales bacterium, assembly GCA_964386535.1. GTDB lineage: Bacteria > Chloroflexota > Dehalococcoidia > Dehalococcoidales > UBA3254 > CAYLRY01. The sequence continues at coordinate 19,939 of CAYLRY010000021.1, read as the reverse complement.
AAGAGGGTTTTTGGGCCAGCACCCGGGCGAAAATAACTAGTTGTCTCTCTCCGCCGCTGATCTGGGTATAGGCTTTATCTTTCAGGTGGAATATCCCCATGGCTTCCAATGCTTCCTCTGCGATGCGGGTATCCTCCTGGCCAGGTGAAGCCAGTAAGCCCAGATGAGGCGCCCGGCCAACCAGAACGGCATCCATCACGGAAAAGGGAAAAACCGGCTGATGCATCTGGGGTACATAGCCAATAGAGCGGGCAATCTCTGCACGGGGCATAAGAGAAATATCCTTATCATTAATAAAGATGCTTCCCTGGTGTAGCCTGACCAGGCTGTTAAGGCATTTCAACAGTGTTGTCTTGCCGCAGCCGTTAGGTCCCAGGATGGACATCACCTGTCCATCTTCAATAGAAAAATTGATATGGGCAAACCCGCTGGTCTGAGTAGGATCATAATGGAATCCGGCTTCTTTAACCTCCAGTTTCAGGCCCATCCCTTTCCTCCCCGGTTAAGCAAATAGATAAAGAACGGCGCACCGATAATGGCCGTAAGAATACCAATAGGGATTTCCACGCTGGCAACCAGACGGGCAATATCATCGATAAGCAGTAAATAAGCCGCCCCCAGGAGAAGACAAACTGGTAAAAGCCGCTGGTGATTGGGCCCTACCAGCAATCGACCGATATGAGGGATTACCAATCCCACCCAGCCGATGGTGCCGCTGATGCAGACCGAAGCAGCGGTGATCATGGTGCAGCAGATCACAATAATAAAACGTAATTTTCCGGTATCCACTCCCAGGGCCCGGGCTTCTTCCTCACCCATGGCCAGTACATTAAAACGCCAGCGGATGAGGATGAGGATCAAAATGCCGGCCAGCATGGGGATAGCGGCGAATACTAAATCATGGTTATTAATGGAAGCCAGGCTGCCCATCAACCAGTAGGTAATAGCCGGAAGCTGGTTGATGGGATCAGCAGCGTACTTCATCAAGGAAAGAAAGGCGCTGAATAATGCTCCGATAGCCATGCCGGCTAGAATCAGGCTGAGGGTGGGATTTCCTTTAACCATTTTGCTGACGAAATAAGAGATACCCACGGCTAATAAGGCAAAAACGAAAGCTGAGATTTCAATGGCAGCCCAGTTGCCGTTCAGTAAAATAGCCAGGGCTGCCCCGAAGCCGGCCCCTGAGGAAACCCCCAGGATATCCGGCGATACCAGCGGATTCCGGAAGAGCCCCTGGAAAGAAACCCCGGCTAAAGCCAGGCTGGCCCCAATCAGGACTGCGGCCAGTATGCGGGGAAGCCGGATTTGCATGACCACAGTTTCTATAGTGCCGGACCATGTGGGATCCATGGGTATCACCTGAGAAACCAGCACTTTAATTACGTCCAGGGGTAAGACCGGGTACCGGCCCAGGGCAAAAGAGATGATAAACAGGAATACCAGTATCCCTGCCAGAAGGGTAACGGCCGATGCCCAGTTCATCCTTTTAAGGTGCACAGGCAGTAATTTCCTCAAACCCGACTTGCTATTAGTAACTGTAACCATTTACTTCCTATTCCGGATTAGCTAGCAGCTTAGTCAATTCTGCATCCGTCAAATTGTAATGATAGAACTGGGAGTAAAATTCTTTAACTCTAGCCTTAAGGTCCAGATCCGCAGTCTTATTCGGATAGAGCTTGTTGATCATCCAGTACATACCGACGATCTGGGAGGGCCCTGGGGGACCGTCAAACCAGGAAAAGGGATTATCCGGGCGGATTTCTACTTTCTTGTTCTTCACAGCTCTGAGCTGGCTCCAGCGTGTGTCGGTTAATATGGTTTTATACAGGGTTGCCTGGCTGCCCCGCCCGATGATTATCATATCCGGGTCCCAGAGCATGATCTGTTCCAGGGAGGCATCCGCCATGCCGTAGCCAGGTTTAAGCGTGACCTGGGCTACGTTGATACCGCCGCAAAACTCCAGCAGGCGGGTATGCATGGAACCCTCAGGGTCCGTACTGAAACCCTCCTTACCTTCTGCATAGTACACCTTGATCTTGTCTTTCTCCGGAATAGTTGCCACGATCTTGTTAACATAATCCATAGCTCCCTTATAATAGGCGATCAACTTTTCTGCCTGGGACTGGACATTCAGAAGCTCGCCGAGAAAGCGGATTTCTCCTTCATAGCCGGTCAGTGAATCATCAGCATAGTTGGTCTGTTTGTCACCGGCATACAGTCCTACTACCGGTATATCACCGAACTTCTCCTGCCTTTCTTTGATATTGGCTTCAGTCCCTTCCAGGATAATGTCCGGGTTGGCCGCGATAAAGGTCTCATAGTTGCCGGTCTGAGTACCGAACCAGCCGCCGATCACCGCGAGATTTTTATATTTTTCCGGGACCAGCGGTGGATTTCCATTGAAGGTAAAACTCAAACCGGCCAGTTTGTCCGGGGCCAGCAAGTAGACCATCTCCATTTCAACAGGGCCTGAGGTTAAAACGCGGTTGATAGTTGACGGTACGGTTAAAGTCCTGCCGTACATATCGGTAATAATCCGGGTGGCGGCTAGAGATGTCACGGGTTTAGACGAAACCACCGGAGTTGCGGTTGAGGTGGTGAATGAGACCGCTGGTGTAGTGGCGGACGACTGGGATGGACTGCTTTCAGTACCGCAACCGGCCAATATTACCAGTATAACAACACAAACCAAAGTCATTATTGCGCTATTAAAAATCTTTTTTTTCACTTTAAATTCCTTTTTTGAAGTAATAAACAATCAGCATAAATCTAGTATTAACATAAAATAAATAAAAGATCATTTTTATATATTTTGGTGATTAAAATTGATATTTTTAAGAGCAATGCGTTTCCTCTTAATTTAGATCAGGAACCAGCTATCAGGAATCCATCACCTGCACCTCCCTTCCCCTTAACCCCGGCTCGTTTAAATCCCGGAAAATGGAAAGGAAAGGAGATGCACGCTGCCTGAATGAAAAAAAAATAGCGTTCCCCATGAAAGAGGACGCTAATATAGTTTTACCCTGGCTCATTTTTTCTCCTTTCCAGTTCGGGAAACAGCACCGTTTCCAATGCTGCCGTTGATCCCCGATATCAATCGAGGATACCGGCTGTGAGCCCTGTCCCTCCTCATGAAGGATTTAGGCGCCACAACTCCGGAGAACCTGGTCAATTGTAGTTAATTAATTATCAGTTTTAATATTTAAATTAGAGATTGTTTGGAAAGGAGAAGGTGGGGCTTGAAAAAATCTGAAAAGGAGCTTTGAGAGAAGAAAAAAACGCTCCCCAGGCGAAAGGAAGCGTTCTATACTTATTGTTTAACATTCCTTCTCCTTTCCAATCGGGAAGCAATGCCGTTTCCAGCAAGGCCGTTGAGACTTTCCGTCTGCCGGCTATCCCCCGTGTCCCGGTGCTGCGGGATTTAGGCAGGATAGCTCCAGAGAAATTCGGTTATATCTTAGCACGATTTTCAGCGGCTGTCAAAATGCCTGACAAAACGATCTGATAAAACGTTGAAAAACAGCTCACACTTGAGGTTGATGGAGACATCAACTCCAGGCGCCGTATTAAGTCTGAAATGATCTGATCGGAGCTTTTTATGGCTTTATTTATAAACCCCGTATGTCTTAACGCATTTCAGCATGGCCCAGACATTTTCAATTTTGGCTTTCCGGTCAAGGCTGGCGCCGGTGGTTAAAATGTAGCCGCCGTCCTGACCCGCGGTATCGATCAGCTTCCGACAGTATGCTTCGACATCCTGGGTTGTACCAGAGTGAATCAAGCTGACCGGCACGTTCCCCATAAGACAGGCTACATCGCCCAGGGCTTTTTTGGCTTTGGCCATATCCGTACGGTCGAAGTACCAGATGGCCCGGCCTTTGGGCAGGTCCCGGATTATTTCCAGGCGGGACTCGTACCCGCCCTCGGCGAAGAACCTGACGATAAAACCTTCTTCAATCAGGGCCATGGATACCTGGCGCAAGGTAGGCCAGTAAAAAGTTTTATATTGTTCTTCGGACATCCAGCCGTCAGCCCCACGATGCAGAGCAAAACCGGCTACCGGACACCCTCCCAGAGTCTGATAAGCTGGATTGTTATGAATTTCGCGTATCTTTCTAGCTGCCGCTGCTTCCAGAGCCTGGAGTACTTTTTGCGGCTGCCGGCGCAGGTCCATTGAAATGCCGCGGGTACCGCGCAGTCCATCACCCAGGTAATCGAAAGGAGCGCCGCCGTGGCCCATGCCCCCGCCAAAACCGGACATATCCGGAAAACCCAGTTCAGTGAGCTTTCTATTGCCCGCAGCCAGTTTATTTTGCCAGGCAGCAGCCTCCTGACCGGCCTGCATCAACTTCTGGAGCGCCTGCTGTACCTCTGGTATACCAAACCTGCTGATGCTGTCTTCACTCAACTGCGCCAGCGGCATGAGCTTCGCCAGGGGCTCCGCTGCTCCCCAGAGTCGCGGAAGGTGAATACGCCACCAGAAATCAGAAGGATCCTGGATCAGATCATCATACTCATCCGCCTTCATATACTCGCCCTCGTTGAACTGGAAAGTATTATCATCGGCTACCCCGTGTCCCGGCCAGCTATAAAGCCGGTCTTCCAGAGTTTCTCCTACTCTGCCGATGGAAAGACCGGCGCCTCCGGCAGCGATCTTGACATCAAACTGGAAATCCAGGGTGCATCTCGTGGCAACCTCAATGGCCTTATCCGCATCATACATCATGTCCTTATGGGTATATCCGCAATAAGCTGCGGCCAGACCCCCAAGGGAAGGAATAATGGGTACACGGTCAGGCTTGCGCAACTGCATGGCATCCAGCAAGCGGGTAACACGAGCTTTATAATCCGCTTTAGCCTGTGATGAAACAAAATTAATGCCAGGCGCTTCCAACCAGGCTTTTATGCGCCGCTCCAGTTTCTCATCCGCTGTAAGTGACTGCCAGTTGTCTCCGGTAGAACCAGTTTTCGTGTCCATCACACTTCCCTCTTTTAATAATTTGTCGCTATTCGTTTCTGCCAGTTTTCCCGATTGTATCACCGGCTTTCAGCAGCGTCAATGCTGTATTTCAAACACTATATGATTAAAACCAGTCACAGCTTAAAAGCTTTTTTACATGAGTTATCCCCACATTCAGCCGCGCCGGTGATTCCCCTTCCTTCAAGAATATAAGTAAAACAATATCAGTCTATACCGCCGCACCGCCAGACATGACCACAAGTTTAGCAAGAAGGAAAAGCCTTCTTATCTAACCATACCAAAATGAGAAATAAGAGGAGCCGTCTGAACAGCAGTTTTCTCAGGTATGATCTGTTTCAGATTTCATTCTTTGGCTGAGATATAATGACTTGCTTCTGAGGCTGCGTTCGGGTCGAAGGTTTTCTTGATCTTCCTCATCCACCTGGTATAGCTGGAGGTTTGAGGACCGTACATATCGTGAATTTCATCACTCCAAACGTGATGCGGAACGCCAAATTTCCCTTCTACTGCTGTCCTGTTGGCTGTCATAAATATATCACGGGCGGCGGCTGCTGATTCCGGCTTGTTCGGATCATATCTTATCAACAACTCCCCATGCCCCTGATGCCCGTGCTCTATCGATTGTACAAACGGGTCAGTGCCGTCAGCATACAGTAGACCTTGATCGATATAGCTTTGTTTTAGATCAGAGGCCTTCGAGATAAAAGTACGCATCAGACTGAAAATATCAGTCCCGCCTACCTCCCCACCGAAGCACCCTGTAGCCCGGCAGGTTTCTCTTAAAGAGCCGGTAACACGGATAAATCTCCAGATAAATCCTCCGGCGTTTTGAGGATTCTCTACATCCTTTAACGATTTCCCGTTGCATTCCTGCGTGATCAGCTTCAGGGTCTCTTTTTTATACTCAAAGTCATTTGCTGAATTCCCCATGATTATCAATAAAAATCCAGGACCCTGCACTTCATCAGTATACTGTTTTAAGAGTTCCAGGTCTTCCGGGTTGCTTCTAGCTTTGTTGCTGCTGATCATGGCCGGATTGAAGCCCATCAAGATAAATCCGATTTCAGCCTCACCTACTTTCCTGATGGCCTGCACCATGGCCTCCGCTGATCCGAAATGAATATAGCGTATCAGGAAGTTCTCAGGAATCTCATTCACCGCATAGTCAGGGGATATCCCTTCTACCGGAAGCACAGCCGGCCCTGACCAGTGGTAGACTTTCTGGGCTGCCCGGGTATAAACCCCCAATCCTCCCAGCGGGACAGTATTGCCTCTGATCACCCCTCTTAAAGAAGGCCCGGGACCGTCTCCGCAAAACCATTCTGATGAAGACCCTAACGAGCCTAACTTGACGATTTCTCCCTCCGGAGAAACCCATTCCACTGCCAGCAGGTTTCTCTCGCCATAGCTACCGCTCTGGCTCAGGTGTCCCAGATTGGAATGCGCCGCCAGAGGTAGAGCAGAGCAGTTGCTGCCGGCGCCGGTTATATTGCATATCATTCCCCTCTTCATCAATTCAGCCTGAAGCTGCGCATAAATAACATAAGGTTCCACTACCGCATACATATTTTTTTCATTTATTTCAACAATACGGTCCATTCTGCGCAGGTCGAGCTTGATCACGCCCGGGCCTGCCGGATCACAGTAGCAGCCCCAGCCGGTGCTGGAGGCCTTGAACTGGATTTTAAAGCGGTTACAAAGCTTAACGATAGCCTGCACTTCTTCAGTGTTTTTGGGCAGGGTCACTGCCTCGAAGAGCGGTACGAAGAGCTGCGGGGTAGCAATGAGCCCGGAGCGCCAGGCGTATGAATATAATATTACAGGATCTTCAGAAACATTCTCAGGTCCTACTACATCCTCCAGCGCCCGGTATATTTCTCTTTTTAAAGTCATTTTACTTACCCCCTGTCACCGACAGATTCGGCCACCAGTTCTGATACATCATATACATTCAGGCGGCTGCTGCTGGCCCAGACAGCGTCTGAAAGATTACGCCGGCAGCCAGGGCAGGCAGTCACGATGGCCTCTGCGCCAGTGGATTCTGCCTCTTTGATTCTTTCCAGGGCCGTCCACTGAGCAAAGTCCGGGTTTGTCTCCCTGACTCCACCACCTGCCCCGCAGCACCAGGCATATTCCTTCTTCCTGTACATTTCCAGCAAATTAATACCCGGCAGACTGGCCAGCACATCCCGCGGCGGCTGATAAACGCCATGCGTCCCCCGCCTGAACTCTCTGGCCGGCTCGAAGATGCGTATCTGTCCCGGTATCTGTTTCCCTTGCCAGTTTATATATGGTTCTCCCAGCCTGCCTAAATGGCACGGGTCCTGATAGGTTACATTCAAGGCCACTTTCTTCTCAGGTTTAAGTTTTTTTTCTTTTATCAGTTTTTCCAGGTACTCAGTAACATGGAAAACTTCGAACTTGCCCTTCATCCCGTACTTCTCGTAGAGTACCTTGAACCCGTAATAGCAGTCGGCGCAGCCTGCCACCAGGACTTCCGCTCCTGTTTCAGCCATTATTTCAAGGTTTCTCCTGGCCTGGTTAAGGAAGTCATCTTTATAGCCCATCTGATATGCCCGGCTCCCGCAGCACAGCTCTCTATCTCCAGTTATTCCCACATCTACCCTGGCTTTTTGCATCAGTTTTACGGCTGCCCGCGCCGCCCTCCATAGATCTTTATCAAAGCAGGTCCGGCAGCCTGCGTGAAAAATCACCCTGCTTTTTTCAGCCGCAATATCCTTTACATCCAGCCCCTTGGCCCACTCACCCCTTCTGATCTTCATTCCCGGCGCCATGGTGTCCTGTTTCCGCAAATTGTGGATTACTTGATCCAGAGCCTTTAGTGTATGCCCCTCCTCCACACATTGAATCCTCATTTCATTTATCGGTTCCAGCACTTCCATGTCCATACCGTACTTACAGGAGATATCACAGCCGCCGCACATCTGGCAATTATATACAATTTCCAGCAACTTATCTGAAAAATCTATCTTCTTTTCCAGCATGGCCATACCGAAATTCAACCTGCCGCCGCCGGAATGAGCATGAAAGTTGAAACGGGAGATACTGGGGCAGATGGAAGAATTTCCCCAACCCTCCATCTTTTCTAAAGGTATAAACTTACAGTAAGAACACCGGCAGCACATCAGCATTTCATCACGATAATTTTGCAAAGCCATTTCGGTCTCCTTATCAGAAGTTTTTCTCTCAGGTCATCAAAAAGTGAAAGCAGGCACCCTCTTTCATATTTACCTTTACCTGTAAACAAGTTTAAAGGCGGGAGTTAATCTGGAATAAGACCAATTACTAAGGAGAAAAGGGTGTAATATACGTATGGGCTCATTGTATATGTTGATCACATTTTCTGTCAAAGCTTTTATTTTCCTTAGAAGTTGAGTCTATAGCGTCATCTTTCTATTGCGATGGTCCCTCCCATCGTTGAATAATCATTTGTTTTGGTATCCTCCTAACTAAAAATTTTCTTAAGACCTTTTTGACTCTATTTGACATTTGACTTAAAGAGACGTAAAATTAAAATTATTATACTGATATAATCAATACATACTGGATTATTACAGTATAGTATAAAGAGCCAACTCACTCTCTATTACTGCTCCATTGCGAATAAGATATTCAAATTAATCCATGGACATGGAAGGAATAAGCATATGAGTAAAAACTACAAACTCAGTATTTCATTACTTCTTATGGTAGCAATTTTATCTTTGATGCTAATCGGCTGTGCCAGTACATCGAGCACTACTCAGGCGACTACCAAGCCGGTGACTACCACATCCACAGTCATCACCACCACTTCCATCAAGCCGCCCACCACCACACAGGCAACCACCACCCGGACTATAGTCGATTTCCAGGGACTTACGGTTACCATTCCGGTACCCGATAAAATTCAAAGGGTAGCCATTTTAACTTCACCCCCTAATATTATCACGTTTGTATTAGGTGTTAATGATACAATGTGCGCTACCAGCAACGCCATCAAGAACTCGGTTTTCCTGAACAATATCTATCCGCGTTTAAAAGAAATACCGGCTGTGCGGGCCAGCGCCGGCAAGGTTAACATCGAAGCCCTTTTACAGTCCAATCCTGACCTGTGCATGGGCGCCGATATTGATTTACAACCGGTGGACAAAGGCACTAAGATCCCTACCTTACGTTGCGTGGAAAACAATGTCATCACCTATCCGGACCAGCAGAAGAAAGAGGTCAGATTCTTTGGTGAGGTATTCGGTAAACAAGAGAGAGCTGAAAAGTACTGCACCTATATCGACAATAATGTGGCTGCCGTTAAAAAAGCCGTTTCAGGGCTGTCAGACAGCCAGAAGCTTAAGGTATATGTTGGTTTCAATGCCGACCATCTGACGACCTTCGGCAGCAATACTTTTATGGATGAATGGATCCATGCAGCCGGATGCATCAATGCAGCTCATCCTATTTCCACCATCGGCGGATCGGAAGGAGGCCTGGCAGCCATCTCCATGGAGCAGGTCTTAAGCTGGAACCCCGAAATTTTAATCATAGATACCGGGTCTCCGGAAGAGATCTACAAAGACCCGCTGTGGGCTAATATTCCGGCGGTAAAAAATAAGAAGGTCTATATGCTGCCCAAAGGCATGTTCGGCTGGAACCGGGCTTCCACTGAGCCGGCAGCTCTTTTCCCCATGTGGCTGGCTATTACGGCATATCCGGACAAATTCCCCGGTGTTTCTGTCCAGGATGAGCTCAAGAAGTTTTACAGCCAGATTATTCAGTATAACCTGACCGATGCCGATATTAGCCTGATATTAACGGGGAAATAAGATGAAAACATACATTTTAGAAGAGACCCTGGCGCGTCTTGAATCCCTGTATAAACAGGAGCAGATTATGCCGGGGACTCTGGTTAAAGCAGGTTTAAAGCCTGGATGGAATGCGGTCATCGGCACTGCGGGTCAATGCGGGATGGCCATGAGCTTTACCGGTTCGACCGATGCCTTTGGTGAAGCCAGGATAGACCTGGATCGCCTGAAGTCAAACATCGGGAAAAACTTGTTCACGGTGGCCGGAGATTATCTCAAGTCAACCAGCTGGCAGGAAAGGGCCATCGGCGTAGCTTCCCTTAGCGCCCTTTCCCAGCCTCTACTGGAACCGGCTCGCCTCAAAAACAGGGGCTTTGAAGTACCTGAACAAATGGGGCATTTCAGCGCCATGGTCAGGCCGGAAGACACGGTGGCCGTGGTAGGCTACGGCGGCGGCATTACACAGTTAATCGGCAAATGTAAAGAGCTGCATGTGACTGATATGAGGCCGCGGACAGCCTTCCAATCAATACTGATCAGCGACAAAATAGAGTATAGCCCCAGAGAGGTCCTGGTACATCCGGAAAAAGAAAACTGCGAGGTGCTGGGAAAAGCCAGTGTAGTAATCATTACCGGTTCTTCCCTGGTCAACGGTACATTCGGAGACCTGATGAGCTATGCCTCTCAAGCCCGTTTGATAATACTGTACGGAGCCAGCGTTGGACTGATACCGGATGTATTTATGGAAAACGGCGTAAACTTTATACACTCCTACCGGGTATCTGACCCGGCGGCCTTCGAGAACGGTGTGCTCAAAGAGATGAATATGGAATCCGTTATCCATAATTCGCAAAAATCCCAGGTTATACGGAGGCCATCAAAATAGTGGCGACAGCGTCCGGGACTGAAAGCGCTCGACGGCGGAAAACGCATCGACTACTGATCGCCGCGCTAATAGTTGTCCCACTGCTCATGATTTTCATCTCCCTTTTTATCGGTAAATACCAGGCTTCACCTGGCGATATTTTCAACCTGATTGGCTCCAAAATATTCCCTTTTATACAGAGTACGGCTACTCATAACCTGGATACCGCCATTCTTCAGGTCAGGTTGCCGCGCATTCTGCTGGCGGTGCTGGTGGGCATGTCGCTGGCCATTTCTGGGTCTTCTTTCCAGGGGCTGTTCCGTAATCCCCTGGTATCTTCTCAGATTCTGGGGGTTTCATCAGGGGCTTCCTTCGGGGCAGCCCTGGGCATCATGCTCTCACAGTCATCTCTGGTAATACAGATCATGGCCTTTGTTTTCGGCCTGGCGGCAGTAGGGCTGGCCCTCCTTATCACTCGTTTTTATCGCGCTTCGCCAACGCTAACACTGGTGCTGGCAGGCGTGGTCATTGGTTCGCTGTTTTCTTCGATGGTATCCCTGCTCACCTATACAGCAGACCCTAATACCAAGCTGCCGGCTATCGTTTTCTGGCTGATGGGAAGCCTGGCTTCCTCCGCCAATCAGGACCTGGCTTTCGCTCTTCCGCCGATGATCATCGGTATTACCATCCTGATTCTCATCCGCTGGAGAATCAATGTGCTTTCCATGGGGGAAGAAGAAGCTAAAGCACTGGGCATTAATACCGACAGGTTAAGAATTATCATCGTCGTCTGCTGCACCATGGTGGCCTCGGCGGCGGTCTCCGTGGCTGGGGTGATAGGCTGGATTGGCCTGGTGATACCTCATTTCGGACGGATGCTGGTAGGTCCTAATCATAATATACTTTTACCGGTTTGCCTTTCTCTGGGAGGCGTTTATTTGCTGATCATGGATAATATCGCCCGTACGGCCACCAGCGCTGAAATCCCCATCGGCATTATTACCGGCATCATCGGCGCTCCTGTTTTTGCCTACCTGCTGACCAGGGGAGCCCGCTGGTCATGAGTGTGGAAGTTAAAAATGCGGCTTTCGCCTACAGGGAAGGGCAAAACATCTTTACAGATATCAATTTGCAAGCCCTGGAAAATGATATTCTGTGTATTCTGGGACCTAACGGCTGCGGCAAGACCACCCTCTTGAAATGCCTGTCCGGCATCTTAAAACTAAGAGCCGGAGCCATTTTGCTGGACGGAAGAAGCCTGAACTCATTAAAGAGGCACCAGATTGCCTCCATCATGGGCTATATACCACAGGAGCATTCTTCCGGCTTTGCTTATACGGTGCTGGATGTGGTACTGATGGGCCGCGCCCCTCACCTGAATATTTTTTCCACACCCTCTGAGAACGACTACCGGATAGCGGAAGAGGCAATAGAGATGGTGGGGGTTCTCCAACTAAAAGATAAAAAATATACCGAAATCAGCGGAGGTGAGCGGCAACTGGTGTTGATTGCCCGGACGCTGGCCCAGCAGCCCAAAATGCTCCTGTTGGATGAACCTACTTCTCACCTGGATTTTAGAAATCAAACTCTGATTCTAAAGCTGGTAAAAAAACTGGCAAAAAAGGGCCTGGGCGTAATTATGACTTCTCATTTTCCCGACCATGCGTTAGCTTATTCCGGCCGGATTGCCCTGATGCACAACGGCAGTTTTGTAGCCCAGGGAAATCCAGGCGAAGTGGTTAATGAAGCCAATCTGGAAAGGATATATGGGATAGGAGTCAAGATCTATACCATCCGTGACGAGCAAACCGGCGAAGAAATACGCTTCTGCCGGGCGGTATAAATACTCAGAAGCAAGGAGTAATGAGATGTCTAAGCAGATTATTAAAATGTCCGGAAGTCCGCCTGGTCCGCCGGGCATGCTGCGGCCTTATTCAGGTGCTATCAGGGCAGGCGACTTTATCTTCGTGTCAGGGTTCCACGGCGGCGGAATGAACCGGGAAACAGGCGAAAAATACGATACCATCGAAGCCCAAACGCGCCAGTGTCTGGAAAAGATCAAGCACGCCCTGAAAGCCGGAGGAGCATTCCTGGAGGATGTAGTACAGGTCAACGTTTTTATCCACAGCGGCTCCGACTTTGAGAAAATGAACCAGGTCTACGCCGCATATTTTCCCCAAGACCCTCCGGTCCGTTCTGCGGTGGTGACCCAGTTTGTCAGGCCGGGAATGCTGATACAGATTGACTGCGTGGCTTATCATCCGGTGGAGAAAGGAGGGTAAGATGCTGGAATTTATCAATGCCCCCTCAGGACCTGTCCGTCCTTATTCGGCTGCCGTTAAGGCCGGTGATTTTATTTTCGTTTCGCCGCAGGGCGGCAGAATGAACCATCAGACCAATGAAAAAGTGACTACGGTGGCTGGACAGACGGAGCGTTGTCTGATGGGCGTGGAAAATGTATTGAAAACAGCCAGGGCCTCGCTGAGTGATGTCGTTACCCTGAATATTTTAATCACCAGACAGGAAGACCAGGACGGCCTGAACGAACCTATCAGACGTTTGTTTCCCGGTGGGCTGCCGGCCAGAACTGTCATATGCACGGTTCTTCCTCATCCGGACATGCTGGTTATGATCGGCGCCGTGGCTTATCATCCCGGTAAACAGTAATTAGTACAAACTTAAAAAATCGTAAGACATCATTTGCAGCTTTCTCCCTTTGGCAAGGGGAGATAAGAGGAATCTTCCTCCTAGAATAATTGCGTCCGTATAAAATAAGTTGCATAGAGCCATTCTAATTGGAGAAAGCAAAATATGGTTAAATTCGCTTTAGCAAAGGAGATATATAAATACCTGGCCCAGCAGATTATCGAAGACTACCATATCACCGAGGGCAGATGTCTGGATATCGGTACCGGAGTAGGGATGCTGGGACTGGAATTAGGCAAACGGAGCTCACTTCAGGCATATCTGCTGGATGTCGATGCAGAAGGGCTCCTTAAAGCCGAGACAAACAGTCGCGACTCAGGTCTGGCCAGCCGGACATGTATTATCAGAGCGCCGGTTGAGGACCTGCCTTTCATCGACTGTTATTTCGACCTGGTTGTCAGCCGCGGCTCCATCTTTTTCTGGAAAGATAGGGTTAAAGGGTTGAGTGAGGTTTACCGAGTGCTTAAACCAGGCGGTATGGCTTATATCGGCGGTGGAGTCAGCCGTTTGATGCCCAGAGATCAGGCGGAAGAGTTTGTACGCTGGGCCAGGCCCCGGCACCATGAGCAGCACCCCAACTGGGATGATGAAAATTCAATTGAGATTTTTAAAAAACTATTGTCAACAGCCGGTATTGTAAGCTATAAACTAAGCGAGGAGAACGGCACCTGGATTGAGATTAAAAAATAGCTCCGGACCTGTGCCGCTGCTTTTTAGAGGAGGAATTCAATGATTAAGTTTGACCCCCCGTCCCTGGACCTGGAAGAAATCCGCCGCCTGGCCGGCAGCATAGTGATTCCCCGGCCGATTTTCCTGGTTTCAACCATCAGCGCTGAAGGTCTGCATAATGTGGCGCCTTATTCACTGGTGACCACAGTGTGCTACAAGCCGCTTTTAATGGGGATTTCAGTATTAAGGAGACATAACGGCTCCAAAAAAGATACCCTACGCTATATTGAAGAAACGAAGGAATTTGTGGCCGGGCTGGTAGAGGAAAGCCTTATGGAAAAGATGAACATCGCCTCCCGCAACTCGCCACCCGGGGTGGATGAGTTTAAAGAATCCGGACTTACACCCATTAAGGCGGACATGGTTAAAGCCCCTATGGTGGCCGAATGTCCCATCAGCCTGGAATGTAAACTGACGCAGGTACTGGAGTTTGGTACCTCCAGCCGCCTGACCAATTTCGTTATCGGCGAAGTGGTGAGGATGCATCTGAAAGACGAGATCTACGCCGAAAACCGGATTACCATACGGCAACATGGGGCGATGGGAAACGTTGGTAGCGATTACTACTGCCGCACCTCCGATAACTTTAAAATGGCCAGACAGCGGTAGCCCGCTTCATGGTATGGAGCTCCGTTCCGGCTGAAAGCCGCCGCCTTGGGACTTTACCGGCCCGCGATTTCAGGTATGTCCATCGTTTGGTCCCTTGGCTTCTGCCTCATAAACTTGCATATCCATCCCCTGCATTTTATTATTGAAACATAATGATCAAGGGACGGCGTTTATCTAAAACGATTTCTATTGGAGGCGTTGCTATCGGCGGAGGAGCGCCGGTGGTGGTGCAGTCCATGACCAAGACGGATACCCGGAATGCCGGGGCCACCGTGGCGCAGATACGGGAGCTGGAGGACTACGGCTGCGAGATTATCAGGGTAGCAGTGCCTGATATGGAAGCGGCGCTGGCCATAAGGGAAATCAAAAAAGGCATCCATATCCCTCTGATCGCTGACATCCATTTCGACCACCGGTTAGCTCTGGCTTCACTGGAGTCAGGCGCAGACGGCCTGCGCCTGAACCCTGGCAATATCAGCGATCCTGAAAAAGTGACCGCGGTAGTTAAAGCAGCCAGAGAACGCCGGACACCTATCCGTATTGGCGTTAATTTCGGCAGCCTGCCCCAGGATTTGGATCCTGCTTTAACACTGCCGCAGAAAATGGCTGAGGCAGCCATACGCCATATTCGCATACTGGAAAACCTGGACTTCGATTTGATCAAGGTCTCTCTGAAAGCTTTTGATGTACTCACTACCGTGCAGGCCTACCGGGAGATTGCCGGTAAAATACCTTATCCTCTGCATATCGGCATCACCGAGTCCGGGACTGCCCGCAGCGGTATGGTCCGCAGCTCGGTAGGCGCAGGTATCTTGCTTTACGAGGGGCTTGGCGATACACTCCGTGTCTCCCTTACTGCCGATCCCAAAGAGGAGGTTTTCACCGCCTGGGAAATACTCAAGAGCCTTGACCTGCGTGATAGAGGCCCCAAACTGGTCAGTTGCCCCACCTGCGGCAGGACTGAGGTGGACATCTTTGCCATAGCCGGAGCCGTAGAGCAGGGGCTAGCCGGGATCAAAAAACCCCTCAAGGTGGCCGTCATGGGCTGCGTGGTCAACGGTCCCGGTGAAGCCAGAGACGCGGATATCGGCGTGGCCTGCGGCAAAGGTAAGGGCGTCATCTTCAAAAAAGGCGAGCAACTGCGCACGGTGGACGAAAAGGACATCGTCAGCGAGCTAATGAAAGAGATTGAAAAGTGTTAGTAACATAAGGAGAAAAATAAATGTAACAAAGGAGAAATATTTGGAAGATAAAATATTAAAAAATTTTTACATTGATCAGGAAGGTAATAAACGATGCGCTAAGTGTAAAGCAATACTTTATAGGATTTGGTATACAGCTATGATGACTGAGGAATGGACAGATAATGGATATTATTGGGAGTGCTCAGCAAGACATAGTTTAGAAACAGATTGGGATCAACCTGTTTTATGCCCAGAATGTGAAACTGTTGTAGGCACTGGAATTGATTTCGGTTTTACAGAACACAGGAAATATGAAGGTGTAAAAAGCGACCGACATAAAATAAAAAAAGAATAATATCAATAAAAGGAATATCATTATGTCGGAATCAGACAATGTTTTCCGAACCAAAAGCGCGATCAATTATAGCTATGCTACTATTAAGATTACTCAAAGTAGAATTAATAAAGGCTTGATCGCTATTCCTGTCAGTTTAGCTGATAAATTCCCCCCTGAAAATGAGTCTATTGAAGTCTATCTTAACGACTCACTAACTTCAGAAGTAAAAAAATATTCAACCTACACCAGCAGCACTCGTGAATGTAGAATCGGTGGGTTAAAAGAGTGGTTCTATAAAAATGATATTAAAGCTGGAAATGAAATAGTAATTCAATTTATTGACCCAAAGAATAATATTTACAGGATTATTCCTGAACCGATTTTCGTTGACAAAACACAGGAATTGGAAAAAGATTTAGATATTTCTGACACTGAGCAGGAGGCTGAAGAGAAAATAGCTGCTTTAACGAAGTGGACACAGATAGCTAAGAATAAGGTGGCGATTGGCGAACTTATACGGTTAACTGATTCCATGCGACTTATCAGCAGACACTACATCAAAAAGAATCCAGGTAGAGCCAGGGAAAAAGTGCCTCCTCATATAAGAGCTTTGTTAGAAGGAATTTATGGCGGACATTGCCAGGTTTGTGATTTCTGGTTCTTAAATAAAGAGCAAAAACCATATTTTGAAATCCATCACCTTGATCCTTCAAAAGGACACCATCCAAAAACTTGCTTGTAGTCTGCGGAAATTGCCATAATCAATTTGAACATTCCTCTATTAAGCATGAATTCAATAACGAGTCATGGCTTATTGGAGTAAATTTTAATAATATATCATATACGATTAAACAAATCGGAATTGGCCTAGATAAAGAAAGCTTCATCAAAGAATTATATATTTAATAAGACAATATATCACAGGAGAAAAAATGCGCGTATCAAGACTATTCGGAAAAACTTTGAGGGAGGTGCCCTCGGATGCGGATACCATAAGCCACCAGTACCTAGTGAGGGCCGGGATGATCAGCCAGCTTACTGCCGGCATCTATTCTTACCTGCCGCTGGGCCAGCGGGTGCTCACCAAGGTTAAAGATATTATCAGGGATGAGTCTAACAAGGCCGGCGGCCAGGAAGTGATTATGCCTGTGCTGCATCCGGTGGAAATCTGGCAGAAGTCCGGCCGCGCCTCTACCGTGGACGTTTTATTCCGTCTGAAGGACCGCCGCGGACATGAGATGATCCTGGGTCCCACCCATGAGGAGATCATCACGGACCTGGTGAGCCATAACGTTCAGAGCTACCGGGACCTGCCTTTAATGCTGTATCAGATCCAGACCAAGCTCCGGGACGAGCCGCGTCCCCGGGGCGGCCTGTTACGTGTTCGTGAGTTTGATATGCACGATCTTTATAGTTTTGATACAGACGAAAAAGGTCTGGATATCAGCTACAACAAGATGCGCCAGGCTTACAGCAACATCTTCACCCGCTGCGGTTTGCCTTTCATCCTGGTTGAAGCGGACAGCGGCGCTATCGGCGGCAAGGACTCCTATGAATTCATGCTGGTAGCCGAAAGCGGCGAAGATGAGATTATTTTCTGCCAATCGTGTAAATGCGCAGCTAATGTTGAAAAAGCAGTCAGCCGAAAAACACAACTTGAGACCGAAAAACCCCTGCCAATGGAAGAGGTCAGCACACCAGGCATTACCTCCATAGAGGACCTTTCCAAATTCCTTAAAGTCAACCCCAATCATACCCTGAAGGTGGTACTCTATTCAGCGGATAATATGCTGGTGATGGCGGTTATCCGGGGCGACCTTGAGATCAATGAAATAAAGTTAAAAAAAGTGCTTCACTGCACTGACCTGCGCCTGGCTATGGAAGACGAAGTGGCCGGGGCTGGACTGGTAGCTGGCTTTGTTTCTCCTGTGGGTCTGGATGGCCGGGTTAAAGTCATTGCCGATGACACCGT
>CAYLRY010000021.1:0-1657 GCA_964386535.1 uncultured Dehalococcoidales bacterium | reverse complement strand
ATCTGGCCCCTTTCAATCGCTCCCTACCAGGTGCATTTCACCGGGCTATTTTTGGAAAACCCAAAGGTAGCAGAAGCAGCCGATAAATTATACCGGGAAATGGAAGAAGCTGGGCTGGAAGTGCTCTTCGATGACCGGCTAGAGTCTGCCGGTGTTAAGTTTAATGATGCTGACCTGATCGGCATTCCCTTCCGGGTCACCATCAGCCCCCGCACTCTGGAAGGCGGCAATGTGGAGTTCAAGCGGCGTACTGATAAAAAAGCCCAGGTCATGCCCCTGGCAGGCATCGCAGCCTACCTTAAGGAGTTGATTAGCAAGGCAGGCAAAATTTAGCGTTCCAGGAACAGCCATCAGCTATCAGGACCTTCTCTTTACCCTCTGAATATAAAACGCTGATGGCTGACAAATTTTCATATATGGAAGTGGAGAGATGGCTTTAATGGAAATTAGCGTGGTGCCTATCGGTGAAGGTACTTCGGTCTCCGGATATGTGGCTGAAGCTGTCAGGGTGCTGGAAGGCGAACCTGATATTGAATATGAGCTGAGCAGCATGGGGACCATCATTTCCGGCGAAGTGGACCGTTTGCTGTCAATAGCTCAAAAAATGCACGATGCGGTACGGAAAGCCGGCGCCCGGCGGATCTATACCACCCTTAAAATAGACGACCGTCAGGACAAGCCTGTGACTTTACACAGCAAAGTGGACTCATTAAGGCAGGAACTGAGCAAAAAGAAATAGCTTAAAAAAAGTCCTATGTCCATAATTCAAATTATCATTTTCCTGGCTACCGGCGCAGGGATCGGATTCATCAGCGGGCTCCTGGGCATCGGCGGTGGTGTTATCATGACCCCGGTCCAATACTGGATTTATTCCTCCAGCGGAATGAGTAATGATATAGCCATCAAGATTGCTTTCGCCACCTCTCTGGCTGTGGTCCTGCCGACCGCTGCCAGTGGGGTCTGGCAGCACCATAAACGGGGTTCCATCCTCTGGAGGATTGCCATTACCATGGGTTTTTTCACGGCTATAGGCAGTTTCCTGGGGGCTTTAATTGCCACCCATTTGCCGGGATCAGCCTTAAAAATAGGCTTTGGCATCCTGACCCTAATCATAGCTGTACGTATGTTAACGACCAGGATTTCTGATAATAAACGTCCTATCCGTAATAACTTCTGGTTGTGGATGAGTCTGGCTTTGCCGCTGGGCATGATTACGGGAATAATGGGTATTGGCGGCGGGATCATGGTAGTGCCTGTTCTGGTGCTGGTCTTAAGATTGACCATGCGGCAGGCAGTAGGGACCTCCCTGGGAATGATGCTGTTTACCGCCACCGGTGGCATTATCGGCTACGTGGTGGGAGGGCTTAACGCAACTGACCTGCCGGACTATACCCTGGGTTATATCTACTGGCCGGCCTGGCTTGCTCTGGCTGTTACCAGCATCGGGCTGGCGCCGGTAGGAGCAGTTATTTCACAAAAGGTACCTGGTCGCCGTTTGAACTATATTTTCGTCGCTTTACTATTTTACATCTCACTGGATATGCTGGGTGTTTTTGACTGGATATTCTCAATAGGCTAGCCTGCAACCGGTGGTCGTTTATAAAACTTTAAGTGAAGCCAAAATTTTGTCAGTCAATTGTAAGTTTGTATTTTTTTA
>CAYLRY010000020.1:0-48043 GCA_964386535.1 uncultured Dehalococcoidales bacterium | reverse complement strand
TGACCGGCCTATTCTCCACATCCCAGGTGATGGTCTGGCCGCCCCTGGCGGTCATGTTGCCGTTGGCGTCATAGGCATAGCTGGCGGCGCCGGCGCTGATGATGGCATGGGGTCCGGCGTGCTTATCCTGATATAGATCCAGTATCTCACTGTCCGAAAGCGGGCGGTTGTAGAATTTAACCTGGTCAATGATCCCGTTCCAGTAGTTGCAGGCTGGATTAGCCTGTTCTCCCCTGCCGATATCGGCCTCCACTATGGTGGAAGTGAGGCTTCCGCTGCGGGTAGAAGTCCCGGCAGGCTGGCCGTTAACATAGATCTTTAGCTGTGACCCGTTCCAGGAGACCGAAACATAATACCACTGTCCGGGCGCAGCGGCGATATTGCTGTTTACCCGTGGTTCAACGGAGCCGTCCGAAAGCTTGACAAAAGCCTCGAAGGGATTACTGGAGTTTTCATTCTCAGGCTGGACCCGCAGGAAGAACTGGTTGTTATTGAAGATTTCACCAAACTGATCAGCCGATCTTTTGACCCAGGCGCTGAAGGTGAATCCGGCGGTCAGAGGAGGCTGTTGATTTAAGACAATATAATTATCCGAGCCGTTGAAATTTACTGCCTGCCCCTTCTTCCCGCTCACCCAGGCAGGACTATACACTAAAGTCCCGTAATTGCCGTTTCCGCTGGAGTCCGAAGCAACGGCGCCTGAACCTTCGTCCAGGTTCCATTGACCGCTTAACCCGGAGAAAGAACCGGCGCTGTAGGTGTAACTCATTCTGTTGTGATAAGTGAGGTTGCCCAGTTCATCATAATAATAGCCCTGGTACATTATCATGATCTGTATAAAGGTAACATCCGCTATGGTGATATCGCCATCCTGGTTGGCGTCACAGCCGGGAGTGGCCGGGCTTAATCCCAGTATGACGCGTTGAACATAAGTACAATCGGCCATGCTCACATAGCCGTCTCTATTGGCATCACCCGGTGAATCCACCACTACCTCACCGCCGTCAGTGCTGAGCCTGTCCAGAAAATCATAAGTGAAGGTCTCGGTCTCGGTGGGGCTGATCAAGTTCTGCCTCTGTGTGAGATTACCGGCAGGGTCCCAGGTATAGGTCATCTCCTGGAGGCTGCCGGTCTTGATCTTCCATAAGCGGCCGTAGTAGCCGCCGGAATTATTATCATAAGTCCCACTATAGCCCCAGTAGCCGTAATAGGTGGTAAGGCCGCTGCCCAGGTTAATCCGTGTAACAGAGCCCAGGTTATTGTAACCGGTGCTGTAGACCAGACTGCCGGCCTGTGAACCTGAGAGGGCGGCGGGCAACCCTCGCCGGTTATAATCCTGCGCCACAACTTCCCCGGTATCGGGATAGGTTATGGTTGTGTTACGGTCAGCCCCGTCATAGGTATACTGAGTGGTATAGATCACTGAGTCAATGATCTTGTCTTCCCGGATCAGCCTGCCTCTGGCATCATACTTCCAGCTATGACTATTGGCCCCAAAATAGTCCGTCATACTGGTGCGTCTGCCTTTGCCGTAGTTGCTTCCGGCGGTGCTGTCATAGGTATAGACCACATTGGTCATCCCTGATCCCGCCGGATAATTTTTATTGGTAAGCCGGTTCAGGGCATCATATACCATGGTGATGGTTTGATATTTGGCATCGGTCTGTGTGGTAAGGTTGCCGTTGCCATCATAGCCGTAGCTCCAGGTACCCATATCCGGGTCTGTCATACCCGTCTTGCGGGAAAGCCAGTCATAGGTTATATAGGTGTGATTATTGTTGTTATCATGAACATGTGTCAGGTTTCCCAGGGTGTCATAAGTATAAGTAGTTGCCGCATAAAGCGTCAGGTCATCCTCTAGTTCCTCTACCCTGACCAGTCTTTGGAAAGCATCGAAATAATACCGTTTTTTATGGGGGACAGCGGCCGAAGTACCGGGAGACGAGACCAGCGTTTGCCACACGGTGTCATAATTGCTGGTCACAGTGGTACCGTCAGCATTGTTTTGTTGAGTCACCCGGCCCAGGGCATCATAAGTATAAGAAGTATATTTCCAGTTATTGATGCCGGTGGTATAGTAAGCTCCCGGAATGGCATTGACGTCCTGGGAGACGTACTGCCTGTCTACCAGTCCCCGGCTGTTATAGGTGGTGGTATTTGAAACGATGGTGTGAGCATCGATGTTGAACGAAGAGATAGACCCCTGATTCATTAAGTGAAAGGAAAGATTTACCGACGGTTCATTTCCTGCCAGTATCATTTTCCTCAGGGTATTGTTGGCGTCGGTTATCCGAATGTTTTTTATATAGGCAGATTTATTCCCCGTGCCGTCCCATTCACAGGCAATATCAAAATATGAGATGGTTTTACCGGCATGTCCAGCAGGTAGAGCTATTTTCCGGGAATACCAGTTATCGCTGGCATATGAAGCCAGGTTAACGCCCGGATGGGCGTTCAATCCATTCTGATCAAAACTGGAGGAATCCCTTAAATTGGTAGAATCAGAACAGGTATAGTCAAAAGCAATATAATCAGTAGAAGATGTCCAATATATGTCATACTGCAGATAGTCCCCTGACTGAATCACATAATCAGAGACACTGGTCATATCATAATAGGCAAAGCTGTTAACTGAGGCGGTCATACTGAACACGGCATTATAGCCGGATTCCCCTTCCGACTGCACCTGAACCACCCGGCCCAGGCCGTCGAAATATTCCTTTTGCCAGAGGTAGCTATCCGCATCATAATACGTTTTAGTCACGATCCGCTGCTGGCCGCATGTGCCCCAATCAAGATACTCATAAACAATGTCCGGATTCCTGCCCAGTGGCTTATCAATTGATACAACTCTATCCAGAGGGTCATAGTAATAAGTGGTAGTTTGATTGTTAATGTCGGTTTGCGTTTTGAGTTTGCTGGTTCCCAGTTCCCAGGTATACTGTTCCTGGAACTGTCCCCCGGCCACCGCCGGGAAGGTTTTAGACATGGGATTGGTATGGTAAGGATCGCTGTTATAGTTCCAGGTAGTAGTATTATTGTTGGGATCAATTTCGGTTATCTTGTTGCCGTAGCTGTCATAACCGTACTGAGTGATGACGCCCGCATCCTGGGCATTTCTTTTTTGCAGCGTCTTAGTCAAATTGCCTTTATGAGGCGGATCAGTCCAGTTGGCCTGTGAATCATAGTAATAATAGGTATCACTGACCAGATAGTCGTTACCGCTGTAATCTTCAGCTACGGTAGCTGAGTAGACCTTTTCCCAGGCCGGTTTGTTCAAAATATATTCATACCCGGAAACGCCCTGTTCATTCCTGGGGATGTAAAGACGGCGGGTTGTGGAGTTATCATTGGGATCACTGGAATCACCATCCCGGAATTCAGTTTTTATATTTCCGTAATCATCGTAGACATATCTGGTGACCGTAGTCTTACTGCCGGAGGCAGAATATGTTACATCATCTACCTGGGATAACCGGACATTCCAGTTGTAATAATCCAGGGTGAAAGTTCTGATGTAATTGTAAACCAGTGATGAGCCGTAGAGGTAGTGGCTTCCGACTCCAACTCCAAAAAGTGTATCAACTGCTAAGGCTGTGACATAAGTCCCGCTGTTTGTAAACTTTACAATAGTATTATTATCAGGGCGAATAACATAAACATAGCCATCCGAAGACACGGCTACTGACCATGAAATGTAACCTGTATTGTATGAGGCTAGGAAACTTCCATCGGAATCCAGTTTAGCGGCTCCGTATTGAGAAGTTGAGGTCATGTAAACATATCCGTCCGGCCCTACATAAACATCATCAGGGTCTGTAACGCTGAATTGAGGTACGGCGTTGCCGCCAGCATCAAAGGTAAAAATATAATCATAAATCGATGATGTGGCATAGATACTGCCGTCCGGTCCAATAGATACTCTCTGCGGTAAAGGCAAACTATACCCGTAAATAAATGTGCCGGATCCGTTATACTTTCGAATTACGTTATAGATTGGATATGTTATGTAGATATAACCATCATTCGATATAGCTATATCCTGAGGATAAGTTAAATCACCAAGTCCGATATCAAGAATCCAATTGCCGTCAGGGCTGTATTTTTTAACAATATTTGAATTGGAGATTAACACATAAACATTACCGTTTGAATCTACAGCCAGGCTTTTGGGAGATGGGCAGAAAAAGTCCCTGACAAGGGTATTTCCCACGTAATCTGCGGTGGGATTTATAGTCCAGTTATTATTTACCTGGCGTAGAAGTGTATCATCACTCCGGTACCACTGGGTCTGGTATTCTGTACCGGTGAGTTTTTCCAGATAACTGCCGGCTATACCATTCGTCGTGTTGAAATAGTGGATGACATAGTTTTGTTCGGCGTCTGTTTCTGTCACCTGGCCAAAACCCCGGTACTTCTGGTCCCAGCCTGTCCCCAGGTACTGAGGTCCATTGGCGTATTCATAGGTATAGCTTTCAGGATCACCGATACCGCTATTGATTTCCTTTCCGATCACCACTTGCCTGCTCCAGGTATTTTCAATCGGACTACCCGGTAGTGAGCCATAGGTGAACTCAATAGTATCACTGGCGCCGCTGTAGCCGCTGCCGATTTTATTCAAATACTGCCAGGCGAGTCCGCTGGCAGGATTTCCGGGATTTCCTGAATAATAGGGCTCATCACTGGTCCGGGTGATACTGCCGGTAGCATAGTCGAAGCTTATTGGCGGCAAAGAAAGCGATTGCCCGCCTTCAAAACCTACCTGGGTAATAGTATCGAGAACATGACTGCCGGCATAATAGATGCCGCCGTAATGCTGTGCGTTAAAAGTGATATCAGTAGTCTGATAGCTAAATATGTACTGCCTGATCTTGCTGCCATTAACCCATATTTCGATCGACTCCAGCTCACGGTTTTCCATGACTTTAGGCGCAGGATTGGTGCCGTATGAGATGGGGTCATCAAGGCGCAAGAGCCCATCTGCGCCTCTGTCAAACAGCTTCACCCCTAACTGGGAGCCAAGGGTGAAATGGACCTCAATCAGCCCGTTATTATATCTCAGGTATTGGGGATAAGCGGAGCGTACCCAGGTGTCCTGACCGTTACCCCAAATATTTTGAACATAACTTATGTTAGCTGTATTGCCGTTAGCATCTTTGATGGTATTCAAGTCCCAACGGTAATATATGTTACCATTGGCAGAACTGATAAACTGATTTGAGTAGTAATCCGGAGCATAAGTCGGATGATATCCAAAATTATAGTAGGCGCCGTCTTTATCCCACATTTCCCAGGATATTATCTGGCCGGTGACATTTTGATTGCGTTTTATCCTGAAATATTGTTCAGGGCTGGTATGGTAGTCTACGCCATTGGTGGTAATCAGCTTGTAAGAAGCGCCGGGCATATCCAGGTAGTATTCTTTACTCGCCAGGTCCAGGGTGATCCGTCCCATATGGAGAGTCCAGCCTGTGCCTACCCAGGAGCCTACATCCCGGCGGTTTTTCATCTCATCCACGGAAGCGCTGTTATAGGTAAGCTCCAGCTTGGGCTGGAAACCACCGGGGCCAGGAGGCAGCTCAATGGGATAGCTGTAAGTAGCAGCGCCTGAATGCAGATCCACCTGCGAGGCCATAACCCTTCCTGGTCCGTTGATCAGGGGATTGGCCATTTCCCCATAATGGCTGAAGTGATCCAGAGTTGCGCTGAGGATTCTTGTTTCAGGATCATACCGGCTGTCCGGGACAGGCGCCCAGACCCGGGTTTCTTCATCCAAATAATAGAGCCAAAGTGAATCCGTATCCAGGCCGTTCAGTTCATCCTCATCGTGTTGAAGGCTAATCTGCAATTCTCTGGCAAACCGGCTCACTTTTTCTTTTGAAGCTGCATCATATGCATTGAGCTCAAAGGTTTTAACCGCTGTAGTTCCGGTAGATTTGAAAGGAAGAGTCTCGCTTATTTCTACATCCAGGGGAATGTCAGCAGACCCGGCTGGTATTTTCAGACTGATTTTGTTGCTAACAGAAAGGACCTCTGTATCCTGGTCAGGATTAACCCTAGTTGTGACCTTGTTGGAAGCCGGTTCCGCTGATGGATCTGCCTCCTGGACATGGGGAGCCATTATGACATAGGCACCGAACCGGTCTATTTCTGCCAGGACTGTATTTCCACGGGTATCCACCTGACTATTAAGAGCGGTCCACCTGGAAGCAGACTGATCGAAGCGGGCGATATAAAGAGTATTGCTCTTAACTCCTTTAAACAATTTAGCTGGATCATATGTGAAAGTCAGATTGCCTGACGACATTATAAAAGCATCTTCGGGACCCAGGTTATAGAGCGGGCTTACTATCAGGGCGTCCATAGGAAGGGGTGGAAATGACTGGATTATCAGCGCCAGACTTATTGCAGTCAGGGGTTTGCCGTCTGCCTGAAGCGCCTGAATACCTGCTGGAAGGAATAAATTCATGGCCTTGTCCGTAGAAACCAACATGACGTTTTCTTTTAAGTAGCCCTTATCATCTATCTTGCCAGCCAGGCTGACGGTATTGGAGATGGGTTCCGGTTCCGGGGCAATCGATGAGTCCCCTGTAATATTACCGGTGGAAGATGGAGTTGATGGAGGGGACGGTATTTGGTTGATAAAAATATTTGGATCCGGGGTGGGGCTGGTTGATGGAATGGGGGTTCCGGTTGGTTCTGTGTCAGGGGTAGCCGCCGGGGTGGGTGTGGGTGTTGGATCCGGCGTCTCCGCTGTATCAGCAACCGGTGTGACTGAAGGCTCCGGGTTTACGGCAGCCTCCTCCAGTGTCATAAACTCCGCATCTTCGCCGTAAACCTCTCCGGCTGGGCTGACTGCTTTGGCCCGGAAGTGATACCGGGTGACGGGTTTCAGGTCCTGGATCAGTATGCTCACACTTCCGGCAGTGACCATTTCCTGGAGCCCGGTAGTCTGGCCGTAGCCAGTATCTTCCCCGTATTCAAAGCCCACCTGGACTGATTCTTCATCTCCCAGGCCGTTTAGCTCGCATTTCAGCATGGCGGCATTGGTATTGATTTCCAGGGGCGACGAAAGGGTGATGATGCTTAAAGCAGAAAAGGGATCTTCTTTTTCTGCCTGGGATTGAAACGATGCAGATTGCACAAAGCGCAGGTCTTGCGCCAGCACTTCATGAGGCAGCAGGGTGAGGATCATGAGCAGGGCCAAAAGGATACTTACAGAGGCATAAACCAGGGAATGACGGGTCAGACTCAACAGGCTTTTCATCTTCTTCTCCTATTTTCACCGGAACTCCACACATCCGGGATAGTTGTGCAGTAAAAAATAAATATCTGGTAAACGTCTGATCTGTTTTTCAATCTCATCCGGAGAGTTTAAAAGTATAATGACAGAGATAAAACAAGTGGACAGGGTAGAGCCCGGTTATCGCATAAAAGATAATAATATCATTCAAAGGTATGAAAATTGTTATTTGCTGTCAAGCTTAATTAATCTTATCAATATTCTTGAAAATGTCAATATCATTATGTCCAATCATGGATAGAACTTTGGTAATAATGCGGAAAAACAAGGATATAATTTTATAATTTTCGTTTTCCGGTTGAAGAAGCCACTGACGTACAGTTTGGATTTTGGGTTCTTTAATCTGATATATTCCTTTTTTATGTTTTAAAGAAAAATGTTTCGTTGAGGTTTTTATTTTGACTTGACATTTTTCGTGGATGATATCAAAAAAATCGTTATGATTGTATTTTATATATACCGAAAATAATATTCTTACCGGCAAGTCTGCCCTTTGCATAAGGAAAGATGGACGCAAGGAGGCGGCCTTGCTACCAACTACCATTTTCATTTTGCGAGGTGCTGACCGCAAACCGGGATGAACTAATACAAAAAAACAGACGACCTGAGTTATCGTCAGGGGAGATCTAGTCCGCAGCAGTACTTGATCGATTGGTTGAGAGGCCGGAGGACGGGATCGTCAATACCAGGATGGCGCCCAGTATAGTAACCCCGCAAAAACCGAACCAGGCTCCTTTGTAGCTGTTGAAGGTATCAAAAATCCAACCTGCAAACGGTGAGCCGCTGATTGACCCCACCATCATGATGCCGGATAAAAAACCCAGTATGGTGCCGAACCTTCCCCTTCCGAAATACTCTCTGAGCAGAGATAGCCTGGAAGTAACGCTGCAGCCCCATCCCAGGCTGAAAAAGATAATGAAAGGAAAAAAGAGCCATAACAGACCCCCGGTGAGATTACCAAAGATAAACAGGCCGGCAGTCATAGACAAAAAGCTGACAGCGAAGATCCTCTGGCTGCCGAATTTATCAGCCAACCAGCCGCTGCTGAGACGCCCGCCTATGCTGAATACCGGTAAGATCAGAGCTACCAGGCTGGAATACACCCTGGATATACCCAGGCTGCCTAAATAAGGCATCACGTGCGTCACAATGGCTCCTATCACGAAGCCGTGACACATAGAACCGATGGCAATATACCAGAAAGCCCTGTTTTTAAGCGCCTGCCAGGGCGTCAGACTGATTTCTTTAACAGTTAACACGGTAATCGATTGGTTCTCTACTCGTCCAGATGTGACCTGATCCCCATCCGGTTGATAACCGTAAGGCTCAGGTTTATGCCTGATAAGAAGCGCTAAAGGGAAAATGACGGCCAGTGTCGTCAGACCCAGGTAAAACATGGCACTTTGCCAGCCGAAAGCATCGATTAATTTCGTAACCACCGGTACCAGTAAGCCGCCCAGGCCAAAACCGCTAGCTGTTATTCCTATAGCCAGTCCGGCTTTCCTGCGGAACCAGTTTGCCACGGCAGTCATAATAACGGTTTGTGCACAGGTGCTCATACCGATGGCAATCAAAGCAAAGGCTCCGTAAAACATGGCTATTGAATTGACACGGGATAAAGTCAAAAGACCACTGCATATGAGAAAGCTGCCTCCCATGACCAGCCTTCTGGGGCCCCAGCGGTCCACCAGAAGCCCCATCACAGGAGCCAGAAGGCCTATTTCAAGGCCACGCAGTGACGCCGCCAGCGATATCTGGGCATAGCTCCAGCCGAATTCTGCCGCAATGGGCTCTATGACAGCAGTAAAACCGAAATCAATGACGCCTCCTATAAAAAGCATTATGACAATGGAGGCGCTGACAATATACCAGCCGTAAAATATCCTGGGGCGTGCTTCTTTCATATTCATACCGGGTATTCCATCTTATCACCTGAATACAGTCAACGTAAATAAATTCAACGCAATAACTTGGGCCAGTGCGGCAAATTCATTGCATCCGGCAATAACTTTACGATAATATAGTAAGCATTATTAACCAAATGCACTTTGAAATTCGTAACATTTTAATGGACAAGAGGTATCACCATGAAAAACGAAAATAGGGTGATATTCATTACCGGCGCCTCTAGCGGCATAGGACTGGAAACCGCCAGATATTTTTATAATCGAAAATGGACCGTTATAGCTACCATGCGGCACCCGGAGAAACGCCGAACGCCTTTGCATGAACTCGGCCTTCTTGACCTTTTCCATCTGGACGTACTTGACCGCCTGTCCATTCAATCTGCCGTCAAACAAACCCTCGAAAAATATCAAAAAATAGATGTGTTGGTCAATAATGCAGGCTATGCAGTCTGCGGTCCTTTCGAATGCACCAGTGAGGAGCAGGTGACCAGGCAGTTTAACACCAATGTCTTTGGTCTGATGGAAGTAGTCCGGGAATTTTTACCCCTTTTCCGGCGTCAGAAAGACGGCGTAATCATCAATATTGCCTCTATGGGAGGGCGCATCAGTTTCCCACTTTTTAGTCTTTACAATAGTACCAAATGGGCGGTGGAAGGTTTTTCAGAGGCTTTGCAATACGAGTTGAAACCCCTGAACATCAGGGTTAAAATAATCGAACCGGGTGTTATTAAGACTGATTTTTACGCTCGCTCAATGGACACTGCTGATATCAGCCAGTCAAACAGCGCTTATGCCGGGATTTTAAAACGCGGGCGAAAGTTGACCGCCGGAGAAGCCAGCTACAGTGTAAATGGACCTGAAGCAGTAGCCAGGACCATCTACCAGGCTGCTTCGGATTCAACCCGGCGTTTACGTTATATTGCCGGTAACGATGCCAGACTGATATCCGGATTGAGGCGGCTATTACCTGAGGGCCTATTCTATAAAATTTTAGAGGGGTTAGTATTGGAGTAACCCGGTTAATAAATATCCGCTTTAAGTATTGAGATGACCGGTAAGGATGAAATCCCTGGATTCTTAAAAAAATTAGGAGGATCAACAATATGATTACCCCATTCTTTATGCCGATCAAGCTATTATTTGGACCTGGAAGCATCAAGCTTTTAGGTACGGAGGCCAGGGCAATTGGGAAAAGAGCCATGATTGTCACATATCCTGATATCCGCAGGATAGGATTGCTGGATAGAGCGGTCAGAGACCTTGAATCAAACGGGGTATCTGTTCTGGTCTTTGATGAACTGGAGCCTAATCCCCGCTGCTCAGCCATAGATAAAGGGGCCAGCATTGCCCGTGCTGAGAAAATTGATTTGTTAATTGGTCTGGGAGGCGGCAGCGCCATGGATGCAGCCAAAGGAATAGCCCTTGCCAGTTCGGGCAACTCACCCATCTGGGACTATGTGATGGATAAAGCCCGGGTGACGGGTATTGTTCCCTCACTGATCCAGGTGCCCACCCTGGCCGGCACCGGCTCAGAGCTGAACCAGATTGCGGTATTTACAGATTGGGAGACGAAAGAGAAAAGGGTTATTTTCAACGAGCATTTATGGGCTAAAATAGCCATCGTAGACCCTGAGCTGGCGTTGACTGTGCCTCAAAAACTGACCGCTTCGGGAGGGGTGGACATTCTGGCGCATATCATGGAGTGCTACCTGATGCCAGAATCGCCCCTGCCTGTTAATGACGCCATCCGGGAAGCAGTGATGAAGATTGTGGTAGAATTTTTGCCCCGTTCTTTGGCCAATCTGAGTGATATTGAGCCTCGTATTCAGCTTGCCTGGGCCAGCAGCATCGCCGGTTCAGCTATTTCGAGAGTTGGCGGCAGCGCCGGAAGTATGACCTGTCACGGCATTGAACATGCTGTCAGCGGTTATTACGATATCAATCACGGAGCCGGCCTGGCTGCTCTTCTGCCAGCCTGGATGAGACAGTTGCAGCCATTTAGAAAAAATAGATTTGATATGCTGGGAACGAATGTTTTCTCCCAGAAAGATGGTATTAAGGCTTTTGAGTCCTGGTTAAAAGAAGTGGGCATGCAAGTCCGCCTGCGAGAACTGGGGTGTGCGCTAGAAAGTGCAGAGAGTATCGCCGACCTTGCCCTGAAAGTGTGGGATTTTCAGCTACATCCGGGTAGCCTGGATGCTGCCGCTATAGCCCGGATTTACCGGGAGTCCTGGTAAAGGACAAAACAGGCGCAGGGATTCCGGCAAGAGACCGGTCTATGATGTGTCGCTTGCTCTCAAAGTAGCTTCTAATTGAAGATATGAATTGCTGGACCAACGTAGTTGAAAAATGACTTTCATAAGCCACTACATCCAGGTCTAAAAAAAGCCCATCTGGTAAGGGTAGAACCTTAACTGCATGGCTGGCTATTTCTTCTTGAATCTCTCCTAACACTGCCAGACTAATGCAATCTCTGTGTCGAATGGCTACAGTAAATAGATCGCTATTAGAAGCAGTGGAATAAAATTTCGCAGGGGTGGTCAATCCTTCTGATTTTAACTTGTTGGCCACCAGTTTTCTGATGGATGAATATGAAGATCCGGATACCAACGGATAATCTCCCAGGTCTGTCCATTTGATATTATCTTTCCGGAATACAGGATGATACGGACTGGCGCAAAATGCCAGTTGTATTCCCCTTGCTACCTTTACGCGGCTCAGATTCTTGTAAACGTCGTCAAGATCAAAAACCACTGCCACATCTATTTTAGACTCTTCTACTTCTTTAAGAAGTTTATCGGATTCTCCTAATATCAGCTCCAGACGAACTGATGAATCTAACCGGTTTAACATATCATTTAAAGATTTAGATATAGATTTTTGAATTAATGGGGTGACGCCGATGTAAAGGCTGGACTCCTTAACCATTTCAATATACCTGTCTGCTGCCATAGCCTGCTCGAATATCTCCCGGGCATAACTATAAAGACCTTCTCCTACCCTGGTCAATGAAAGCTTTTTCCGGTCAACGGTTACTAGCTTCAATTGTATCGTATCTTCCAGCGATTTAATGTGGCTGGTCACCGTGGGCTGGCTTAAAAATAATTTCTCAGCAGCTACGGTAATGCTCTGCTCCCGGCAAACATGGTAGAAAACCAGGAGGTGATAAGTATCTATCCTGGGTAATAATCTGCTCATTTAGGTTTTCAGCCTTCGTTTAGCCATCATAAACACAAAACATGTTCATCTGCTTATTAATAAAACCAATATATCTATAAGACAGTCCTTTTTGATGATGCAAATGATATCATAGATTTTTACCTATTGCAATTCATTTAGCGCCACTTTATATTGGGTTAATCGTTCAATTTTTAAACGTCCTGAGTATTAATTAATGCATGTTTCATAGATCAATTCAGGTTGAAATGGTGGCTTCACCATTTTGAAATTTCCGTGTGCCCTTTTTAACCTGAGAAAAAAGATAAAATCCTGACTATTAGAGCATTATATCAGTAACCGGAGTGTACAGTTAGTTAAAGAAAACATTGACGAAATATCGTATGCCGCAGGTATAAGAAAATGGTAATGCAATCAAAGTATTAGTTATGTAATTATACCGGAAAATTGTCAACGTATTTATATTTAATATACGGTAATCTGGTTAAAACGATCTAACCAGAAAATTAAAAATCAGAATGTGGAGGCTAAATATGGCAGATCAAGCTGAAGTGTTTAACAAGCTGGCGGAAAAATACGGTGTACCAGATTCTGAGCGCTTTAAAAAAATACTGGACGCAATGATAACGCCTGAGGAAGGGGAAATACTTCTGGCGCTCTGGACTCCTGCCACTTTCCAGGAGCTTACCGGCAGGATCAACATGGATGAAAACCACCTGCGTAACAAGCTAGCAGTGATGCAGGAAAACAGGCTGGTTACTTCAAGGCGGGGTACTTATTCAGCACCCACCGCTCTTATCCCTCTCTGTCATCAGACCGTTAACATGAGTGCCATTACAGACAGACTATGGACTGATTTCTTCTTCGAAGAATGGCGTTACATAATCGCCAGAATACAGCATGATAACCGGCTTACGAAGGGCGCTACCTTTCATCGTATTTTACCGGCTTTGCAGGCGCTGGCTGTTAGCCCGCATATCCCACCAGATGATATTTTATGGTATGAAAACCTGGATGCAGCACTAAAAAGAGCCAATCAGATTGTATTTGTGCGCTGTGTATGCCGCGCCCAGTATCATAAATGTAATAACAAGGAAGATTTGTGCATGCATTTAACCCTAAACGATGGGTTCTCACCTTCGATGGACCACTGGAAGGACTTGAAGCAATATACCTATCAAGAAGCTCTTGATGAACTTTATGCGGCTGAGGATGCAGGAATGTGCCATTTATGTCAGAACTTTCCCAGGCTGGAGGAAACCTGCAACTGCTGCGAGGACTGCTGCCGGGTTATCAATCCTTTAATTTATGTACAGGAAGATTATGATATCGCAGACCCCCATAAAAGCCGATTCCAGGCTTCTATTAATCAGGATGCTTGTAACGGCTGTCAGACCTGCATGGAACGTTGTATGTTCAAAGCAGTTGAAATGATAAAAGCGGAAAATCAAAAAAAACTGAAAGCCCATATAATAGCTAAGAAATGCATGGGATGCGGACTGTGTGTCTATAAATGTCCTCAAAAAGCAATCCGGTTTGACATTGTCAGGCCTCCTACTTTCATTCCGTTTGATAATCCCTTTCATAAGGGGCGTTTGGGAGTAGGATGATTTTCCAGCGCTTTCTTGAACTATCTCCGGTATTGATCGTCGCCATGGAGTCCGATCCCTGCTTTATTTCACAATGACGAAGTATCTGTTTATTAGGTAAGCTGAGTATATTCTTCACCAGATGCAGTTATGTGGCTAGGAAACGAAGAGGAGGATTCGGTAATGAAATTGACCATATCGTTGTCAAGGCTTTTCCTGGTTATGTCCTTAAGTTTATTAATTTCGCTTGTTACTGCCGGTTGCTCTTCATCAGGTCCTTCTGCTACTCCAGGCTCCACGACAGTAACCACTGCGCCACCTGTAATTACCACTACTTCCATGGCGCCCACACAGAGCAAAGCCCCGGCAGTGACCACTCCAACATCGATCCCGGTTACTACTTCACCAACCACCAGCACCCCCATCCCCTCATCCAGGTACGGCGGCACCCTTAAAGTAATAGACGGCTTTCTACCTGCCCAACCCATCGGTGCGCCTTGGGAAGCCCCTTTATCCGTCCCTTCGGTCCAGGCCAGTTTATATAAGATTCTAGGACAGAAAGCCAGCGGAGAACTGGCGCCTGAACTGGCTACCTCCTGGGATTTTGATGACAGCCAGCAGTCACCCTCGATTACCTTTCATCTAAGAAAAGGCGTAAAGTTCCATGACGGTACAGATTTCAATGCCCAGGCCGTTAAATGGAATCTGGAAAAATTCAAAGCAGGCGGTTTGTTTGCCAATACAGCTTATCAGAAATCATATGAGGTGATTGATGAATTAACCATTCGTGTTAACTTCACTGAGTGGCGTAACGCCTTTGCACCGGCGTTTGCCGGTATCCAGGGCTATATGGTTTCTCCTGCTGCTTTTGAAAAAAACGGCATCGACTGGTTGAGATGGCATATGGTAGGTACTGGACCCTTCAAGCAAAAAGAATTCCAGCGTGACGTCTCGCTAACCACCTTCAAGAATGAAAACTTCTGGGAATCCGGAAAACCTTATCTGGACGGGATAGATTTTATTTATGTGGCTGATATGTTAACCCGAACGGTGCTATATAAGTCGGGAGGCGGTGATGTTATGAATGTAGATGCTAAAACTGCTTCTGAGTTTCAGGCGCTTGGTAGCAAGGTAGTTTCTATACCCAACGCCACCCTGGCCTTATTCCCTGACAGCATCAATGCCACTTCTCCCTGGGCTAATATCAAAGTTCGGGAAGCGGCTGAATATGCTCTGGATAAGGAAGCCATTACCAGAGCCTTCGGCTTTGGCTTTTATAAAGCCGCTTATCAATTACCCAGCACTAACTCCAGCGCCCATGTTCCCACTATAACTGGGCGCAAGTATGATGTAGCCAAAGCCAAACAATTACTGGCTGAGGCTGGATTTCCCGGTGGTTTTAAAAGCAGAATCATTGCCCCCAGTTCAACCAGCCGTGACTTTATGGCTATTCTGCAATCATATCTGGGAGCAATCGGTATTAAGGTAGAGATTGAACTGCCGGAAGCCGCCAAATTCAGTTCCTATATGGGCGGTACCTGGGATAATGCGTTGATTGTAGGATCGGTGGTTGAAATTGCCAACTATAATTTGACCTTTAACAACTTCATCAACTACCCTGTCACTATGTATAAAAGCGCCAAACGGCCTGATAACTGGCCGGATTTATATAAGTCAACCCTGACTTCCAAA
The DNA here is from genome assembly GCA_964386535.1 of uncultured Dehalococcoidales bacterium. Lineage (GTDB taxonomy): Bacteria > Chloroflexota > Dehalococcoidia > Dehalococcoidales > UBA3254 > CAYLRY01. The sequence continues at coordinate 32,375 of CAYLRY010000020.1, read as the reverse complement.
GATGTGGACCCGCAATTGCAGCAAAAAGCCGTCCAGGCCCTTTATGACGATCTAACCGCCATACCCATATACCATACACAATCTATATGGGTGATTAATGATAAGCTTCAGGACTCTGGAATCGGGAAAAAAATCCTGTATTGGGATACTGAGAACGCCTGGCTGAGTAAATAGTTGAAATAAATGGGATTTTTTATTAAACGGATTTTGTTGAATTAAAAACTAAAGGAGATAATAATGAAAAAGCTGTGTATTGTTGTATTTGTACTGCTGGTCTGTTTATCGATAACCGCCGGTTGCAGCGGAGCAGCCACTACCACATCCCCTATCGCCCCAACCTCAGCGGCTCCAATAAAATCCCCAGAATCCACGGCTAAAACGGCCACCACCGTGCCCCCAACCACATCCGTTAAACAATATGGCGGCACTATGAGATTAATCACAGGTGGATCACCTGGAAGCCCGATCGGCTGGATTCCAGAAAGTTCAGGAATTTCCGCGGATGTCCAATCAATTTCCATGGATATGTTGCTTCTGGAAGATATCAAAGGCAATATGGTACCCAGCCTGGCTTCTTCTTTTAGTATCAATTCGGACCCTGGAAATCCATCTGTCACTTTCCAATTAAGAAAAGGTGTTAAATTCCATGATGGAACGGACTTTAACGCACATACAGTAAAATGGGACTTTGAACAGGTTAAGGCCAACCCCATGAGCGCCGGCACTACCCGTAACTGGAAGTCCTTTGATGTACTGGATGATTATACCATCCGGGTAAATTACGTCCAGTGGCAAAACCAGCTTATACGCCCTTTCAATACCTCTACCTGTATGATGTTTTCTCCGGCTGCTTATGAGAAGAACGGAGTCGAATGGATGCGCTGGAACATGGTAGGCACCGGTCCTTTCAAACAGACTGATTTTCAAAAGGATGTCACTTTAAAGGCAGTCAGGAATGAAAACTACTGGGATCCGGGTAAACCCTACCTGAACGGGCTAGAGTATGTCTTTGTCGCCGATGAACTGACCCAGCTAGCTACCTTCAAGACCGGAGGAGGAGAAACACTGGTATGTTCTTCTCAAAGAGCAGATGAGTTAAAAGCAGAAGGATATGAAATTATCACCCGGCTGCGCAATACCAACCTGCTACTTCCGGACAGTATGAATGCCGATTCTCCCTGGTCTAACCTGAAAGTCAGGCAGGCAGCGGACCATGCTATAGATAAAGAGGCGATTGCTAAAAGATTCGGTTACGGCTACTGGCAGGCTGCTTATCAGATAGCTCCTCCTAATTCGCCGGCTTTTGTTTCCACAGCCACCGGCAGGAAGTATGATGTGGCCAGGGCCAAACAACTCCTCAACGAAGCAGGCTATCCCAACGGTTTTAAGACAAAAATTATTTGCGGCAATAATACCAAGGATATTAACGCCGCATACCAGGCCTATTTTGCAGCGGTGGGTATCCAGGCTGAACTGGACATTGCGGATCCTGGGAGAGCGCAGCAGCTCATGTCAGGAGGCACATGGAACAATGCCCTGCTAAACAGCGGGTGTGTTCTTCTGGCCAACTTCAATAATGTGCTGGCCCTTTGGTTCGGCGAACCTGCTTCATTTTTCAAAAGCGTCAAACATCCGGATGAATATCCGGCTTTGCTAAACGCTTCGTTAAACTCCCCTTCACCGGATCCTGCTTTAATGCAAAAATGCGTTCAGTCACTTTATGATCACTGTTCGGTATTGACTACAGTTTATGATACCCATCATTTTGCCCTGACCAGTAAAATACATGATACAGGCATCGGTCAATGGGGTGGATTCACCATGTGGTCTCCAGCTAATGCCTGGATGAGCAAATAATCCCGTAAGAGAAAATTCAAAAGACGCAGGCTTAAATAAGCTCAAGATTTATATAACAAATGGTAATTTAATGGGCTGCGGTCTATGCATCTTTTTAATGTCCTCAAAATACCATCCGTCAGATACATAGACCGCCCCAAGAACTTTTCAGTGGCAACCAGACAACGGCAATTGGAGGGGGTGATTTTTTCCCATCCGCTATTTTTTAAATCCGCATAGCTGTAAAAAAGCCGTCAGAGATAGCGCTGGCCAGATTGCCGCGGGGGTTATGACAGTCTCCAATCAAATAAACTTCAGACGCCCGCCCCTGATACAACTCAGTATGATCCTGACAGTCCTCAACGCCAAGAGCCAGTACCAGGGTATCACAGCGTATCCTGTTCTGGCTGCCGACTTTGGTTGAGACAACAATCCCGTTACCGTCAACTGACTCCAGTTTTACCCCGGTGATGGTTTCAACTCCCGCATCGTTGAGCATTTTACGCAGGGTTTGAATGTTTATTACTGGATATTCTGTATCAATCTGCTCCAGCGATCGCATATCGATCAAGGTCACTTTTTTCCCTTGCTGAACCAGCCACAGCGCGGTTTCAGAGCCGGTCAGTCCCGCCCCGGCAACCAGAACCCGTTCTCCAACTTTTGATTTCCCGGTTATTACATCCCCAGCCCGGGCTACATTATTACCCCTTACACCTGGTATAGCGGGGATAAGAGGAGAAGAGCCTGAAGCAATAACCAGGGTATCCGGGCTTTCTTTCGCGATTATTTCTGGCGCGGCTTCAGTTGATAGTTTAACAGTCAACTTGGGGGTATTAAGTGTGGTTCTGACTGCCCAGTTCAGGTATTTTTTCATATCACCTTTAAAAGGGAGGGCCGCAGCCAACTCCAGCGTCCCTCCCAGCCGCGGACTTTTCTCCAGCAGGATCACCTCATGCCCCCGCTCTGCTGACCTCCTGGCAGCTTCCATGCCGGCAGGTCCGCCGCCAATTACCACCACCTTTTTCTTTCTGACAGGAGACTGGGGATTAACAAATTCAGCTTCCCATCCTATCACTGGATTGACGGTACAACGGGTAGTCAGCATCTGGAAATGCGACCGGTTGAAACAGTGATTGCAGCGGAGGCAGGGCCTGATCTGCTCCCAGTAGCTCTGCCTGGCTTTATTAACGCTATCCGGGTCAGCTATTAAAGAGCGGGCCATGGCCACTATATCCGCCTTATTTTCACTAATGATCTCCTCCGCCATTTCCAGATTGTATGAGCCCACCGTGGTTACCGGTATTTTCAAATTATCTTTGAATAACCGGGCATATTTCAGATTTAAACCCCTGGGCAAATAAGTTGGCTGTATCATCATGGGAATAGTTTCAGGAGTAAAAAGATTCGCTACCGAGACCTGGATCAGGTCGATTTTGTCCTGGATCAATCCGGCAAACTCAATCTGTTCTTCTACCGTTGGCGCTCCTGAAACCATCTCATCCGCGCTGATCCGGTACTCGATGGCCAGCTTATCTCCCACTTTATTCCGGATGGCCTCCAGCACTGCCAAAGGCAGCCTGGCACGGTTTGCCAATGTTCCGCCGAATTCATCAGTCCGTGTATTGGTCCTGCAAGAGACAAATTGACTCAGTATATGGCCGTGAGCGCCGTGAACCATGATCATATCCATACCAGCCTGCAGGCACCGGTAAGCCGCCCGGGCATAGCTTTCGACCATGAGTTTAATTTCGTCAATGTCCATCTCGACAGGGGAACCGCGGCTGTGATAATTCAACTGGATAGAGGCCATGGCTCCATATCTCTGTATAGTCTCTGCAAACCTGTTCAATGGATTAATGGCTTTGTCTGTTCCCATATGTATAGCATAACTGGCCCGGATAGCGGAAGGAGCTACAACGGCGCTGTCTCCCAGGGTTACAATACCGGCTCCTCCCCTGGCAAACTGCCGGCCCCATTCAATCAGTTCCCTGGTTACGTAGCCGTCACTGCTGCCAAGATGGGGTCCAACGGGAGGGAATTCAATGCGGTTTTTTACCGTCATGCGGCCAATTTTAATAGGCTTGAAGATGTTTTTATAACCAATCATCTTTAGCTCTAAACCTCAGTTTAGTACTGATTCTTTATCCATAAATGCCATTGGATATGACTATTGCTTAGGGTTATGTTATTCCGCGTCTGTAGATTTCTACTTACCTCATTTTCCCTGCGTTTTACCCCCTCGATATGAGCATTGCTAAAAGCGGGCTGGGATACCAAATCAAACGCTGGTTCCAGCTTCAAAGAAAGAGCAGCAGACGTTATGATTATATATGCAATCATTCTGGACTTTCATTTCGCTTGTCTCCAGCCAAGACGTAAGGCATGTTAAGACTTAAAAAGGGATCATCTCGGGTAACCCTGGCAGGGTAGTGGTCATCCACTTCGTGCTGTCTTTACCTATCAAATACATATCGCCAACCATAGTAAAAGGAGCCACATAACCTTTACACCTGACCATCGGATGGACTGCGTAAACCTCACCGGCAAGAATAGTCCATTCCATGTAATCTTTTTCGTGAGGGCCGGCGGTAATATATGGGGCATCCCCGTAGGAAATCCCAACTGCATGTCCCAGTTTATCACATTCAAATCCATACTTGGACACCAGGTCCTCGATTTTTTGACCTGCCGCGGTGATCTCTACACCTGGCCGGAATTCTTCCAGTACCATCTGCCTCATCTCAGCCCATAGTTCGAACATCCTTTTGTAAATACCTGACGGTTTTTCCCACCAGTAGGATCGTATCATTTGTGCGCCGTAACCCAGGTTACGGGAAAATTCCGGAGAATAAGTCACAGGATTTGGTCTGTGTATAACATTTGGACCTGGACGGTTGGGATAGGTAGCTTCCGGACGGCTGTGTATTAAAATAATCCGGTCGCCGATGCCGTGAGAATTAAGCACTTCTTCAGCTCTGGCTGATACCTCGGCCTCGGTTAGTCCCGGTTTTAAGTTAGCTAGAAAGGTATAGTGCGCCATATCAGAGATCTTCATGGCGTTTTCTATTAAGGCCAGCTCCTCAGCGCTCTTGGGACCACGTATCTCTCCGAACAAGCGGTGCGCTTCCACAAGTTGCACTTTGGGACACAGTTCCATAAACTCCTGATATTCAAAAACCGGCCAAAAACGATAACTATCTATGCCAATACTGCTGTTTTGCAGTTTGAGCCTAACGACTTGTTTAGCGGCATCTACAGCCAGATTAGGAGAAAGTAAAATATTCCGCAGAGGTATCCAGCAGCCCTGCTGCTCTAACTGCAAAGGAGTAACACTGGCATTGCTGGGAATCAGGAAGACCGGTTCTCCCTCTACCGGAAAGATCACCATATTATTCTTGTTGCCCCAGATCCGCGTCAGATAATGGACCGGTACACCCAGTTGTGTTCCCCCATATACCATAATTGCCGAAAGTCCGGCTTTTTTAAGCTTTTCACGTAAAAGCGAATAGCGCCTTTCTTTTTCTCCCTGGCTTAACTCAGTAATCATTATTTCATCCGCCACGGCTGACCTCCTTTTACTTTCCGACAGACTATATTTATATATGATATACTTATGGATACCAAGTCCACAACAAGTAAAGGATCTCAATCTGCAATCCATTAAACAGGAGGTTAAAAATGCCAACACAGCAAGAGCTTAATAACTGGGGTAAAGAGCTGGAAACTGTATTGATACTGAGGACCTCTCCACTTGCCATTAAAATGCTGGTAAGCGAAGCTGATATTCCACAGGGAGCGGTACGGCCTAAAAGAGACCTGGGTTACCATCTGGCTCAGTGCCAGGCCTTCTCTATGTCCCGTCGGGAGAGAATCTCTCTGGCACTACTAAAAGAAGATAGCTGGTGCTGGGCGCCGCTGGTGGCCTACGGCATGGTGGACTGGCATAAAGGAGAAGATTTGATCCTCCCTAAAGGACAAATGTCGCTGCTCCCGCGTTTTGGAATAGGGAAATACATTGGTATTGTTTCTGCACCTTTAAGTACAGCCAATTTCGAACCTGACCTGGTGCTGGTCTATTCCAACACTGCCCAGTTAAGAAACATTCTCCAGGTGATAAAAAATCAAGAGAAGACCCTGGTTACCTCCCAGTTTGATCCTATCGACTCCTGCGTATATTCCATAGTGCCAGTCATGCAGACCGGCCAGTACCGTATCACCCTGCCTGATCCTGGTGAGTGCAAGAGAGCCCTGGCAGGAGAAGACGAAATTATTTTTTCTATCCCTCAGAGCAAGCTGGAAATGCTGGTCGCAGGACTCAGAAAGGCTGAAGACAGGAAACAGGGCTATACCCACCCGGGGCTGGAGATGCGACCAGACTTCCCTCAACCTGATTTCTACAAAAAGTTGTTTGAAATATGGGGTTTAGATCAACCAGCGTAAAAAGAGAGTACTAATCACCTGATTTTTCTTTAAACGACCGTCCTTGGTCTTATTATTAACCTTCATTACACCTGAAGAACACCCGAAATTGAATTAAGGAAGACCTGTTGATGGATAAACGGATAGGATTTATCGGCCTGGGCATCATGGGTACTCCCATGGCGCGCAATCTGATCAAAGCCGGATTTGAAGTCACCGTTTTTAACCGCACAGCCGCCAAAGCTGATAAACTGGCAAAAGAAGGAGCCGAGAAAGCGGAGTCTATCAGGCAAATAGCCCAAAAATGCACCATAATTATTACCATGGTCACGGATACACCGGATGTTGAAGAAGTCATTTTAAGCGAATACGGCATAATTACCGGTGCACAACCCGGATCAGTAGTCATTGATATGAGTACCATCTCACCTGAAGCTACTCGCCGTATTGCCAGCAGGCTAAATGGAAAAGGCGTGTATATGCTGGATGCTCCAGTGAGCGGCGGGGAGCAGGGAGCCATCGACGGCACGCTTTCCATCATGGTGGGCGGTGAGAAAGCTGTTTTCAATCGATGCAGGCCGGTTTTTGAGGCTATGGGGAAGAGTATTATACATATCGGAGATCATGGCATGGGGCAAACCGTCAAATTAATGAACCAGATTCTGGTAGTGGGAAATCTCAACGCCACAGTGGAAGCCCTGACTTTTGCCCGCAGCCAGGGAGTTGATTTGCGGAAAGCTATCGAAGCTGTACAAAACGGAGCAGCCGGTTCCTGGCAGTTATCCAATTTAGGCCCCAGGATCGTTAACCGTGATTTCCGTCCGGGATTTATGATTGATCTTATACAAAAAGATCTGAATCTGGTAACAGAAGCTGCCGCGGACGTTAAACTGCCATTGCCGGTGACCAGCCTGATACATCAGATGTTTTATTCGTTGCAAGCATCCGGTGAAGGTAAAAACGGAACTCAGGCTCTGGTCAAAGCTTTAGAGCGTCTTTCCGGTATTGTGATCAAGTGAGTACTAAGACATAAAAAACATTTGATATTGAAATTGTGCTTCCGAATAAATGGTTTCTAGCGTATTAATAGCTAAGTTAAGTGTTTAAAAAAGCTGGTTGAAGTTTGATATTTAGATTGGTTTAAAGTTAAAAAATGTAAAAATAAAGTTTCCGGATTTTCCGGTTTAGCTATTAATAAATATTCCATTAAGGAGATTTCAGAATGGATGACCAGCAAAAAGAACTGATTTATAATTCCATGATAAATTGCATACTGAATACCCGGTTTGAGGATATTGACCAGGCTACCGTAGATAATACTAAAACCCGCATCTTGGATACAATTGGAGACGCCATCGGCGGTGCAACCCTTCCTGATATAGCTTACCTGGTTCAACTTATTGCAGATTGGGGAGGAAAGGGTGAAGCCAGCATTGTTGGCTACGGCATAAAGGCGCCAGTCCAGGAGGTAGCTTTCATCAACTGCACCATGAGCCGCGGCTTTGATAAAGGCCCACTTTCATATTACATGCCGGATAAGATCGTCCCGCACCATGTCAGTGAGACCACTGTTTTAACTGCTCTGGCTCTGGGAGAAAAAAAGGGCATCAGCGGTAAGGAACTGATTACTGCCCTCATTGTGGGAGATGATATAGCCGCCAGGCTGCATCTGGCTAATGACCGCCCTCTACCCGGTGAATTTCACCGCGAAAAAGAAAATACCCCCAGCGCCTTCCCTCAAACGGGAATACCATCGCCCACCTATGGCGCAGCCGCCATAGCCGGGCGTTTACTAGGACTAACTCCTATCCAGATGAAAAACGCACTGGGACTGGTCGGCAACTCTGAGGGTTTCGGCGGGGGTATCTGGGACGGCGCACCTACGTTTAAGATAAGCCAGGGCACTATGGCCAGAAGCGGTATTATGGCGGCTCAGTTAGCTAAGGGAGGTTGGACCGGCGCCATTGATCCCTTTTTTAATGAGCGCGGTGGCCCCTTTGCCAGACGGCTGGATCATCCGGATATTCTAGCGGGTGATCTAGGAAAGAAATTCTACGTTGAAAACATGTTCAAGCGTTACCCTGGCGGCGGACCGACCCAGGCGCCTAATCATGCAGCTATTACCCTGGTTAATAAATATCATATACAGGCAGATGCTATTGAAGAAGTAATTCTGCGCACCTCTCCGGGTGTAGCTACAGGTTTGCATTATGCCAGACCTTACAAAGTGGGTGATTATCCAACGGGTGATGCTTTGTTCAGTTACAAGTACGGTGTAGCCAGCGCACTTTTAAGGGGCACTGCCGGGAATAAAGATTACGTTGAATCAGCCGTGCGTGATCCCAGGGTCCAGACCCTTATCAAAAAAGTCACACTGGCCCTGGCCGAACTGCCGAAGCCCGAAGGTGTGGAACTGGTAGTTAAAATGAAAGACGGACGCCAGCTCTCTGAGTATGTCGCACAGGCACAGGGAACGCCTGCTCAGCCGCTCCCCAGGGAAGACCTGATTAAAAAATTTATGGACCAGGTGGAATTCTCTCAAATGGTCAGCCGTGAAAATGCAGAAGAAATCATCAAACTGGTCGATAACCTGGAAAACATGGATAACGTAAGGCATTTAGCGGAACTGTCAGCATCATTTGCAAACAATAAATATTGACGGGATATGCTATAATGTAAACATTCATAGCGAATATCGTTATCGAAAAATTGTTTGGCCCGGTCAATGGTTCGTACGGAAGGGTACGTCGTTGGTAAATTAATTCAGGTTTAATTAGCGCGAAGACAAACCTCAACATCCTTCAATGACAATATCCTAAAAATAAATATAAGATAACATTTACTATATTATCGAAGTATAAACATATGATAGACCAAACAGAATAACTGACTAAAGGAGGGAAAAGTGAAAAAGTTTATCATTGTATCGTTTATTCTCTTAGTATCTATCCTGGCGCTAACCGGCTGCAGTTCCGAACAGGCCACCACAGTAGCTACAACCCTTCCACCAACTACTACTCAGGCTTCAACGCAGCCCTCTGTTACCACCACTACCGCTGCAGCACCAACTACTACTAAACCGGGTGTGACTACGACTGCGGCAACCACGGCCGCCACCACCACTACCACTAAGCCACCAGCCACAAGTACAGCCAAATACGGAGGTACCCTTATTGATATTCAGGCATCAGGACCTGGAAGTCCCTTTGGCTGGCCTCCAGATCTGGCAGGAGGAGCTGGTATATCCGCACAAATCGGTCTCGACCAATTACTGCATGAGACCTATAAGGGCGAAATCCTCCCCAATCTGGCCGAGTCCTATGACGTCGTTTCTGATCCGGCCAACCCCTCAATTACCTTTCACCTGAGAAAAGGCGTTAAGTTTCATGACGGCACTGATTTCAACGCCAAGGCCTTAAAGTGGAACTATGACATGATTAAAAAAGGCGTAAACTCCAGTGTAACCGCGGTCTGGAAATCCTGGGAGGTCATAGACGATTACACCTTTAAAATAAATTTTGTCAACTGGCAAAATACCCATATCAGGAACTTCACAGGCATTTCTACCGTTTATGTTTCACCCACAGCCTATGAGAAAAACGGGATAGACTGGATGAGATGGAATATGGTTGGCACCGGCGCTTTCCAGCAGGTTGAATATGTCAATGATGTTCGTCTTGTCACCAAGAAATTTAATGATTTCTGGGATAAAGGTAAGCCTTATCTGGATGGCTATACTCTGCTTTATGTTACAGACCAATTAACCAGGCTGGCCTTATTCAAATCTGGCGGTGGTGACAGCATGGCTGTGACCCCCAAAGACGCCTCTGATTTGCAGAAAGCGGGTTATGTCATTTCATCGCGTTCAGCGGCGGCTTATGTGCTGGTGCCGGATAGTATGAATGAAAATTCCCCCTGGGCTAACGTGAAAGTGCGCATGGCGGCTGAATACGCCATTGACAGAGAATCCATGTCCAGGGCATTCGGCTACGGCTTTAATCCACCAGCTTACCAGGCTCCTCCCCTTGACTCTCCAGCCATTGTTCCCACAATCACCGGACGGAAATATGATGTCGCTAAAGCCAAACAGCTACTGAAGGAAGCTGGCTATCCCAACGGCTTTAAAACAACCATTATTACTTCATCGACTCTTGACCGGGACGGCGCCACTGCCATTCAGGCTTATTTAAATGCGATTGGTATACAGGCCAATATTGATTTTGTGGAAGCCGCCCGGCTTTCAGCGGTACTGACCGGTACCTGGAATGGCATCCTGTATCACCAGCTCAGACCCTTCCCCAATTTCAATGCAGATCTGGCCCTGGAATTCGGCACTCCCAACACCACCTTTTACAAGAGCCTGAAAAAACCTGAAGGCTGGCCGGCCATCTTTAACGCAACCCTGACCAGTACCGCACCTGACCCGGCATTGATGCAAAAAGCCACCCAGGCCCTTTATGACGATTGCACTGTTATACCTGTGACATATTACTCAGCTACCTATGCCTTTCAACCTTACGTGCATGATACCGGCCATGGCATGATGGGATCCACCACCCAGTCCACTCCCTATAACGCCTGGTTGAGCAAGTAGATTCTTAAGGGGGAGACCTGGCCAGGTCTCCCCCTAAGTATAAGGAAAAAACAATGGAAAAACTGGTCAAATTGTTTGAACCTGGAAAAATCGGCACACTGGAATTGAGAAACCGCATCATCGCCGCACCACTGGGCTATGGCTTTACCTTTGCCACCAAACCGAACGGCTTTGTGACCGACCGCCTAATTGCGTATAACGAGGCACGCGCCGCAGGGGGAGTGGGCATGATCCAGTTGACTACCGGCGCATTAGCCCGGCCTCATGCTACAACGCTGATATTCGGACCCGGAGTATTGAACATAAGGACTGAAGAGCAGGCCATGGCCGCCCGCCGGTTAACCCAGGCTATCCATGCCAGGGGAGCCAGAATTTCCTTTCTTATCGGCCATATCGGCGCCATCCTGGCCCGCATCGTCCAGCAGAGGCCACCGGTAGAGTACCCCGAACTCATGAAAGTGGTAGCGCCCACCGGCACTCGTGATCCACTTACCGGCTTTCAAACTCATACATTAATGCCGGATGAAATAGAAGAAATCATCGATGCCTTCGGCAAAGCGGCAGGCAGAGGAAAAATCGCTGGCTTTGATGCTGTTTTAATCCACGGTGGCCATGGCTACCTTATCCATGAATTCCTCTCGCCCCGTACTAACCGCCGGAAAGATGAATATGGAGGGAACATCGAAAAGAGGGCACGCTTCCCGGCAGCTATTATCCGCCGCATCCGGCAGGAAGTTGGCCCTGATTTCCCTATCATTATGCGAATGAACGGCGATGACTTTCTGGAAGGCGGCATCCGGCTGGAGGAAGCTGTTCAGCATGCTCAGATTTTCGAGGATGCGGGAGTTAACGCGCTGGATATATCTTCCGGCCCATTTGAAACTCACCAGTGGCAATTCCCGACATTGTATCAACCGTTCGGCACACTGGTACACCAGGCATCCACCATCAAAAAAGCCGTGAAGGTGCCTATCATTGCGGTGGCCAAACTGGATGCTGTGCATGGTGAGCGTGTATTAAAGGAAGGAGCGGCAGATTTCATAGAGATGGGACGGGCGTTAATGGCTGACCCTGATCTGCCCAATAAGGCCAGAGAAGGCAGATTAGATGAAATCAAACCCTGTATTTATTGCGGACACTGCCAGGAGAGAGGCACTGAAGGCTCGTATTCCACCTGTACTGTTAACCCGGCCATGGGCAGGGAATTGGAATATAAAACCGAACCTGCCTGTAGAAAAAAGAGGGTGATAGTCATTGGCGGCGGTCCGGCCGGGATGGAAGCCGCCCGCAATCTGGCTGAACGGGGGCATGAGACCCTGCTATACGAAAAAAGCAACCGCCTGGGCGGCCAGTGGAGCATACTGGCAAACTACAGGCCTGAGGCCAACAGATTGATCCACTACCTTTCTCAGGGGCTGGTTAGAGCCGGAGTAAAAGTCTTTTACAACCAAGAAGTTACTGCTAAAATGGTTCAGGAAGTTCAACCTGATGCTGTAATTGTGGCCACTGGTTCACTTCCAATTTCTCTGGATATCCCCGGAATTTGCTCCCAAAATGTAGTCCAGGCCGTAGATGTCCTGACCGGCCAGGCTATGACAGGTCAGGAAGTGGTAGTAATTGGCGGCAGGGTGGTAGGCATTAATACAGCCCTCTTTTTGGCTGAAAAAGGAAAGAGCGTTTCTTTGGTCACCCGCAGCAAGATCGCCCGGGGATTAAGCCATAACACCAAACTGATACTTTTTGAATATTTAATCAAAAAGGGCGTACGTTTGTTTCCCTATACCCTGCCAGACAGCATTACGGAAAAGGGAGTCAATATACAAATCGACAGCGGGGAACCGCCTGAAAAGGACTATATATTCTCATTTCTGAAGGCGGATACCGTAGTGCTGGCAGTTGGGGCAGTGAACCATAACCGGCTGGCGGAAGAACTCAGCGGACTGATGCCGGAGGTCTATCCCATCGGAGATTGCGCCAGTAAGCGTACCATTTTTGCTGCTATGAGAGAAGGCTCGGAAATAGGCCGAAAAATATAGCGGGACATTCTTTCTATCTCATTTAAACAAAGTATTAAGTAAAAAGGGCGGTTTTAGCACCGCCCTTTTTTTAAAATATTCCAACTAATGGACCCTGCCGCGGAATAATTCTTTGGTGGTAATCGTGGGGATATGCTCCGGAGGTCTGATGAGCTCAAACCTCATAGCCTGATGAGGGCATTTATAGATGCACAGGCCGCAGCCCATACAATGTTCATTGATTATAAAAGCCTTCATCTTTTTAGATCCCGGCACTTTCCTCATCTCAATAGCGTCAAAATGACACCGCTCGATACAGGTCTGGCAACCCTGACACTTCTCAGTATCTATCACCGCCAGATACCGGCTGGGAGACAGCAATTCCCAGATATTAGCCAGCTTTTTAAATCCATGGATAATTTCGCAGCAGCATTCGCAGCAACGGCAGGTTGAGTTGATCTGGGCCGTATTTGGAGAAAGGTTAATCAGCCCGAAGTCCTCCATTTTATAAGTAGCATCAAGAGCCTGCTCTACGCTGCATAAGCCTCTACCGCCAAAAGGCAGTCCCTGAGGTGTGCCCTCGCCCCACTCATCAGGCTGCCATTCCCAGGCAGTACAGCCCCCTGGAGCGCCACAGGTGCCCCAGTAGCGCCGGCAGCCGCAACCTTCATTTTGGCTCAGGGTGCCGTCTGGTTGTAATCCGCCCTGGGCTATCCTTTTAGCCCTTCTAAAGATTCCTTCCATGTCTTCATACCACAGGATCTGGCTGCGGTCCAGGTTGGTACTGGCTAGCAGAGCCTGCTTGGCAGGTATAATTTTATGTGACCGTAAATGCGGTCGCAGAGCATGCCTTGCTGTCATGTGGGCAACATCGATCTCACAATAGTCGCCTGAATGAAAGAAATCAAACCACAATTTTTTTAGTACCGGCGTATCGTTTATCCGGGGGAAAAAACGCGGCATCTGTGGAATAACATATTTTCCCTCTTCATTACGTACCACGAACCTCTTCTTCATTACGTTATCGATTTTAGCCGGAAGGGTCTTGCTGTCTATTTGCAGTTTCTGTTTTAATTCCTCCAGCGTTTTTGCTTCAGTCAAAGCAACCGTCAACTCAGCCTCTTCCTGCGTCAACTGATTCTTCAAAATTTCAACATACCGGGGGTATCCCACTACACCGATTTTTTCTGATAACCTGACAAAAATATCGTTCTCTGTGGTCATGATTTCCTCCTTACGTTATTCTTGATTGATATTCGATTATGAAGATTATACTCTGAGAAATAGCCCTAATACAATTGGTTTGAAACCTTAAAACGGAGAAACCCCCTGAATTCATCATCTATTGAGGTTAATCCAGCCTGAGTTTTTCACACTAAGAGTATTACCAATAGCCTTACAACAGTATGAATACGCAAATCAAGCTCGAAATACCTTTATTTCAGGCTAAAAAGTACGTCACTTTAACCATGAGACCTTTAGTAAGTCTCACATTTGTTTGAAGTTAACTGCCAGCGGATTTTGGACAATGCATACCTGAAAAGCTTTAGAAGTAGATACGAAATCCCAAAGCGGAGTCCTCGAACCCCACAGTACGATAAAACTGATGCGCCTCATGTCGCTTTTTATTGCTAAGCAACTGTACCTTATAACATCCGGCTTCGCGACAGTATATTAAAGCCTGTTCAATCAGAATCCGTCCTATCCCCTGCCGGCGGTATGCACGATCTACCACCATATTCTCAATGATGCCCCAGGAACGGGCGTGATGCGAAAGATTTGGGATAATCTGTAAAAATAGAGTCCCTGTCACGAGCCCATCCTTTTCAGCTACCAGGAATTTCTGACGGGGCAAAGACTCTATTTCTGTAAAAACCTGTTTGATGGTCTCCTCAGACAAGTCCAATTTCTCTTCTGTAAGCTGTTCGTAGAAATCCAGAACGTATGGAAGATCCCTGATCGTTGCCTGCCTGATTTTTATCATTTCTTTTTCTCTTTAAACCTTAAATATTAAATAATCTGCACTGTTATTAGTATCAAATAAAAATCGAAGGCGTTACGGATTATAAAAAAATAAAATACATTGAAAATAATCAGTAATACCGGCCGGCATTTTCTGCCAACCGGTATAATTATCTTGAGGTGAGTTACAACTTTATTTCATCACGAAAAATAGCCTGTATAGGAGGCCTGATTTACAACCGCTGAAGCACGTCAATCTGGTAGAAAGCTTCACAATAGGCGTAATTTTCTGCCTTGCCGGCTTCCTGATTCATTTTCACCAGCATTTCCAGAAAATCAGGATTGCCCTGTGGGCCTATCTGGCTTTGCATACAATTCACCGCTTTCATTTTTTGTTCAAAGGTATCGGTGATATCTGAACGGTAATTCGGCGAAGCACTCTGCCACAGCAGCATCTTTTTTACCTTGTGAAGCTGCAATCCTTCCTTCAGCAAATCAGGGTAAGTATTGGGAGCTAAAGCTGTTGGCCAGACAGCATCCAGCACAACCCGGCCTAAAACCCGGTGGTCAGGATTGGAAAAATACGGAGGATTAAACGGATCACAGGTAGCCACTATCTCCGGCCGGTACGTCAATATCAGCCTTAATATCTCTTTTTTAAACTCAGGGGTATCCTTTAATCCCAGATCCGGGTGGCCCAGGAAAATCACGTTTTTAACCCCTAAAATACCGGCCGCTGCCATTTGCTCCTTTTCCCTTATTTTTGCCAGTACCTCCGGTTTCATATCAGGATCACTGGAACCTTTATCTCCATTGGTGCAGACCACATATACAATTTCCTTGCCTTCTTTCCTCCAGCGGGCAACTGTTCCTCCGATACCGAACTCAATGTCAGCGGGATGGGGAGAGATTACCAGCAGATAAACTGCCTCTTGCTTCATGTGTTTTCCTCCTCAAAAATGCAAACAGCCCTGGTACAACTTTAGGTCTTACTATAATACCATCGTATAAGTTTGTCAAAAATAATAAAAACGGATATACTGACTTCTAAATCAATTGTACCAATCTCTGGATTTAGGTTTTCATCGGTATTCGGCGCTGTTAACCTTGAGCCATGGTCACTTTACGGAAGTGGTACCCGTATATTGACAATATGATAAATCTGGCGAATTTCGGTGGAGATCTAAGTAAATATGAAATGAAAAGTTTCCAGAAGTGGCGTTTCCCTTTATCGCGCATGCCCAAAAACCAGATGGTCCAGATAAAAGCTCTGATCTGGTGAGTTTGTATCTTACCGGGTCTGGACCTGGGAGGTTTATATGTTTTCAAAAATGTTCTAATACGTTCGTAATAATGCTTGGGAGAATAAATGGTGTCCAGGACATGTTGGTAACCCTTTATCAGCGAGTCATAGTTCATCTTGGGTATGAAATTAAGCGAATGATCAGTGTTATTTCCGGAAAAGGAATCCAGCAGGCGGCCTTCACGTTTCAGACGTTTGTATAATTTAGTACCGGACGGGGCATTTAATAACCCAACCATAGCAGTTACAATTCCACTTCTCTGGATAAAATCAATTTGATTCTGGAAAATAGATTCAGAATCATTATCAAAACCGATAATAAAACCGCCCTGAACCTCCAGTCCCAATTGCTGTAGTTTCTTTACTGATACCACCAGGTCTCGATTCTGATTCTGGTTTTTTGCACACTCAATCAAACTCTTTTCATTAGGCGTTTCGATGCCGATGAATACTTCTTCAAATCCGGCTTTAACCATCATTCTCACCAGCTCTTCATCATCAGCCAGGTTGATGGAAGTCTCTGTACACATGGCAAAGGGATATTTTTTCCCTTTTCTCCATTCGATAATGGCGGGTAAAATTTCTGTCTTTAACTTTTTCTTATTGCCGATGAAGTTATCATCCACCACAAAAAGGCCACTGCGCCAACCGTGTTCATACAAAGCATCCAGTTCTGCGATGATTTGCTCCTTACTCTTGGTCCTGGGTTTATGGCCGTTAAGCGTTACGATATCGCAAAATTCACAATCAAAAGGGCAACCGCGGGAATACTGCAAGTTCATGGTTGAATAGTGTTTCATGTTTATCAGGGACCACATGGGTACAGGAGTTGCACTTAAATCCGGATGGTCTTCACAAAAATAAATATGCCGGGCGGTGCCCTTTTGAATATCTTCCAGGAAGGGTTGCAAAGAAGCCTCTGCTTCTCCTAAAACCAGGTGGTCTATTTGATTAAAATTTTCATGTCCAGTGGTAAAGAGGGGACCCCCACCAACTGTTTTAACTCCCAGCTTCCTGCACCTGCTTACCACCAACGTTACCGATTCCTTTTGAAGTTCCATGGCACTGATAAAGACATAATCTGCCCATTTAATATCTTCATCCGTTAACCTGGAAACATTCATATCAATAAGTTTTTTCTCCCATTTGGCGGGAAGCATGGCTGCTACAGTTAATAAACCCAAAGGTGGGAAGGCAGCCTTTTTGGAAATAAATTTCAAAGCGTGTTTAAAACTCCAGAATGTATCCGGATAGTTTGGATAAACTAATAAAATCTTCATTGTGTACTCCTGACATGGTCTGATGCCCGCGGAAAGACATTCTGCTTTCCAACGGTGCCCTCTGTGATAATTCCTTTTGCATATAATAATATTTGCAAGAAAGCAATTCAAGATATGTGTTTTATATTTCATTATAGACGAAGGTTCTCCTTATAACTTTAACGGAACGAAGAGTAACTGTTTTCGATAAGTCTCTCGCCCTCAAAAATGCTCTGCCATCCGTAATAAATTGATCATCAAATAGCTAGCCGTGTATAATTCAATCAACTATACAAAAATCCAGAGGGCCTCTTAAGTTGAAAATTTCCAGCCGTTCTTACCAGTGGTGGGTTTTAATCGCCGTTTCAATTGCTAATTTCTCAACCTCCCTGGATATGAGTATAGTAACTGTGTCTTTTCCCCGGCTTTCTGAAGTCTTTAATACCAGTGCCTCAACTGTAGTATGGCTGACCATCGCATTTTCAATTACAGAACTGGGTTTACTGCTGACACTGGCCAAAATAGGGGATATCATCGGACGGAAAAAGGTATACATAGCTGGACTGGTGGTATATACCATCGGCCTGGTCTTCTGTTCCATTTCACCCGGCATCTTGCTGCTTATATTATCACGTGCAGTACAGGGTGCTGGCGCAGCTATGGCTTTGACTGTTGGCAGCGCTATCGTAATTGCTGTATTTCCCCGGGAGGAGCAGGGGAGGGCGATCGGTATCTTGAGCATGTTAATGTCCATAGGGCTTATTGCCGGTCCTGCCCTGGGCGGGTTTTTGATTGATGTCCTGGACTGGCCGGGGCTTTTCTATACCCGCATTCCTTTGGGTGTCCTGAGTTTGATCATGGCATATGCCATAATTAAGGAACAAAAACCGCCCGGAATTCAGCTTCATCTGGATCTTCCTGGCGCAACATTTTTGCTTCTGGGTACTGCCTGCCTGGTGCTTTACCTTAATCTCGGCAGCAAATGGGAATACCTTTCACTGCCGGCAATATCGCTGGTCATCATCGCGGTTATTTCTCTGGGATTATTTTATATAATAGAATGGAAAGCCGTTCAGCCTGTTCTGGATATGAAGCTCTTTCGCAGCCGGATTTTCAGCATGGCCAGTGCGACCATTCTTTTTCATATGATGGGCGGTTCCATGGCTCCTGTTTTGATCCCTTTTTTTCTGATGGATGGAATGCAGCATTCAGCCTCAACGGTTGGCATGCTGATGGCTATAATGGCTGTACCGCCCGTCCTTTTATCTCCCATAAGCGGCTGGATTTCGGATAAAATAGGCTCATGGATACCCATGATCGCAGGCAGCCTTGGCTTTTCCCTGGCGCTTTATCTCGCCAGCCGCCTGGGACTAGGATCCAGCATAGGCGAGATATCCTTGGTATTGCTCTTGTTCGGCGTCGGAATGGGCACCCTGATGCCGCCCACCCAGAGTGCCATTGTAGGATCAGCGCCGCGGAATGAGCTAGCCTCAGCCATGGGAGTTGGCAACACCATGAGACTGCTGGGAGGAGCCATGGGCACAGCGGTAGCCGGTTCGCTTTATGCCTATCAACTGTCTATCAACCAGGTTTCAATTGAAGCCCAGGCTGGCAGCTCCGGATCCATTGGACAGATGGCCACGGTCCACAGTTTTCAATTTGTAATGTTGATAGCAGCTTTAATCAGCACTGCTTCCATTGTGACTGCCCTCCTGACCAGACAGCCGGAAAAAGCCTCTGCCGGAACTGTTAAGGGGTAGAAATTAACGAAGCACAATCCGTCAATAATAATTCATCCCTTATCCACTGTGATTTATTAATGGAAAAGAAAACTGGTATTAGCACATGAGACAGATGATTTTTACTTAAGTAAGCGCAGTTTTTCCTTTCCTGTGGCCTTGCTTCTTCGGACGGGTTGCATTTAAACACCAGTAGTTGTACCTAACGAGAGCCTGATTCAGACATGAGTTACATTTTTAAAATAACGTCAACTTTACATATCGATATATCAGTATAAACTTAATCTAATTGTGCTATAATCCATCCATATAATTATTCATATTTCTTGATATACATGAAAGGAGAAGTAAGATGACGTTCGAATCCGGCAAGGAACAATTACAGAATCTGATCAACAGGTATAGATCGGAAATTGAAAGTAAGTACGGTAAAAGCGTGGATCAGATCAGGGAAGAAAGGGAAAAACGAGTTGATGATGTTCTCAATTTAAGGATGCCTGACAGAGTACCTACCACCATGCAGCCCGGAGTTTTTGCCTGCCGGTATACAGGTATTCCCCTGTCAGCCATGTATTACGATCCTATTGCCTATGCTGAAGCTTGCTTGAAAACCATCATTGATTTCGAACCAGACATCACCGGATCGATCGCTTCAGGGAATTCGGGTCTGGTTAATGAATTACTGGATGTCCGGTCTCAACGCTGGCCAGGAGGAAACTTACCCCAGGATGTTCCATATCAGTTTGTCGAAGGCGAATATATGAAACCGGAAGAATACGATCTGTTCCTCTCGGACCCTTCAGATTACATTTTTCGCTACCACCTTCCCCGGCTGTACGGGATCTTTGAGCCACTGGCGCAGTTTCCGTCATTTCATAACCTCTTGGGAGGAGGTGCGGTCGGTTTGCTGGCTGTCATGGGTAAGCCTGAGTATCGCCAGCTAGTAGAAAGACTGAACCGGGCAATCCAGGCACAAGAAAAGTCTATGCGTGAAACATCTGAATTGAACCATCTCATGAACCAACTGGGCTATTCTTCAACTCTCAGCCGCGGAGCCAGGAGCGGTGGCATCATGGGAGCTCCTTTTGATGTTGTTTCTGATTTTCTCCGGGGGATGAAAGGAGCGATGCTGGATATGTACCGCTGCCCTGATAAACTTCTGGCAGCCTGCGATAAGATTCTTGAATGGCGCATCGCTGAAGCGAAGCCGGCCATCACCGATTCCAAAGGCCGCGCACCCCGGATGTTCATGCCCTTGCACCGGGGTTCAGACGGTTTCATGTCCATCAAGCAATTCGAGAAATTCTACTGGCCTGGTCTCAAAAAAGCTATTATAACTAATATCGAGCTGGGGTATATTGTTGAGCCTTTTTTTGAAGGCTCCTGGGACAGCCGCCTGGAATACCTGCTGGAGTTGCCCAAAGGTAAAGTGGTTTTCTGGACCGAAAAATCTAATATTTTCAGAGCCAAAGAAGTGCTGGGGAAGCATATGTGCATCCAGGGAGGAGTGCCACCCTCTCTGCTTTCCGCCGGTACGCCCCAGGAAGTTGAGAATCATTGTAAAAAGTTAATTCAGGTGGTAGGGAAAGACGGCGGATATATTTTGAGCTGCGGAAGCGCTATTGACGAGGCCAAACCCGAAAATCTTAAAGCCATGATGGATTCGGCCAGGAAATATCGGTACTAGAACAACCTGTTTTTATAACCTGCCTAGCTGGAATTAATTTTAATAAAAGGCTCCATTGGTAACCCTCTCTGGGGAAAAAATGGGGCCTCTCAACAACCCGTTTTCTAGATCGTCAAGCTAGGTCAGATTACCAGCATAACCAGCCTGGATAAAAAGAACTGCCGATATCACCCAGAGGCCATGGAATCAAGGGACCGCAAAATTAAGCGTCCAGTGCTTGCCAGGGGAACATTCCTGCTTATGGGGCATAACAATGCCCTGATGTCAGGTTATACCCAAAGCATGCGCTAATTACACGGAGGAGTTCCAGCAACCTGCCCACGCCTGTGGCAGCTCTGAAGTTAAAATAGGCGCTGCCGTAGCGTTTCAAGTATTGACGGACGGTAACTCCTGGTATAACGAGGATGAACCTGGTTATGTTCCTTCTTATTCTCCCCTATCAAGGTGTTATTGTCTTGTTTAAGTTATAAATAGCTTAAGGGCTGATTGTTGACATCGTATATGATATAGGATATGATACAGGCCATAAATGAGTGGTCTTTACTTGATATTGTATTAATTGAGAGTTCATTTCTCATGCCCGCAGGAGACACTGATGTCCAACCTGAAACATAAAGATGAAGTAACAGGTATTATCTTTAATATTCAGCATTACTCTATACATGACGGCCCTGGAATACGTACTGATGTTTTTCTAAAAGGCTGTTTTTTGCGCTGCGTATGGTGCCAGAATCCTGAATCGCAGTCACTGAAACCGGAACTGTTTTATTTTAAAGAAAAGTGCGCCGGGTGTGGAAAATGTACTGAAGTATGCGCAACACAGGCCATCCGAATCGAAGACAGGAAATCCATTACTGAAAGCATAAAATGCGACGGATGCGGAAAATGTGTTCAAGTTTGTCCCAATGAGGCGAGAAGCCTGGTGGGTAAAGAGATGAGTGTGCAGGAAGTATTTCGGATTATTAAAGGGGACGAAATGTTCTATAAAAGGTCGAATGGAGGTGTGACGCTCACTGGAGGAGAACCTCTTTTTCAACCTCTTTTTTCACGAAATCTACTTACTATTTGCCGGCAGGCGGGAATTCATACGGCGATAGAAACCTGCGGGTATGCGGACTGGGATATATTCAAAGATATCCTGCAATATGTAAACCTGGTATTATTTGACTTAAAACACATGAACTCAGATAAGCATATGGAATATACCGGAGTTCCCAATGAGTTGATTCTAAACAACTTTAGAAGAGTCTATCATGAATTAAAGATACCGGTCTGGGCCCGGATACCAGTCATACCGGGTTACAATGACTCTGTCCAAAATATAAACGCCACTGCAGAGTTTGTTTCTTATGAATTAGGGAAATCTATACCGGTTTATCTTTTAGCCTACCATCGTTTAGGAGAATCTAAATATGAAAAATTATTCAGAGAAAGCATTAACATTTCAATATCCCCTCCTTCGGATGAAAATATGCTGAAACTGCAGGAAATTATTACTTCTTATGGTCTGGATACCCACATCGGTGGATAAATATATTAAATCAGGGTTGAAGGTATGAAAGCCAATATTCAAAATTACAATGCGTATAATGATCATGATTTATGGTCCCTATTTGCCATTACTATGGAAACCATCGCCAGGTTACGCAATATCGAATTGGCCCAATATGGAGTAACACGAGAACAATCCCTGATCATTCATCTGCTTTATAACTCCGGCGGCACGTCTACTCTCAACCAGCTCGCCAATTCAGCTATGCGGAAGCATAATTCTATGTCAACTCTGGTAAGGAGGATGGCCAAAGCCGGCCTGGTACAAAGAATAAAAAACCCGGAGGATAACCAGTTCACAATCCTTCTGACCGAAAAGGGGAAGAAGCTCTTTAAGGAAATGCCGTTGGCTTCGATAGAGATGACTTTCTCAACCCTCTCAACAGAAGAAAAAATCCATATGAAAGACTATTTAGACCGTCTCCAATCTAAAGCCCGCGGGCTGCTAGGACTGGACTATAAACCGCCTTTTTTAATCCAGGACGTTACACAGCAGGAAGAAACGTAATAATTAAAAAATACAGCAAGCTAAGACTTTTAAGGGGGCTGCAATGGAAAAACTAACCGGTAAAATACTCAGGGGAGGGTTCCCTCTTTGCATCGAAAAGGCACGCTTGATCACGGAATCATTTAAGCAGACAGAGGGCGAGCCGGTGATTACCAGACATGCCAAAGCCTATTCACACATGCTGGAAAACATGCCCATATTAATAGATAAAGACGAGCTTTTCGTTGGTGAAGGGGCCAGCAAGCCCTGGGGAGCTGAGATAGATCCCTTTCTGGGAGTGTGGAAGGAAGCTGAGGTAAGAGGTGCAGCGGAAGAAGGAATCATCTCGATTGAAGAGATGGACTGGCCGTTATTTAGAGAGATGGGACAATACTGGGAGACCCGGTGCTCAGAATACACTCATTCAAAGCTTTTCGATGAAAGACTATTCAAATACCTCCAGCTTGGCATTACTCTTCCGCCTATGAGGAACAAAGATGAATTCAGAGGGGCATATGCAGGCAGCGGGCTTTGCTTATCCTTCAATTTCACGGACTGCTATACGGACTATACGAAATGGTTGAACGGACTCAATCCAATTATAAAGGAAGCCGAAGAAGAACTCCGGAACTTAAGGTTTTTCAGCCGGGAGGATGTGGAAAAGAAATTATTTCTGGAAGGCTCAATTATGGTACTTAAATCCGTCATCCGGCTGGCCCACCGATATGCCGAGGCAGCCGAGAAGCTGGCGGATGAAGAAAACAAACCGCGGCGGAAGGGGGATCTGAAGAGAATAGCTGAGACCTGCCGCCGGGTGCCGGCCAATTCACCGCTGAGCTTTTACCAGGCCATGCAGTCGCTGTGGTTTAACCAGATCCTGTTCACTCCGGCATCGACTCATAATCTCGGACGCTTCGATCAGTATATGTACCCTTTCTATAAAAAAGACCTCGATGAAGGCAAGACTAACTACGAAGAAGTGCTGGCGCTATTGTGCGAACTACGCCTGAAATGTATGCGTCCGGAGAATATCAAGCTGTCCAGCTCCAAGAGGTCGCAGCACGCAGGTTTTGCCAAATGGCGCAATATGACCATTGGGGGCGTGAAGGCGGACGGCTCAGACGCCAGCAACGAATTGACATACCTGGTCCTGGAGGCGGCCATTTGTCTACCGACTCCGCATCACACCATAACGCTGAGAGTTCACGATGAAACACCGGAAAATCTACTGGTTAAGGCTCTGGAAGTAGTAAAGACAGGCATAGGCATGCCTGCTATAGCCTTAGACGATTCTTTTATTAAATATCTGACCTCCGGAGGCATCCCCCTGGAAGATGCCCGCAATTTCCACCTGGCTGGGTGTGTTGACCCGGCTATCCCGGGAAAAGCCAGCTTCCTGGCAGGTAGTTTTTTTATAGTCCCCAAAGTCCTGGAGATCTTTCTGAATAATGGAATAGACCCCCGGACAGGTCTAGAAGCCGGGCCTTTCGAGGTCAATATAGAAAAATTTAAAAGTTATGAAGATTTCTACGATGCATTTAAGAGGTTCCTAAGTCATTTCATAAGTCTATGGCATGAACATAGTATTCTCACTATGGGATATTCCAGAGGAATGCAGACCTATTACGATGCCGTAGAAATTTTAGAGACTGTCTTAGTGCAGGATGGAATTAAGAAAGGTAAACCTTTATCGAAAAGAGATGCGGTGCCCCCATATGACTTCCGGGCTATGATGGTGCCGGTGGGTGCAATTAACGTGGCGGACTCACTGGCCTCGATTAAAAAGCTGGTCTTCGAGGAGAAGAAGATTACCCATCAGCAATTGAGACAGGCCATGGCTGCCAACTGGGAAGGTTATGAAGATATCCAAAGGATGTGCCTGAAGGCCCCTAAATACGGAAATGATATTGAATATGTGGACTCGATAGCCAGCGAATTATACAACTTTTTAATCAACGAAGAGGCTCAATATCACACCTCTGCTCGTCCTATGAATGGGAAAATAAGGGGAGTTGGCGGGGCCTCAATTTCATCCATGTTTGCTGGCGGAGGAATAATCGGGGCAACCCCGGATGGAAGGCAGGCCGGCACCACTTTATCTGATGGGACTGTCTCGCCAAGCCAGGGTAGAGATACGCACGGCCCTACGGCATTGCTCAAAAGTGCCGCTAAAATAGACCAATCCGGCTGTTCGTCGACATTGCTGAATTTAAAGCTTCACCCCTCATCAATAACTAACCGGGAAGACCTGAAGAAGCTGAGCAGCCTGATTAAGACATACGGGGACATGGGAGGAAAATGGATCCAATTCAACGTCGTAGGGAATGAAGAACTACTCGACGCCCAGAAGCATCCGGAAAACTACCGTGATTTAATCGTAAGAGTAGCTGGTTACAGTGCTTACTTTGTGGATCTAAGCAAAGGGGTCCAGGATGATATTATCCGCCGTATGGAGGTCAATATTTAAAACTAACCCACTTCACCATCAGACCAAGCAAAACGATTCTCTGTGATTCCACCAATTTGGTGCAGTTACTTTGTCCCTGATTGATAATGGATAGTGGCTGACCTTTTACATGATACGATCAAATATAGTTAGTAAAATGTTTACTGGTTACTGCTTATTGGCGGTATTAAGCGTATCAGAACATTAGAAAGGAGATTGGCGTGAAAATAGATATTGAAAAACTCGCCTACAGTGATTGCCACAAGCTTCTGGGAAACCTGGTAGTTCCCCGGCCGATATTTCTGGTTTCTTCCATTTCGAAAAACGGTAACTACAATCTGGC
This sequence comes from uncultured Dehalococcoidales bacterium, assembly GCA_964386535.1. Taxonomy (GTDB): domain Bacteria; phylum Chloroflexota; class Dehalococcoidia; order Dehalococcoidales; family UBA3254; genus CAYLRY01. The sequence continues at coordinate 6,734 of CAYLRY010000020.1, read as the reverse complement.
CCCTTACAGCCTTTCCAATATCGTCTGTTACAGGCCGGCGATGGTGTTTTTAACTCCCATGCGCAAGAATAAAGAGGGAAAAAAGGATACTTTAGTCAATATTGAACAGACACAGGAATTCGTCATCAATATGGTTACCGAGGATATGGCCCAGCAGATGACTGTCGCCAGCCAGTTCTACCCTCCTGAAGTCGATGAATTCAAAATGAGCGGGCTGACTCCTGTTGCCAGTGATTTTGTCAAACCGCCGCGAGTCGCCGAATCGCCATTCAATCTGGAATGCCGGTTAACCCAGATCATTCCCCTCGGGAGCCCTGATAATATCACTGCCGATATGATCCTCGGTGTTATCTTAAGGATTCATATCGCCGACAACTATTATAATAATGGAACAGTCGATGTTCCCGCGGCACATCTCATAGGACGCATGGGACTGGGGTTCTATACCCGCACCCGCGACCTGTTTAAGATGGGTGAGCATTAATTGCGCAGCGAAAATGACCCTTGATTATAACATTTCCGCAAAAGCCAAGCCAGCATTGCTGACCAGGTACAGGCGTCAATGTTTATGCAGACATGGACAGGCTGTCAAATTTATCCCAAACACTTCTCTCTATTTCATAAGGAGCGTTTTCGATCCGGGTATTAATATCAAAAATCATAGTTGTGCGACTCTTGCCGTAAACCGGCCAGTTACCGACACTTGGGCAGGAGGGATCGCCGGTATGTGCAAAAGCAGCACAGGAATCCTGAATTTTAAGAGATAAATCCTCTGCCTCCGGGCTGCGGCCTGTGAATTCCTCATTCAAGTTCCCGAAAAGGAATGGATTATCCAGACCATGCATTGAGCCTAAAACTCCGCCCCTGGCCGGCGATTTATAAGTAAACAGATAGTTATAAGCCGGCATGCCAAAATCACGCTGTGTCTCTACCAACCGGATAGTAGGTATCCGGAACATCCTGTCAGTATTGATCTGCCCCAGAATATCCAGAGGTGTGGCTTTGCCGTTGCGTTTTTGCAAAGCATCACGGTACACCGCTATTAGTTCCGGCACCAGAGTTGAAGGCAAAATTGTATTTAGTCTCCTAATTAACCCTTCTTCATTCAGATTACTAAGGGAAGGATCCAATACATTCATGGCTTTTAACTCATCGAGCGTGTTGCCTGCCATAAGAACAATTTTTTTTGCTGAGCCTTTCTTGATTGATGCCATGGGTAGTTCTGGAAGTACTCTACCGTCAATCACCGGTTGAAATGGTGATAAGCGGCCTCCAGACTCACGCATTTTCATTACCAACTTTTGCTGCCCCTCCAGAAGCTGCGGGACGGTTAATTCAAGCAAGCCGTCAGCATCCCTGTTCTTCAGATTGCACAATTTTAGAAACAGCTCCGCTGTCTTTAAGGCATCATCCAGAGTGCAGCTAATATTGGCGGCGCCGCTTCGGTTGATCGCCTTATGAAACTTACCACTGGCTGCAGGCATTGCCAGCAGTGTACCTGTGCTTATACCACCTGCCGAGAAACCAAACACGGTAATATTATCCGGACTGCCGCCGAAAGAGGCAATGTTATCCTGCACCCATTCCAGAGCTGCCACCTGGTCAAGCAATCCTTCATTTCCTGTAGATGGTATCTTGCCTCCAGTGATTTCGTTAAAATTCATAAAACCTAACACACCGAGACGGTAATTAATGGTAACCAATACCACGTCACCGCGTCTGGCCAGATTGCCGCCTTCAAAAAACCACTCGCTGCCTGAACCTATCTCAAAGCCGCCGCCATGTATCCAGAACATTACAGGTCGTCCGCCATCATCCAGCCCGGGCGACCAGACATTAAGGAAAAGGCAGTCTTCATTCTGAGCCTGGTCTCTGAAATTCGGGGTGCCGGGAGAGTCCCCTGTAACGATATTCTGAGGTGCTATAGCACCGTAGTTACGAGCAGATCTGACACCGCTCCAGGGCTTAACCGGCTGCGGCGGCATCCAGCGCAAATTGCCCGTAGGCGCTGCGGCATAAGGAATACCCTTGAAAATATAGACACCTTCCTGATAAATACCTTCCAATTTACCTTTATTCGTACTAACCGTTGCCTTTTCCGCGATGTTCACTTTAGCCTCCCTAAGATAAATAAAATTTTCTTAGTAGAATGCATTTGTTAATAGATAAATCCTCTTTAAGTTACACACCTTTAAATTTGGGCTTTCTCTTTTCGACGAAGGCTAATACCGCTTCCTTCATATCTTCCGTTTGCCCGCAAATTTCCACCGTTAGCCCTTCATATCGCCCCGCCGCTTCTATACTCATTGAAAGGCCATCGTTTACAAGTTTTTTAACCAGACTCAAAGCTTTAGCCGGTCCTCTGGCAAGCTGCTCTGCAAATTCCTGAACTTTACTTTCAAACTCACCGGCCTGATAAACATGGTTCACGAGTCCGATTCTTTCGGCTTCTTTTGCATCAATCAGGGCACCTGAGAATAGAAACTCCTTGGCTTTGTGCACACCTATCAGACGCGGTAATAAAAATGCAGTATAACCAGAACCAGCCGCCGCCCTCCTTATAAATAAATTGCCAAATCTGGCGTTTTCTGAAGCCAGAATAATATCACTTTCCAGGACAATACTTAATCCTCCTCCACCTGCCACTCCGTTAACGGCTGCTATTACCGGCTTGGGCATATTCCACAGTTCAAGGCCTATTTCCCATGGCGATCCACTGGGTCTGGTTTTGTCTTTTGGAGAAAGAGATTCCCCGCGAAATCGCATAGCTTGCTGCCTTACATCTCTACCGGCTGCAAAGGCCTTTCCAGTCCCGGTTATCACCACTACTCTAACATCATCATCATCCCTGACTTCTCTGATGGCTGTGTGGATTTCTATGTGGGTCTCCTGGTCCAATGCATTTAATACCTCAGGACGATTAATTCTTATCGTAGCTACGTGATTTTGTTTGGTATAGATTAGATTTTTGTATTCCATTACTTTCCCTCCTACTCTTTTTTATTTTTCAATTTAATAAACCTCCCGAATTTTGAATCCATATTTCAAAAAAGTAAACCAATTCTAACCTGATGAAATGATAGCTGTCAACAGGAAAAATATGTCCTTGATCCGCCATATAAATTTTTTCCTAGCCTCAAACAACAAATTATGTTAAATATTTGGAGCCTGAATTGACTTTTCAGTCAAATGAACTTACATAAGCTTGATTAGCCTTGTTTGATGGTGGATTTTGGTATGTCAATGATTCACCACTTTTTGAGGCTAAATAAACGTGCATGTTTTCACCAACATGCTGGGAAAAAAATACTTTGATTCTTATTTTTACCGAAGCTAAGGTCTTCTTTTACCGGGTGAATTGCAGCATCAACTTAAATATTCGTCGACAGCAAAAATGAGTCTCCACTAATATTCCCAAAACCCGATAACTGAAGGGCTTGCTTAAATAATTTCCAAGTAGTAAATTGTAGATCAAAGAAACAAAAAACACAGTTGAATAATTATCTGAACATTTACGGCAGAAAGAAGCCTGGAGTGAAGAGATTAAAAATTAATAGAAAATGTCGGCGGCTTAAAATCCGGAAATTCAACATAGAAGAAAAATTTACATGGTCCTAAAAAGCTTCCCTTAAAGACAGTTGGTTAGAAAATTGTAACACTGAGAGGGTATTTAAAATTTTACCAGCTCAATCTGACCGAAGGATTCCGTACAGACCGACAAAGCCAAATTGGCCCTGGACAAGTATAGCAAAATAAATATTCCGGTCAATGCGGCTGAAGATCATGAAGGGGAATTTATCGCTGATCATTAACGAGGCAGACCATCTGCTAAGTCAATTAAACACGTGCAAGAGCCGAGATTTTGCGTTAGCCTTAACTGAGATCAAAACTCTATACGAGTTACTGTTATTTATTTGAATGACATCTGACCAATTGAGCAGTCAGAACGTTATTTCAGAAGATCAACCCGTTATTTATGACATACTAAATCGAGTGAACGAAAAAAGGAGATGAACGAGAAATGAACGGCCAATATGAAGTACTTAATCCGTGGGCGGAAGTGGACCCTATATTATTTAGAGGACTTACGGCACCCCGGTTAACCGGTCTGGCAGGCAAGAAGATCGGGCTGTTTGCCAGTTCCAAACCTATATCCAAGCGAATTATGACGGCGGTAGAAGCGAAATTAAAAGCCCAATATCCCACTGCCGAGACAAGCTGGTATATCGGCGAGGGGTCGTGGGCGGTAATTCAAATAGATACCGAGCGCCGGGAGCAGTATAAAGACTGGATTAGTGGGGTAGATGCAGTCATTGCGGCGGTAGGAGACTGAGGGGGGTGCACCAAGTACCTTGTGTACGAAGTTATTTCTATTGAAGATATGAACAAACCTGCAGTGGCGCTGTGCAATAAAGGATTTTTTCATGATGCCACATCATCCGCCTCGGTCAAAGGGATGCCAGGGGTGCGAATCGTACTGGAAACAGTTCCTCCTCACTCCACGGTAATTGAGGAAATCGAAGCCGGGGTCAACGCCGCCTGGGATGATATTATCGCTGCATTAACCAGGCCTTTGACCACAGAAGAGAAGTACCCCAAACAAAAGGAGGTCGAAAGGCCTTCCAGAATCGCTTTCAAGGGTAATCTGGAAGAGGTAAATCAGTTTTTTTACAAGCGGGGCTGGACTGATGGCCTGCCGATCATACCGCCAACCGAAGAAGCCGTAGCCCAGATGCTCAAGGGGACAGAACTCCCGCCCGAGCATGTGGTTGCCAAGATCATTCCGCGTCTGGGGAAGGCCACGGTAGAGAAGATCGCCGTTAATGCGGTCATGGCCGGGGCTTTGCCCTCCTACCTGCCGGTATTGATAGCCGGCGTGATTGCCGCCTACGGGCCGGAATCCAAAAAAGGCCCCTGGCAACTGGGCAGCACGCTTTCACCCGCACCTTTCTGGATAATCAACGGCCCGATACGCAATAACCTGCATGTCAATTTCACTTCCGGTATGCTGAGCCCAGGAGACATCGCAAATGCAGCTATCGGGCGGGCGATGGGCATGATCGTGAAGAATATCGGTGGTATAAGAAAAGGGATAGAAGACATGGCGGTGATAGGTAACCCTTTGAAATATACCGCAGTGCTGGCCGAGAATGAAGAGGAAAGCCCCTGGGAGCCGCTGCATGTGGAACGGGGCTTTAATAAAAATGATAGTACTATTACTGTGGCAGCCGGGAACGCTTTCCAGATCGTCACAACCAACGGGACAGATGATAGAGGCATCTTAAGCGCCGTAGTCCAGGCTATGATAGGCCAAATAGCCTCCTTTTATCTCATATTACCCCCGCAATATGCCCGTATATTGGCCGAAAAGGGGTGGACGAAGAAAAAAATCGAGGACTTTATTCTGACGGCTATAGCGGAAAGCCATGATTCCGGAGCCCCGCCAACTCTGCTGGCCCGCGGCGTGCAGATAATCGTAGCGGGGGGCCCGGGTCCCTGCTGGATGGGGCTGCTCAAGTCATTTGGGGGAAAGGGCGTGACCCATAAAGTGGAACTGCCGGCTAACTGGGATAGCCTGGTACGGAAATATAAGGACCTGGTGCCTTTATATGTTAAATATTAAGGTGGATTGGTTGATGCGTTGTGAGAAAATATTTTTTTAATTTATTCCGTTAAAACAGATAAAGAGTCTTACCTATTTTAATAAGCGTTACGATATTGTTTAATAAGAAGGAGACCTGCGCCTCTGGCCTTATAAAATATGCTTTGACCATAAACAGGAGATCCAGACCGACGTCATGGTCATTGGCGGCGACCTTGCAGGATGCTGGGCGGCAATAAGCGCTATATAGTGAGGAGTTGGGGTGGCTTTAATAGAGCAAGGTCACACTGTCAGAAGCAGTGCTGGTGGGCTCTGAAGCCATATCAATTAATTAGCCTCCTTGAAGGTTAAGTAGGTTCCGTTTTTAAACCGGGGTATGATTAGGAAATACTATCTGATCAAATTGAAAAATTTTTCCTGGTCAATAGATTTTCACCACTACGTAGAGTGAAAATAGAACCTTGATCCGCCATCAAAAGATCTGAAAAGGCCTCATTTGGTAATGAATTCGAAGCTAAGATACAATAGAAACGAAGCTAAAGAATGTTCACCAAAGAGGTGAAAAATATATAAGCAAGGGGTGCTTCCTTTTCGATATGAGTGTGAACCGACTGAATCCGGAATGACCGCTCTGGCCGGTTTGCCCGCCTATTTGGAACTGGCCATTGTGTGTGGACTACCAGGCTCTATAGAACATCACCTGGGAGCATGTACTTTAAAAGAACAAGGCTGGACCGATACTCAAATTGTGATGAGTTTGGTCTTACTCAATATTGATGGCGGAGATAAAGTCGATGACTTGAGCATTCTGGAGAATGATGAAGGTTTGGCTAAGTTGATACGCCGGGTAGGTTTTTCGGGTCATCCCCGTAAAGAAAGGCGAGAGGAGGAAAGGCGGTGGCGGAAGGAAAAGAAGCGCGCTTTCCCCTCGCAGTCGGTGGTTTTCAGCTATCTGGCGGCCTTTGTGAATCCGGTGGAAGAAGCCCGGCGGGGCATGGGGCAGGCCTTTATTCCTGCTCCGAATGAGGCTCTTAAGGCTCTGCGGCTAATCAATCCAGACCTACTGCGTTTTGCCCAGCGGAAATCGCCCCGGACGCTAGCCACCCTGGAAATGGATGCTAGCATCGTGGAA
>CAYLRY010000019.1:0-51513 GCA_964386535.1 uncultured Dehalococcoidales bacterium | reverse complement strand
AGTCATGATTGAAAAGATGATCCTGGGTAATATTCCCCAGTCTGATATTGCTGATGTCAACGGAGATGGTGTAATTAACATGGGTGATATGATTACTATTCAGCAAATATTGCTTGGACACAACTAATCAAAGGCGATTTGGATCGTAATAGAAAACGATATTTTTTACCGTCGTATAGTACCGTCGTATAGCCTGCTTGACAAAATTATTATCCCTTACTAGAATGCAATTGTTAAGGATATTATTCCATGCCATCGACCCCTTTGGTGGGGCGGTGAGCTTAAAAAGGATTCTTGAGTTTTTCCAATTTCGTCGCTTGGATCGGAGACGACCGAGACGGCAAAATGAGATGCTTATTATATGCCTTCTTCGGTCACCCGGAGAAGGTTTTTTTTGCCCTGAATCCTGCGAATGGGTAAGGTGAAAAAATGTTAAAAATCGGCATTATTGGAGCTGGTACAGTCGGTACGGCGCTGGCTTTCAGACTGAGACTCAAAGGTTACAATATTGCTGCCGTAGCCAGCCGTAGCTATTCTTCAGCTTTGCGTCTGGTAGAAGCAATTAATAGCGGGGATATTTATCATTCAGCACAGGAAGTCGCTGATAATGCCGGTTTCATCTTAATCACCACTCCGGATGATGCTATTCCCAAAGTTGTCAATCAGACACGGTGGCATCGCGGACAGTATGTTGTCCACTGTAGCGGCGCCGATTCTCTGGATGTCCTGGAACCGGCCCGCATAATCGGAGCCAGGGTAGGTTCATTCCACCCTTTACAGACCTTCGCCAGTATCCAAAAAGCCATAGAAAATTTACCAGGTTCAACCTTTGCACTGGAAGCTGAAGGCGAGCTGCTGGATATTTTAAAAGACATGGCTGCTGCGCTGGAAGGTCACTGGATAAAGTTAAAGTCCGGTGATAAAGCAGCTTATCATACCGCTGCCGTTATATCATGTAATTACCTGGTAACCCTGGTTAAACTGGCTACTGACCTTTGGGCCAGCTTTGGGATCTCGCGCCAGCAGGCTACTCAAGCCCTGCTACCTCTCCTTAAAGGTACTATTAATAATATTGAAAATGTAGGCATCCCCAATGCCTTAACCGGGCCAATTGCCCGCGGTGATATCGGCACGGTGCAAATCCATTTGAATACTTTACAGGAAACTGCACCCTCTATGATAACGGCTTATTGCGAACTAGGGTTGCAAACCCTACCGGTAGCCCTGGACAAAGGAAAAATCAACCAGCTTCAAGCTCAGGAGATTGAAAAGATATTGAGACAATCACTTAAATCTAATATGGAGAGGGAAGTTAAATGCGCAACATGTTAAAGAGCAAAATTCACCGCGCCCGTGTCACGGATGGCAATATCGCCTATGAAGGCAGTATTACCATTGATAAAAAATTGATGGAGGCTGCTGATATTCTCCCTTATGAGCAGGTACATATTTTAAATATTAACAATGGCGCCCGTTTTCATACTTATGCCATTGAAGGCAAGGAAAACGGTGGTGAAATCTGTCTCAACGGAGCGGCCGCCCGGCTGGCGGCAAAAGGCGATATCGTCATTATTTTGACCTACTCTGATATGAGCGAAGAAGAAGCCCGTCACTATCACCCGAAATTGGTCTATGTAGATGCCCAGAATAAGATTACCCATACTAAAGGTGTGGTAGATGAAGCCCTTGACATTTTAAGGAACAGCTAAATGCGTATCAGAATCCAGCACTTAAAAGAGATGAAACAGAAGGGCGAGAAATTTGCCATGCTGACAGCCTATGACTATCTTACGGCAAAAATCATCGATGAGGCTGGTATTCCTTTGATTCTGGTGGGCGATAGCCTGGGTAATGTAGTACTGGGCTATGAAACTACTATTCCGGTTACCATGGCAGATATGTTACATCACACCAAAGCAGTAACCCGTGCTGCTCAAAGCGCCCTGGTGGTGGGTGATATGCCCTTTATGACATATCAAATCAGTGCCGATGAAGCCTTAAAAAATGCCGCCAGTTTTCTACAGGAAGGCGGCGCCCAGTCTGTCAAACTGGAAGGAGGTATGGCCGTCGCCGGCACTGTAAAAAGAATTGTTGATGCCGGAATTCCGGTGATGGGCCATATCGGTCTGACTCCTCAGTATATCAATCAGCTTGGCGGACGCAGAATTCAGGGTAAAACCAGTGAAGCTGCCAGAAAGCTGATCGATGACGCAATCGCTCTTGAACAGGCCGGGGCTTTCGCAGTAGTATTGGAGACTGTTCCCGCGCCTTTGGCCGCTTTAATTACCCAGAAATTAAGCATTCCCACCATCGGTATCGGCGCCGGACCTGACTGTGACGGCCAGGTACAGGTAATCCATGATGTTCTGGGCCTTACCACCGGTTTTGTGCCCAAACATGCCAAACAATATGTTAAGCTAGCTGATTTAATTAAAAGTGCGGTTAAAGAATATCAAAACGAGGTAAAAAGTCAGGCTTTCCCTACCGAAAAAGAAAGCTTTCCGCTGGACGAATCAATCCTATCTGATTTAAAATAGTTTATCACATGAATACCAGGGGGGAGGTAAACCTCCCCTTTTTTATTCCAATAGGGAAGAAATTCAAATATCCGGCTTAACCGGGTCCGGGAGTTTTTAATATGGAAATTATTGACACAATAGCCAGGATGAAGAAAATCCGCCGGGAACTTAAAGGTACAGTTGGTTTTGTCCCTACAATGGGTTATTTGCATGAAGGTCATCTTACGCTGGTCAAGCATTCTCATGCTGCTAATGATTTCACCATCGTAAGTATTTTCGTAAATCCTACTCAGTTTGGTCCAAATGAAGATTTCGACCGTTACCCTCGAGATTATCCACGAGATTTTGCCCTATTGGAGAAAGAAAAAACGGATGTGGTTTTTTTACCTCCTCCACAAGAAATGTACCCCGCAGGATATAATACCTGGGTGGATGTGGAAAAAGTTACTGAACGGCTTGAAGGCGCCATCCGTCCCGGACACTTCCGTGGTGTGGCTACCGTGGTGGCAAAATTGTTCAATATTATAGAACCTACACGTACTTATTTCGGCCAAAAGGACGCCCAGCAGTGTGTAGTGGTAAAAAAGATGATCGTAGACCTGAATATGAATTTGGAAATGATAATTGTACCTACTGTGCGGGAGCCAGATGGGCTGGCTATGAGCAGTCGCAATGTCTATTTAAACACTGAAGAACGTAACCAGGCTCCGGTTCTGTTTCAGGCTCTCAGCAAGGCACATTCATTGTGGATTGGAGGAGAGCGGAATTCTAAAAAATTACGTGAAAATATGATCGAGATTATAAGACAAAAACCTCTGGGAAAAATTGAATACATCAGTATTGCGAATGCATTGGATTTACAGGAACTGGAACAGGCAGATCCCCCGGCAGTAATATCCTTAGCTGTAAAATTCGGCAGGACCCGTCTTATAGATAATATTATTCTGGAATAGACGTTTTTAAGAATGCGCACAGTGGAAGAAATGATACAGAACATGCAGGTTAATTATGATCCGGTTGTTAATTCTTTACCTGGAGAATTACGGGGTGAATTTCGTGATAACCTTGATTCACCATCAAATGAAGCTAAACAAGCCTGAATATTTTCACCATATTGGTGCAAAAATATCGTGTCTGTTTGAGACTACTTGATGGCGTATTTTGGATAAAGTCTTGTCTTGACAAGGATTGTTAGAATTAGTTCCCTATCTCGCTATTACTTCGTAATTCGAAGGCAGGGCCGCCACCTGCTTGACTTAACGCAAGATAGGCCGGAAAGTAAGTGATTTTGCTTTTAACAAGAAATTGATCGACTGTGGTATACACCCTAAGGACTTCTATGGGGGTTTGTTCAAAAGCTGTTTTGTCTTTGGTTAGCCGTCTTACGATTAATACCGGAACTTATAAAGTGTAACTGATAAAGACTCACTCCCTATTTTCCCCTTTTTTCTCGTAACTTTGAATCTCTAAAAAAGTTTTAAATGATATTGTTTATTGTGTAACCCTTCAGCCTCGGTACTGAAAATCATCATTAACTAACCTGAATTGTTTAACAATTTACCTTGTCAACTTGAGAATTTGAGCATATCATGTAAAATGAATACTTAATTTGTGCTTAAGGGATAAACAATGAATATAAATGAAGCCGGTCATGATCTGGCTGCAATTCTCTCCAGGTGTAAGGTAGATTACATTGAAGCCCATTTAGAGGAAAGCCAGTCCAGTCATATCACCTACCGCGGTAAAGAGCTTGAATCCACAGATAAAACCTCGGCAGTTGGCGGCAACATCCGCGCTCTGGTTAATGGAGGATGGGGCTTTGCCAGCTTCAACAGTCTGGAAAATCTGCAAAGTAAGACAGCACAGGCGATTGAACAGGCCCGGTTTGTAAGTGGCGGAGATGTTAAAATCGAACCTGTAAAACCAGTGGTGGATTCCGTAATTGGAGAAGTAAATCAAAATCCGGTTAATATACCGCTGATCAAGAAAAAACAACTATTAGACGAATATAACTCTGTTATCTGGAGCACACCCAAAATTCAAACATCTATCATCGGTTATAGTGACGCCTACCGGAAATATCTTTATCTCAATTCAGCCGGTAGCTATATAGAACAGGAAAGAGCTGATGTTACCCTCCGTATTACCGCTATTGCTTCGGATAATGGAGAGGTGCAGCAAGCTGGACTAAGCCTTGGCAGCCGGGGAGATTTCAGTCAAATACAGGGTCTGCACCAGCAAATTCAAGACAACACCCAGCGAGCTGTAGACATGTTATCAGCGCCTCAGGCTAAAGGAGGAGAGTATACCGTTATACTGGATCCGATTCTGGCTGGTGTTTTTATCCATGAGGCCTTCGGCCATTTATCTGAGGCTGATCATGTTTATGAAAACCCGCAGTTGAGTAAGCTGATGACCCTGGGCAAAAAATTTGGGCGAGAACAATTAAATGTAGTGGATGGTGCTGCTGTCACAGGTTTACGCGGCAGTTATAAATATGACGATGAAGGTGTCCCCGCAGAAAAAACCTACCTCATTAGAGAAGGGATACTTACTGGCAGACTGCATTCACGCGAAACTGCTGCCAGAATGAAGGAAAAGTTGTCCGGAAATGCCAGGGCAATCAGCTACCGTTTCCCGCCTATTGTACGTATGAGTAATACCTATATTGAACCCGGGTCAGTCTCATTTAATGATATGATCAGCGACATTAAGGAAGGTATTTATGTTAAAAACTGGTACGGTGGTACTACCAGCATGGAGATGTTCACCTTTTCCGCCGGAGAAGCCTATTTCATTCGTAACGGCAAAATTGCAGAGACGCTCAGGCCGGTGGTTCTGACCGGAAATGTTTTTTCTACTCTCATGAATATAGATGCTATCGGTAATGATCTGGATATGAATCAGGGAGGTGGTTGCGGCAAAGGGGGACAATCACCTTTGCCGGTTTCAAATGGCAGCCCGCATATCAGAATTCAGCATTGCCTGATTGGAGGCAAATAATGGAGGAGATTCTTAGTTTAGCCAGCAAAGTCGCTGAGGCTGCTGAAGTATTCGTTATTACAACCGAAGAAACACCTGTACATTTCCGGGCTAATCGCCTTAAAGCTATTCAAAGCAAACAGAGCAACAGTGTTGCACTGCGCATTATCAAAAACGGGCGTTTAGGGTATGCCGCCGCCAGTGGAAATATTGAAAGCTGTAAACTGGTTGATATTGCTGTAGAATCATCTCAATTTGGGATGCAGGCCAGGTTTGATTTTCCTCAAGCCACGGCTTTTCCAGATGTCCCCGTTTTCGACCCTGAAGTAGAAAATATCCCGGTTTCAGAAATGATTGAATTGGGTCATAGCCTGATTGATCCTGTGCTTAAAAGCACACCTGGTATTATCTGTGATGCCGGGGTCTCCAAAGGAATGGCTCATATTAAGATTTTAAACTCACGCGGCGGAAAGGCTGAATACCGGAAAAGCACTTTCGGGCTGGGTATTGGCGGTACTTTGATCCGTGATACAGACATGCTTTTTGTAGGCGATGAAAAAGAATCCTGCCAGCTTTTGAAAAATACTCAGGAATTAACTGATATGGTACTGCGCCAGCTTGAACTTTCCAGAAATATAGCGGTAGTGACGACAGGCTATCTTCCCGTAATCTTCACTCCTGATGGAGCAGTCAGTGCGCTGTTACCTTCTCTGATGTCTGCCTTTAATGGTAAAACAGTCCTCGAAGGCGCTTCGCCTATCGGTAAACGCCTGGGTGAAAAAGTGTTTGACACAAAATTGAGTATAATTGACGATCCTACTATTAAATTTGCTCCGAACAGCCGTCCCTTTGATGATGAAGGTGTGCCCAGCCAGCGTACTCCTTTGATCGAAGGAGGTATTGTACGTAATTTCCTTTACGACCTGCAAACTGCCGGACAGGCGTGTATACGTAGTACCGGAAATGGAAACCGGGGCAGAGGAGGTATCCTGGTTCCTTCACCCAGTGCTTTTTGCATTAACACCGGCCAGGCCACTGTTGAAGAAATGGTTCAGGACATTAAAGAAGGATTGATTGTTGAGCAACTGATGGGAGCGGAACAGGGTAATATCCTTGGCGGTGATTTCAGCGGTAATGTTTTATTGGGATATAAGATAGAAAACGGTAAAATTGCCGGCAGGGTTAAAAATACCATGGTTTCCGGCAACGTTTACCAGGTCTTAAAAAATATTGCAGCTTTGGGCAAAGAGGCTAGATGGGTGGGAGGTTCAGTTCTCACTCCACATATTTTCTGTTCCAGCGTTGCAGTAGCTAGTAAATAAGCGGTCCTTTTTTTATAATTACTCAGGCATAAGGCTTTTATTGGCGAAGCCGTCCATTGTAACGGTGAAGAAGGATACTTAGAGACGGCTTTGAAATTTGTAGGGGTTTTCATTTTTTAGGTGCCGGCAGCCAGCCGGAAAGGATGATTCTTAAGTAAACACGTAAAGATAAATTATAGCCTCAGGTGCTATTTTAAGGTAAAATAAATACATGTTACAGGAAAAAGAATCAGGAGAAAAAATGAACGAGCTAATCAAGTTATTTGCTCGCCCCAAACTTAAAACCCCCAATCTGCTGGCCGCCTGGCCTGGTGTTGGCAATGTAGCTATGATTATAGCCACCTACCTTACCTCTAAATTACATTTCAAGGAATTAGCTGAAATTAAACCCGCTAATTTCTTCGACCCTACGGGGGTGCTAGTTGAAGATAGTATTATTGAAGCCCCCCAGTTTCCACAGAGTAAATTTTTCTATAGAAAAAACGATAATAAAAACGGAAGCGACTTAATTTTGTTTTTAGGTGATGACCAGCCCCCTACCAAGGGTTATGAGCTGGCCAATTGCGTTCTAGATCTATCTCAAAGATTTCATGTTCAACGAGTTTATACCTGCGCTGCCGCTTTAACCCGGATTCATCACACCGAGCAACCGAAGGTATGGGGTGTAGGCACTAATCAAGCCCTGGTCCAGGAACTAAAAACACTGAACTTGAAACAAAAAGGCAATCTGCAAATAGCCGGTTTGAACGGGCTTTTGTTAGGTGTGGCAAAAGAGAGAGAAATTGATGGTATGTGTCTTCTCGGCGAAGTCCCCATGTATGCTTCAAGAATGCCCAACCCGATGGCAGCCCTGGCGGTAGTTAAGATATTATCCAAAATGCTAGAAATAGAAGTGGATACCACGGAACTGGCCAAACTAGCTGAAGAAACACGTCAGAAAATGAAACAGGCAGCCGCTGAAGCTATGGGACAATATATTGATTACTTCACTCAGCCGATCTGGGAACAAGGGCAGGAAGAAGGCGAAGATGGGGAAGAGGGAGAGGAGGAAGAATAAATTATCATGGAGTCTGTACCTACCAATATCAAACAAGCCATTACTGATCTGACACTTAATGATAAGCCAATATTAAACACAATACTGGCTGACTTATCTAATCTGAATCAGGGAGATTTGTCCTATTTCGTACAGGCATGGCCTAAGATATCGGTAGAAAGACGGCGGACAATAATTAATCGACTAGTTGAACTGGCTGAAGAAAATTTTGAGCTTAATTTCGATAGTATACTAAAAAGTTGCCTTAAGGATCCGGATTCCCAGGTTAGAATTAAAGCTATTGAAGGTCTCTGGGAAAATGAGGAAACCATCTTGATCAGTATTTTTATCAGGATGTTAAATGAAGATAGCTCAGAGGAGGTCCAGGCGGCCGCGGCCAAAGCACTGGGGAAATATGCTATGCTGGCAGAATTAAAAAAACTGGGTCCTTATAGTTCAAATCACGTTTCCCAGGCTTTATTGGCTATTTTAAAGGACAAAAATAAACCTGTTGAAGTTTGGCGGCGCGCATTGGAGGCAGCGGCTCCTCTCTCTCTCCCTGAGGTTAAAAAAGCCATTTCAGACGCTTATCAGAGCACTGACCCTAATGTAGTAAACAGCGCTATATATGCTATGGGAAAAAACTGTGATACTGTTTGGTTGCCGACTCTAATTAAGGAATTGGGTAGTATCAGCCCAAATACCCGCTATGAAGCTGCAGGAGCCTGTGGTGAGCTTTGCGATGAAGAAGCTGTCCCTTACTTGATCAAGCTGACCAGAGACAATGATGCAGACGTCCAACAGGCCGCTATTGCTTCGCTGGGCAAGATAGGCGGCACTAAAGCTAAACAGTATCTATTGAAATGTCTGAATAGTCCGGACGAGGTCATCAGTGAAGCTGCTGAAAGCGCCTTAAAACAAATTGAGACAGAAGAAGACTCTTTTATTATATAAATTCTTGATATGAACAACGGCAATAGAATCAGAATCCGCCCAAAGAGAATGTCCGATGCCAGAGAGGATTACACCTGGCAAACTGATCCTGAATTGGCCAGGCTTGATGCAGCTCTTACCCTAAATATATCATACCAGCAGTTTTTATCCGAATATACGTTTGAACTGTGTTACCCCAGCAGCAACCGCCATGAATTCGCTATTGAGACACTATCGGGTGAACATATCGGTAATTGCGTTTATTATAATATTAATCTGGTTGAGCGAAAGGCAGAATTAGGGATTATGATAGGTAACCGGCGTTACTGGAATAATGGATATGGAGTTGAAGCAATCGAATCCCTATTAGATCATATCTTTAAACGTACCAAACTCGAGCGTATTTATCTAACCACTTTATCATGGAATATCCGGGCACAGAAATGTTTTAAAAAATGTGGTTTTAACCAGAGCGGTGTAATAGAGAGAGACGGTTCAAGTTTTATCTTAATGGTAATTCACCGCCATGAATGGGAAGCAATTCATGCCCAGTCAACTTCAGCGGAAGATACTCAAATCAGATCAGATTAGCCTAATTAGATTAATCTTTAAACCATCTCCATACTAACCTCCGCCAGTTTGCGGAAATGCCACTTCTGAATACATGGTTTCTACCGTTTTTTTATGGTCCAATTCCTGTGCCGCCAGCTCTTGAAAAAGATGCTGTATTTTTCCAGCAGGGTGTATTTGTGACAGGCAGGTATAAAGATCGAATGTTGATTTCTCTTTATTAGCAGCCAGAAGAAACACATCTTTAAGTTCCATTGCAGGAGTTATTTCAGGCTGTTCCAGAAACTCAGCGATTTTATAATCCACCACCAAACCTTCACTTAAAGTTCCTTCTCGCAGCTTACCCTGTAAATAATCTTCCAGAAATCGCCGGTGCTTTTCCTCCTCTTCTGCCAGAAACCGAAAAGCTTCTCTGGAATCCTGATTGTTAACCCGTTGACGTAACCCTAAATACAGGGATTCGGATAATATTTCGTTTCTTATTGCTTCTTTCAAGATTTCTCTAAGAGTTAACTGCTGCACCATATAACAATCCTCCACTCCTCGCCTTAATCTCTATTACCTGCAGAATCATGTATAGTTCGAATTTATTGTTTTATTGTTAAACGTAATTATATTATTTTTTTAAATGCCAAAATCAAGTGCTGGACTTATTTCTACTTTCAATCACGTCTTCTATCCATCTATAGGCAGCTATCATTTGTGGAAATCCAGCCGTGGTAAACGCCAGCAAAACTGCATGGCGTATTTCATCAGGCAATACACCTTCCTCCAGGGCTCTTCTGGTATGCGAACGTATGCCCCCTTCAGAATTCAGTCCGATGGCAATTCCCAGCTTTATTAAGCGGCGTGTTTTTTTATCCAGAGGTCCAGCTCTATGGCAGGCATTGGCTAGTGCATCGTATGATTTGTTGATCTCAGGATACTGCATGATAAAATCCTTGTATACTTCCGGTAAATAGCCCATAAACACCTCCTTAATAAATCCACTTTAACTTTTTCAAAACAATTTGAAAACAAGGGCTTTAGAGTTATTATTATATCATTATCAATGAATTAAGTGTTTGTTTTTGACTATAATCACCCTTTCATCCATAATGAAGTAAAACTTATTTTTCGGGATTATGAGCTTAAGACCAAAATAGAAAACACTTGCGAATTATTCACTTTACTAAACGCTGTCTAATCAGTTTTAAAATACGGTTCAAGTGCAAAAAGTTCTTAGAACTGTATTTTAAGCTAATTTTTAAGGCTAAATTTCTGAACAAAATGTTCAAATACTACCTTTTCGCGGTACAGTCAGAGATTAAAGATGAAACTATATCCACGGGTACTCTGGGCGATTTAGCCTCAGTTCATCCGGGTAATATGGTTCAGGTCCAAATAAATAAAAACGTAATTCTTAGTAATCCGGTACAGACCTCGCTGGAATTATAATCTCTATGTCTATTGTCTGCATATTGGTACCAGGCAATTATTTTAACCGTGATAACCAGGTTAAGGAGATGAATGAAAACAAAGAGCTTGAATCTATCTATGATACTATTCTTTGGTTTAATAATATGCTTGCTTTCTCTATTTCCTTTTTCCGGATGTAAAAAATCAACTTTGGATTCAGAAATTTTTTACACGTCCAATTCTTCATCCGCACAAGATTCAACCAGGCCGTTAAAAATAGGCGTGTTACTGCCACTCACAGGACCTGAAGCCTTATTAGGGGAAAAGTTCCGTAACTCTATGGAACTGGCAATTAAAAGGGTAAATGGAGCAATTAAAGACCGACCAATCAGACTGGTTATTGAAGATGAGGGCTTTGGCGACATTTCCAATACCATCGAAAAGGCTAAAAAATTGATACTTTCAGATAAAGTGTCCCTTATTTTAGGGCCATACAGAGATGATGCGAATTTGTCGGTTACTCAATTGATTGCTTCAGTTCCCCTGATAAACGTGAAATGGAGTCCTACTGGTTATTCTCAAACAGCCCCACGTTATAAGTATGCATTCTGGACTTCACAAATAAACCAGTCCAGTACCTATGCACTGGGAATGTATGCTTTTGACCGTGATATTCGCACGGCGACTACCTTATGCTCAGATGATAGAGATGCTATTGATTCCATCCAGGGATTTGTAGACGGTTTCCGTTCAAAAAGCGGAAAAATAACCCCACAACAGGTAGCTCCATTAAAAGAAATGGATTACTATCCTTATTTGGCTAATATGAAAACTGCTGATGCAGTGGTTTGCGCCCTTCCTGAAGATCAGGTAAGATTAGCTTTCTTTAAACAGTTCGCCGAACAGGGCTTTTGGGGTAAAAAATCAGTTTTCATCGCACAAATAGACGGTCTAACATCTGAAATGATGCAGGAAATAGGTGACAATGCTATCGGTGTTTCAGTTATCGAAAAATATCTTCCGGAAATAGATAATACTGAGAATCGTCAATTTCTAGAAGCTTATCGGAAATTATATGACAGTAATCCTGATAATCAGGCCTGTGATGCATATAATTGTATGCTGGTAGTACTTGAAGCCCTGAAAGTTGCTTCAGGTAACACATATCCTGATATACTGGGGCCAATTATGCAGACCAGAGAACTCCTTCTACCCACCGGATATTTCAGGTTTTCCCAGAACAGGACCGGAATACAACCTATTCGGATTTGTCTTGTGGTAAAAGAGAAAGACAACTACCGTTTGAATATTGAAAAAGAATACCCACCAGTGGAACACTACTGGCAACCTTATCCTTGATTGTAACCAAAATCCTCACAGAATGCGCTGAAGATTATTCCTTTGGAAGCTTTTATACATATTACTTCCCTTATGGATACCAAAGTAGGTCCCTCAAGGGAACATCGTAATTTTCTATCTTTCGAAATATTGAGGGCGCACCACATTGTGAATTTTTAAAATTCTTATACCCTTACCAGAAATCTATTGCATTTTCTATCACCTCTATCCGCACCGGCTGATTCTTAATATCCAGTTCCACGGCTACCAGATCTATCCGCCATAATCCAGATTCATTTTTATGAGCTTCGAGATAATTAACCGCAGATCTTTCCATATGTCTTATCTTGCTGGCAGTTAATGATTCCTCAGGTGCACCATATTCAGTATTAGACTTGGTACGAACTTCCACAAATACCAGACAGTCCTTCTGACGGGCGACAATATCAATTTCATCTTTACCGGCGCGGTAATTGGTCTCTAAAATACAATAGCCCTTTTTTCGTAAATAGTTTTTAGCCAGTTGTTCACCAATTTGTCCGGTTTCTTTTCGTTTCACTCTTTTCCTTATTCTGGCTATACCAGTAAAAATTAAAAAATGCAGGCTGTTCACCTGAACAATTAAGCATAAAAATCTTCTTCAAAGCTGGATACCGGTTCCTATTATTCGATAAAGTAAGGTAGCCGCAGGCGCCGGTAGTGTAAACCACTTCCCTGAGTAACAAAGGCCTTATAGCCTGATTTCAGATTTCCAATTTATACTGAAACACCCCTTTTACAGGTTCAAAAGAGCGGCGATGAACCGGAGAAGGACCCAGTCTGCGCAAACAAGCTACATGCTCCTCGGTGCCGTAGCCTTTATGTCTGTTAAAACCGTAGCCCGGATATTTTTTATCCAGACCTATCATCAAATGGTCTCTAAAAACTTTAGCTACAATAGAGGCGCAGGCGATAGAAAAACAAAGTGTATCACCATCCTTAACTCCTTTTTGCGGCAATTCCAAATCCGGGATACTAAGGTAGTCTATCAGCACATATTCCGCCTTTGGTCTAAGGTTGTTAATAGCTCTTTTCATGGCCAGCCGGACAGCGTACGTAATCCCATGATCGTCTATTACCGCCGGATGAACCACACCCGTGCCAATAGAAATTGCAGCTTCATGTATAAAAGGAAAAAGGTACTCGCGTTGTGCTGGAGTTAAAAGTTTACTATCTTTAACCTCATTGAACCAGAACGCAGGCTTATCCAAAGACATAATCACGGCTGAGGCTACCACTGGCCCTGCCAGGCAACCTCTGCCAACCTCATCTATTCCAGCTACCAGACGGTAACCTTTCTGCCAGCACAACCTCTCCTCAGTAAATTCAGGCATTCTTGATCGATTAAGATGTGGATGCAATTATTCCACCTCCTAATACCTGTTCGCCCTGATAAAATACCACCGATTGTCCGGGAGTTATAGCTCTTTGAGGTTCTGCAAAGGTAAGTAAAAACATACAGTTTTGCATTGAAAGGTGAGCTTTTACTTCCGAACTTCGGTAGCGTACCCTTGCAAATACATCAAATTCCTTTCCAGGAGGACGCCCTGATATCCAGTTTAGTTGACAGGCTATAAGGCTTCTTTTTAAGAGAAACTCCCTTGTCCCAATTATTAGACGGTTATTAACCGCATCCAGGCTGATAACATACAGGGGTTGTCCTGCGCTGATCCCTATTCCCTGCCTCTGGCCAATGGTATAATTTGCCAGTCCTTTATGTTGTCCTCTTATGTTGCCGTTGGTATCTACAATCTCTCCCGGTTGCTGTTTTAACCTGCTGCTTAATAATAGCCTGTAATCTCCATTTGGTATAAAACAGATATCCTGGCTTTCACGGCTGTTGGCAGCCGGAAGTCCCAGATTTAAAGCCATTTTTTTTACTTCGTTTTTAAATAGTCCTCCTAAAGGGAAAAGCACCTTAGCCAGTTCTTTTTGACCTAAAGTATAAAGGAAATATGACTGATCTTTCCCAGAATCCAACCCTTTTAATAGCCGGTATCCGTCCGTAGAAGGCGCTATTCTGGCATAATGCCCCGTTGCCAGATAGTCGCCCCCCATTGCTTGAACCCAGTCCAACAAAAGGCCGAACTTGATATTTTTATTACATTGTACGCAGGGATTAGGCGTACGTCCCAAATTGTATTCTGTGCAAAAATGGTTCACCACGCTATTTTCAAATTCGGCCTGTACCTGAAGAAAGTGGATAGGAATACCCAGCTTCCGGCAGGTAGATTCAAGCTCACCATGCTCCCCAGTAACTGGTTCTTGACTGGAAGTCAGTTCAAGATGAATTCCAATTACTTCATAGCCGGCTTCTTTTAAAAGGTAGGCGGTTACCGAAGAGTCTACACCACCGCTCATAGCCACAAATACCCGCTTGGACATATCCATATTATACACCTAGTTCTTGTTATTACCATCTGCTTAGTTATATGATTAAAAAGAAATTAACCGGAAAAAGCGAGTAGTTAATGTCACAAACTAATACCAAGCTTACCAGTGGAGAATCAGGTGTACCAAATAAAACTGTCATTCTTTTTATTTCATCGCTTTCAAACCTTATCACCACCTTTATGATGTCCGGAATAAACGTGGCACTTCCGACTATAAACAACCAGTTTCAGCCGGACGCCGTCTTATTGGGCTGGGTAATTTCCTCTTTTGTTCTAACAGTGGCAGTCTTTTCAGTCCCATTCGGCAGAATTGCTGATATTATCGGGATAAAAAAAATATTCATCTACGGACTTGGTTTATTTTCTCTGATGTCAGTAATAATCATATTCTCCACCTCTATTTATATGCTGATATTTTGCCGTGCCATCCAGGGTATCAGCAGCGCCATGATCAGCAGCACATCGGTTGCCATGATGACCGCCGCCTTCCCTGCCAAAGAGCGTGGTAGGGCGCTAGGTATCAGTATTGGGTCTGTTTATGCTGGTCTCTCTATTGGTCCGTTCATAGGCGGATTATTGATTGAACATTTTAACTGGACCGCTATATTTATTGTCGTAGCCCCTGTCAGTTTTTTTCTACTTTTTCTTCTCTGGTGGAAAGTCAAAGAGGAATGGATCACCTCAAAAGGAGAGCCTTTTGACTATTTAGGATCACTGATTTACGGCCTTTCCCTGGTAGCTGTTATGTACGGCTTTACTGAATTACCTGATGTTACAGGAGGCTTGATTACACTAGCAGGTATTCTTGGACTGATCGGTTTCTTCTTCTGGGAAAGCCGGGCTGTTGCCCCTATTCTTAATGTTAACCTGTTCCGGAACAACCGTCCTTTCGTTTTTTCCAATCTGGCAGCTCTTTTCAACTACAGCTCAACCTCAGCCATTACTTTCTTCTTAAGCCTGTATCTTCAATATCTTAAGGAATTCAGCCCCCAGCAGGCCGGGCTGGTTCTGTTGGCGCAACCGGTGATGCAGACTATCGTTGCTCCTTACAGCGGTAGACTCTCAGATAAATTTGAACCCCGCATAGTCGCTTCAATAGGCATGGCAATTACATGCGCTGTCTTGATATTTTTCGGGTTCCTTAACTCTGATACATCACTGATGCAAATAATAATAGCTCTGTTAGTACTGGGTGCAGGCTTCGGGTTATTTGCTTCTCCCAATACTAATGCCATTATGAGTTCCGTCAATCAAAGATACTATACCACAGCAGCTTCGGTTACCGGCACCATGCGTACCATCGGACAAACTCTCAGTATGGGTATTGCCATGATAATCATCGCAATTGTAATCGGCAGAGTAAGTATTACGCCCGCTTACTACTCACAATTTATGTCCAGCGCCCAAATAGCTTTCTTGATTTTTGCAGCGCTTTGTTTTAGCGGTATTTTTGCCTCGTTGGCCAGGGGTAATAAGCAAAATAACGGGGGATCAAATCCTTAAGGCTATTTTTTTCTGACTTGAGTGAATGTAGTCAAAAATAACGCACTTGTAACGAGGTAACGATGGAACAATACAACATTCAACCTGGCATGGAACCTGTCCCCCCTTTACTATCTAAGGCGCCTATCTTTAAACCCCGTCCCAGTTTCTGGAGTGCAGGCCCTACCATCGGTTTTGGAATAGTGATCTTTTTGGCTAATACAGCCGTTCAGGTACTGGTGGCAATAGTCTTTGTAATCGCTAATTTCATATCTAATCCGGACACGGATTTATTTAGATTTTCAAAGAGTCTGGCCTCAGACGGCCTATTATTATCCATTGCAACCATTGCTTCAGCAATTGTCGGTATAGGCTTTATAGTCCTTTTTATTGCAATTCGCAGAGGAGCGCCTATAAAGGACTATCTGGGTTTGCGGAAAATACCTAAAAGAAATATCCTGATTTTCCTGGTTATTTGTATCGGGTTAATATGCCTTTCGGGGCTGTTTAACATTTTTTTTGAACAGGAAGCAGACTCCGGATTTACCATTGAAGCTTACCGTACCAGCGTTTGGCCTGTCCTATTCTGGGCGGCTGCCGTTATCTTTGCACCGGCTTTTGAGGAAGCCCTATTCCGCGGCTTTTTGTTTGTTGGATTAAAGCAATCCTGGCTAGGTTCAATTGGCACTATCACATTAACATCTATCGCCTGGGCTTTATTACATATTCAATATAACTTATACGGCATGACAACTATTTTAGTTCTAGGCATAGTCCTTGGCACTGTACGCCTTAAAACTAATTCGTTATGGGGCCCCTTAATAATTCACTCTGCCTGGAATTTGATAGCTATGATTGGGGCTCACCTCTATATCAATGGGATAGGTACCTAGCTACTTTTTCCCAAATAATCCCGGCTATTTTGGATCTTGATAAAGCGGCGTTAATGACCACCCACCGTTGCGGATCTGCGGCAGCCATCTTTAAAAAACCAGCGCGTATTCTTTGATGAAAGCTCAGGTCTTCACGTTCAAAACGATCCCGGCTACCTGGCTTTCGGGATAGACCTGTTTCGGGAGATATATCAAGAAGGAAAGTAATATCAGGTTGACACCCTTGAGAGGCGATCTTATTAACCCTTTCCACCAGGTTTAGATCCACGCCTCTTCCATAATGCTGGTAAGCTATGGTTGAATCAGTAAAACGGTCGCAGATGATAATCCTGCCCTCCTTCAGACCTGGTTGAATAACATCCGCTACCAACTGATTGCGAGCAGCATTGAATAGCATTAATTCAGATAAAGGGGTGATTGAATAATCAGAGGCTCTTTTCAGCAATCGCCGGATACGCTCACCAGCCGGGGTACAGCCAGGCTCGTAAATTAATATCGCCGGATATGCCTGTTGAGTCAAATGACGATGTAATATACCGGCTTGAGTACTTTTACCGCAGCCTTCTCCACCTTCGAAGGTGATAAATAAAGACATGCGTTATGCCCCAGCTCTATGCTTGTAAATACGAACATATCGATTGGGCTCTTTGCCGGTACTGTCAGAAGGCAATTCATTTTGTTCAGCTACCAGGTGTTGTAAACGCCGGATATAGGCGCCCTGAGGACTGAGCTCAACAATATTGCCTCCGTTAAGTACCTGGTTTACGGCTGATTGCGCTTCTTCTACCGCCAGTGTAACAGGGTCACGTTGGTTATCAGTAGAATAGATTGAATTCAATAACTGGCGGATCTGGTTGGGAGTATTACTTTTTAACACATAAATGGGAATATTAGAATTTTCAGCATCAATAATTTTCTGTGGGCGGTTACGATAATAGGCCTTAGATGTAACAAAGATACTGGCTACATTAGGGTTATTTACAATATCCAGGCTTATCTTTAAATCCTTAGCCATTTGCTCTAATCTGGCCCGGTTTACTCCAAAGAGATAAATTTTTATCTTTTTTTCCTCTTTGGATCTTTTACCCCTGGTTGCAGTTTTCTTTTCCATATCTGCGGGTACTGCTTTAGCGCTGTGTACCTCTCCATCACCGTCTATCCAGCGAATTTCCGTCTCTAATGGATAACCCCGTAAAAGCGTATCCACAGCCTCAGCAACATCCGGATGAATAGCCACCCTCTCCCGGTCCTGGATTTCAACAATTATATTAAAAGTTGGCGGGGCCATCCGTTCCAGAATAGATTTCTGAGTACCCCTCCGTTTGGCTTCCTCGTCGCTCAGGGTTACTGTCTGGATACCGCCTATTAGATCAGCCAGAGTAGGATTAATGGTTAAATTCTCCAGAGTATTTCCATGAGCTGTACCGATCAACTGCACCCCTCTTTCCGCTATGGTTCGTGCTGCCCTGGCTTCCAGCTCCGTACCTATTTCATCAATCACAATTACCTGAGGCATATGGTTCTCTACAGCTTCAATCATTACGGCATGCTGTAAAGACGGAGCAGGTACCTGCATGCGCCTGGCATGGCCGATCCCGGGATGCGGGATATCACCGTCACCGGCGATCTCATTTGAAGTATCCACTATGACAACCCGTTTATGTAATTCATCAGCCAGTACACGGGCCACTTCGCGCAGCATTGTGGTTTTCCCTACTCCAGGACGTCCCATTAAGAGAACGCTTTTATTAGACTCTATCAGGTCTTTAATAATCTGAATAGTACCGTAGACAGCTCTCCCCACACGGCAGGTAAGACCGACGATAGTACCTTTGCGATTCCGTATAGCAGAAATGCGATGCAGCGTTCGTTCTATACCCGCACGGTTATCTTCTCCAAAGCTGCTGACATGTGATACCACGTATTCCAGGTCCAGCGCAGATATATCCTGGGGTGTGATAACCATTTCACGGTCAAAGAAGCGGGCTTCTGGCGGACGCCCTAAATCCATGATTACCTCGACTAGTTCGCTGATATCGGTTTGTTCCCTTAAAACCTGGCTGATATGTACCGGTAAAATATCTATTAAGGCATTCAGGTCATCGGTAATTACCTTCTGCAAAACATCCTCCATCCTCTGCCCTTTAAAAATCTACCATCCTCTTCTGGCCATAAGCCCTTCTGGCTTAATTTGCTGGATATCCAGCCCAGTCATGGCCTCACCCAGGTTTTTAGAAACCTCTGCGATGATCCTGGCATCTTTATAGTGAGTAGTGGCTTTAACAATAGCTACAGCACGAGCTGCTGGATTTTTTGATTTGAAAATACCTGAACCTACAAAAACGCCATCAGCCCCCAATTGCATCATTAAGGCGGCATCGGCAGGAGTAGCCACACCACCGGCAGCGAAGTTAACTACCGGGAGTTTACCGTTTTTATGGATCTCTTCCACCAGGGTAAATGGAGCACCCAGTTCCTTGGCAGCCGACATCAGTTCTTCCTGTGGCAAATTGACCAGCCGCCGGATTCCATCCTGGACAGCACGCATATGTCTTACCGCTTCTACAATGTTTCCTGTCCCAGCTTCACCCTTAGTACGGATCATGGCTGCGCCTTCTCCAATGCGGCGCAGAGCTTCACCCAGATCCCGGCAACCACAAACAAAAGGCACTTTAAAATCATGCTTCCAGACATGGAAATTTTCATCTGCCGGAGTTAATACCTCAGATTCATCAATATAATCTACGCCAATAGCTTCCAGTGCCTGCGCTTCTACGAAGTGCCCGATACGGCATTTAGCCATCACAGGGATAGAAACTGCCTTTTTTATCGCTTCAACTATTGCAAGGTCAGCCATACGTGCCACCCCCCCCGCAGCTCTAATATCAGCCGGCACTCGCTCCAGCGCCATCACTGCACAGGCGCCGGCGTCCTCAGCGATTTTTGCATGCTCAGGGGTAACCACATCCATAATTACCCCGCCTTTCAGCATTTGAGCCAGACCTGTCTTAACTTTCCACGTCCCACTTTCCATTTTACTTATCCCCTATTATGCACTACTATATTCAAAAATAATTTTACTATTGTTCGTATGGTTTATCAACCAAATTAAGGAGCCCACTCTAATAATTCAACAGCAGTAAAATTTATCTTATATTGATATGCATTCATATGACCATATTTACCACCTGTCTCAAAATTCCCTGTAATTTTTAACTTAGCAATATGCTCAACATAACCGGAAGGCGTCTTATTTTGAATATACATCCTGTTGTAAATTTCTTCAGAAACACCCCTTTCAACCCAGACCATTGCTCCATGGGGAACCAGCCTCTCATTGTCATACTTCGAAGGTTCAACCGATTCGCAAATGACTGCAATTTCAAAACCGGTAAAATAAAAGGCCTCCAGTGTCACGCTTTGGCCATTATATTTGTCCGCCCTGGATATCAGTTCAGAGAAGGTTAACTGGTGATCAGTATCTCCACCGCAGCCTGTAAAAAGCATACCGATCAGAGAAATCCAAATTACCAATGAAGTTATTCTGAATTTCACTACCCTTTTTTCTCCCATCTGATAATATATTCATCTGGCCGCCAATATACAGGATGAAAACGTCCGCCAAGTTATGTCTTTAAAAAATCCGGGAAATGAAATAATGCAATTGCATTTTTCGAAGTCTGTTGAGCGATTTCTTCCATTGTCAATTGTTTAATATCTGCCAGCACACTTGCGGTATAGGCTATATAGGATGGCTCGTTCCTCTGCCCGCGATGTTTTTGAGGTGGTAAAAACGGGCAGTCAGTTTCCAGTACCAGCCTCTCAATTGGAATATTCTTCACTGTGTCACGCAATGCTTTAGAAGAAGGATAACCAATATATGCCCCGATAGAAATATAAAAACCCATATCTAAATATTGCTTCGCGGTTTTTAAATCAGCATTGAAGCAATGTAATACTCCTCGTGCTTTATCTGCCGGAAGAGGATTACCGGCAGTCCAATCATGGACAATCGGCAGCAGAATATCCTGGGCTTCCCGGCAATGAATTATTATAGGCAAACCCAATTTTTGAGCCATATCCAATTCCCAATGCAGCACCTGTAACTGGGTCTCACAGGGTGATTGATTCCGATAAAAGTCCAACCCGAGTTCACCAATACCGATTACCCGCGGATGACGGGCCAATTCCTCTAAAATAAAAATATCCTCTTTTTTGGCTTTTCCCGTCTCCTGGGGGTGAATGCCGATAGAAGCAAAAACACTTGGATACTTTTCCGCCAGTTTGATGGCTTTCCGGCTGGCAGCCACGTCAACACCGATTGTATTAATCAAGCCGATACCAGCCTCATGAGAGCGGGAAATAACCTCGTCCAGGTCTGCTTCAAATTGAGCAAAATCCAGATGGGCATGTGTATCAATTAAAATAGAACTCAATTAGTTACTCCTGAAACTTTTTAATTATGGAAAATGAAGCCTTCTTTTCAACTCTGACATTATACCCATTCTTAAAGCTTTAAACAGCAGTCCGCCGTGCCAGTCAAACGCCACCTGGTTATTCTGCATAATTGAGTCGACGATACCCGTGGCTTTCATTCTGCAGAATATCCGGTTTATTTGCTCGTCTGAAAAGTGTTCGTAACATCGGCGGATAAAGTATTCAACCCTTAATTCATGCCCTAACCTTTTTCGCCATTTTTTTTCATAAGATATAAGGCTCCGGGCAGATAAATCGCCTTTATTCACTGCATCATTAATTGTTTCAGCAGCTACATCGGCACATAATAAGCCAAAATACAGGCCGCCTCCTGTTGTCGGTTTTACCTGTCCCGCTGCGTCGCCAACTATCAATATGCGGTCTCCACAGGTCCTCTTCAGAGGGATTAAAGGAATGGCTCCATATTTTATGCGGTAGTTCCCCGGTTTTACCTTACCCTGAGATTCTATCCTCTCCAATAATTGCTGGAGTTTGAGCCCAGGATTACGATGAGTTAATAACCCTACCATGCCGCTCACATTTGAGGTAGGAACAAGCCAGCTAAAGAAACCGGGAGCCAGTAATTGACTCAGATATACTTCCACTTCATTAATGTTATTTAATTCGACTTCAGCCTGAGCCCCTGCGGCGAAATAACTCACCTTTCCGAAACCCAATCCTTCCACCAGAGAAGCTTTAAATCCCGTAGCCAATACAGCGCATCTTGCTTCAAATTGTCGCCGGCTGCCCTGTATTTCCACATTAACTACAACCTGGTCATTTTTTACTATTACTTCTTTGGCACAGGCTTTTAAATAAAATAGGGCGCCGGCTTTCTGTGCTCGTTCCGCCAGCGCCCGGTCGAACTCCGAACGCTTTACAATGCACACATGCGTCTCTGGTCGGCTGACTTTGATATATTCACCTGCGGGAGAAAAAACGTAGGCGCTGTGTACTTGTTTTAGGATCACTCGGGAAGGTATTTCGAAGGCTGTAACGCATTCCTGGCTGATAATACCGGTACAACAGGGTTTTTGACCAACCTCTTCGCGTTGCTCTACCACAACTACGGACTTACCGTCAGCAGCTAACCGATAGGCTGTTTGGCTGCCGACAGGACCACCGCCTATAACGATTACGTCCAGCACTGAGAAGCTCCTGTGTCGTTATCAACACCTGGGTGTGGACACACCCAGATACTCCTCTACCAGGGCCATGGCGCAAAATCCCCCGCACATACTACAAGCTTTGCCGGCAGATGTATGCCTGGTATGGCCAACTCTGGAACGCTCTGGATCTATAGACAATCTTGCCTGTTCTTCCCAATCCAAACGCTTGCGTGCCATTGACATCTTTAGATCCCATTCTTTAGCGCCCTTTACCCCCTTTACAATATCCGCTGCATGGGCTGCAATACGAGAAGCCATCACTCCCTGCCTGACATCTTCGGGATCTGGAAGTGAGAGATGCTCTGCCGGCGTCACATAACACAAAAAATCCGCCCCGGCTGAGGCTGCAATAGCCCCGCCAATAGCTCCTGTGATATGGTCATACCCGGCAGCTACGTCCGTCACCAGGGGCCCTAGAACATAGAAAGGAGCTTCTTTGCATATTGCTTTCTGTAACCTTATATTGGTCTCAATTTGATCTAATGGAACATGGCCAGGGCCTTCCACCATCACCTGCACACCAGCTTCCTGAGCACGCTGAACCAGCTCCCCCAGTGTAAGAAGTTCTTCGATTTGAGCTCTATCCGTGGCATCGGCCAGACAACCGGGACGCATGCCATCTCCTAAACTCAAAGTAACATCGTACTCCCTAGCTATCTCTAATAAGCGATCATATTGCTCATAAAGCGGATTCTCTCGCTCATTGTAGAGAATCCAGCCTATCAGGAAAGCCCCTCCTCTGGAAACCACATCAGCGATTCTTTTTTGCTGCTTTAACCTAGCGATAGCTGCACGGGTTACTCCACAATGGACTGTGACGAAATCCACCCCATCCCTTGCATGCTCTTCAATGACCTTAAAAAGATCATCCGCTGTCATTTTTACCATGGCACTACCTTCAGCTACCTTGGTAATGCCTGCCTGATAGATAGGCACAGTCCCCAGTGGTAAAATACATTCAGAGATGATAGCCCGGCGGATTGAAGAAATGTCCCCCCCTGTGCTCAGGTCCATTACAGCATCCGCTCCGCAGTCTAAAACCACCTTTAGTTTCTCACGTTCAGTATCCACATTGCCAAAATCAGATGATGTCCCGATGTTGGCGTTTATTTTTGTAGCCAGTCCTTTGCCAATACCCCTGGGTACTAGTCTGGTATGGTTGACATTGGCCGGAATAACGATAGTACCTTTTTCTACCCCCTGGCGGATTATTTCTACATCCAGTCCTTCGGATGCAGCCACCTGGCGCATTTGTGATGTAATAATGCCTTGTTTAGCAGCTTCTAATTGAGTCATCACATCCCCCTTAAATAAATTAAAACCAGGGGACTCGGCTGCACCTCAAACCCTGGTTTTATCATTTCCGCTTCCCTACGCTCGAATTATCGAGTTCAGGTTCACGAGGGTTGCCCTTCCGGTTTCCGGAAGGATCTCTCAGCCTTGTGCACCCCTAGCGGCATAACATCATTTATATCTTTAAAGTAACATAATCAGTGGTAATTTACAAATTATTATATCCGGTTATTATGCATATCAATCCATGATTCCGACCAATATAATTAATCGATTGTTATAAGTCCTTGCCTCAAGGCCAGCACTACCGCCTCTGTACGCGCATTTGCATTAAGTTTGCGTAAAATAGATGTTACATGATTCTTTATCGTCTGCTCACTGATACCCAGTTCAGCCGCAATCTGTTTATTTAACAAACCCTGTCCTAAATACTTCAATATCTCCATTTCACGGGGTGTTAAAGGAGAAATAAAAGCTTCCGCCTCCGTCCTTCTGGATAACTCCTGAAATTGCAGTAATACTTGCTCTGCTACCTTCGGATGGGCAGTCAAACTTTCATTGATCGGGTGTTCTCCTCGAGCAACACGCCTTATAATCTCCAACAGTTTTTCAGCCGTTGTTTCTTTGCTGAGATAAGAAGCGGCCTGTACTTTCAGGACCGCAAAAAGTTGCTCATCAGTGGGATTCGAAGCTAAAACAACCATGGCAATGCTAGGAGAATGCTGTTTAATCTTACGTGCCAGAGTCAAACCGGTATCGGCAGAGCCGTCAATATCCAGTAATGCCACATCCGGAGGCATTATATCTATTGTCGCCAATATACCGTCATTGATATCTGTGCTGGCGGCAATTTCAATATCAGGTATAACAGCAAAGGCTTGCTGAATACCTTTACGGAATAATGACTGTTGACTGATAATAAAAACCTGAACTTTTTCAGATTCCATGGCTTTCCTCCCCATTTTGATCTTTCCAATAAAGGACTGTTTTAATGCTCTTAAACTATATTTTAAGTATTAAATCCTGATGTAGGAATATTTTTGTGAATCACTTTTATAAATATTTTAACCAGTTCAGGATCGAATTGCGTACCGGAGCCGTTTTTAATTTCTTCCAAAGCCTTATCAAAAGATAAGGCTTTGGAATAAGATTTTTCTGATGTCATAGCCGCAAAGGAATCCGCAATTGCCAGAATCCGTGACTCTAAAGGTATTTCATCCCCTTTTAGGCCTTCCGGATAGCCCTCTCCATTGAATTTCTCATGATGATATAAAACACCGGATATGCAATGAGCCAATTGCGGAGAATGGCTGATAATCGCTGCCCCCAATTGCGGATGGGACCTGATTGCCTGCCATTCCTGGTCAGTAAGATCGCTCTCTTTATTAAGTATTTCATCATTGATGCCAATCTTACCAATATCATGCAATAAAGCACAAGTACCTAAACGATTGAGATCCAATTGATTCATCTGTAGACCCTCTCCGATAGCTAAGGCCAAGTCATGAACTTGTTTGGAATGTATACAATTACGATATCCTCGCGCATCTACTGTGACGGCCAGCGCATATATGGTGCTTAAAGCCAGACTGTTCTGAAAACTTGAAGCACTAGTTGAAGCATCTTTAGAATCCAAAGGAGCATTTGAGACAGACTGGCTGGTATTTCCGCCCAGTTTCTTAGCTTTATAAAGAGCAGTATCGGCAGCAGCAACCAGGTCCTTTGAGCTGACACCATCCACCGGCCAACTGGCAACCCCCAGACTAACAGTTATTGGAGTTGAGCCTATTAAAACTCTCAGAGAAACCTGCTGGCGGACTCTTTCTGCCACCTTGACAGCCGTATCTTTTGATGTCTGTGGTAAGAGGATTGCAAACTCATCTCCACCATGACGAAAAGCCTGGTCAGTATCACGTATGGTATTTTTCATGACATTCCCTATTTCCCGCAGAAGTTCATCTCCAGCCAGATGTCCATAGCGATCGTTGATGTTCTTTAGTGAATCAACATCTATAATAATAAATGAAAAAATACCGCCAAATCGTGTATGACGTCCTATCTCATTCGGCAAGATTTCATCCAGTGAGCGCCGGTTAAGTAACCCCGTTAATTCATCCACCCGAGCCATCCTTTCCGTTTTAGCATACACGCGGGCATTCTCAATCGGCCTGGCAATTTGTACAGCCAGTTGTTCCAATAAATTTAAGTGCTGCTGGTTATAGGCATCCGGTTTTCTTGAGGCTACCATAAAAATACCTATTACTTCATTCATTACCATTAAAGGTTGATAAACCATTGAACGAATTCCATGTTGAAATAAATATTTACCTGCGTCATACTGAACCTCTGAGTCTAAAGCCTGGTCGATATAATTTATCTGCTGTGCCACCACCCATTCAATGGTAGTACCTTTCAAAGGGATTCTTTCGCCCACTCTCCATGGGGAACCTATTTCAGAAAAAACAGCCATAAGATAGATCTCCTGCCCTTCTTTGACACCAACAGCCGCCCAGTCTACCTCTAGAACCTTTCTCAATTCGCTGATAAAGCTATTGTATATTTCCTGAATATCCAGACTGGATGTAAAAATAGTGCTCGCCCTGTTAATAATGGATAACTCTTCTTCCCGTTGTTTCAATTGTTGGGTTAAATATTCTTTTTCCATACTTACTGATATCCGGCTGGTGATATCCTGTAGTAATGCCAGATCCTCCAGAGAATACCTACCAGATCTCTTTTTATCCAGTATCAGGATTCCGATCAAATTGTATCTGCTGATTAGAGGAATAAAGAGTTCTATCTGATTGGTCTCTAGAATTTCCTTTTCCTGACGCCATAAACCCATAAATTCAGGTAATATGGCTATATTTTCTCTAGTTAGGGGAGCGCCGTGACGTTTTAAGTATCTAGCTATCGGATTATCTTTTTTTATCATAATTTTTGAAAGAGAATTGGTCTTATCTCCCGGCTCTAAGAATTGAATACTGAAATCTCCGCTAACAGCATCGGGAAATAGAAGACCTGCTTTTTTACAACCAACAGCGCTGATAAAGAGGTTAAGTAATTCACCTCCCTGTTCTTTCAAGCTGAATATTGTATGGATTTTTTCAGAATACTCCTTCAACTTCTGACGGTAATAAAAACTTTCTCCCTGAAAAGCTTTCCCCATCAGACGGGGGAAAAGACCCCGCAGCCTGTAAATTGTTAGAATTGCCAGAAAAGAGGCCATAGTTGAAGCTAATACGGAAACCGCTGACAGGTCATTTCTCAATATAATATTCAAGGCTTTAAGTACCCCGATATAAAAGGCAATGCCCGAGACACCTATACTTAACCATATCAAAGCCCGGCGCAGTATTAAACGGACATCAGCCAGATTTTTCCCAACCACCGAAAAACTCAAAATAGCTGCAACTGCAAGATTGCCAAGGTTAAGTATTGGTATCTCCCGGCATGTTGGCAGTAAGGCTATCATTACTACTATGGTAAATATTGCAACAGCGATTAATAAGAATGCCGTTTGAGCATAAACCAATGGATTTCCCTGGTTTCTTAAACGAGGTATGAGGATATATACATTTCTGGCCAGTAAAACCAGGCCAGGAAGGATGATAATTAATATTGAAATGCCAAACTGAGGATAAAGTCTGCCACCGATGTTAATGTAAGACCCAGGCAGGTAATCTAATGCAAACAGCACGATATCAAGTATTAGTGCTCCAAACGCAATAGCCAGCCAACGCCTCTTATCGTCAGGAAAATATGAGGAGATAAAAAAATGAAATTGAACCGCAGCCCAAATCATCACTATGCATGATATGTCAATTAATTGGATACTGTATTTCGGGAGTAAATCACTAAAAAATAAATAATTAATTATACTGAATATAAATATGGAAAATAAAAAAAGGAAAAAAAGCCTTCGCTGGCGGCTCCAGGGCCAGTTGCTTATGACCCCCGCCAATAAAGGAAGATAAGCTATGCAAGCAATAAGAGGAATAAAGACATGCACATTCATTAACAGGCAATTATTGAATGTTATTGTTCAAGCTGTCAAGAAATAAAAACCGGATTTAAATTACAGAGTACTAAAATACTATCTTTGGGAATAACTTGTATGTAAATTTTATACCTTTTGTTTACGGCGAGATTTTAGTGGTATATTATGGAAAGGTATCAGTGG
Organism: uncultured Dehalococcoidales bacterium; assembly: GCA_964386535.1. GTDB lineage: Bacteria > Chloroflexota > Dehalococcoidia > Dehalococcoidales > UBA3254 > CAYLRY01. The sequence goes on along the minus strand of CAYLRY010000019.1, from coordinate 23,487 downwards.
AAATTAGAATTAGGACGGCTTATATGAAAGCAGAGATTATAGCCAGCGGAACAGAACTCTTATTGGGTCAAATCACGGATACTAATACACCCTTCATCGCAAATCAGTTGGCGACATTGGGAATTGATCTGTTTTACGCTTCTATTGTGGGTGATAATTTTGAGCGGTTTCTGGGGGTATTACAACAGGCCTTTAAACGTTCTGATATTACTATTATTACTGGCGGACTGGGTCCTACAAAGGGAGACATAACAAGGGAAGTTATTGCAGGGCTCATGAATGAAAAAATGGAAATAGACGCCGCCTCTAAAAAACATATCACTGAATATTTCGGACGTTTGGGAATGGAAATGCCGGTTAACAATCTCAAACAGGCGACTCTTATACCATCAGCTACCGCAATACTTAATCCGCTTGGAACTGCCCCTGGATGGTGGGTAGAAAAGAACGGTAAAACCATCATTTCTTTGCCAGGACCGCCAGCAGAAATGCAGCCCATGTGGTTGAGGGAAGTACATCCCAGGCTGGAAAAGAAGGCCGGATCAATCATTGTTTCACGTACACTTAAGACCTGGGGATTATCCGAAGCTAAGCTGGATGAAATGGTTGGTCCTTTTATGGGAATGCCTAATCCGACACTGGCGCTTTACGCTAAACCGGATGGAATACATATGCGTATTACTGCCAAAGCCGCTAATAAAGAGACTGCTTACGCTCTGATCAGGGAACGTGAGTCAACTCTTCAAAATATGCTAAAGGACAATATCTGGGGCGTAGATGATGATACTTTGGAAGAAATCATAGCACGTCAACTTCTTAACAAGGGATTGACCATCGCTATCGCGGAGTCATTCACATCCGGCTTTCTGGCTTATTCCCTGGCTAATTTACCGGACAGCCAGCGTTTTTTCAGAGGCGGACTCGTAACCGCTAACAATGACATAAGAGCTTCGCTGGGTATTATCGCTGATTCTAAAACGCCGAAAACTGATACCCAGACAGCTTCTTGCATGGCATCCATGGTCATAGAAAAATTTTATGCTGATATTGGGATCGGGCTGGATGGTTACATTGAAAATAAAGATGGAGCCGTAATAGGTGTAGCTTTTGTCGCGGTCAATGTAAAAGGAAAAAAAGAATTAAATGTTTCGCAAACCTATCCAGGCCGACATGCTCTACTGGCCAGAAGATCGGTCATGCATGCGTTATACAGCCTGAGAAAAACCCTTACTGTTTTGTAAAGTAAAATAAACAGTGGGGAAATAATATTCGAATTCGTTTTGCATTCTGTTCTAAATATCGTGTATACTGGTTAAGCAAATTGGTTTAACCGCTGGTTGCAATATTTTTACAGGAGGCCATTCCAGTTGGACTTTAAAGATAAAGATCTAGTCTGCTACGAATGTGGAAACCCTTTCACTTTTACCGCTGAGGAGCAGCAGGCATTTCATGCCAAGGGCCACACTCACCCACCCAAACGCTGCCAGGCTTGTCGCGCCACCCGTGCAGCTAGAAGGACCGAGCGTCCCATCGAAAAAATGCCTACTTTTACACCTCCCAGCCGTCAATTGTTTACCGTAATATGTACTGAATGTGGTAAAGAGACCCAGGTACCCTTTGAGCCTAGGGCTGGACGTCCGGTGTATTGCAGCGCCTGCTATCATAAAGTCAGAACCGGTAAATAAGCTTTTTTACTGGACAGGCATAAGTCGGCGTAAATAACTAAAAAACGATGGAATAACCAGCCATTCATTGATCCATTGGAATGATTATTAAGTGGTTGTGTTAGACGAAAATAAAGCAGATGGAAGAATTAAAAGTCTATTCCATCTGCTGTTTGTTTAGCTGGGGAAAAATTCTCTGATTTTAACGGATTCCCATACGCTGTTTGGCTTCATCCAATGTAACTCTGGCAATACTCCTTGCACGCCTCGCACCGTCAGCCAGAACTTCATTAATATATTCCGGATGGGCAGCCAGTTCAGCCCTTTTTTGCCGGAAGGGCTCAAGAGACTGGTTAATTTCTTGAGCTGCCAGCATTTTACATTCTACACACCCAATCTGGGCAGATTTACAATTAGCTGCTATTTCATCTAATTTTGCAGAATTGAAATACTGATGAAAACGGTAAATATTGCATACCTCCGGGTGCCCTGGATCTCGACGATAGATACGGGCTGGATCCGTGACAGCCATCTTTATCCTGGCAATGATTTCTTCCGGGGAAGAAGAAATTTCCAATTGATTATTCAGAGACTTGCTCATTTTTTCCTTGCCATCCAGACCTATGATCATGGGAAACGAGGTTAATTTCGCTACAGGCTCTAGAAAGGTGGGTCCTACCAGGGTATTGAAACGGCGTACAATTTCTCTGGCAAGCTCCAAATGGGGCAACTGGTCCTCTCCAACTGGTACTACTTCGGCTTTATAAAGAATAATATCAGCGGTTTGTAAAACAGGATAACCTACCAGCCCGTAATTGACATTTTCAGGATGTTGTTTCGCTTTTTCTTTAAAGGTAGGCACACGTAATAACCAGCTTAAAGGAGTAATCATGCTTAACAATAAATGGAGTTCCGTTACCTCAGGTACATGTGACTGTACAAACATTATTGTACATTTGGGATCAATTCCAGCCGCTAGCCAGTCCAGAGCCATATCAAAAATATTATTCTGCATCTCGCTGGTATCAGTTAACGTGGTTAAAGCATGCCAGTCTACGATGCAATAAACACACTCATATTCATCCTGTAATTTTACGTAATTCTGAAGCGCACCTAGATAATTACCAAGATGCAATTTACCCGTGGGACGTGTCCCTGAAAATACACGTTTCATTATTTTTCCTTTTCAAGCTTTTTTGCTTTAGCTTTTAATTGTCATTGTATATTATGTTAAAACAGAAAATTTAAATGATAAGACTTATTTACATTTTTTCCGGCGAGTTAATTCCCATCAAATGCAAAGACTTTGCCAGCACCACTTTAGTTGCTTCAACCAGTTTCAAACGAGCTCGAGTTACGGCATCGTCTTCGGTAATAACGCGGCATTGTTTATAAAAACTATGAAATATCGTTGCTAGATCCTGAACATAGTATGTCAAATGATGTGGTTCAGAAGTCTGTACAATAACCTCTATAATTTCCTCTAATCTCAACATTTGGCGAATTAAGGCTAGTTCAGGCTCACTTGTAAGTAAAGATACATCACCTTTGCTATAATCAATACCCTTGTCACTGGCCAGCCGTAAAATACTGGATATGCGGGCGTGCGCATATTGGACATAATAAACCGGATTATCCTGGGATTGCTTTTTTGCCAATTCCAGATCGAAGTCCATCTGGCTATCCGAAGATCTGGAAAGGAAGAAAAAACGGCATGCATCAGCGCCAACTTCTTCTATGACCTCGCGTAAAGTAATCATATCGCCGCTGCGTTTAGAAATACGTACTATTTCATCCCCGCGGCACAATGTAACCAACTGATAAAGAATGACCTCTAGCCGTTTTGGATCAATTCCCAGGGCATTAACAACAGCCTTCATGCGTGAAACATGCCCTTGATGATCTGCTCCCCAGATATCAATTACTCTATCAAACTTTCTCCGTAAAAACTTATCGTAATGATAAGCAATATCTGAAGCAAAATAGGTTGGAGAATTATCTCCCCTTACTACCACATTATCTTTATCATCTCCCAGAGCTGTAGAAACAAACCAGGTAGCTCCTTCACGTTCTGTAATAAAACCCTCCCTGCGCAGCCGGTCCATTACCTCTTGATATAAACCATTATTGTAAAGGCTAAGCTCACTGAACCAGACATCAAAATTTACTCTTAATAGCTCCAGGTCTGTACGAATTCGATCGAGCATTTTATGTAAACCTATTTGGCCTAATGCCTTTATAGATTCCTCTTCAGGTGGCTTCAGAAATTGGTCGCCGTGTTCGTTAATAATTTCTTTCGCCAGTTCCGTAACATAGGATCCCTGGTAACCATCAGATGGCATTTCTACATCTATGTTTAAAACCTGTTGGTATCGGGCATAGAGCGAGCGAAAGAAGGTATTCACTTGATTGCCCGCATCATTTACATAATATTCCTGCTCAACACTATAACCGGCAGCCGTCAGCACATTGGCCAGAGCGCTGCCCAGAATGGCCCCTCGACCGTTACCCACATGTAAGGGACCGGTTGGATTGGCGCTGACGAATTCAATTTGTATGCGAGTATCTTTACCTTGATGGCTATTGCCAAAACTTGCACCAGCGGAAAGAATATTGTTGACCTGTCCTGCTAACCAACTCTTATTTAGCATAAAGTTAATAAAACCAGGAGGAGCTACGTGAACTCCAGCGATCTGAGAGTCCAATTCCATAAAACCGGTCAGCTCTCTCGCAATGACCAGTGGATTTATTCGTGTAGTTCTGGCCAGTTTCAAAGGGTAACTGGAGGCGTAATCCCCATGCTCTGCATTCTGAGGCCGTTCCAGCGTTATTTCGGGCAACGTCACTGAAGGCAGTTTTCCTGCTTTTTGTGCGTCCTCGGCAGCCCTTTTTATAATAGCGACGAGATGTTGTTTAGCCTCAATTATTCCTTTGATATTATTAGTATTCCCCAATTAACTCACCTTCCATAGTTAAGATGCCTGCCTGCATGATCCTGTTTATATTAATTAATTATTATCTTAAAAATTAAACCAACAAGAATTTCTTAATAATCCGGAAATCCATCTATTGATTAAATCTGCGATGCAACAATACCATTTGGCATAAACGCCGGGTTTACGCAAGAATTATAACACAACATTTGATAAATGGTAATTTTACTTCATCTTTGAAGATTATAAATTGGACGAATCATCAAGTATGGGATATAATAGCGACATCAGGAAAAAGATGGAATGCCTGCATTATACGTGGTTGCAACCCCTATTGGAAATCTTGAAGACCTTACCTTCCGTGCTATTCGAATTCTAAAGGAAGTCAAGCTGATTGCGGCTGAAGATACCCGGAAAACCCGGCGGCTGCTTTCTGCATATGATATAAAAACACCCACCACCAGTTATTATGAGCATAATAAATTGACCAAACTGGACTATATATTAAATCGGTTGGAACATGATGACGTAGCGCTGGTTTCAGATGCTGGTATGCCAGGAATTTCAGATCCTGGGTATGAACTGTTGTCCGCCGCAGTTGAACGGAATTTCACGATTGTCCCAGTTCCAGGACCGTCTGTCCTTGTTACTGCGTTGGTTCTGTCTGGGCTGCCCACTAATACCTTCCTTTTCCTGGGTTTTTTACCACATAAAACCGGAGAACGACGCAGAATGTTGGATACAGTTGCTAATTTACCACACACCTTAATCATTTTTGAATCTCCCCATAGAATAATAAAAAGCCTGGAGGATATGCAAGATGTCCTGGGTGATAGAAAGCTGGCAGTGTGTCGTGAATTGACCAAAATCCATGAAGAAGTATTTCGCGGGACGATCAACGAAGCCTTAAAGCACTTCACATCGCCCAAAGGTGAGTTTACACTGGTAATTGCCGGGAATACTATATCAGGAAAATCTACCCCTGATGAAGCTATTGAAGATCGTATAAGCCGTATGCAAAAGTCTGGTATCACAGCGAAAACTGCCATTTCGCAACTGGTCGGAGAAACCGGGCTCTCCAGAAAAGATCTTTATTCAGCCTGGATAAAAAATAAATAAGGAGGTTAGCGTGCGTCGCGGATGTATTTCATTGGGAAATATTAAGTGTGATTTTTGTCACCGTACCATTCCTTATCCCGAACGTTACCTGTCTATGGAAGAGTCCAAAAGTCAAAATGTGACCATTTGCATGGCATGCTGCCACAAAAAAGGACTTATTAATAGCGAACCAGAAAATAACAACACGGAATCACTGTTTAACTTGAGTACGGATTGAGCTTCCATTATTATTGAAAATAAATACTTGGATAAGGTGCATTTAATGACGGATAAAAAAGAAAAAATATTTATCGGCGTAGCCTGGCCTTATGCCAGCGGCCCCATTCATTTGGGTCATGCGGCCGGAGCATACATTCCCGCAGATATATTTGCCCGCTTTCACCGCATCAAGGGAAATGAAGTGCTGATGGTCTCTGGCAGTGATATGCACGGTACGCCTATAACACTCAAGGCCGAACAGGATCAAAAAACACCTGAAGAGGTTGCCACTCACTATCATGACCAGTTTACAGAAACTTTCAAGAAGTTAGGTATTTCTTTTGATCTTTTTACCCATACTCATACTGCCAATCACATAAAGGTCACTCAGGACTTTTTCCTCACCCTTTTAAATAAGGGCTACATTTATAAAGATAACGTACTTCAGGCTTGGTGTCCCAAATGCCAGCGTTTTCTTACCGACCGCTATGTTGAAGGTACTTGTCCTTTCTGTAAATTTAATGAAGCCAGGGGAGATCAATGTGACCAGTGTGGAAAACCGATGAACCCGGTTGATTTAATTGACCTCCGGTGCCGTCTCTGTGGAACAAAACCTGAATTTAAGGGCTCTGAGCATTTCTTTTTAAAACTGGGAGCCTTCCAGGATCAGTTAACCAACTGGATTAAGCCCAACACCTATTGGAAACCAAATGTCTATAATTTCACCCTCCATTATCTGGATGAAGGCTTAAAAGACAGAGCCATTACCAGGGATATGGAATGGGGAGTACCCATTCCTTTACCGGGTTATGACGGTAAACGTATATACGTCTGGTTTGAGGCTGTCATTGGATACCTGTCTGCCAGCAAGGAGTGGGCTGAGAAAAATCATCATGGTGAAAAATGGCGCTCATTCTGGCAGAATGATGCTAAAGCCTACTATTTTATCGGCAAAGACAATATCGTTTTCCATACCATTATCTGGCCTGCCATGCTTTTAGGTTATGGAAACCTGCCCTTGCCTTATGATGTACCGGCTAATGAGTTTTTAACCTTTGACATGAAAAAATTTTCCAAAAGCCGCAACTGGGCTGTCTGGCTGCCTGACTACCTTTCACGATACGATCCGGATCCATTGAGATACCTCTTGTCCATCAACATGCCGGAAACCAATGATACCGATTTTTCCTGGAGTGAATTGTACCGCCGTAACAATGACGAACTGGTGGCCACTTATGGCAATCTGGCTCACCGGGTCCTGACATTTACTTACCGCAATTTCACTGGAGCTATCCCCGAGCCAGGTATACTGGACACTCAAAGCCTTCAATTGCTTGATAAAGCTAAAGAGACTGTGTTAAAAACAGATGAAATGATTTCTCAATGCCATTTTAAGGAAGCTATAAAAACAGCCATGACGCTGGCTCAGGAGGCCAACCGCTATTTGGACAATCAATCTCCATGGAAGGTTATTAAACAGGATAAAGCGGCGGCTGGTACTTCTCTATATGTCGTTATTTCAGTATTGGCTTGCCTTAGAATTGTTTTTTACCCATTTCTGCCTTTTAGTTCACAAAAATTACATGATTATCTGGGTTACGCCGGCGCTATCCAGGAGAATGGCTGGAGCTTCAGCCTGCCGCCAGCCGGGCAAAAGCTGGTTCCTCCCCAACCGCTGTTTACCAAGCTAGATGAAAAAATGATAGAGGAAGAATACAATCATTAAGATCAAGCTCACTAAGGATGGCGAGAAAATTCTATGGAACTTAAAGAAATCTATGCAGCAATTAATGATGACCTGGCCATGGTTGAAACTTCCCTGAAGAATTTCAGTCATGTAGATTTTCCCTGGTTGTCTCAATTGCTTGATCAAAGTCTGAGTGCTGGTGGGAAAAGGATCCGGCCAGCCTTAACTTTTCTCTCAGGAATGTTTTATGACTACCAGTTTAAATACATGTTACCCATGGCTCTATCCATAGAGTTGATGCATACTGCAACCCTGATACATGATGACGCCATAGATAAATCAGATACCCGACGAGGCCGGAACACTATATATAAGTTATGGGGAGTAGAGCCGGCTGTTCTTTTAGGAGACTACCTTTTTGCCCAGGCAGGTGTGACGGTTTCTGATACCCAGAACCTGCGCTGTATTAGATTATTTTCTGAGACCCTGAGTACTATTTCCAAGGGAGAACTTAACCAGGCTAAAAATGCCTTTAATCTTTCGCAAACCTTTGAGCAATATATACAGCGAATATATGGCAAAACGGCATCTCTGTTTTGTCTTGCAACTGAATCAGGTGGAATACTCAGTTCTGCACCTGAAAGCTCTATTGAGTCTTTGAAAAATTATGGTCTCAACCTGGGCATCGCCTTTCAAATTATTGACGATATCCTGGATTTCATTGGAACTGAAAAGGAACTGGGTAAACCAGCCGGTTCTGATCTTAAACAGGGGACTTTGACCTTGCCGGCTATGCTGCTAAACCAGCGATATCCTCAGGACAATCCGGTTAAAAGACTGTTTCAGGACCATCAAAAGACCGAAAACATTATTCTGGCCATAGAACAGGTACGAAATTCTTCAGTGGTAGATGAATGTTATCAAGTTGCCGGAAAATATCGTGACAATGCTTGCCGCTATATTCTTGATCTACCTGAACAGCCTAACCGCCGGGCATTGTTGGAGTTGGCCGATTTCGTGGTAGAAAGAAGAAATTAGGAATATATTTTATAAACTTTACCGAATTTGGATGGAGGAATAGTAGTGGCTCTGAGGTTTTATGATTTATCACAACCTTTTGGAGCCATGGTCCCTCTGTGGCCATGGCCTACCATGGTAGATACCACCATAGAAAGGGTATCTTTTCCGGAAAGAGACCGTTTTCCCGGGGGAGTCAACAAAATGACCACCATAATAAAAACTAAATTTCATGCTTCTACTCATATGGACGCACCATTGCATGTTCTACAAGGCGGAACGCCGGTTGACCGAATTCCGCTTTCTTCCTGCTATGGTGAAGGTGTAATTGTGGATATGCGTCATAAAAAGAAATGGGATGTTATCGGAGCCAAAGACCTGGATGAAGCCACCCCCCGGATAAAAAAGGGTGATATAGTAATTGTGAATACCGGTTGGCACAGGTTTTTCCCTGAAAAAAGCTATGATTTTTTTAATTACTATCCTGGTTTTTATACCGAAGCTGCCGACTGGTTTGTAGAACACGAAGTAAAAATGGTTGGTATTGATGGCGGCGCCATGGATCACCCATGCGCGCACCGGCCACTGGATAAATATGCCCCCTGGCTGTATTCAGAGTATAAAGAGGCTACCGGTAAAGACGCCAACGAAGAATTCCCCATCTATGAACCCTGTCATCTGGCTCTGGCCAAAGCAAATATCCCCGGCATAGAAATCTGCGGAGGTCAAATTGATGAGGTGACCGGTAAACGCTGTACATTGGCCTGCTTCCCAATCCGCTATACAGGCGGAGAAGCCTCTTTGGTACGCTTAGTGGCCATATTGGACGAATAATGTAAAATTTTAAAGGAAATGAGGAAACCGGAGTGGCTATCAACTATTTAACCATGCCCGATGATAAGGTTATTATCACTGTAGCACAAACAGGCGCCCTGGTGAATAAAAAAATGAATCCGAACGTACCTGAACAACCGGATGAGATAGCTCAATCTGCTTATGATTGTTATAACGAAGGTGCGGCTATCGTGCATATCCATGCTCGGAATCCGGATGGATCAACTACCGGCAGCGCTGCCATATTCCGAGAAATTCACCAAAAAATAAGACAAAAATGTAATATCATCTTACAGGATTCTACAGGTGGAGGTAGCAATCTTACTATTGAGGAAAGGACTGAATGCCTGGAAGCTCAACCTGAGATGGCTTCGTTGAATATGGGCACAATGATCCGCACCATCGGTAATGGTATTGGCACAGCTTTTTCCAACACCCGTACTGAGATTGAATGTTTTGTAAAACGTATGAACCAGTTTGATGTTAAACCTGAAATGGAAATCTACAATGTTTCTATGATCTATGAGGCAACTTTATTAATTGAAAAGAACCTGATAAAGAAGCCCTATTGTATGACCTTGATCCTGGGCATGGCTTACCAGGGAGCTCAAGAGGCTAATCTAATGTTTCTGCCCACTTATTTGCACTATATACCCGAACATACTTATTTCCATACCCTGGGAGTTGGCAAAGCGCAATTAAGCCTGGGCGTAATGGGTATGGTGCTAGGCGGCAATGTCAGGGTGGGAATGGAAGATAATATTTATTGCAAGAAAGGCGAGTTGGCCAAAAGCAACGCTCAATTAGTATCCAAAATCGTCAGGATAGCCCGTGAACTGGGAAAAGAGCCCTGTACACCTGATGAGGCAAGAAAAATCCTGGGGTTGAAACCATACTCCGCGGTAAAAAAAATAGAAGAGGAAAAGCAGGTATTAGAAGGTAAAAAATAAAGGGAGCAATAATAATGAATCAATTTTATCCAAGGAACAAGGTGGGTGGCCGGTAAAATGGCTGACATTTTTAGACTCGATAACCAGGTAGCGGTGGTAATTGGAGGAGGGGGCAGTATTGGGCAGGCTATCTCGATAGGGTTAGTTGACTACGGCGCAAAATTAGTTATCGCTGATCCCAGCCCAGCTAAAAGTGAGAGGGTAATCCACGAAATAAAAGCTAAAAATAAATCTGCTGATGTGATCTCCTTTAAAGTCGATATCACGGATGAAAAAAGCGTCATCGATCTTAAAGATAAGGTAGTAGCTCATTATGGGACTGTGGATATTCTGGTCAATGCTCATGGAGTAAATGTTAAAAAAGCGGCAACCGAATTCCCTGTACATGAATGGGACCGCTTATTCAATGTTAATGTGCGCGGTACCATGTTGTCCTGCCGGGAGTTCGGTAAGGTCATGATACCTAACAAACACGGCAAAGTAATTAATCTCTCTTCTGTAAGAGGAATACGCGCCACGATATGGGGCGGCAATGAAGGCTATTCAGCTACTAAAGCTGCCATCGACATGATTACCCGTTCCCTGGCTGCAGAATGGGCGCCCTATGGCATTAATGTCAATGCTATTGGGCCCTCGACAATCGCTACACGTTTTTCAGAGAATACTCTAAATGACCCTGAACGTTTGAAGAGATATATCGCCAGTTGTCCATTGGGTAGAGTTGGGCAGCCGTCTGATGTGGTGGGAGTATGTATTTTTCTGGCTTCACCTGCCTCCGACTTCATCACAGGCCAGATATTATATCTGGATGGTGGAATGACAGCCATAGCCTGATGTTAAATATTTGGAGGCAACATGAGCGGATTTAAAAAAATCCTGGTGGTGGGTGCGGGTACTATGGGTCATGGAATAGCCCAGTCCTTTGCGCAGGGTGGTTTTCAGGTCTCTCTCGTAGACCAGGTAGAACAAGCCTTGCAGAGAGCCGGTGGTCTGATTAAATCCAGTCTTTCGGCCATGGTAGAGGCTGAACTGATCCAGGAAAGCGAGATAGACAAAATACTTGGTAGAATCACTACCTCTACTGATTTAGAAAAAGCTGCCCATGATGCTGACCTGGCCTTCGAATGCATTGTGGAAGACCAAGAAGCCAAGAAAGAAATTTTTAAAAGACTGGATGCGGTATGTCCTCGCAGGACTATACTGGCCAGCAACTCTACTTTTTTAAATGTTTTTGAATTTGTTGAAACTAACCGTCCGGATAAAGTCCTGATTGCACACTGGTATTCTCCTCCACAGATTATACCTCTGGTGGATGTTGTTAAAGGTCCGGAAACCAGTGATCTTTGCATACACAAGGTAGTCCGCCTTCTGAAACAAATCGGTAAAAAACCGGTTGTTTTCAATAAACCATGCACAGGTTATGTAATCAGCCGCTTACAGATAGCCTTCCAGCGTGAAGTATACTGGCTTCTAGATAACGGTTATATTACACCGGAAAATCTGGATGAAGCTGTGATCTGGGGACTGGCGATGAGGATGCTGGTAGTCGGTATTTGTCAACGTATTGATTTCGGCGGGCTGGATCTCAGCGCCAGGACAGTGTTACAGGCGCCAGACCAGTGTACTCCCCTGGATTATAAACCACAATTGCTCCTAGATCTGGTAGAGCAAGGGGCACTGGGCGTTAAAACTGGGCGTGGCTTTTATAACTATCAGGGTAAAACTGAAGCTGAAGTTTGCCGGATCAGAGATATCCGTTTGCTTAAATTATTGAAATTATTAAAGCAAACAGATATCCCTGGACCTATAAAATAAATAACCACAAACTTAGTTGCCTGTTTACTTTTTCTCCCATCCAGAGTAACCTTTTTATGAATAGCTAAACTATTATCAACAGCCAAGAGGAGGTTCTATGACAATAAACAAGATTTATAATTCATTTCAGGAGAGTTTGACTGACGTCCGGGACGGTTCGGTAATTTTCATTGGAAATTTTGCCGGTCCAGGTGGAACTCCTTTCTTTCTGATCAGAGCTTTGCGCGATCAAGGCGCAAAAAATCTAACCATCGTCGCCAATACCGCCGGTGGTATAGGTCTCACACTGGATTATGATGATCACCGTATTCTGTTTGAAAATCATCAGGTTAGGAAAGTCATTGCTTCTTTTCCTTTTTCCACCTCAGCACGAAAACCCAGCACAGCAGAGAAACAAATCCTGGCTGGTGAAGTGGAGTTAGAACTGGTGCCACAGGGCACGCTGGCAGAAAGGATTAGAGCTGGCGGCGCTGGAATCCCCGCTTTCTATACCCCCACCGGGCCCGGTACAGTCTGCGAAGAGGGGAAAGAAAAACGCTATTTTAACCAGAGACCCTGCCTTTTGGAATATGCCCTTAAAGCTGATTTTGCCCTGGTAAGAGCCTGGAAGGCGGATACCCTTGGAAATCTAATTTTCCGCGGTACACAAAGGCAGTTTAATCCCATCATGGCTATGGCGGCTGATACAACCATTGCTGAAGTTGATGAGATTCTGGAACCGGGAGACATCGATCCTAATGCAGTAATCGTACCTGGTATTTATGTAAAGCGTATTGTAAAAATAACCGAAAATACGCCATTTCCGCGTCATCCGGAGACGAATTTCCAGGTAAAAGAGAGTGAGGTAGAATCACATGACAACTAAAGAAAGATTAAGCCGTGAAGTTATTGCAATGAGAATAGCCAGGGAATTTTTTGATGGTGCGGTAGTTAACCTGGGTATAGGCATTCCGACTTTGTGTTCCAGTTTCGTGCCAGAAGGCATGCAGGTTACTTATCAGACTGAAAACGGAGCCCTGGGATTTGGCAGTGTAGTAACCGAAGATGAGATGGAAAAATATGCTGATATCGATCTGGTTAATGCCGGGGGCCAGTATGTCTACCCCAAACCCGGTATGTGTTTCTTTGACCATGCCCAGTCTTTCGCTATGATCCGCGGCGGACGTGTCGATATTGCTGTGCTGGGCGTATTGGAGATCTCAGAGAAAGGAGATCTGGCTAACTGGATGTTTCCCGGCCGGGGAGTAGGTAATATAGGGGGCGGTATGGATCTGGCTTTTAACTGTAAAAAAATAATTTGTGCTACTGAACATACTACACGTGATAATAAACCCAAAATAGTCAGACAGTGCAGTATTCCCTTAACTGCCCCTCACTGTGTAGACATGGTGGTTACCGATATTGCGGTTATCAAATTCACAGCACAGGGACCGGTGTTAAAAGAAGTTGCCCCCGGCTGGACCCCAGGTGACGTACAGGAACTTACGGAACCCAAGCTCATAGTGGCCGCCGATTTAAAGGTGATGACTTTATAACCAATTTACCTCTGAAAGAACAGGACTTGTCAATTTTTTTATATAATATATACATACCTATTGACATCTCACCCTAAATGGTTTATCTTAGCTACAAAAAGGAGGTGAAGTCATGCAAGGATATTGTGTAAAATGCAGAGCCAAGAAAGAGATGAAAAACGCTAAAGCCATCACTATGAAAAATGGCAAACCCGCTACTCAGGGTGTTTGCCCCTCCTGTGGCACTAAAATGTTCCGCATTGGAAAAGGATAACCTTTAGTTCGAGGTGTGGTGGATGAATAAGAGGCCGAATAGCAGCGGCCTCTTTTGGTTTCAATTTAAGATCATTTATAGTCGTTTTTCCCTGAAATCAGCTTCTACTGAAGCTGTACCCGTTAACCCGGTATTGACTGTAAACTGGCTATTATAAAGGGAGGCATAAAACCCGCCGGCAGCAAGTAATATCTCGTGTTTTCCCTGTTCTACAATATCTCCATCTTGCATAACCAGTATGATATCTGCATCGCGTATGGTAGACAACCGGTGCGCAATGATAAAACTGGTTCTTCCTTTTAATAATTCTTCCATAGCTTTTTGTACCAGTACTTCAGTCCTGGTGTCTACGGAACTGGTTGCTTCATCCAGTATCAGGATTTTAGGATTGGCCAAGAAAGCTCTGGCAATGGTTAAAAGCTGCTTCTGTCCCTGTGAAATATTGCTGGATTCCTCATTTATTTCAGTATCATAACCATGTGGTTGCGTCCGTACAAAATGATCTACGTATGCCATTTTTGCTGCGGAAATGACCTCATCGTCCGTAGCCTCAAGTCTACCATAACGGATATTCTCCCTGATGGTGCCGTTAAATAACCAGGTATCCTGTAAAACCATACCAAACATGCTTCTTAATTCCTGGCGGCGAAATTTCCCGATATCGATTCCATCAATACAAATAGAGCCCCCGTTGATATCATAGAATCGCATTAATAATTTCACGATCGTTGTCTTACCTGCCCCGGTAGGACCTACAATAGCTACCCTTTGACCAGGCTGGATATCAGCCGAGAAATTTTTAATTACCACTTTTTCAGGATCATAACCGAAACGAACATTTTTGAATGAAACATGCCCCCTGAGACTTACTGGTTTAAGTGCATTAGCTGCATCTGGTACTTCTTCTTCTTCATCCACGAACTCGAATACCCTCTCAGCCGCGGCAATGGTAGACTGAAGGATATTGGCTATATTGGCGGTTTGTGTAATAGGCATAGTGAATGATCGCATATACTGGACAAAAGCCAGAATATCGCCCACACCGATAGTACCTCTATATGCCAGGTAACCTCCCAGTATACACACCCCCACATACCCCAGGTTGCTTACAAAGGTCATTATCGGCATCATCATACCCGACCAGAACTGAGCCTTCCAAGAAGCTGAATACAATTCTTTGTTCAGACCATCAAATTTTTTAATGGATTTCTCTTCCCCGTTAAAGGCTTTGATGACTATATGTCCTCCGAACATCTCTTCGACATGCCCGTTAACATGACCAAGGTAAGCCTGCTGTTTCTTAAAATAGCGCTGAGAACCTTTAACCACTGCACTGACCAAAAGAAAAGATATGGGTAAAATTACCAGAGCAATCAGTGTCATCAGCCAGCTAATGGATATCATCATTACCAGAACGCCGATAAGGGTGGCTACCGAGGTAACTATCTGCGTAAGGTTCTGGGTCAGGCTCATGTTAATGGTATCCACATCATTGGTAACCCTGCTGAGGACCTCACCGTGTGTCTTTTTATCAAAATACTTTAGTGGCATCCGGTTAATTTTTTCTGCAATATTTTTCCGGAAAGCATAGGTTATCTTCATCGCTATGCCTGACATTATGAAACCTTGAAGATAATTAAAAAGCGCACTGAGCAGATAAAGGCCGACCAGGATTATGGCGATCCTCGCTATATACTCAAAATCAATAGCTGCGCCCGGTATGTGGGTAGCTTTGGCTACAACACCTTCAAACAGACGGGTAGTGGCGTTTCCCAGCAACTTAGGTCCCAGGATGGTAAAAACAGTGCTGGCGATGGCAAAAAGAAAAACCAGGCCTATTTGAAACCGGAAAGGTTTCAAATAACCCAAAAAAGTCCGCATTGTTTTCTTGAAGTCTTTTGGCTTTTCTACCATCATCATGCCGGGGTGTCCACCACCCATAGGCCCTCCACCCGGAGGGCCGCCGGGACCTCTTCCTCCTATCCCACCACCGGGGATGCCATTACGCGCCGGTGTCCTGAATTGCTGGCTCATAATCCTAGTTCCTCCTGAGATAACTGGGAAAGAGCAATTTCCCGGTAAACGCCACAACTTTGCATCAATTCTTTATGCGTACCAGCCCCGGCGATCAATCCATTATCCAGTACCACTATCTGGTCGGCATTCATTATGGTTCCTACTCTCTGAGTTACAATCAGTACAGTTGCGTTTTCAGTATCCTGTTTTAATGCCTTTCTCAAAGCAGCATCGGTTTTAAAATCAAGAGCAGAGAAACTATCATCAAAGATATAGATTTCCGCTTTTTTAGCCAGAGCACGTGCAATAGACAGGCGCTGTTTCTGCCCTCCTGAAAAGTTCGTGCCACCCTGCGCTACCATTGTAGCAACACCCTTTTCGCTGGTTGAAATAAGATCTAATACCTGAGCAGTTTCAGCATAGTGCATTACTTCTTCAGGTCTGGCTTCCTCATTTCCATACCGGATATTGGTATCTATAGTGCCGGAGAATAATACAGATTGCTGCGGAACATATCCTATTTTATCCCGCAGACTTTTCTGGGAAACCTGACGTACATCCAGACCGTTAACTCTGACCGAACCCCCAGTAACGTCATAAAAACGCAAAATCAAATTAACCAGTGTTGATTTTCCACTGCCTGTACTGCCGATAAAGGCTGTGGTTTGGCCGGGCTTGGCTATGAATGTAATGTGTTTTAACACATCTTCTTCTGCGCCTGGATATCGGAATGAAACATCCTGAAATTCCACCAGCCCTGCCTTTCCCTGAGGGAATACTTCCGGTGTTGCCGGATCTTTTATGACCGGCTCTGTTTCCAGTACTTCACTTACCCGTTCAGCGGAGATGCTTGCCCGGGGCAACATGATAAACATCATGGAAATCATCAGGAAGGCCATAATAATCTGCATGGCATATTGCATGAAAGCCATCATATCTCCCACTTGCATATTTCCCAGGTCCACCTGATGCGCCCCAACCCAGACGATAAGAAGCATGGTTCCATTCATGATTAGCATCATCATGGGCATCATGAACACCATTACACGGTTAACAAATAGTCCAACCCGGGTTAAGTCCATATTGGCTTTTTCAAATTTCTTTTCTTCGTGTTTCTGGGTGTTAAAAGCCCGTATCACCATCAGACCAGTTAAAATTTCACGGGTAACCAGGTTTAGCTTATCTACCAGAATCTGCATTGAGCGGAATTTCGGTAAAGCTACAATAAATAGCACTATCATGATTGTTAAAAGAACTCCTACTGCCGCGGCAATGATCCACAGCATGGACCGGTCAGCTCCCAGCACCTTGATTACACCCCCGATGCCAATGATAGGTGCATAAAAAACAAAGCGGAACAACATCACCATCAGCATCTGTATTTGTGTAATATCATTAGTGGTCCGTGTGATCAAAGAAGCCGTAGAAAACTTATCAAATTCGGTATTAGAAAAACTCTCAACTTTTTGGAATATTTGCCGCCGTAAATTTAATCCCAATCCAGCAGCAATACGGGCTGATATATACCCCACCATTATGGAACAGGCTACACTGGCCAGCGTAAGGAGCAACATCATAAGTCCAATTCTCACCATATAGGAGGTCTGTATGCTGCCAAGGTTGACACCGATGGTTTTATACTCTGCCGTGATATAAGCCACCGCATATTGTTTCAGCATACTATCTGAAATAGAGGCAAACTGCTTCTGTATGCCTTTTTTAAAATCTTCCAGTTGAGTGGCCGACAAACCGGCCATGAAAACAAAGGCATCAGTACCTGGCGGTATAGAAAAAAGAGCTACACCCAATCCATCCTGTCCTCCCTGTTCAAGGGCGGCCACTAGCGGTATATACCTGCTGAAAAGGACATTCAAATCAAATTTTTCCTGGTCACCACCGGCCTTCAACTTGTACAGTGAAACCGACTCCAGCAACGGGTATTTTTCGATCTCTGAACTCAATTCCTCAGGCGAAAGGGATTGTTTCTGGATTAAGTAATAATTGCTTTTTACCACTGCTTTTTCTTCATCACTCATCAGCAGGGTAATCTTATCCATTTCGCTGGTTCTGATGGTCTCCGGGACTACCGTTTCAATACCGTTTTGCTGTATACCTATATTGACAATATTAGACATGTAACCTGGTAAAGCCAGGTCACTCATAGCCTGGGCAAACAAAAGGACGAATATTGCAAGTATTAACCAGGCAAAAGGCCTGAGCTGTTTAATCAATTTACGCATAGAAATACTCTAACCCTTATGGTTTTTAATTTTTTTGAATTCACAGCAATCATCAAAGAGTCTGAGGTTATTAATAACAGGCTATTTAGTGCATCTATTCCTGAAGATGAAAGATGGCTTCTTCGTTTCTTAATTAGCGATCTGATCACGTATTTTAAAACTAATCCTGCAGGATATCAGGGGTCCGCTGGTTTTCCTGATACTTTTCGGCTGCCCGGATCAGTGACGTCATGCCCTGGATTAAGATTTTAAGTTCCCGGACATCCAGTTTTTCCAATAATCTGGATATATGTGCGGTCTGCCGGACTTTAAGCTCGTTAATCAGATCTTCCCCTTTTGAGGTCAACTTTAATAACTGCATACGCCGGTTTTGCTGGTTATACTCTCGGCTTACCAATCCTTGCTCAACCATACGGTCAATAATTCCTGTCACATTAGGTGGAGTCACTCTCAGGGCAGCGGCCAGATTTTTTGAACTGGTGGTTCCTTCAAAATTAATAAAAAATAAGCTTTTTAACTGCGCAATGGTTAAATTCAACGAGAGCCAACGGTCGGGTTCTTCATCATCATGAAGATACCGCCCGAGGCTGGCCTGAAGCTCCACAATTCTTTTGATCAATTCTTTTTTATCTTCCGAAATCATCTTACCCGTAACTCGATTATATTACCCTTAACTTTTAGCCTGATATAAATAGTTTAGGCTGTATTAACTATCATGTCAATACATAATTCACAAATCTTTAATGATAAAAATATGTATTCATGGTGACCCATTCTTTATAGATCCTTCTCCCAGTAAATACTGGTTTTAAAAAAACAGTATATTTTACCTGAATAAAAGCATCAGACTTTCTTATGCTTCCAGCGTCCTGAAGCAAAGTAAGCTGGATAAATAATAGCCCTGGTGACCAGTCCGGCTACAACAGCCCAGCGGACTCCATACATTCCCAGCGATGTAGATTGAGGTAATATATAAGCCAGAGTAACCTGTATACATAGCATGGTAATGATATTAGTCAGCATGGGTATCATGGTATCACCCATTCCATTTAATATAAGGCTTAAAGCTACCACCAATCCCCAGACCATATAGCTCACTGTTTGAATTTTAAGGAAATCCGCAGTGGTGCTGATCACCGCCGGATCGTTACTAAACAGATGTAGTACCGGTTCTATCTTAAGCCAGATAACTATGCAACAGGTGACAGACACTATGGAAGCCAGACCAACCGCCAGCCACCCAGTTCGGGCAGCACGTTCAGGTTTACCAGCACCCAGGTTCTGCCCGCCCAGCACACCCGCTGCGCTGCCGAATCCGCTGGATAGACTCTGAACAATCTGATCAATTCTGAGCGCCACGGACTCGGCTGCTACTGCAGCAGTACCAAACGGGGTAAGAAAACTCACCATTATCAGCTCAGTCACGCTAATCAAAACAAACGTAGTGGAAGACGGAATCCCGATTTTTACAGTTCTCCAGATCAAGCCGGGATCGAAATGGAAATTTTTAAAGGATACCTTTACCCGTGTTCGACCACTGAATAATATCCAGATAGCCACAATAGCTCCCAGACCCTGTGTTATTACGTTACTCAGTGCGGCTCCTGTAACTCCCAGGGCAGGAATAAATCCCCATCCGAAGAGTAAAGCCGGACACAATGCCACCTGAAGAAAACGGTAACCGATGCTGATCTTTAACGGGTTCCGAGAGTCTCCTGAAGCTTGCATGATGCTCTGGGCAACCTGTAACCCGCTCATGGTAATAATTCCGACCAATTGAATCCTTAAATAAAGTGTCCCTTCAGACACCACATCTTCAGCCACACCCAGCTTCCTCATAATAGGTGCCGCCAAAAAAATGCCGATCAGGGCAATCATTATTGAGAAGGCCAGGGCCACTACAAAAGCTTGCTGGGCTGCGCGATTGGCCATTTTTTCATTCCTGGCTCCGATAAAACGGGCAACGATGGCTGTGGTCCCAGTGAAAATACCGAAAATAAGCGAATTCACCACCATAACCACCACTCCGGAGACCCCTACCCCTGCTATCGAGTTAGCCCCCAGCTTACCCACCCATATCATATCTACTGTTGGCCCGATGGTATTAATCGTGGTGGTAATCAGCATTGGCCAGGCCAGGGACCACAGATTACCCAGAAGGCTACCCTGGGTCCAGTCCCGCCTAAATACCGGCATATTAGATGGTGGATTTATACTTTTTTGCGTTTCCATTTTCCCAAAGCAAAATAAGTAGGGTAAATGATAGCCCTACCCATAATTCCGGCCACAACCGCCCAACGAATGGCATTTACCCCTAAATCCGTCACTCTGGGTAGATAATAGGCCAGACCCAGTTGAACGCCGAACATGGTCAGGAGATTAGTCACCATGGGTATCAACGTATCGCCGACTCCGTTCAGGACCAGGTTCATAACCACCACCAGACCCCAAACCATATAGCTGACAATTTGTATCTTCAAAAATGTAGCCGATAGATCAACCAGCGAAGCATCACCGGTAAAGATGCGCAAAATGGGCTCTATCCAGAACCAGACAATAACGGAACAAGCTAGTGAAACACCGGTAGCCAGGCCTACCGCCAGCCAACCGGTCCTTTCCGAACGTTCTGGTTTACCCGCTCCCAGATTTTGTCCTGCCAGAACACCGGCCGCATTTCCTATACCGCCTGATAAATTTTGTATGAACTGGTCTATTCGCTGTGCCAGAGATTGAGCCGCCACAGCCACTGTGCCAAATGGAGAAATAAAACGTATTAAGATCAGTTCGGCAAAAGCCCGTTCCATAAAAGTTACAGAGGCAGGAATGCCGATTTTTACAGCTCTCCAGATAATTCCTGGATCAAAACTAAAGCCTTTGAAAGTCAATAATAACCGCGTCCGTCCGCTCATTAAAATCCATATGGCCACCGTTCCGCCCAAACCCTGGGTAATTACATTACTCAGGGCTGCCCCACTGACCTCCAGACGTGGAAAAAGCCACCAGCCAAAAATCAAAGCTGGACATAAAACCACCTGAACCAGCCTGTAACCTATGCTTATTTTCAATGGAGTCCGTGAATCACCCGAAGCCTGCATGATACTTTGAGCTACGGTCACTGCAGTCATAGTGATGATTCCTACTAGTTGTATGCGTAGATAGGCTGCGCCTTCTGAGACTACACCTTCATCCACTCCCAGAATAATTAGGATAGACTTGGAGAATATAATGCCGATAAGGGCCATAAACAAAGAAAAGATCAAACCTATTACGAAAGCCTGTTGAGCCACCCGGTTAGCTGCAATTTCATTTTTAGCCCCAACATAACGGGCAATCATAGCTGAAGTACCGATGAAAAGGCCGGATAACAGGGCATTGACTACCATTACAGCCAGACCGGAAACCCCTACGCCGGCGATGGCTGAAGACCCCAGTTTACCCACCCAGATAAAATCTATGGTCGGTCCTAGAGCATTGAAAGTATTATTTATTAACATGGGCCAGGCCAGAGACCAGAGGTTGCCAGTAAGACTGCCTTTGGTCCAATCTCGCCTTACAGGAGCCGTTTTTTCAGGGGTGCCATCAGCTTCTTCCGAATTCATATAAACTCACATTCACCTGCTTATTTTTAACCGAAATAATTTCATGCGCCACATACCGGTAAAACCGATTACCGTGCTATGCTGTCTGAAATATGCTGCTAAGCATAGATTTACACCTGGGACACACCGTGAAACGCTCTGATAATTACTTTTAGAGAGGAGTGTCTCGAAAGTGGAAAAGCTGCTGGTCTGGCATAATCCAGCCTGATATGAGGATTGAGTTACATCATAACCCGGCTCAGGGGCTCCCATTTACCTGGTTTATTACTGATCATGTACGATACTTTTATAGTATAAGGCATTAATTAGCTGAAAACAAGGGTAATGATGCCTTGATTCACATTCAAACAAAGCAAAATGAGCGTGGATATTTTTATCAAATTGGTGCAGAAATCTTGTGCCTATTTGAAGCTATTTGATGGCGGATTTTAGTCGCTAATGAAAATTAAGATGACTGGCTATTTAGAATCGCAGATCGTGATAAAAACTGAGTTAGAAAAATGTCTTTTCAGGGAATT
Organism: uncultured Dehalococcoidales bacterium; assembly: GCA_964386535.1. GTDB lineage: Bacteria > Chloroflexota > Dehalococcoidia > Dehalococcoidales > UBA3254 > CAYLRY01. The sequence continues at coordinate 1,109 of CAYLRY010000019.1, read as the reverse complement.
TGCCGTTGCCTCGTAATTTGAGCCTCTGGTGGGGAAGGGGGGATTTGAACCCCCACGGCTTGCGCCACTGGATCCTAAGTCCAGGCTGTCTGCCAATTCCAGCACTTCCCCCATAGTCTGTATGGATTACATTTTATTCTACCATATATGTTTTTGAGAGTGAATCCGTAGTATAATAATAGTTAGTCGTATATGTTGATTCAATACGATTAATATCTCAGTATAATATGTTTCTTATGATTCTCAGTATGGAGATATTTCCGGCTCCCATTTGCCGTTAAAGGAGGTGGAAAATGCAGAGAGCAATGGTAGACCGCTTAATTGACTTTACCGAACGCAATGCTGAGATTATCGCAGACCAATGGTATAAAGTAGTCAGTACTCATGAAAGAACTAAATCATTTCGCAATCTAGCAAAAGAAGCCTGTCTACGTCAGGCAGTATCTTTTTGTAAAAATCTTCAAAAAATGTATTTTGCCGAAAACTGTTTCGAGGCAACAGCCCATTTCATGGACGTACAGGGTCTTGTGGAAATCTTTTTTGCCAGAAACATTCCTCTGGAAGAGGTCATATATTCCTACATCCTTCTGAGAAGACATATCTGGCTCCAGGCTGACCTGCATGCTCTCTGGAATCCTTCTCTCATGGATATGTACCAGGCAGTGGAAAGCAATAACCGGATCATCCTTATTTTTGATTATGCCACATATCTGACAATTCAAAAATACCGCCAGATGAGCACAGCCACTAACAAAGCTTTAATCAGGTAAACCGTTATTTAGCAGCCATTAAGATGATCAGCGAAAGTACCCGCAGTCCTTCTCTCTCAGACCGGCAGATGTTTTTTGAATATAATCCGGAATCCAAAAAAAACGAACGAGTGCCGGATGGTGGCTGCGTAATATATAACATTCAAAATACAATCGTAAAATCCACCATCAAATAGCTTTTACATGAAGTTTCTCTACCTTTCTGATTAAAATGCGTAATAACAATTTTCTTCATGAGGCCGGATCAGAAAATGGTTTTTTGATCGTCAGATTACCCTGTAGAATGCTATAACCTGACTTTTACAGTTAGCCTACCACATTAACCAGGAAGAACAAAAC
>CAYLRY010000018.1:0-51745 GCA_964386535.1 uncultured Dehalococcoidales bacterium | reverse complement strand
CTTCTAAGCAGGTGGTCGAGAGTTCGAATCTCTCCTGGGAGACCATTACGTTTAGTCGACAATCTGCTTATTTTAATGACGTAAAATTGAGACGAAGTTATTACCAACTAACCTCTCAAGCAAAAAATTCTCCTAAGTTTTAATTATTTTTCTTTCAACGCAACATTGGTAACTTTTTTATCTCTTATTCCGATTTTTTATCAACGTTTTTTTGGTAGAATCCCGGTATTTTGATACTATGAAGTAAGCTCTACAAGGGGCAGCCTGGAAAGGGGTGTCCTTTAAGGCATGGCCCTTGGAGGCTCAAAACTAAAACAGGTTTATTTTTTCTGCACCAATACGGTGGGATGTTTCAAGCACGCTTAGCTGTAATTGCTGGTAAATCAAGAGCATGGTTATCCCGTAATCCGTTATCAAATAGCCTCAAATGAGCGTGGATTTTAGTACCTGTTTGGCAATAGAACACAGGCTCAATAGATAGCGGATCAAGAAAGGTATCATCCTCTCGCAACCTTTCGCCGCATGCTGTATACTGTTAACTAATAACTGAAAACGTTTTACTCGAAACTTGAAACTGGAAGCCCGAAACTTGAAACTCAAAATTCCCCACAGCCTTATCATTGTGGATGTTCTGGTGGTGGTGCTCATTCTGGCCATCCTGCTGCTGCCGGATAGCTGGCTGCGCATTGTTGTAGGTCTGCCTTTCCTGCTCTTCTTTCCTGGCTATGTGCTTATCGAAACCCTCTTCGTGCGAGGCAGGGACGCTCCGCCGGCCTTTGCTGAAGAGGAACCGGTCAAAAAGCCTGAGCTGATCCCTGCTGTGGAAAAGCCGGCACAGGGACGCAAAGGCAAAGCCATTTCTGAGGCGGAACAAACTGAAATCGACTCTGACTCTGCCCCCCGTAGAGGCATGGATGACATCGAGCGGGTAGCACTGAGTTTTGGCATGAGTATTGCGATCACCGCATTGATCGGCCTGGGACTCAACTATACCCCCTGGGGCATCCGCCTGCTGCCGGTCCTGTTTTCTATTTCCGCCTTTATAATTATCCTATCCGCCGTGGCCTATTTTCGCCAGGTGCGCCATTTTCAGGCAGTACAGGCTTTGTTATATGAAAACAGACATCGCTGGAAGCCGGACCAAACTGAGAAAAGCCGAGCTGCAGGAGGCAGCCGAAATGCCGGTGAGGATCCCGCCTCTGCTTTACCACCATTAGAAGGCTCCCTGGAAGACGCCGTCCACCCTTGGTCCTTCCTCCAGGCAGCTAAAAAGCTGGCCCTTACCCAAAGGAACTTCAAACTCCCCGGCTGGGAAGGTAGCCGGCTTAATAAAGCACTTACCCTGATCCTGGTACTTTCTATCCTGGCTGCCATCGGCACCCTCATCTTTACCGTGGCTTTTCCCAAGGTAGGCGAGCGCTTTACTGAATTCTACATCCTGGGGAATAAAGGCAAAGCTGCGGACTACCCCTCCCAGTTTAAACTGTCCCAGGGCATGATCACTTCCGTCAGCTATGATGGCGGGAATACCTTCGTTAATGCCTCTGAAGCCAGAGTTATCCTGGGCGTGGTCTGCCAGGAGCAGCAGCCAAGCACCTACTCCGTGAAGATGAAGATAGACGGCGAAGAGGTGCCCTTTAAAACCCTCCAGGTGATTTCCGCCATTCCTCCGGCCACACCCACCCCTACATCCAGCCGCCGCGATTCCTTTTTAACTGAAACAGTGCCTGTGGGCGAGGAAGCCGGGCTGGCTGAAACCAGCCTGCGGCTAGAACAAGCCTGGAAGTGGGAAGGGGAAATAGCCTTTGCGCCCCGGCATGCCGGCGAAAATCAGAAGGTGGAGTTCCTGCTTTTCAAGGACGGCGCTCCGGAGGTCTATAATGAGCTACACCTGTGGGTAACTGTAACGGAGCCATAGGGCCGTATAACCATAACTTAAAAACCTGATCTCTAGACCTGAAACCGTAAATTTTAAATTTTATAAATCTATGCTGTCTGTATCGGCAAAACCGGCATGCCTTCTGCTTTAAGGCAGGAGGCCGTTCTGGCAGTAACCGTCAGGCTGCATGGGCCTGTTCTAAAATTCTAATCAAGGAGATGCATAAATGTTTGATTGGGATGTTATTATTATTGGGGGAGGTCCGGCCGGAATGGCTGCCGGCCTTTATCTGGGCCGGGGCAGGGTGCGCACCCTGCTAATTGAAGGAGAAAGCTGCGGCGGCAAAATTAAGAACCTGGAATGGATAGAAAACTATCCCGGCTTTCCGGAAGGAATTGCCGGAGCGCAACTGGCCAACCAGATGCAGGGTCAGGCGGTGAAATACGGGCTGGAGATCGAGACAGGCAGGGTGTCCGGACTGGAAATCTACTCTGGCTCCAAGTGCGTTATCTGCGAAAACGGCCGCAGCTATACCTGTGCAGGCATCATCTTGGCCGGCGGTTCACGGCCTAAAAAACTGGGGGTGCCGGGTGAAGAGGCCCTGGCCGGAAAAGGGGTCTTTAGCTGCGCTTTTTGCGACGGCGGGCAGTTTGAAAACCAGGTGGTGGCGGTTTGCGGCGGGGGAGACGCCGGCATCACGGAAGCCCTTTACATGGCCCGGATAGCCTCAAAAGTGATATTGATTGAGGCCATGCCCTCCCTCACAGCTTCAGCCATACTCCAGGAGAGGGTTAAAGACAACCCCAAAATGGAAATTCATACCGGGATGCGGGTGACTGCCATCCAAGGGACGCAGAGCGTGGAATCTGTGGATTATCTGGAAGGGGAAAAAAGAGGCAGTTTACCGGTCAACGGCGTGCTGGTGCACATAGGGCTTTTGCCTGATACCGAATATCTGCCGGGCAACATTCCCCTGGACCAGAACGGCCAGGTAGTGGTCAATGAAAGAATGGAGACCGAAATACCGCTTCTCCTGGCTGCCGGAGATATCCGCAGCGGTTCGCCAGGGCAGGTCTCAACCGCAGTGGGTGATGGAGTCACGGCAGCCATGTCCGCCATCAGGCAGCTTCAGCTCTCGGAAAAAGAAGCGTAAAGCTGGTTTTCAGGACGCAAGGGCGGGTTTCTCAATCTCCAGCCAGGGGGATTTTATATTTACTGTGTCCCGCTTGATATATTCAGCTTGTTGGAAGCCCGTTTCAATTTACAAGGCAGACTGAAGTGTGCTTTGTACCCGTCTGGGTTAGCTGCAAAAGATCACAGCCATCGTTTCCTGGTTATCCGGGAATTACTACCGCAGAAAGAATGGCAGGGAATGGAAGTTCAACTACCTTTCCCTAACTAGAAACTTGGAGAGCAAAAGTGTAAGTTGATTGGTCTGGTAACCAACCGTGACTCATCTGATGATGAACTCATCTGGCGGGCACGGGAACGTTGTAACAAGGAAGAGGAAATGCACGTGGTCAAGAAACATGACCTAGAGGGCATTTGACCTTATATCATTTCGTGGCTAGGGCGGCCTGATAGGAGATTATGGTCTTAGCCTTTAAAATGAAGATCCGTTAATTTACGATATCTTGTCGATGTCTTCAAATCAATATATAATATGTGCACAGTAAATATAATGGAAAGCTGTGCATTATAAGATGAACTGCCTGATGCAGGATATTAGCGCCTGCATATATAAAAAATAAAAATTTCTTTAAATGAGGAGAATCAAGATATGCCCATGTCCTCAGATTTTAAAAAAAGGTTGTTTCCCAGGCTTCCAGAAATCATTAAGCACTTCGGAACGCCTTTTCATATTTTTGATGAACAGGGGATAAGAGAAACCGGCGAAGGACTTAAACGGGATTTCAATGATGTCAGCGGTTTTCAGGAATTTTTTGCGGTAAAGGCCCTTCCGAATCCGGCTATCCTGAAGATTATGCAAAGCATGGGTTTTGGCCTGGATTGCAGTTCACCTTCAGAACTGATACTGGGAAGGAGCCTGGGTTTCCGGGGCGAAAACATCATGTTTTCCTCCAATAATACCTCTGAAGATCTGTTTAGACTATCCCAGGCTGACGGAGGATGCATATTAAATATCGACGATATCAGCATGATCGACCGCGTTCAAAAAATGCCTGAATTGATCTGCTTCCGGTATAATCCAGGAGAAAGGAGAACCGGCAACCAGATCATAGGTAATCCTGTAGAAGCCAAATACGGGCTCAGGCATGACCAGGTGGTGGATGCCTATCAGAAAGCCAAGGAGCGGGGTGCACGGCGTTTCGGATTGCATACCATGATTATCTCCAATGAAAGAAACTACCATTATATGGTTGAAACCGTACGCATGTTATTAGAAATCATGGAAATGGTAACCCGGTCTTTGGGCCTTAAGTTTGAATTTTTTAATATCTCAGGTGGAGCGGGGATACCTTACCGTCCTGAAGATCAACCTTTTAATATGGCTGCACTAGCCAGCGAAGCCAGTTCATTGATTTCGGAATTTTCCCACAGGCAAGGATATAAGCCGGCTTTATTCATGGAGTGCGGCCGTTATATGACCGGACCTCACGGTGTACTGGTGGCTACGGTAATTAACCGCATGAGCAAATACCGGGAGTATGCGGGGGTCAATGCTTCAACCATGTCAGCCAACCCCCGGCCAGCAATTTATGAATCCGCCTATCACCATATCACTTTCCTGGACCCATATGGGGTACCCAGACAGGGCCATGAAGTGATAATGGATGTGGTAGGTCCTCTGTGTGAAAACAATGATAAATTCGCCAAACAGCGCAGTTTGCCTGAAGTCAAACCTGGGGATATCATGGTACAGCATGACACCGGGGCTCACAGCCCGGCTATGGAAGGCAATTATAATGGCTGGACCAGACCGCAGGAACTTATTTTACATAATGATGGAAGCGTTGAGATGGTCAGGCGTGCGGAAACCCTGGATGACCTGTTTGCTACATTAAAATTTGAACCAAAAATATTAAAGGGCTAAAACACGTTGATCTGTGATAGGAAATTTTCTGTTAGAAGGTAATTATGAATCCAGCAGGGCTAAGCCAGGTTAAGAGAATTCACAGATTGAAACAATTTCAAGAAGGACGAAGAAATGGGAATTTTTAAAAAAACCTGCCCTTTGGAAAAGTTCCATCTGGAGGTGTATGGGATACATGCACCCAAAAAGTGGAAGGAAGCAGATTGTCTAGAATGTGAGTTCTGGAAGGATAAAAAATGCTGCTATACGCAGGCCATGGGCAGCCGGGAGAAACTGATCAAACGTGGCCGTCCAGCTCTGGTAAAAAAAGCAGCTATGGGACAACCGGTAAATATACGCAAACAACATGAACAGGAGGCACTTAAGGCGGTTGGATTTACCTCTGCTGAAATAACAGAATATTGGACTTTGTCACAGGAATTTGACCTGCAATGGGAAACGGAATCAGAGGATAAAAGACAGGAGATCCTGGATAGTCTGGATCAATGGAAAGTACATTTGGAAAAAGGAGACAGCCCGGCCGTAGCAGGAAACAAAGTTAAAGAATGGTTGAAGCAAAGAGACAGTTTCCGCCGTTCTTCCGGAGGTGATAACCCGGCTTAGACCGGATTATCTGTCTTAGAACTTTAGTAAAAACCGGCTTCCTTCAGAATTATACCGATTGATCCCATTGAACAGTAATACTGGTCCCTTCAGAAAACCGGCTTTCTATTGAAAGCCGGGCATTGATTTCTCTGGCTCGTTCTTTCATGATGCCCAATCCCAGGCTCTTTGTGCGCGCTTCTTGTATATCAAATCCTTTCCCATTATCCCTGACCGTTAGAGTGATAGACTGCGGACTGCATACCAGATTTACTTGAGCCTGGCTGGCCCCGGAATGTTTGGCCACATTGTTCAGGGCTTCCTGGGCAATGCGGTATAGGCCAATTTTTATCTCGGGTTCTATTTCACAATGTCCCTCAACTGTCACGTTAACCGGAATACGTGCACGTCCGTTGATGGATTCAGCGAGTTGACGCAATAGATCACCCAGCTCGGCATCTTTTAAAGAAGTCGGACGCAATTCCAGTAATAAAGTTCGCATTTCTGCCAGAGCCCCCCTGGTTAGCTGACGGATTTCCTCCAACCGTCTCCTTCCTTCGTTGGGATTGCGTTCCCATAACCTGGGTAACACCTCAGCGATAAGACTGGCGGAAAATAAGGTCTGACTGACAGCGTCGTGCAGGTCCCGTGCCAGCCGGTTGCGTTCTTCCACGGAAGTTTTTTCTTTTAACTGGGCGGCAATCAGTTCCTCCGCCTGTTTGTGTTTGGTGCTGTCAATGCCAGTACAGAGGATTTCCTTTAGTTGATTTTGCTCGTTAAATAACGGCTTATATGTCCATACTATCCAGACCTTTTCTCCGCTACGCAACAGGTTTTCCTTTTCATTATGCAAATAGTTTTCTGGATGAATAATGATATCTTCAATCATTTTGTCCAGGTCTATTCGGGCAGAATCACCGGGAGGGTTAATAGTGCCTACCACATTTTTCCCCAGTATTTCTGTTTCCCTGTAACCGAACAGCTCCTGGGCAAATTTATTGATAAAGGTAACATTGCCCTTGGTATCTATTTGCATGATTATGCTGTTGGCATTATCAATAATATGCCGGTATTTTGCTTCACTCTGAGCCAGTGTTTGCTGTGTAATTCTGCGTCTCTCAATTTCCCGTTGAAGCATCCAGGAACTTATAAATAAGGCAATGCCGGTAGCTACCAGGGCCAGCGGCCACCAAGTTGTAAATCCAAAGAAGAATGCCAGACCGATGGAGAGAAGAAAGATGCCTGGAACCAGGCGTCCAAGGGCATAAGAACGGGATGAAGGATGCAGGTAGTGGAAAAAAGCATCTAAAATGAATACAGCGCCCAGGCCGATAACCAGAGCCTGCCACCAGGTAATCCCTGTGATCCATTCCCTCCCTTGAGCAAAGAATAGAAAACCCAGTAACACCAGCAATAAGCCCCAAAAAAGCCCGCTTAGCGGATCCTGAGGCTTTTTTTCAGGCGCTTTTTTTACTCCGCCTGATCGTTTACGCTGACTGGTACCCTCTTCTATTTTTCTCCTGATATAGTCCCCAATCTTTTTATCAGATTGCCTGTCTGGCATCTTGTTAATCCCAACTATTAATGTAACTTTAATTAATTTTTAATAATAATAAATGTAAAACCTGGTCTACCGGATTGTTATTCCATAAATATTAAGTATATCATGTGCTACTCGCTATAATCATCCCGGAAATCAAATTTATCTTTTCAGTGATTGTCTATCTCACTTTAAGACGAAATCAATAACAGGTATAACAAAAATATAAACACGCGTCTGGGTATTTTTTTATTTCATAATGAATGGAAGCAATAAACCACAAATAAAAAGCATAACCGGGCTGGTGTTAGTTTGACACTGATATTTCGATAACATAAAATAATCATATAAGAATTTCCATTCAAGGAGGTAACCTTGTACCAGAAAACCACTCTGGCCAACGGCCTCCGTATACTTACCAGCACCATGCCCAATACTCATTCAGTATGTATCGCCATCTTTGTGGGCGTAGGTTCCCGCTATGAAACCGAGCAAGAGGCGGGGACCTCTCATTTTATTGAGCATCTTCTTTTCAGGGGCACTCCCAGGCGTCCCACGGCCAGGGAAATATCCGAGGCTATCGAGGGAGTGGGAGGAATATTAAACGGGGCCACTGATAAAGAATTGACTTTTTACTGGTGCAAGGTTACCAGAGATCATTTCACAGATGCCGCAGAGGTTCTGGTGGATCTCCTGCTGAATTCCAATCTAAATCCTGAGGATCTTGAAAAAGAGCGGCAGGTGATAATAGAAGAAATAAATATGTGCAAAGACTCGCCCTCGCAGCAGGTAGGCCTGTTGATTGACGAATTATTGTGGCCTGAGCATCCTTTAGGGAGAGACATTGCTGGTACGCGGGAATCAATGGCTGGAATCAGTCGCGGGATGCTGCTTGACTTTCTAAAGTCAAGGTATGTTCCAGAGAATACGGTGGTAACAGTTACCGGTAAGGTCAACCACAAAGATGTAGTAGAGGTATTCGAAAGACTATTAGGTTACTGGCGTGATGAGTCCGGAATGAATCACAGACATTTCCTGGAATACCGGGAAAGTCCTAACGAAAGGATTCGCATCATCAAACGTGATACTGAGCAGGCCCATTTATGCCTGGCCTTGCCAGGAATTTCTTTATCACATCCTCAACGTTTCGCTCTTGATCTTTTAAACGTAATTCTTGGAGAAGGCATGAGTAGCCGGTTATTCAGTGAGATTCGGGACAAACTGGGCCTGGCCTATAGTATAAGCAGCTATGTGGAACATTTTTTGGATACAGGTTCACTGACAGTTACAGCTAGTGTTGATCCGGATAATCTGCAACAGGCTGTAAAGGCCATTCTTGGCCAGTTAATTCAAGTAAAAGAATTTATACCTGAAGCAGAAATGAAAAAAGCGCGGGAGATTTCCAAAGGGCGGTTGTTACTACGTATGGAAGACAGCCGTAATGTGGCCGGCTGGTTAGGGGGACAGGAAATGTTGACTAACCGTATACTGACACTGGAGGATATTGTTGATATTATCAATAACGTCACGGCTGAACAACTAATACAGATAGCACGGGATGTAATTTTAAACGACAGACTGAGACTAGCTGTGGTAGGCCCTGTTGATAACCCTGATCCGCTTCAAAGAATTCTTAAAATATAATAAATATTAATCTTCAATAGAATTATTAATTGTAGTATACAGCCTTCACTTATAAATATTGATTCATAATAGTTTAATCCCCTTCCTGTTAGTTCAGGAAGGGGATTAAATTTTTAAAAACTTGAATTTACATTTAATCCGGTATTACATATCCATTCCGCCATATCCGCCGCCAGGAGGCATAGCCGGCATGGCTTTTTCTTTCTCAGGAATATCTGCAACCAGAGATTCGGTAATAAGTACCATACATGCAATACTGGCAGCGTTCTGGAGACTGGATCTGACCACCTTGGTGGGATCTATGATACCTTTTTGAATCATATCGCCAAAATCATCGGCCACAGCATCATAACCCCAGCCTTTGGGACTTCTTTTTATAGTATCCACGATAACCGCGCCGTCGCGACCGGCATTTTCGGCAATGAAGCGAATAGGTTCCTCAATGGCTTTTTTGACAATATCAACGCCAGTGGCTTCATCGCCCTCAGCCTTTATACCATCCAGTGCCGGAAGAGCCATCAGCAGACCAACACCACCGCCGGGCAGAATACCTTCCTCAACTGCGGCCTTGGTAGCGGAAAGCGCATCTTCTACCCGATGCTTCTTCTCTTTCAACTCAACTTCCGTGGCTGCCCCGACTTTAATAACCGCCACGCCGCCGGCCAGTTTGGCCTGTCTTTCCTGGAGTTTTTCGCGATCAAAATCTGAGGTTGTCTCAGCGATTTGTGCTTTGATCTGCTTGATCCGGGCCTGGATATCAGCTTCTGACCCCTTACCTTCTACGATAGTGGTATTGTCTTTATCACTGGTAACACGGCGGGCTTTGCCCAGATCTTCAACAGTTACAGAATCCAGCTTGCGTCCTACCTCTTCCGAGATAACCTTTCCACCTGTCAGTACGGCGATATCTTCGAGCATGGCCTTGCGCCTGTCACCAAATCCAGGAGCTTTGACTGCCAGGATATTTAAAGTACCGCGTAGCTTGTTAACCACCAGAGTAGCCAGGGCTTCACCATCGACATCTTCGGCAATAATAACCAAATTTTTAGAGACCTGAAGGATCTTCTCCAGAGCAGGAAGGACATCCGCGATAGCTGATATTTTCTTATCAGTTATAAGAATATACGGGTCTTCAATAACTGCTTCCATTTTTTCAGCATTGGTAACAAAATAAGCGCTTATATAACCGCGGTCAAATTGCATACCTTCTACGAACTCGGTCTCATATTGAGTACCTTTAGATTCTTCCACAGTGATTACGCCATCTTTACCTACTTTTTCCATCACATCAGAAATAAGGTTACCGATTTCTCTATCCTTGGCAGTGATAGTGCCTACCTGGGCAATTTGCTCTTTGCCTTTAACTTCTGTGGAGTTCTTTTTAAGTTCTTCGATGATGGTCTTGGTGGCTTTTTCTATGCCTCTTTTCAAAGCCATGTTATCTGCACCGGCTGCAATATTTTTAAATCCCCCTGTGACAAGGGCATGGGCCAATATAGTTGAGGTAGTAGTGCCATCACCAACAGCGTCATTGGTTTTGACTGCGGCCTCTTTAACCAATTGGGCACCCATGTTTTCAAATGGATCCGGTAGTTCAATCTCTTTAGCAATGGTTACACCATCATCCACAACCTGGGGAGCGCCGAACTTTTTATCCAGAGCCACAGCATGGCCCTTGGGTCCCAGGGTCACTTTAACCGAATCTGCCAGAGTATCAATGCCTCTCTTAAGGGCATGTCTGACATCTTCACCGAATATTATCTGTTTCGCCATATTTTATCTTCTCCTTATTTACTTTCATGTTCAAAGATACCAATTTAATGATAAATTTTGTGAATATGGAAATCTTAGACTTTTTTGGCCAGAATATCGCTTTCCCGCAAAATTATCATTTCCACATCATCAATCTTAATTTCCGATCCGCCATACTTTGAATAAATAACATGATCACCTACTTTAAGGTCCATAGCTATCCTTTTTCCATCATCGGTTACTCTACCGGGTCCTACGGCGATTACTTCTCCCTCCTGTGGTTTCTCTTTGGCAGTGTCAGGCAGATAAATACCTCCCTTAGTCATTTCCTCTTTCTGGATTGGTTTGACTACCAAACGGTCAGCCAATGGTTGTAGTTTTGCTGCCATTCTCTATGTCCTCCTTAAAAAATTAATGTTTAATTTATTAGCAGTCTAAAGCTCTGACTGCTAATTTATATAATAGCGCAGATACAGAGGTGGTGCAAATAAGAGCAAAGCAAACTACAATAAATCTCATCTAATTTCAGGTAAATTCAGGCCTAATAATATCGGCATATGGCTTGTAAAGTCCTGATATTGGAATAAATTATGCTAATTGATTTACTTTGTTACAAGGTATAACCCCCAGTCTTAAAACAGCGGACCGTTTTCAACAATTTCAACCGCATTAATGGCAGTGATGAGACTTGACAGTAGAAAGCCGGATTAATAAATCTAAATTAATAGTAGATAGAAATTCGGTTATTAAATTAAATTTCTTTTTGACGTAGGAAGTGGGAATCAGTTAAAATGCGGGTATATGGCGAACCAATATAAAGCAACCTTGCCAAAATGGGATAAGGAACATATTCTGGCTTTACGAAAGCATCTGGGATTAACGCAGCAAAAAATGGCAGAACAAATGGGCACCCGGCAGCAGACAATCAGCGAATGGGAGACAGGCGTATACCAACCCCGGGGGGCCACAGCGACTCTTCTAACTATCATAGCTGAAAAAGCTGAATTTAAATATGAAGCCTGACTTTAATACGAGCTAGTTGATCCCTTAAAGAAATCTTATATTATGCAACTCAGATAAAATCCACTATCAGATAGCCTAGAAAAAGGTGCAAGGTTTATGCGGTAATCTGGTAAATAAGTTGGCCTCATTCAGGTTCGTTTGCTTGTATTTCAAGGCCAGTTAGTCTTCATTGAAAAATTGACCTTCAAATTATGAGTATTTTTTTGAATAGATACCGGCTATACCGCTTTCCTAAAAAATCTACTTTTTCGCGAACAACAGGTTAGATTCATTATAAAAACGTTATTGTTAGATTCATTCTGCTATTGTTAAATACACGGAAACGTGTATAATTGAGATATGCGTATTGCGAAAAAATCCAGATATACACAGTAAGGATTATCTTCTATACGGAATAAATAATAGAGGTGAAAAAAATTAAGGAAAAACAGATCGTCAATCTCTGGAAGGAGCAAGTCAGCCGCCAACAAACATTTACTGATGCTGAGGGTAAAAATCTGGAGGTTGTTTATCCTGGACGTTTAAATGACGGTCGAGGTGCTGACTTTCGGGATGCCATGATAAAATCCAGCGGGTGTGAAAAAAAGGGTTGTATTGAAATTCATACCTATAATGGTTGCTGGGAGGCGCATGGCCATCACAGGGATCCGGTTTATAATCAGGTGGTATTACATGTGGCATGGAAGCAGGACAATGATAGGAAAACAATCCTGCAAAATCAACAAGAAGTACCCACGGTAATATTGGAGAAAACCCTGGCGCATTTGAAAGGTAAAACAGCCGGCTTTTTTAATTTACCATGTAAAGGAGCAAAGCATAACACTGATCCTGAATTTTTGTTAAATTTTCTTGAGAAAACAGGGAGTCTTCGCTTTAAAGAGCGAGCTTTACGGTATAAAAACGAATGGAGCAGTATTAAAAGAGAACAAAGTTTTTATCAGGGATTTTTAGAAGCTTTGGGATATTCAAAAAACAAAGAGCCATTTTTAGAACTGGCCGGCAGGGTACCCCTGGATGTGGTTACTTCAATAATCCAGAATCAGGTATCAGAGCAAGAAGGTTTGGATAACTTACAGGCCTTCTTACTAGGGCAGGCCGGTTTTTTACCCTCTCAGCGTCCCGGCTTTAAAAGGAACGTTTTAGACGACTATGTACAAAGGCTGGAAAAACTGTGGAGATCCTATGGTATTTCAGACAGCATGAGTTACCGCCAGTGGGAGTTATTCAAGGTAAGGCCAGGGAACCACCCTGTGCGCCGAATTATAGCCCTAAGCATTTTGCTTTTTCGTTACCATAAAACCGGACTGTTTGAATCATTATTGGATATATTAAGGGGCAGAGTTATTGCGTTGGTTCCCGCCAGACTTGAGGCTGCTCTGGCTGTAAAGGTTAGTGGTTATTGGGCTCAAAACTTTGATTTTAGCCAACCTCTTACGGTATTAAGTCCCATCCTCCTGGGTAGACAAAGAGCGGCAGATATAGTGATAAATGTGCTCTTACCATTTGTTGCAGCCTGTAGCAGAGAATATAGACTGGGTCAAATAGCCAGGCAGCTTTATGATATCTATCCAAGGTTGGAAGTCAATTCAATCGAGCGTCATATGCTGCAACAGTTGGGATGTAACGGTAAATGGATAAAAACGGCACGTCGTCAGCAAGGCTTGCTGTACATTTATAAGACACTTTGTACCCAGGGCAAATGCAGGGAATGCCGTTTAGGGTTTCAGGAGTACCTTAATGGCAACACTATCCTTTAGCTGCGTCTCAAAGGCTTCTTTAACATTTTCCAAAGAAAATTCATGAGTAATTAAGGGTTGTGTATCTACAATGCCTTTTTCCATTAACTTGACAGCCCCTGGGAGATCCCATTTTAAACCACAACCAATAAGAGTAATGTCTCTACTGACGATCGAACCCGGGTTCCAGGTAACCAGCTGTTCATATAAGCCAACCAGATTGATTTTTGCTCCACGATGACAGATGTTCAAAGCTTGCTGGAAACTTGCAGGAGAACCGGCGCATTCAAAAACTATATCTGCCCCTTGACCTTGGGTAAACTGGTTTACGGCAACACAAATATCATCCGTCTCAGCATCTAAGACCAGCTTGGCTCCATTGTCCCTGGCCATCTTTAACCGCCGGATTCTATGTCCGGAAGCAATTATTTTTGTGACACCCAAAGACTTTAATATGGGTATAAGACAAATGCCGATGATACCCAGCCCGATAATGACTACTGTATCATCAGGTTCAGGTTGAATCTGGTTGACCGCGTACAGAGCTACGGAAACAGGCTCGGCGGTGGCGCCTGTTTCATATGACATGTTACTTGGAAGAGCAGCCGAATAGACGCCAAAGTTGAAAACCGGGATTGAAACAAATTCGGCAAAAGCCCCAGGTATACCGTATCCAAGCAAGCGTAATTTGGAGCAATGTACCAGGTCGCCTTTATCACAGAAGGCACATTTTCCGCACCCCCTGCCACTCATGGCAGTTACACGATCACCTATTTTGATTCCGGTTACTCCATCACCGATTGCAACGATATCTCCACTGAATTCGTGTCCCATAATCCAGCCTTCCGGTCCGCCGCGTCTATAAGCATGTAAATCAGAGCCGCAAATACCAGCAGCTCTAACTTTCACAATGACTCCTTCAGGCTCAAGATGGGGGTAGGGAATCTCCTGGATATTAAAATCTCCTTTACCATTAAATACCGCTGCTTTCACGGTACAGTCTCCTTAAAGATCCGATTATTCCACTTTTTTACGGATTCTTTTCCTGTGAGTTATCCATTTCCCTTCGCCAGAGCACAGGTGGTTGATTGCCGAAATAGATTTTAGTGTGGGGCCAGGGTATCTCAATACCCTCTCTGTCAAAGGCTTTCTTCAAACGCAGCCGGAGTTCGCCAGTGACAGCCCATTGCTGGCTGGGCTTGGTTTCCGCTGTGATTTTAATTTCAATGCCGGAATCACCCAGCTTGTCTACCCTCAGGGCTGCCGGTGGAGTAACGATATAAGCTGACCATTGGGGATCTGCACTCATTTCCTTACCAACCCTGTTAATGACAGAGATAGCTTTATCCAGATCGGTATCGTAAGCTACGCTGATATTTAGATTGACCCTGGATAATTGTTTGGTAAAGTTGCTTGAAACGCGTATTTCACCGTTGGGGACTACATGCATGATGCCATCTAAATCTCTCAAGATTGTCCGGCGTAAGTTTATCTCCTCCACCACACCCGCTGTATCAGCTATTCTGACCACATCCCCTTTGCGGTATTGATTTTCCATTATTATAAAAATACCTGCCAGAACGTCTTTAACCAGTGATTGAGCGCCAAAGCCTATAGCGATGCCTGCTACACCTGCTCCGGTTAAAACAGCCGTAATATTGATATTGATTTCCGTTAAAAACATCAGGATATACATGAAGATAATTATAACCTGTAGAGCAGCAACCACGACGCTAATCAGGGTATCCGCTCTTTTCCGCATTTCCTGTTCGGTTTGTTCTGCTCGGGCATTGCGCACCGCATGCTCAATTATTTTGGGAATAATTAAAACCACCATCATGATGAGGGTAACCATAACTACCGTCAGAACTCCAAGTTTAGGGCCATGAGTAATAAGCCAGGTATTAACTGTGTCTGAGCTTATTCCCAACATATTAAGGATACCGATAGCGCCCAGCACAGAACAGACTACCGGCGTTCCGATTATCAGGGTAGCCATAATGAAATCATCCAGACTGCTGGACGTCCTCGGACAGATTTCATATTTATACCATTTCAGAGTAGATAGAATTAAGGCAATCACAGTGTATATGCCCAGCGCGGTAAAAAAAACAGCTATGACTTTGTCTGTGATTTCTGACCAGGATGCAGGCGCGTTATAAATGGTAAAACCAGCAAAAATACCCAACCAGATACACCATAAAATTACAGGGATATTGGTTTCTCGGATCAGGATGTCGTCAAACCTGGTTTTGGTCCTGGCAGCAACTTTATGGATATATCTGTACAATAACCTTCGCAGAAACAGTAAAAGGGCAATGATGATTATACCGATTCCTATAGGTAAAGCCATTTCAAGTAAGTTCTCCGAACTAAAAATCTCTCCCAAGTTCATATTATTCCCTCTTTTAAATTAATGATAGAGTTTGATGTTGAATTTGGCAATATCCCTTGTTCAATAACATTCATCACCTGATTTCGTTTGTTAATAAAAGTAAATTATCTGGGAGAATGTATAATTATTATACATTTACGATTATTATTGACACACATGGTTACAAATTATATTATAGATAGCGTGTTAGGGAAGAAAACCATTCTATCGAGTGGGTAAGAGTTAAAAGTAAAATCATTACATTGTATAAAATAAAGGCAATTAAGGGATATCTTATACGATACTAAATACACCTTATTACGTCAAAAAATCAAATTTAACCGGTAGGCAAGTAACCGGTGCCTCTATTTTTTTAACTGTCGGAAGATTCCTCACAGTAATTCCAGGTTTTCAGGTAATATTTCCAACTTTTCAATGTCCGGTTTATGGCCCTTAAATTAATTGAGCCAGGAGAATATCATGATAGGATATGCCGGAACAAAAACTAAATTATCGGAGTGCAATAAATGTTAATAGTGGCCTGTATAAAACAAGTACCTGACAGCACACAGGTCAAGGTAGACCCAGTTACAGGAACTTTAATCCGCGAGGGGGTACCCTTTATTACCAACCCTTACGATACTCATGCTCTGGAGGAGAGTCTGCGCTTGAAGGATAAATATAGATTCAAGGTGGCAGTAATTTCCATGGGACCGCCCAATACTGAAGTGACGCTTAGGAAAGCCATTGCCCTGGGGGCTGATGAAGCCATTTTAATGAGCGACCGGAGCTTTGGGGGCGCTGATACATTAGCAACCAGCATGACACTGGCTGAAGCCATTCGTAAACTGGCTCAACAAGAAGAAATCGCCATGGTTCTTTGCGGCCGTCAAACAATCGATGGAGACACGGCCCAGGTAGGACCAGGAATAGCCACACGACTGGGTTATTCTCAATTGACCCTTGTGGATAAAATTGAACACGTGAATCTACAGGAAAAAAAAATTAGAGTAAGTAGAAAACTGGAAAACAGGCACGAAATCGTTGAAGCTCCTTTACCGGTTTTGATAACCGTTTTAAGGGAAATCAACCAGCCCCGGTATCCCACGGTGCCGCGGAAATTACTTTCTCTGGAAGCGCAGATTACGTTATGGGATAACAAAATAATGAAACTTCCTGAGAATGTGGTTGGTTTGAAAGGATCCGCCACGCAGGTTCGGCGAATTTTTTCTCCTGAGAGAGCCAAGGGAGAAATAATCGGGGACGGAAATAAAGAGCCTGAAAAAGCCGCCCAGCTATTGCTTGATAAGTTGCTTGAAAAAGATGTTATTTCTCTCCAGTGAGGTTGATAAATGCCAGATGACAAAAAAGTAAAAAGACCGGCCGGGATAGCCCGGTTGATTGCAGGTAAATGTATCGCCTGTGGTGGTTATTGTCAAAATGAATGCCCCCGCGATGCGATTCAATTAAACGAAAAGGGCGAGCCGGTGATAGATAGAGAGAGATGTACCGGCTGCCGGCGTTGCGTAAAGGTTTGTCCGGCTCAAGCGCTGGAAATTTATTTTACTCCTGAAGAATTAAAAATCCTGGCAGAGATAGACAGGACAGCCCAGGCAGCCAAACCGGTAGCAGAGAAAGGAAGCGTCGAAAAACCTCCGCTGGCTAAAATAAAAGAGTATCGCGGAGTCTGGGTTTTTATCGAACAAACAGAAGGTATAGCTGCACAGGTATCATGGGAACTGCTGGGGGCAGGCGCTGTTTTGGCCCGTAAGCTGGGGGTGGAGTTGTGTTCCATCGTTATCGGTGACAAAGTGGAAAAATTGTGTTACGAATCCTTTGCTTATGGCGCCACTAAAGCATATTTGATTGATGATCCAATTTTTCATTATTACCGCACAGAACCTTATTACAAATCGATATGTTACCTGGTGGAAAAATATAAACCGGAAATCATTCTTACCGGCGCCAGCGGTATGGGAAGAGATCTGGCAGGGGCAGTGGCAACTGCATTAAAAACAGGATTGACAGCCGATTGTACCGGGTTAGAGATAGATGATCAGGGCTTTTTAAGGCAGACCCGCCCTGCTTTCGGTGGGAACGTCATGGCAACTATCTTGACAGAGCAGACTCGTCCTCAGATGTCTACTGTAAGACCTCATGTCATGCCTATGCCGGAGCGGGATAGTAAAAGACAGGGCCAGATAATAAGGGAGAAGATACCTCTGCAGGAGCAGGACATTGCGGTCAAGGTGTTAAAGATCATTGACGAGAGCCAGGGAGCTGCGGAGGTTGATGTGGCAGCCGCGGAGGTTATTGTCTCCGGTGGGCGGGGAATGATGAATAAGGAAAATTTTAAGATTTTACAGGAACTGGCAGACGAACTGGGTGGGGTAGTAGGTTGTTCCCGGGGTGCTGTAGAAAGCGGCTGGATGCCCGTAGAGCGGCAGGTAGGCCAGACGGGGAAAACCGTCAGACCCAAGATATATATTGCCTGCGGCATCAGCGGCGCTATTCAACATCTGGTAGGCATGCAGGACTCTGAAGTAATCATTGCCATTAACCGTGACCGTCAGGCCCCGATTTTCGAGGTGGCTACCTATGGCATTGTAGGAGATCTTTTTCGAATTGTGCCTGAGATTACCAAAGGACTGCGGGCACGGCGAAAACAGAAAAACGAAAAATTGGCTTCATTACCGGCGTCAAAAAAATAATCAGTCATAAAGACTTTTTGAAGAGGTAAAAGTGTCAGTTAATGTAATCATATTCACCATAATCTTTATTCTGGCTATACTGGTTTTCCTTTGGAGTTGCTATCGTCGTTTTAGCCTGATATTTATAGGCAGGCCTGAAGACCGTTTCAGCCACGCCGCACAAAGATTAAAAAGCGTTTTCCAGTTTCCTTTGGCCCAGCGCTGCGCGGTTAACAAACGGTACAAGTTCGGCCTGAATCATGCTGTTTTATTCTGGTGCTTTATGATATTAATGCTGGCTAATATTGAGTTTCTTTTACACGGCCTGGCACCTGAATATATCAGTTACTCTCTTACACCTGATGGGGTTTATTTTACTCTGTCCTATATATTTGATATTGTTTCTATTCTGGCCTTAATAGCGATCGTCCTGGCCATAATCCGTCGACTGGCCTTTGCACCCCCTAATATTGAAGCCCGCAGTCCAGACGCCTTTGTCATCTTGACACTGGTAGGGCTTTTAATGGTAGCTTTTTTTGGTCTGCATAGCGCTGAGATAGCCCTTGGGACTGAAAGGGCTTTTACCTATATGCCGGTGTCTAATTGGATCTCCAAAATTTATCCCTCCGGAATGTCGAACACCAGTCTTGAGAACGCATCTAGAGTTTTCTGGTGGCTGCATGCCCTAGTATTACTTGGGTTTCTAAATTACCTTCCTTACAGCAAGCATATGCATATTTTAACTTCTATTCCTAACGTTTACTTTCGAAGCCTGGAGAAGGTAAATACCCAGCCACGGGAAGAATTTATCAAAGGCAACTCTTTTGGAGTAGAGAGAATAGACCAGTTTAAGTGGAAAGCCCTTTTTGATTCTTTTGCCTGCACCAAATGTGGCCGGTGTTCGGACCAATGTCCGGCTTTAAATACTCAAAAACCCCTTGATCCCAGACATATAATAGCAGATATTAAAGCCAATTTACTGATTAACGGCGCCATACTGAGGCAGGCGGTAAAATCCGAAGCAAAGCTCCCTGGATCTTTGTTGCCCCTGATTGGCGGTGGACGCAACGGCAGCATTGGGGAAGAGGCTATCTGGGCCTGTACAACCTGCGGGGCCTGCATGGAGATCTGCCCTGTTTTCATAGAACATGTACCGCGGATTGTGGATATGCGCCGTTTTCTGGTTGAAATGCAGGCTAAAGTCCCTCGCGAGCTATTGTTGCTTTTTGAAAACATAGAACAGCGTTCAAATCCCTGGGGTATTGCGCCGGCTGAGCGCATAAAATGGGCTGCTGAAATAGAAGCTAAAGCCTTTGAAAGCAGTAAAACTGAATACCTTTTCTATGTTGGCTGCGCTGGAGCTTTCGATACCAGAAGCCGAAAAGTTACACTGGCTTTGGCTAAGATACTTTCCGCTGCCGGTTTGTCCTGGGGGATCCTGGGTAAAGACGAACTTTGTTGTGGAGACAGCCTGCGCCGCTTGGGTAATGAATATGCTTTCGATCAACTAGCTAAAGCCAATGTCAGTATGTTTAAAGATAGGGGTGTACAGAAGATCATCACTCAGTGCCCGCATTGTTACAATACATTGAAAAACGATTACCGCCAGTATGGTCTCGAAATAGAGGTGCTGCATCATTCCGAGTTAATCAACAATTTAATTAAGGATAAACGTCTAAATATGCGGGTACAGGAAACCGGCAAGGTGGTTTTCCATGACTCTTGCTATCTGGGACGTTATAATTCTATTTATGATGAACCACGCCTGGCAGTGTCCACTGCCACGGGCAGGGCGGTTATCGAAATGCAACGTAATCGTAATGCTGCGTTCTGTTGTGGTGGAGGAGGAGGCAGGATGTGGATGGAAGAACAGGGAGAGCGAATCAACATTAACAGGGTCAAGGAAGCCATGACTCTGAGTCCTGATAAGATTTGTGTCAGTTGTCCCTATTGTATGACTATGTTCGAAGATGGACTAAAAAGTCTGAATGCAGAAGGTAAAGTGCAAGTTCTGGATGTTGCGGAAATCATCGCCGGGTCGCTGGCGGATTCTCCAGTAGGGTAAGTGTAATTAATTCAGGGTACTCCACCGGTTAGCAGGACCGGAAAGAGCAGTATAAAGGCTAACCGGTGAGAGGACTTGTTAACGGCTGGTACCACCGTGCCCGAAGGGACGCACATCCGCCAGAATAAAAGGCTTTTTCACGCTGGTAATGGTTAGCGGACAATGAGCTAGACCACCGGGCACTACTACAGCCGACGGTTTGTAGATGAGATATCTTTCCTTTTCGTGACCCAGGCAAATCTCCGCCTCTCCTCCTAATTGGCTCAAATCGGCTGTATCCATACCCAGGAAAAGCAATATTTCTGGATGTGGATGGGTATGCGGTTCGTCAGGGTCAGGGCCGAAACGGTAAGGGGCTTTTTTAATTGTCTCGCATAGCATAAGAAAATCAAATCCCTGGTTACCTCGAATAATAGTCAACCAGCCGCCCGAATCATCCCTATTGGCCGGACCATAATGCCAGGCCCCTTTTCGTTCAAAAGCCAGATGTGAGATGTGGTTACGGTATCTTGCACCCCACCCTGCGTAGGGTAATTCTTCAACAGGCTGACCTGAAGCCGGGAGATAAGTTGATTTCAATTCCGCAGCACAGGAAACCTCTATATGCAGGAAGCGTTTATCCATCCTGGCAATAACAATTGGAGAATGAGGGAAACCGGCAGGAAGAAAAACGGCTGACGCTGTAGTTATAACCTGCTTTTCCCTTTCTTCACCCAGACAGATTTCCACTTCGGCGCCCAGGTCACCAGGGTCTGAAGCATCGGCCCCCAGCCAAATTAACACCTGGTTGCAATCATGAACATGTGGTACAAATGGCGCACGGCCAGTTTTACCGGCTGACCAATACGTCCCGAGCTTAATGTGTGCATTCTGACCCAATAAATCACCATTCAATTCGGCACCCTGTCTAAAAAACCCCAGGCCGCTATCCTGGAAAGTGAGAGTCTTGATATACTGGCCGTATCTGGTGCTTATCATGATGGGTTATTCCTCCTGGTATCGATTTCCAATTTTTCAGCAATATCCGACATTTGAAGTTCTATCAGCCGGGAACGCCTCTGAAAACCACTTTCAATATCCCAGCCCTGTAATGCGTAATATTCATCCTTTAATTTCTCAAATCTGTCTTTTTCTACTACCGCACCTTTACGTGAGACCGGTTTGCCGTCAAGATCCGGCACCATGCAGTCAGGATCATAAAACACAGAACGCAAAGGTTCTTCAAATAAATAGCCTAAAAGATTATCCCCCTGGCGTCCTTTCCAACCCTGACGGTTAAGAATGGCTCTCTGAAGGTTAAATATCCGCTCACCCATAACTCCCAAGGCCGCTTCATCCAGTTTACGTCCGGTGATGGCTGAGACAATCCGGCTTTCCAAAGTAAAAAACCCCAGACTTTTATCTGGAGAGTGAACCTGATAAATTGGCCATGCCAGGTCACAGAGTATCAGACTTTCTTTTATATAACCGTATTCCTGGATTTTTTTGGCTGCCAGAGCCTTTCCTGTATAGGTAGAAAAATCTCCGCCATCCGGACCACCCCAATATGTTTCTGCAATCTCCTGGATTACTTTACCGGAAAGAAAGGCATCTTTCCAGCCGTTCCTCCAGTTTATCCAGCGGCCTAAAGGTAGTGATTGAGCATGAACCAATTGAATAGGACGTCTCGGTTCTAAAGCACAGAGAAGGGAATTGACCAGGATCAGTCTGGGATCGTGGTCTTTGCCTTCATTGGAGCGGCTCGTCAATAAAGGCTCCAGCAGAGTTCTGGAATTCTTTCCGATACAATCAGCAGCCTGAAGGGTTCCGCGAGCTAAAATATCTCCAAAACCCTCCCTATATGAAAGTTTATGAATCAGGTTTTCGATAAAGGCTGCACTGCCAATTTGTGATATGGGCAGTCCGGTATCATGATCATTGAGAATACCTGCTGCATAGCAACGATCTAGCCAGGCGATCATGGAGGAAAGCACACTGGTATCCAGGCCATACTTATCGCATAGGCGGTTAGCCAGCCGGTTAACCTCCGGCCCATCTTGAGCGGAATATTTCATAGCCGGCCCCATATAGACGCCTCCAGCCTGGCACAGTACCTTAAATTGATGTCCCTCTTCGGCTTCATAAGTACCGCGGGTGCAGCCGCTGATACATCCGTAACAGGCTGTAAACCGGATTTTTAGAGGTAATAGATGACCATAATCCTCGAAATTACGGGTCCGCAACTGGTAGACCTGGTCAGCCAGCAATTTTAGCGTCTCTGGATCTGCTGCCTTGGGTCTTTTTTTAGGTTCGGCCTTAATTACTATTGCTTTCAAATTTTTAAAACCCATGATAGCGCCAAAACCCGAGGAGCCGGAGGCATTTTCGGCGGCTAATACCGTAGCAAATGAAACCAGATTTTCACCGGCAGGACCAATTGAGACCACTTTAGAGTCTTTACCAAATTCAGACTGTAAAAGATACTGGGTATCAACGGTGGTCTGCCCCCATAGACGAGAGGCATCACGGATCTCCACCCGGTCGTTGTTTATCAGTACAAAGACTGGAGTCTCGGCACGGCCAGTGACAATCAATCCGTCATATCCGGCAAACTTAAGCCAGGCACCCCAGCTTCCTCCCAGGTTGGCATAAGAGAAAGCCTCGGGAAGCATCTGGGCTGATTTTCCGCAGATTTGCCAGCGACAGCCTGAAAACCGGGTAAAGCCTGCTACAGGACCAGTTATAAAGATCAGGGGGTTCTCTGGATCAAAGGCGGCAGTGTATGGGCCTGTCTCATCCCAATAAATTTTACATGCTACGCCCCTACCCCCCAGAAAGCGCTCAGAATAGTCTGAAGTCGCCAGACGGCTGATGGCTCTAAGAGAGAGGTCAATCCTAAGAATGACCCCGGCATATCCGAAGTGCGTCAATATTACTCCTATCTCCGGCAAACCGGTAATTCTTTATAACTATATTACAAATACAATACAAATAGCAATAATTTTCAAGTTAATAATCGCAGATTACTTATCACTGGTTGGAGTTAATTAAATGAAAAGCCTTCAACCCCATCTGATGAATTTGACCTGGTGTATTAATATTAATAAACTTCCAAAGATCTCAAGTAAGGTACATATCTCCATATTGTAATGGTTAACTGGTCATTCACTGTAATTATATCTACCTGAATGTTATAAATAGCAGTAAATTACATTGCAATCCTACCTTATCCATTAACAGGACGTTTAACTGTCCTTTTACGGTAAGGCTTTCGGATGGGCAAGGTTAATCCCGGGGTTTCAGGATTAAAGATTACCGGGGGTTCAATTAAAACCTGATTATTGATGATATCGCGCCAGTTTTTAAAAGGGAAGCTGATATGAGCTTTTTCCGCGGGTGTTATGTTATTCAGACTTGGATGTGGTCTGAAATAGTTATAATACATCATCCATCCGGGAAGAACAGATTCGGCTGTATCGGATTTTTTCAAACCCCGCATAATATTGAATCGGTTTATTTGCCCGTTATTGGAGCGTTCAATAAAGCTGGCTTTTTCCGACTCCAGGGTTACCTGGGTCTGTAAATGTCTGATTTTAGATCGGCGGGCAGCTTCCATCCCTTCCAGGTAACCTTTCCAACCATTGATGATTAATAAACCTGGAGATTTACCGGTCAGCTTTTGAGCCTGTTCCAGAAGATCGTTAACATCATTTTTATTACGATTATGAGACAGTTTTACTGCCAGTAAAAAACGTGTTTCCGTGTCTATTAAATCGATTAACCAGTATTTTTTTCCTTTTAATGATAAAATTGTCTCATCTGCTATCCAGATATCGCTTACTTCCGGCTTATACTTTTTGATTACCATATAAGCCGAGTCCGATATGCGCCTGATCCAGCTATATATTGTAGAATAAGATGGCATATTATGAGTCTGGTTCTCTATATAGCGGCAAATATCACCTATTGGGACTCCGGTAAAATATTGATTAACTGCCGAGGTTACAGCATCCATGCTATATTTCATCCCGGGCAATGCACTGTTATCAATAAAACCATGACCGCAATTAGTACACAGCCAGTATTGGGTATTATTTTCTCTTTTACCATTTCGTACAACTGCCGTAGAATGGCAGAATTTACATTTAATGGTTGAAGTTTGATGTAATTTATTAATCATTTTCATTACTTCCATTTATTATATTTATTTAATGAAAATATTTTATAATTTAACTTTCATTCTGCCTCCTTAAAATTAATTAAAACTTGCCTGAACAAGTTTTTATCAAATCAATAATTGGTCAGAATGTTATCCCAAACTCCCAGCATATTTGCCATATAATTTTAACAACATATTAATCTTACTAAATCATCGTATAAGTTGTTCGAATTGATAATCACACTTCGTTATTGCTAATTTTACAGGCTGATTTACTTTATAGTATGATTAAAAAAGGTTCTTGATGTAATAATATAGGTTAAAAACAATAAATAAATAGTATATATTTGAACGTATCAATAATTCCCCATCTCGGGAAAGCTATTTCCATGGAATAGAAAATAATTTCTATTCGATTAATATTATATCATACCCTGTCAATATCATTTTACTGTCTTTTTTCAATTATTTTCGCCCCAGGTGAATTTGGACAATTTCACGTGAGGGGTGCAGTAACCTCATGCTTTTTTGTGGTAACCTTATGGTAGATTTCGGACTGGTACTTTAGTCACGTAGTGGAAATTGTTGTTAGGATTGATACAAAAAGGATTATCAAGCAAGGATGAAATTATTCTGCATTGACAATCCCGCCAAAAAAAATAAGCTTAAGTGTTATAATATCGAAAAATAGTTAAAATATTATTTTTAAAATATTTAAATAATTATATAATATTAATATTCATATTATTATTAGATATATATGAAATATATTCTCCAATTTAATAATTTTAATTAGAAAGCTTCCTCAGGAACCTTATAAAAGTCAGGTGAATTGTTATTGATTAATATTTATAACAGAAATGTTTGATAATTTTACCAGGACGGAGACTCATATTACCTGCAAACTTATTTGATAGAACCAGGTAGATTTTATGATATTACAATAATACTCAAATAGCTGTAGAATATGAAAAAGAGATTTCACACGAAAGGTATCACTTAATTTCGGATTTTTATAAAGGAGAGGTTGAAATATGACTGGCATAACGGCATATGGGGCCTACATACCTCTACGCAGGTTAGGTCCTGGAACAAAAGGTTGGGGGCAACCTGGTGAGAAAGCGGTGGCCAACTGGGATGAGGACAGCCTTACCATGGCAATAACGGCTGCCATAAACTGTCTGAGGGATAGCAATCGCAGCGAGGTAGATGGTCTATATCTGGCATCTACCACTTTGCCGTATAAGGAAAAATTAGCAGCCACAACAGCAGGTTGGGCTGCCGATTTACGTCCGGATATACTCACCATGGACTGTACTGACTCATTACGGTCAGGAACAGCCGCTTTGAGAATGGCGGTGGACACCGTTAAAGCAGGTACAGCGAAAAAAGTGCTGGTGGCAGCCTCGGATTTACGAATGGGCGCACCCAGAGGTAGTCTGGATCATGGTCTGGGAGATGGAGCTGCGGCTTTTCTTATCGGAGAAAAGGATGTTGCAGTCACAATTGAAGGATATTATAGCTTGTCCAACGAATTACTGGATATCTGGCGAGCTGACCGGGTTAAATATACAAGGTCATGGGAAGACCGCTTTGTTTTTGAGGTGGGTTATCAAAAGATATTGCCTAAAGCTGTTAATGCTTTATTAAATAAAACCGGCTTGACCCAGAAAGAAATCAAAAAAGCCATTTATTATGCCCCGGATGCCCGGCGGCACCGCGAAATGGGGAAAGCGCTAGGATTTGACGCATCCCAGATACAGGACCCGTTTTTTGATAAGATGGGTGATACTGGGACAGCCTTCAGTTTGATGTTGCTGATAGCGGCATTGGAAGAGGCATCCCCTGGGGACAGGCTTTTATTAGCAAGTTATGGTGATGGGGCGGATGTAATGCTATTACAGGCTACAAATAAAATTGAAGCTCTGAAAAACCAGCGGGGTATGAAAGCCAATCTGGTATCTAAAAGCATAATAGCCAGTTATGATGATTACCTGGCTTACCGCTCTTTTGCATCCAATGATCCGGAATCGGGAGGTAGCGCCTCGGCTTCGGTAATACACAGGGAACGGGATGCTATATACCGGCTTCAAGGAGTTAAGTGCCAGGTTTGCGGAACCCTTCAATATCCGCCTCAGAGGGTATGTACTAAATGTCTCTCAAAGGACCAGTTTGATCCATTCCGTTTTTCGGACAAAAAAGGAAAAGTTTTTACATATACATTAAAACACGGAGGTGATATACCAGCCTTTGCCAGACCGATGGTGGATACGATGGTTGATTTTGAGTGTGGGGGCCGGGCCCTTTTCGGTATGACTGATATGGATATTAAAGATGTCAAAATAGGGATGGAAGTAGAGATGAGCTTTAGAACGCTGGGTGTTGCCGGAGGAATACACAATTACACATGGAGATGTATGCCGCCTAGGTATTGCGCTCAAAAGAAGGAGGGCAATTAAAGTGGAAAGTATTAAAGATAAAGTGGCTATTATCGGCATGGGTTGCACCAAATTCGGGGAGAACTGGGAAAAGAGCGCTGAGGATTTAATGGTAGAGGCGGCTTATGAGGCTTATGATGACGCAGGTATAAACCCGAAAGATATTCAGGCTGTCTGGTTTGGCACCACACGCCTCAATACCGCTGAACCCTGCGCTACGGCGCTAAAGCTGGATTATATCCCGGTTACACGGGTAGAAAACCTGTGCGCTACTGCTACTGAAGCCCTCCGTAATGCCTGTTTCGGCATTGCTTCCGGTGTATATGACGTGGTGCTGGCTATTGGTGTTGAGAAGTTAAAAGACCAGGGAATTGGCGGTTTAGGGACAGTCTCCGGAGCCGGAGGCAATGGTACGCTGGAATGGGGCATGTCAGCAGCCATGTTTTTTGCCAGGATGGCCACACGCTATATGCATCATTATGGTTTGACTTTCGAAGAGTTGAAGCGGACCTTAGCCCGGATCTCTGTTAAAAATCACCATAACGGATCTCTGAATCCCAGAGCTCATTTCCAGAGGGATATTACAGAAGAACAGGCCATGAACGCGCCGATGGTTTCCTGGCCTCTAGGTCTATACGATGCCTGCGGAGTGAGTGACGGATCTGCGGCTGCCATACTTTGCCGCGCAGACCTGGCTGACAAGTTCCGTAAGGACTATATACTGGTAAAGGGTCTGGGACTGGCTGTAGGTGCACGCCAGGGATATCTCCAACCTGAATATGATATGGTGCATATGGAAGAAACAGTTAGAGCTAGCCGGCAGGCCTATTCTATGGCAGGCATTAAAGATCCCTTTAATGAAATAGACCTGGCGGAAGTTCATGACTGCTTCAGCATCACGGAACTGGTGATTATGGAAGATCTGGGTCTGTGTCCGAGAGGCAAAGGTCCTGAATATGTGAAAAATGGAGTTTTTAAATTGGATGGTCATTTAGCCGTGAACCCTGACGGTGGTCTGAAAAGTTTCGGACATCCTATTGGCGCCAGCGGACTGAGAATGGTTTATGAAATATACAAGCAGATGCAGGGTAAAGCCGGACCCCGGCAGCGCAAGAATCCCAGGCTGGGACTTACTCACAACTTCGGAATGAACCCCGGCAGCGGCGTAGGTAGTGTTACCATCCTGGGACAAAGAGAGTAGAAAAAATGAGCATTAATAAAATTTT
Organism: uncultured Dehalococcoidales bacterium; assembly: GCA_964386535.1. Taxonomy (GTDB): domain Bacteria; phylum Chloroflexota; class Dehalococcoidia; order Dehalococcoidales; family UBA3254; genus CAYLRY01. The sequence continues at coordinate 23,603 of CAYLRY010000018.1, read as the reverse complement.
AAACAGTTTTGATGAAGCAGTGGCGGATGTTTTTGATGGTGCAGTGATTTTAATGGGAGGTTTTGGCCCGGCTAACGGTACTCCCAGCAACCTTTTAAGAGCGCTGGTAAAACAGGGCGCCCAAAACCTGACACTGGTAGCTAACACCCCTGGATTCGGTAGAGGTCCTGAAGGATCAAAGTCCTTTCGTAAAACACCCCCTGATTACGATGATGGCGGGATATTGATACAGAGTGGGCAAGTTAGCAGAGTGATCTGTGCTTTCCCTGGTCATATCCGGCCAGATACACCGGCGCCTCTTTATGAAAAGTTTAATGCAGGCCTGTTGAAAGTTGAAATGGTACCCCAGGGGACTTTAGCGGAGAGGATCAGAGCAGCCAAAGCTGGAATATCAGCTTTTTATATCCCCACCGGTGCTGGAACTGTGCTGGAGGAGGGCAAAGAAACACGTTATTTTGAGGGTCGTAAAAATATTCTTGAATATCCTCTTAAAGCTGATTTTGCCCTTGTTAGAGCATATAAAGCAGACAGGTATGGAAACCTGGTATACCAGGGTACTTCACGCAATTTCAACCCTGTAATGGCAGGCGCAGCCAAAATAACTATAGCTGAGGTAGATATGGTGGTAGGGCTGGGTGATCTGGACCCTGAAGTTGTTGTTACTCCTAGCATTTACGTTAATAGAGTGGTCTCGCGGCAAAATTTGGTAAAAGGAGCCTGATATGAAAGCACGGTTGGATGATCAAACTATGGCCCTCAGGGTAGCTCGTGAGTTCCAGGATGGTATGGTGGTCAACCTGGGTTATGGCATGCCGACCCTGGCGGCCAATTTTATACCTGAAGGCAAAGAGGTGATCTTTCACGCGGAGAATGGCTGCCTGGGATTCGGCCCCACCCCGGCTACGGAAGCTGAGGAGGACTTTCACCTGGTCAACGCCACAGGGAGCTTTGCCACACGCAAACCGGGTATGTGCTTTTTCGCTCATGATGAGTCCTTTGCCATGATTAGAGGACACCATATAGACCTGTGTGTCCTGGGTGGTATGCAGGTCTCGGAAAAGGGAGATCTGGCCAATTGGGCAACTTCATTTAAAAATATAGGCAATATCGGCGGCGCTATGGACCTGGCTTCTGGAGCTGCCCGCCTGATGGTGGTCATGACCCATACTACCAAAGATAACAGACCCAAAATTCTCAGGCAGTGCACTTACCCTTTAACAGCTTCACGCTGCGTCAGCTTGATAATAACCGATATTGCGGTAATAGAAGTGACTCCAAATGGTCTGCTTCTCAAAGAAAAAGCCCCGGGTTGGGAAGTTGATGAAATTCAAGCTTTGACAGAACCAAAATTGATAATTTCACCCGAATTGAAGCAAATTGAACTTTAATTAAGTCAGAAAGCTGTAAATGACTGTGGGGTTAAACAATTTTTAAATTCTACCCGCCCAGTGCATATAATTGAGGTAAACTGACTATACCCTTTGGACACATATGGTACGTGCTCAAATAAAGAGCCGGAGGTAAAAATGAAAGACAGCCTGCTTAATAAGCTTGCAGGTATTGTTGGAGAACCTCGTATCTCTACTAACCAGGCTGATTTGTACGTCTATTCTTTTGATCTGACGCCTGCTGAGCCCGGCTGGCCTGAAGCAGTGGTTATGCCCCGTTCGCTGGAGGAATTGCAGGACATTTTACGGCTGCTCAACCGGGAAAAGATAGCGGTGACTCCTTATGTGGCTGGGGATAATATTGGCGGACTGACCATTCCTTTGCGGGGGGGCATAGTGCTGGACCTGAGGTTGATGAACCGTATTCTCGAAGTAAATGATACGGATATGTATGCCGTGGTAGAGCCGGGGGTTACCTTCGGGCAGATAAAAGCGTACCTGGATCAAAATCATCCTAATCTCATGTATACTTATGCTTTTTCACCTCCCACTTCCTGCGTCATGTCCAATGCCATCGTACAGGGGTTAGATAATTTATCTTTCCGTTATGGAGCGGCTTCTCACTGGGTAAGCGGGCTGGAAGCCATGCTGGCCAGCGGCGAACTGGTTAGAATAGGCTCGTGTGCAGCCAGCCGCACATGGCAATCTATTGCGCCTTTTCCGGAGCTGAGTGGTCTTTTCTTAGGATGGCAGGGAAGCACGGGCATCATAACTAAAATGGCGGTCAGCCTGTGGCCCAAACCCCCTTATTCCTCCTCATTAACTTTTATTGCTATGGACCTGGAATCTGCTTATGAAATTTTTCAAACTGTAAGCCGCACACGCATTCCGGACGATTTGATCGGCAGTTCTTTTGCCCTTACTAAAATATCCAGGCTAGCCCTGGAGCGTAAAAAGGCTCCAATATATCCGGCTCAGGTTATTAATCCTGGAGAACCTGAATTCATTATTACCGCAGAAATCAGCGGGAATACACAAAATGAAATTGAAGCTAAAGTTGAAGTGATAGGTGATATATACCGTGAAAGATTAGAAGGACACAGAATGACCGGTCCTTACAACTCTCCCACTACCACCGCTGGATTTCCCATGCAGGCTTTACCCGTACTTAGCGGGGGAGGGGGCTTGAACTGGGTGGGAGCGTATGGACCTATGAGCAGGTGGCTGGAGACAGCCAAAAAAGGTTGCGAATTGCAGGACAAGTACGGAATCACCAGAAGCTGTTACAGCCGGATAATGAACGAAGGACATTTTGCGGGGTTAAGATGGATGCTGCCCTTTGACAAAGGAGATCCTGAGATGGTGCGCAGAGTCAAGGATTTAAGCGCAGAACAACTGGATCTGGTGCTGGAAACCGGCTATATTCCCTATAAAACACCGGTTTGGGCCATCAGGGAACTGGAAAAAAGGGTCTCTCCAGCATGGCTGCAATTGCACCGCAGAATCAAGGATTTACTTGACCCTAATAATATAATGAATCCTGGAAGGTGGGGTGATGGATGAGGGTAGATTAACCTCTCCCAAGGTACATTTGCGCCAGGGGCATTTGAATAAGCTCCAAAACGTTAATATGCGGCGGCTGACAGGCCATATAGACCGCGGCCGTGGCGATTTCATCCGGCTGCATGGAAGGTTCCTGTGGGGCTGCCGCGGGACGTTCTTCTCTAAATGTTTCACCAGGGTGCAGACATCCACAACTGATGTTGTAAGGGCGACCTTCTAGGGCTGTAGTGTGGGTTAAACCAACTAGAGCGAATTTAGCGGCACTATAAGCGGCCATACGCGAGCGTACACGCTGGGCTGATATGCTGCCTATATTTATAATGCGCCCGCCTCCCTGAGCTTTCATAATACGGAAAGCCTCCCGGGTGCAAATAAAAGGGGCGCGCAGATCTGTAGCCATCACTTTATCCCAGGTGGCGGTAGACATCTCATCTATAGATCCACCGTCAAACACCCCGGCATTGTTAACCAGGATATCCAACCTGCCGAAACGAGTCATGGTTTTTTTAAATAAAGCTACTATTTGTTCTTCACTAGTCACATCAGTAGGTACGGCTTCTACCTTAACTCCACAGGCCAGGATATCTTTCTGACTTTGCATTAATCTTTGCACATTGATATCAGCAAGAACTATGTCAGCACCTTCACAGGCCAGACCTATAGCTATTTCTCTGCCAATTCCGCGGCCTGATCCGGTTACCATGGCTACTTTTCCTGACAGTTGTCCCATGAATGATCTCCTTTATTTAAATATAAGGAGTGTGTCAACGGCGCTCCTCAGGATAAAAATATTACTATTTCATATCTCGTTAAGATACCCGCAATGAGGGCAGCGTACAGTGTCTGATTTATAGCTGGGAGGCAGTCTCAGTAATGTACCGCAATCCTCGCAGGTGATATTCCGGTAGTTATTCATACGCCACATTAAGTCCGAAGTCTCTCGGGTGCGGTTAATTTTATCCTGGACTTCCCCATCTTTTGCTTCAGGAGATGCACTGCGTAGACCTACGGCTGGTTGAGCTGTTAAAACTGAAGCAGGGACTATCTTGGATCCCTTAATTTTTTCATAAGAGCTTTCATAATCCGAATAGGAAGCCCCGGACATGGCTCTCAGAATGCGGATTCTTTCGCTTAAAGGCGGATGCGTGCTGAAAGCATTATTGATGTCCATACCCTTTTTTGCAAAAGGATTACTGATATACATGGGCGCGGTGGCCTTATTGGCTTTTTTTACCTGTGTGCTGTTGTTTTGTAATTTTTCCAGGGCGGAAGCCAGACCTTCAGGGTATCTGGTATATAGAGCGCTGGAAGCATCGGCCAGGTATTCACGGCGGCGGGAAATGGCAAAGTATATTAGCTGGGCAAAAATAGGGGCGAGGATCATTAATACCAATCCAACGATAAGAATGATTACCTGAGCACCACCCCCACCGCTGCTGGAGGAGGAACTTCTCCTTCCTCCTCCAGCCATACCGCTGAAAAAAAGTACCCGGGTAGCATACCAGGCCAATATAACGATGGCTCCCAGCATTATGCTGGCCAGCAGCATGAGCCGGATATCCCGGTTTTTAATGTGACCGATTTCATGGGCGATAACACCCTGTAACTCATCCCGGTTAAGTTTTTCCAGTAATCCGGATGTAATGGCTACGGATGCATGTTCAGGGCTGCGTCCTGTGGCAAAGGCATTCAGAGCTGGGTCATCAATAATATAAACATCCGGCATCTTCTCCAGACCTGAAGCTATCTTCATTTCCTCAACCACATTGTACAGGCGGGGATGGTCCTGGGGACCTATTTTTCTGGCTCCTGACATACTCAGGATGATACTATCTCCCTGGAATAAAGCTACGAGTCCCAGGATACCCCAAACTAACAGGGCAATAACCAGGCCAGCTATGGGACTATCCAGAAAAAAGATGCCGATGGCATATCCGATAGCCAGTAATAAAGCCCCCATAAAAATAACTAATATAACTGACCGGATCTGGTTGGACCTAATTTGTTCCCACATTTTTTCTACTTCGTTTAATTTTTAATACTGGACTGAGTTGAAGTAAAGCTGACTTTAGGAGCTTCTCGTTCCTCAGCAGATTTGGTCTCAAAAAACTCACTTTCTCTGAATCCAGTCATACCGGCAACAACATTAGAAGGAAACATCTGTATTTTGTTGTTATATTTCAAGACGGAATCATTATAATATTGACGGGAAAAACTGATTTTGTTTTCAGTGGAAGTCAGTTCCTCCTGGAGAGCCAGGAAGTTCTGGTTAGCTTTAAGATTAGGATAGTTTTCCACCACAGCCAGCAGGCGAGAGAGAGCTCCGCTGAGTTCACCTTCAGCTTTAGCTCTTTCCGCTACTCCAGCACTACGGCCGGCCAGAGATTGTGCCAGGTTGCGCGCTGAAGTTACCATTTCAAAGGTTTGCTTTTCATGGGCAGCGTAACCTTTCACGGTTTCAACCAGATTGGGGATTAAGTCATAGCGCCGCTTAAGTTGAACATCTATTTGGGCCCAGGCATTTTTAACCTGATTCCGTAGCCCGACCAGACCGTTGTACATCCCTATAATGATTAATATCAATATGACTATTATAACCGCAACAATGATGCCAATAATGGCTCCGATTCCCATTATGAACCTCCTTTACTTCCTTCTTTCCTTTAGATTAACCGGGAACACTTCTCCTAGAAAAGAGATGATGTTTTCGGTACCTGCGCGTGATATTGCCTGATTGAGAACCTGCTGTAATTCTCCGCCGTCGAACCAAAGACCATCCCCCAGCGAACAACTATCAACTAATACCCGTGGTGATTTTCCCAGCCATATCTTATCCATTTTCTTGCCACAGACAGGACAATTTCGTTTGGCTTCATGAACCTCTGCTTTTTCAGGAGGAACCGGATTGCTATTTGCCTGCTTTTCCAGAGAACTTAAAGTGCTCATAAGCAGGTCCAGTTCTCCGCTATCAAACCAGACTCCTGAACATTCCAGACAATAGTCAAGCTCGATCTTTTTATACTCTACTACGATCATATCGTGTTTATCCAGCGGGCATCTCATATATTTAAATCCTTTTTTAATCTAATAACAGTGTAAAGATAAATACTTGAGCGTGTCAACTGCTTTTATAGTGATTATATCAATGTTATTCAGAGAATATTTAATTACTGTTTCATGGGCAATATACCATGCTTTTAAAGAGAAGAGAGATGGACAATAGAATAGTTTTTACCTGCCCAAACGGGTAGCAGATTTTTTATCCGGAAATAATATGGGCTGTTTTACAACCGGAAACCGGTAGACCGTTTTTGATTGGAAATAAAAATCTAATTGACGGGGCAGATCGGGCAGTTTATAGTATCTTTATAATATATATCATCACCATTTTGAGATAACTCGAAGAGGTTCAAAGCCATGATAAAACAATTACGTGAAAAATTTGATATCAATTTTGAGGGCACTATTGTAGATATTGAAACGATTGGAGACTTTGATAAATCATATAGATATGATTCAAGGCAATATAAAAATATAAGGCAGGTCATCCTGGGCTATATTGACAAAGATGCTCTCCAAATATATTGTGCTACGGACGCAGCAGGAATTGAGGAACTGAAGAAACTGACCCCGGAGATTATAAAAACCCTGGCCAGGCCGTATTATGCGTTTAATTGCAGTTTCGAGAGAGGCGTCTGGTTTAATCATATAGGAGTAGAGGTGGCTTTTGACGGTGAATTGCAGGGAGAACCTTTTGAAAGCAAGAAGAATGCAGTAAGGCTGCTGAAGATATCCAACTACGATGATCCGTTTTTCGATATTGGGCTGGAGTGCATGAAAGCCTGGAGCAAGGGTGAATTCGAAAAAGCCATTGCTCACAACAGGGCCTGCCTGCTTAAGGAACGTGACATCTTACTGAAAAGGGGACATTGCCTAGCAGACCAGATACGTTGTATCAGGTAAAATTACCGTTCAAGAGGTCCCCTTAACCTGCTATTTTATAACCTCACAACCTACATAAGGTTGAAGAATATCCGGCACTATTATGGAACCATCGGCTTGTTGATAGTTTTCAAGAACAGAAATTAACACCCTGGGCAGAGCTAAGCCGGAACCATTCAAAGTATGAACAAATTCTGGTTTTGCATCAGGTGCAGGACGATAGCGGATACTGGCTCTCCGTGCCTGGAAATCGCCGCAGTTAGAGCAGGAACTGATTTCAAGCCACTCTTCCTGACCTGGAGCCCACATTTCTATATCATAGGTTTTTTGAGATGAAAATCCCAGATCTGAGGTGTTCAACAGCTTGATTCGATAAGGCAATTTTAGTTTCTGGCAAATATCTTCAGCATCATGAACCAATTTCTCAAGTTCAGCCATTGAGGTGGAAGGTTCCACCAGTTTATACATCTCAACTTTATCAAACTGATGTCCCCGTTTTATACCGCGGGTATCCTTACCTGCTGACATTTTTTCCCGGCGGAAACAGGCTGTATAGGCCACATAATTCAGCGGCAGCATATCTGCGGAGAGAATTTCGCCGCTGTGCAGGCTGGTGATGGGCACTTCTGCCGTGGGTACAAACCATAACTCACCTTCGATATCTCGATATAAATTATCAGCGAATTTTGGTAGGTTTCCGGAAGCCTGCATGGTTTCCCTTTTCACCATAAAAGGCAAATACACTTCTTTATAGCCATGCTCACGGGTGTGGACATCCAGGAAAAAGCTGATTAATCCCCTTTGTAACCTGGCGCCCAAACCGTTAAGGACATAAAACCTGGTACCGGATAGCTTAACACCCCGCTCAAAATCAATAATGCCAAGTTTCTCGCCCAGTTCCCAGTGAGGAAGCGGCTGGAAATCAAACTTTCTCAGGTCGCCCCAGGAACGCAGGATCACATTGTCCTCTTCCGTATTACCCACCGGTACAGAAGGATCTGGGATGTTAGGTACCCTGAGCACCAGGTCGTAGAGCTTTTCCTCCAGCTCATTGGACTCAGTTTCGAGGTTGCTGATCTGGTCACGCAGTTTACGGCCTTCTTCAGGAGACATCTTTCCGCCCTTACGGGCATGCCTGAGATTTTCTAGTTCGGTCAATTTCTGCCTGCGCTGGCGGTCTAAAGTAATAATCTCGTCAAGCGGAGCGTTGTCTTTGCGGTGCGAAATAGCTTCACGGACTTTTTCGGTATTATCACGAATAAATTTTATATCCAGCATAATCTGCTCCTAATCGTCCTTTTCTTTTTGCGCCGGGAAGAGAATAACTTCACGTATAGAGGTATTATTGGTAAACAACATAATCAGCCGGTCGATACCAATACCCAGTCCACCGGTAGGTGGCATCCCGTGCTCCATAGCTAGTAAAAAATCCTCATCCATCTTCTGCGCCTCATCATCTCCCCGAGCACGCTCTTCCATTTGTTTGATAAAACGCTGCCGCTGGTCGATAGGATCATTCAGCTCAGTAAAGGCATTCCCTATTTCCATACCGGCAATATATGGTTCAAAACGCTCCACCAGATGGTTACTGCCCGGTTTCTTTTTTGCCAGGGGAGACATTTCGATCGGGTAATCGTACAGAAAAGTCGGCTGGATTAGGTGAGGATCAACATAGGTAGAAACCAGTTCATCGATTAACTTTCCCCGCTCTTTGCCTGCATCAAATTGCATATTTTTACGAAGCATTTCTTCTCTCAAAGAAGCGGTATCCGGAAATTGTTCAAAATCAATGCCTGAATATTTAATTACAGCATCTCGCATAGTAATTCGCTGCCAGGGCGGCGTTAGGTCGATCTCTTTTCCATTATATTCAAGCTTCATGGTTCCCAGAACATTCTGGCAGACTGTGGAAACCATTTCCTCTACCATTTTCATAACGTCCTGATAATCCACATAAGCTTCATAAGTCTCTAAAAGGGTATATTCAGGGTTATGCTTAAAATCAATGCCTTCGTTGCGGAATACGTGTCCCATTTCATATACTTTATCGAAACCGCCAATAATAAGGCGCTTTAAATGCAGTTCAAGTGCTATACGAAGATAAAAATCGCTATCCAGGGCATTGTAATGGGTAATGAAAGGACGGGCGGTTGCACCACCAGCCTGCGATTGGAGGATTGGAGTTTCAACTTCCAGGAAACCGCGATTATTTAAAAACTCACGGATGGCGCTGATGGTATTGCAGCGTATTTCAAAAGTTCTTTTTACTTCAGGATTTGAAATCAGATCAAGGTAACGCTGGCGATAGCGTTTTTCCACATCTACTAACCCGTGCCATTTTTCAGGTAGAGGCTGGATCGCTTTAGCTAAAAGGCTGAAGTCATCAACTTCCACAGTTGGTTCTCCGGTGCGGGTTAAAAAGAGCTTGCCCTGAGCCCCAACAATATCGCCAACGTCAATATTCCTGACGATATTATATTTATCGCCCAGGTTGTTAATACGAAAAAAGAGTTGAATTTTGCCGCTGCCGTCACGTACATCCATAAAGGCGGTCTTTCCCATTCCTCGCTTGGATATAATACGTCCGGCTACATTAACTCTGATTATCATAGAGGATAGATTCTCCCTGTTTTGTTCAACCAGCATAAGCGCCTCACGGGTGGTATGGGTGCGATGATATCCGTAAGGAAATGGTTCAATTCCGGCTGCTCGCAGGGAAGCCATCTTTTCCAGTTTTTGCTGATTAATGTTATCGATTGAAGGCGACATGCGACTTATTTTCCTTTCAAGAACCGGTGAATACGGTTGGTGGTTTTCTTACCGGTAAATACACTCTTTAGTACCTGATAATTATAGCGTGTTCAAAGAGATAAGGTAAAGGAGGATGAGGGAAATCGAAAATTTTAATAAAGAAAAACGTCTTAAAAACGAAAAATGGGGAATGCACGAAATAAAAGTCCATTCCCCATTGCGCTATTTTTCAAACACTGAGATTAGAGACCTTTATTGGCTACAAAGGCAGTTAAATCAGATAGACGGCAGCTATAACCCCATTCGTTGTCATACCAGGCAACAATCTTAACCAAATTTCCCCCAATAGCCATGGTACTCAAAGCATCAACAATAGAACTGGCACTATTACCTTTAAAATCTATGCTGACCAGTTCGTCGGTACAATAAGCCAGTATCCCTTTCATAGGCCCTTCAGCAGCGGCTTTTAAAGCCGCATTGACCTGTTCTGAGGTGGCATCTTTCTCAAGGTGTGCTACTAGATCGACTACTGAGACTGTAGGGGTAGGGACGCGAATGGCCAATCCATGTAATCTACCTTTCAGTTCTGGCAAGACGGAAGAGATAGCCTTGGCAGCCCCTGTTGAAGTGGGTATCAGACTCAGAGAAGCTGAGCGGGCCCGGCGCAGGTCTTTATGCTGCTGGTCAAGTATACGCTGGTCATTGGTGTAAGAATGAATAGTGGTCATCAGACCTTTTATGATGCCGAAGTTTTGATGCATTACCTTGGCTACCGGTGCCAGGCAGTTAGTAGTGCAAGAAGCATTTGAGATAATGTTGTGCTTCTTGGCATCATACTTAGCTTCATTGACGCCAAGTACAATAGTGACATCCTCCTCCTTAGCCGGAGCGGAAATTATTACTTTTTTGGCACCGGCTTTTATATGAGCCGCTGCTTTGGCGGCATCAGTGAAAAGCCCGGTGGATTCAATGACTATTTTAACGCCCAGATCCCCCCATTTAATATTAAACGGTTCACGTTCAGTCATGACTTTGATTTCTTTACCATCAACCAGGATGGAGTTTTCCATAGCTTCGACATCACCAGGATATGATCCATAACTGGAATCCCATTTAAACAGGTGTGCATTGGTCTTGGTATCAGTAAGGTCATTTATAGCCACTACTTCCAGTTCCCCGCGATGATACTGATTTATTGCTCTCAGGGTTAGTCTGCCAACCCGTCCGAAACCATTTATACCAACTCTGGTAATCATATTATTATCCTCCTAATATATACCACTTAATTAAGTCAATAAAATATTTATTGTTTACATTATGGCATTATGTATGGCAGCCTGCAATATCGTTTGTGAAGAAACAAAACTGTATTATTGTTAAATGCCCACTTATTGAGTAAACTGTTTTAAATCTAATTATCTTTTTGTTGAGTAAAAGTGGTAGTGTTCAATTGGCGGCATGAGCTGGCAACCAATAAATAAAATAAACAAAATGGAGCCGAATTAGTTGCATGTTAATATAATTATTTTAATTTAAGTATTTAATGAAAAATTTATGCATAAAATTATTTTATATTATGGATGGTGGATAGTAATTTTAGGTTTTCTGGCTCAATTTATGGGCATAGGGATTTCGGCCTATGCCACCAGCATCTTTTTTCAAGCCATGTTCAGCGACCTGGGTTGGACCCGGGGTGATCTATCTCTCTCTATATCAATAGGCAACATTTTAGCTGCTGCAATAAGTCCATTCGTGGGGTATTTTGTAGATAAGCATGGATCAAAATGGGTAATGGCGTTCAGCGCCCTGGCTACGGGAATTTGTCTGATCCTGATAGGCAGGGTTAACAATTTACCCCAGGCTTTTATTATGTTCTCCTTGCTGGCGGTTTTCAGGGTCGGTTTTGTCTCAATACCGGTAATGACCATGGTTGCCAACTGGTTCTCCGAAAAAAAAGGCTTTGCGATGGGAATCGCCACTGCCGGACAGGGTATGGGGGGATTGCTTTTATCACCCCTGACCACCTACCTTATCTCAAATCTGGGTTGGAGGGTATCCTGGGGAATAGAGGGTATACTGACTTGTTTGGTTATGATACCGACAGCCGTTTTAATAGCTAAACCCAGACCAGACAATTTGGGTCTGTCTTCAGCTACTAAATCATCTGAAACGGTTACCGCGCCTAAAATTGTAATGGACAAAAAGATAACTCCCGAACATACTTATTCCTGGAATTTAAAGGTTATTTTGAGAATGCCTAACTTCTGGCTGGTGGCGATGTTGCAGGTCTTATATCTTTTCGGACATGGCGCTTTTTTCCAGCATGGTTTTTCATTATTTACCGATAAAGGCATTACAGTAATGACTGCGGGTATGATGATGGGGATGCTGGGTCTATTCAGTTTAAGCGGCAAGATAGTCTTGGGTTATTTATCAGATAGATTTACGGTCAGGCATGTTATGATGCTGGCTTTAGCCCTGGCGGCTGTCTCCATATTACCTTTATTTATAGCAGAACCATCAACCGGAGCATGGCTGTTTATTGGATTTTGGGGTTTCTGGGAATGTGGGGTAGTTGCTTTGCTACCGGTTTTAGTCGCCACTTTATTTGATAAATCCGTTACCGGGAAAATGCTAGGTATTTTTTCTCTTTTCACCGTTACCTCTCAACTCATTGGGCCCACATTCACGGGATATGTGCATGACATCACTGGAAATTATAACCTGGCCCTGATAATTTTTATAATTTTTTATATTTTAAGTTTAACGTTAGTATTTTTTACCAGACTTCCCAAGCTCGATGTAGGTAATTGACATAATAATTTCCCGGTCCAGCAGAGTCTCTGATTAATAATGTCTTTAATAATTTCAATTATTATTTTAATCGATATTATCTATCTTATATATATCTGACCTGAGTTGCCCTATTTTTTAATAAAAGCTACATACATAGCTTCAGAGTTGAGTTAACCGAATAGCGCATGTTTTCAATGGTAATATCAGGCGATTGATAAGGGTTGATAGTAGAATATATTGTTTGATGAGAAGCGGGCCATACGTCCGTCATAAGTAAGCTCTTCCAGATGTGCGATGGTCTGTAAAACGGCAAAGCGTTTATCCCAACCGGAGAGGTGCGGAAAAGCGATATTACGGGCTTTGAGTGACCAGAAAAGCTCCTTAGACACCTCATAAGCAGTATGGGGTTCTTTGTTGGTAAAGGCTTGCCAGATCCCCTCATCTTTTTTTTGATGATGTAAAACCAGTTCGTCGATCCGTTGCTTGTAATTGGAAAATATGTACTCATGTCCGGGTAGAACCAGATCTATATCCAGCTCTTTCAAAGCCAGGATGGAATTCAGGTATTTCCTCAGGGGGTTCTGGATTTGCTGGACATGTAAAGCTGCATTAGTCGCAATTGTTGGAAGCAGTACATCACCTGAAATAATAAATTTATATTGCGGTTCGTAAAATGAAGTATGTCCTGGGGTATGTCCAGGTGTATTGATGACCTTTAGACAATACCTGCCGACCTTAATTTCCTCACCACCTTTCAGGAGGATATCCGCATCAGCAAGATAAGGAATAGCCGGTATTTGAAACTCGGGAGGGGTCAGTTCGTACGGTGGAACGCCGTGAGTTAACAAAAATTTATCTGTCATGGGTATGAACTGGTCTCCGTTAGTGAAGCGTAAACGGATCAACTCGGTCTCACCCTCATGCAGACAAATGGTGGCATTATGTGATTGTTTCAATCTGCCAATCATACCCAGGTGATCCACATGACAATGAGTTACGAAAACGCGTTTTATATCTGTGTAGTTAATACCTGCAGTTGTCAGTTGCTCTTTCAAGGAAGCAACTGCTGCTGGCATATCCCAGCCGGTATCAAACAGCGCATATCCGTTGTTGTCACGGATAAGATACAGGTTGATTGAACCAGGGTTAAAACCGGAGAGGGTCAATACGATTTGATATAAGCCGGGTAATATTTCTTTCATGATTATACTTATTTTTTATCAATTATTACCATATATAGTAATAATCAAGATCCCGTTTTCCTTTCTCTTTAGGTTCCGGATTCGCCGCGAAACAACTCAGAGAGTCATAATAATATAGCTGCATTATCATCACTTTAACTTCCAGGTCATTTGATTAGTGATTTATGTTATGAAAAGCTTGCATTCCGGCGTATTTTGCGGCAGGGCCCAGTTCCTGTTCTATCTGAAGTAGCCGGTTATATTTAGCAATACGTTCAAAACGGCAGGGGGCGCCGGTTTTAATAAAGCCTGTATTCATGGCTACGGAAAGATCGGCAATGGTAGTATCATCTGTTTCTCCAGAACGGTGACTGATAACCGTAGTCCAGTTATTTAACTGAGCCATCTGAATGGCAGCCAGGGTTTCAGTTAAAGTGCCGATTTGATTAAGTTTGATCAATATAGAGTTGGAGGCTTTTAATTGGAGGCCTTTTGCAAGACGTTTTACATTTGTTGCGTAAAGATCATCTCCGACTATTTGGACCTTGTGGCCAACTTTTTGAGTAAGCATCTGCCAGCCATCCCAATCATCTTCAGCCATACCGTCTTCAATGCTGATGATGGGATACTTGGAGACCCATTTAAAATAATAGTCGACCATTTCCTCTCTATTAAAAGATTCTCCTTCTTTTTCCAGGTCATATAGACCGTTGTTGAAAAACTCGCTGGAGGCTGGATCAAGAGCGATAAAACAGTCCTTAGCCGGCAAGTATCCGGCTTTTTCAATAGCAACCAGAATAGCCTCAACTGCCTGACTGTTGGACTCCAGAGAAGGGGCAAAACCTCCCTCATCACCCACATTTGTATTGTAGCCTTTTTCTTTCAGTACTTTTTTTAGTTGTTGATAAATTTCCACACACATTTTAAGCGCATGACTGAAACTATCTGCACCGGCTGGTACAATCATGAATTCCTGGAAATCAGTGGAATTAGCGGCGTGTTTGCCGCCATTAAGTATGTTCATCATAGGTACGGGTAAAGTACAAGCTCCAACCCCGCCCAGATAGCGATAAAATGGAGTATGCAGGGAAGCCGCTGCTGCCCTGGCTGTTGCTAGAGATACTCCCAGAATAGCGTTAGCGCCCAGATTGGATTTGTTCGAACTGGCATCCAGCTTAATCATGGTCTGATCAATAGCAATCTGGTCTATTGCCTCCATTTGTATAATAGCCGGAGCTATGTGCTGGCATACATTAGAGACAGCATTCAATACGCCAAGGCCGTTATAACGGGTCTTATCATTATCCCTCAGTTCTACAGCTTCATATTTACCAGTACTAGCGCCTGAAGGTACAGCCGCAATTCCCCTGGAACCATCTGAAAGCTCTACCTCCGTTTCAACAGTTGGGTTGCCTCTGGAATCCAGGATTTCTCTGGCGCGAATTGATTTTATTGTGGCCATGAACTACCTCCTTAATAAGTCCGGGTAAAACGGATTTAGGATTAACAATTCAGGTTAGACTATTATGTCTGGATTATAACACTCAAGCAGATTACATAGAATATTCGTATAAATGCATTGCCGTTACATGAAAAATATTATCAAGACTCCAGAATACCGTTTTGGATTGCATAGTGAATAATATCTGCGTTGCTGGTCATATTCATTTTTTCCATGATATGCCTGCGATGTACATGGATGGTTTTAACACTGATGCTCAATTCATTTGCAATAGCCTTAACCTTTTTTCCGGTGGCGATCATATACATAACCTGGTATTCTCTATCTGAGAGAGATTCATGGCTTGGTCTACCGCTACCGGTCCGTTTAGAAGTGACGAGCATTTCAGCCAGAGAATTGCTTATATACATACCCCCCTTAGAGACTTTACGGATAGCCTCTATTAATTCATAGGGAGCGTTTTGTTTGGTGAGGTATCCAGAAGCTCCAGCCTGCAACATTCGCAGACCGTAGTATTTTTCAGGATGAATAGTAAGAATAAGTACAGGTAATCCCGGCCTGGATTTTTTTATCTCGCGGATTACTTCCAGACCGTCAGATCCGGGCATTGATATATCGAGAAGCACTAGATCAAATTCCTTCTCTTTAATTTGTTTTAAGACGTCAAGGCCGTTCCCGGCTTCACCGGTGACCTTCATATCCTGTGTATCTTCAATTATTCGCATTATGCCCTGTCGTACTACAGGATGATCGTCTGCCACCAGTATACGAAGCATTTTTAACCTCCAGAGGTAAATAAAATGTCAACTTGCTTTTTTAATCATGCTCTTTACGGCTTTGTTAAATAGAATAAAAAGGATTAATTCGAAAAAGGGAGGGTGACTGTAATAAATGTTCCTTTATTTTTTATGCCTTTTATATCAAAAGTCCCTCCCAGGAATTGCGCACGTTCTCGCATGCCCATGATGCCGAAGGAGCGAGGACTGGTCATCTGCTTTTTAGAAATACCTACCCCATTATCTCTGATCTTAAATTCTACGTGGCTGTGGACCATTTTTATGCTGATTCTTACCTGTGAAGCCTTAGAATGCCGGAATATATTGGTTAAAGCTTCCTGGAAAATGCGGTAAATAGAAGTTGAAAGTTGTTTGTCAAGTTCCAGTTTACGATCAATGGTTATTTTACACTTAATATCTGTCATCTCCTGGAATTCTTCGGTCAGCCATTTCATGGTATCTGTAAGGCCGAGGTCATCCAGCCATGTAGGGCGCAGGATTGTAGAAAGCCACCTAACTTTTTGGAAAGTTTCATCAATCAACTTGATCATAGAATCAGTTAATTCCACAAGAGATTTTTGACTATCAGTGAGATTTTTCTTTAACCAGCAGACATCCATTTTCAAGGCGGTTAAAGCCTGCCCCAGTTCATCGTGGATCATACGGGACATATTAGCACGCTCTTCTTCCCGAACCGAATCCAGATGTGCAGTAAGGTTACGTAATTCCTGATTCAAACGTGATAGCTGCTCTTCCGACTTTTTACGTTCAGTAATATCTACCCAGTTTGATAAAAAGTACTTTAGTTCACCATTAATGATTACAGGCTGATCGGAAACCTGTATCCAGAAAAGCTCCCCTCTTTTTTTACGGCCGAATCTCTCCCGTTTTTGTTCTCCATGTAAAAGGGCCAACTTCAGATCATATATCTGTGCTTCCGTATCACCTATCCACCAGGGATAGGGCGCTTTACATCCAATCAATTCCGCCGAACTATAACCGGTAAAATCTTCCAGTGCAGAATTAACATAGTTGATTGAGGTATCTGGGTTAATAACCAGTAAAGGACAAGGTGCATTTTCCAGAACGGTACGTATAAAAACTTCACGTTCCTGTATATTTTCCTCTTGAGGTGCAACAACAGGGGCTAATTTTTTCTTTGTTCCGGTAGACATAAATACGCCTGTTTCTTCGAAAAAATCAATTTAAAATTTTATAACGGTGTTTCGTATACTAATTATACAACTATGGTCTGAAAATACGCTAATTTTGGTGCTTCTGAAAACAGTTTTATCAATTACCTGCAATGTTACCCCCGTAATGACCGATATGACTGAAATGATATCTGGGACTATTGAGGCATACTGTAGAATGAAAATAAGTCATTTTCTGATGTTAGAATAATCCCTTTTCCAATTACTTATTGATTTGCCTTTGCATATTATTATTTGAAATATCGCATCAGATAAGATTGCGCTAGGAGAACATATCCGGCTTGATTTTACGTAAGTTTGAAGATTCGAACGAGCAGGATGTAGATGCCTTGCTCGGTTCATTAAAATTAGGAATTAAAAACAAGTGGCTTATCGGTAAAGGCAATCTTGATAACACCGGGAAGTTAAGCTTTGCCATGAAATACAGCATAATTGAGCCGGGAAAGCTATACCCCATGCATCCTTGTGAACACACAGAAGTAATGTTCATTTTAGACGGAACAGGTATCATCAAGAATGAAAAGGAAGAATTTGAGATAAAGGCTGGTGACTTGATCTTGACCCGTTGTGGCGAAATGCATTCTATTAAAAATTCTGGAAGGAAAGACTTAAAAACTCTCTCATGTATTGATTTGGTGAACCATCAGAGATGAAAATAAACCAGATTGAGAAAGCAGTTGTCATTGGCGCCGGTATTATGGGAATAGGGATTGCACAGAATATTGCCCAGGCAGGATTACCTGTACAACTGGTGGATGTTCAGACGGATATTTTAAAGAGAGCAATAGCCCAGATTGAGTCAAATTTGAGACAATTCAGGCAATTTAACCTGCTGGAAGAGGATTTAGAAAATATATTAAACAGGATTAAGCCTGTCACTACGCAGTCGCTCGAGAAAATAATAGGTGACTTTGATTATATTGTGGAAGCTATACCCGAAATACTTAAAGCAAAAAAAGAGATATTCAGCCTGCTAGAAAAATACAGCTCAAAAGCCATCATAGCCAGTAATACCAGCAGTTATACCATAAATGAATTAAGCAAAGACATGAATTATCCGGAAAGAATGATAGGTGTACATTATTTTAACCCGGCTCATATTATTCCGGTAGTGGAAATTCACCTTGGAGAAAAGACCAGTGAGGAAACTGTGCAAATTGCCAGAGCACTAATGATTAAAGCGGAGAAAAAGCCGGTAATGGTAAGGAAAACTTTCCCTGGCTTTATTATCAACCGTCTTACAGCAGCGCTGGAGCGAGAGATAGATTTTTTGTTGGATGAAGGCGTAGTGACTCCTGAAGACCTGGATTCAGCCGTTAAGGGAAGCATAGGGTTCCGTATGGCTTGTTTAGGTCCCCAGGAGGCAGAAGATATGATCGGGCTGGATACCTCCATGGCAGTAAGCCGCCGGCTTTTTATTGAGTTAAGTAATGCCAGTGATCCTTCTCAACAACTAATAGCTAAAGTTGATAACGGAGACCTTGGAATTAAAGCAGGCAAAGGCTGGTATAATTATGCAGGAAAATCAAAAGAGCAGGTTCTGAAGGAAAATAACCGGAAGCTGTTGCAGCAACTAGTTGACTTTAAAGCCAGAGAAAAAGGCAGTCAAGATCAGTCCTGACCGTGAATCGAGTTGCTCTTTCATGGAAGATAGTCGATAATGTTTTTAAGGCGAACCAAAAGGCGCGCCCATCAGGTGTTAAAAATATACTTATTGCAATGATGATATAAGGCGAAAGAAGAAAAGGAGGACAATATGTCACCCAAACCTGGAACAAGTAAGGTCCCTTATCCCAAACTTGAAGACTACAAAAAGATTTTTGCCGAGCACATGGATTTTGAACGCAGAAATGGTATTCTACAGGTGCGCATGCATACCCACGGCGGACCTGTAAAATGGAGCTTTGAAATGCACCAGGCGATGTGTGAGGCCTGGACTACTATTGGGCATGATCCGGAAAACGAGCTTATCATTTTAACCTCTACAGATCCATACTGGATCGGTGATTTCGATATGCATTCTTTTGCTGAGGCTGAGGATAATCCCGACAAAAATGTAATTTTTGACAATGTCTGGCATGATGCCCGCAAAGTGGTGGACAACTGGATCTATGATATTGAGGTACCCACCATCGGCGCCATTAATGGGCCTGGTTTGCACTGGGAGAATGCCATGATGAGCGATATCACCCTCTGTGTACCGGATTTCGTCCTGCGTGACGACCATTTTGGGGATGCAACTGTGCCGGGCGATGCGCAGGGTCTGATCATCCAGGCAATCTGCGGTCTTAAACGTGGAAATTATATGATGTTTA
Source organism: uncultured Dehalococcoidales bacterium (assembly GCA_964386535.1). Taxonomy (GTDB): domain Bacteria; phylum Chloroflexota; class Dehalococcoidia; order Dehalococcoidales; family UBA3254; genus CAYLRY01. The sequence continues at coordinate 4,215 of CAYLRY010000018.1, read as the reverse complement.
TGGTCAACGGCGTCGATGCCAAGACCTGTCTCGATTGGGGTCTGGTTAATGAGATCGTGCCCAGAGAAAAGCTCCTGCCCCGGGCATGGGAAATTGCGGAAAAAATAATGAAACAACCGCGTATGATTCGCCGTCTTACGCATGAAATTACTGTTCGCCCGTGGAAGCGTATACTTCATGAAGATTTCCATCTACAAATTGGTCTGGAAAACTTCGGCAACCAGATTACTCAGATGCATCATCATTTTGATGATATTAAATCGAAATGGACGGATGCGGAGAAAAGGAAATAATATAATCCTGAATATAGATTTTGATTTATGATATAAAACGAGAATTCAGGAAATGTTTTTTAAAGGTCAGGGAGCTGAAGGGGAAACGTTGAGTGGCGGAAAATAAAAAAACTATAGTAGCGATAGTTAAAGGAGAGCAGCCTCAATCCATGGTGGAAGAGGCTCTCTCCCTGCTGGGAGGCCTTGAATCGCTGATCAAACCGGATTCAACCGTGGTAGTCAAACCGAATGCCGGACATATTTTCAGACCTGAAACCAGTGTTAATACTAGCCCGGCTATGGTAACAGCGGTAGTTAAGACTCTACGAAAAGCTAAAGTTAAAAAGATAATCATCGCTGAGGCCTCGGCTATTGGCGCTGATACTCTACGGAGCCTGGAAGTCAGCGGAATAAAAAGAGCAGCAGAGGAAGCCGGGGCTGATGCTGTAATTGACATAAAACACGAGAAAGACCTGATCAGCCTTCCTATCCGGGACGCCAGGTCCGATATTAAGCGCATTTTAATACCTCGTTTTTTACTTGAAGCTGACCATGTTATCAATTTGCCTATATTTAAACCCCATGTCAGCATGGTATTCACCTGTGCTTTAAAAAACATCAAGGGGGTAGTACAGGACAAAGTGCATTATCAGATGCATCAAACTAACCTGGCAGAGGCCATGATGGACTTATGGTCAGTAATAAAAGTTGACCTGAACATAGTGGATATGATAAGGCCGGCCGAAGGGTTCGGGCCCCACAGCAACATTCCAGTAGATTTTGGTTGTGTGGTAGCCGGGAAAGATCCTGTGGCTGTAGACGCCACAGCCTGCCGGATGGTCGGTCTGGATATCAATAAAGTGCCCTATTTTAAGCCAGCAGTAGAAAGAAATCTGGGAGTTTTTGAAGAAGACTCTATAGAAATCCGTGGCAGGAGCATTAAAGAGGTCTATAAGAAGCTATGGATTCCTTATCTTGGAGGTTTTAAGCAATGGCCTGAGTACCACATACAGGCTAAAAATGCCTGTAGTAGCTGCCAGGGTCTGCTGGCCTATACCATGGAAAATTTAAAGTGTATGGGAGAATACGATAAGCACGCAGGAATACATATTTTGATGGGCCGCACTGAAGAATTACCAGAGGGAGTTGATCCCAGAAACGTCATTCTGGTAGGGGATTGTAATAAAAAATTCAGAGGAAAGGGAGTCATGGCAGGAGGTTGTCCTCCGGCTGAACCCTTTATTATATTTAGTATTTTAGACCGTAAGGATTTTATCGAGCATGAAGATAGTGCCTATCTACGCGGAAGATATGAAGAAATATGCAGCAATTTCCGTAACTATATGCATAAAATGAGAGAGAATTATTCGGAGCTTGAATAACAGGCGGAGGAGTTAAATCAATGGCAGAACAACAGTTTATGCAATGTACCGTAGGTGGTCCCGTCAAAGTAACTGTCAGAGACGGCAAGATTGTTCGCATGCGTCCCATTATTTTTGATGAAACAGATAAGGGCGGATGGACGATAAAAGCCAGGGGCAAGACTTTTTCTGATCCACGCATGACCACTTTAAATCCTTATGTGGTAGCCGAGAGGATGAGAGTTTACTCGGAAAACCGCATAAAGTACCCTATGAAACGTAAACATTTCGATCCCAACGGAGATAGGCATACGGAACTGCGTGGCAAAGATGAATACGTACGCATATCCTGGGAAGAGGCGCTGGACCTGGTAGCAGGCGAAATAAAAAGGATCAGAAAGACCTATGGTCCGGCCGCCATTACAGCCTATGCTTCTTCTCACCACAATTGGGGTCTGCTTTTTTACAAAATGGGTCCTTATTGTCGCTTTTATAACATCCTGGGATACACAGAATGCCTGGACAATCCGGATAGCTGGGAAGGCTGGCACTGGGGTGCGATTCATGCCTGGGGCTACTACTGGAAACTGGGACATTCCGATAACTTCGATATTCTTCAGGATGGACTACAGAACTGTGAGCAGGTGGTCTTCTGGTCAGTGGATCCCAATACCAGCGCCGGCGGCTATTGTGCACAGGATACTGTCATATGGCGTCACTGGCTGAGGGAACTGGGTATCCAGCGGGTCTTTATCGATCCTTTCTGTAACTATACGGCGGCACATGTAGGAGAAAAGTGGATCGCTCCTCGTCCCGGTACGGATGCAGCTATGGCCGAAGCCATCGCTTATATCTGGATAAAAGAGGGCACTTATGATAAATGGTTTGTAGAAAACCGGACAGTTGGTTTTGAAGATTTTAAAGCCCATATCCTGGGCAAGGAAGACGGCATTGAAAGAACGCCGCAGTGGGCGGCCAAGATCTGTGATGTCCCTGCACATACCATTACCGCTCTGGCCCGCGAATGGGCGGCCAAGAAGACGATGTTGGCCTGTGGCGCTATGTACGGTACTGGAGGCGCCTGCCGGGAAGCCTATGCCACCGAATGGGCCCGTCTGATGGTGCTGCTGATAGCCATGCAGGGATTGGGTAAACCGGGTGTCAACATCTGGGGAGGGGTAGCTATGGGCGCTCCTCTGGACTTCAATTTCAAGATGCCCGGATACGCTTCTGCGGGCTGGGATGCTTTTTCTACAGTAGCAAAATATCCGGCTTATCCAAACCGTAATACCGTTACTCAAAAGGTCTATAGACTTTTCCTCCCTGAGTCTATTTTAAATCCGCCCGTACACTGGCGCGGGGAAGGATTCTGCGGGCAGTACTTTGATCAAAATCTTAAAGCTATGCAGTTCCCTGAGCCGGGCCCCAACGGCTCTGAAATTAAAATGATCCACCGTCATGGCGGCTCATTTATCAGTACCATGACCGAGACCAACCGCTGGGTTAGAATGTACCAGAGTCCCAAGCTGGAGTTTGTGGTAATGCAGGACTGCCATTGGCAGAGTGAGACCAAGTTTGGTGATGTTATACTGCCAGCTACCACGAACTTTGAGCGCCAGGACATCTCTGAGTGGACTGCTCCTGGTGGATACGGACATGGTAATGCGGGGACTAATCACAGGGTGATTATTTTCCAGCATAAGTGCATCGAGCCTTTATGGGAAGCCAAAGCGGACTGGGAAATCTACAAAGAGCTGGCAAAGAGACTGGATATTTATGATGAATATACCGAAGGCAATACGGATGAAGAATGGATGAAAAAGATCTTCAACTATTCCGATCTTCCCAAATATATCACCTACGAGGACTTTAAAAAGAAAGGTTACTTCGTAGTACCTTTGCCGGATGATTATAAACCTACAGTCTCCAATCGCTGGTTTTATGAAGGCCGTCCATGCGATACTCCGGATCCCATGAATCCTAATTTGGGAACTCCTAAAGCTCATTTACTGGCAACCTACAGCGGCAAAATCGAATTTGTCTCCCAGAGTTTGTTAAAATTTGACCCGAACGATAAAGAAAGACCTCCGCTTCCACGTTATATCCCTAGCTGGGAAGGTTATGATACTAAGGAACTGGTGAAAAAATATCCCTTGCAGATGATTACGCCTCATGTACGGTTTTCTTACCATACCCATCATGATAATAAGAATCCCTGGCTGGAGGATATTCCAATACACCGGGTTAAAAAAGATGGTTATTCCTGGTGGCCGGTAAGATTATGTCCGGCGGATGCAGCCGCACGCGGCATCCAGCATGGCGATATTGTCAAGGTCTATAACGACCGCGGTGGGGTACTGGCCATTGCTCAAATTACCGAACGCATAAGACCTGGCACGATACATTCCTATCAGGCTTCTGCTAAGTATGATCCGCTGGAGCCGGGTAAAGCAGGCAGCATAGATAGGGGCGGCTGTATGAACCTGCTGACCCCGGGCAGACCGGTCTCTAAGAACGCTCCGGGCATGGCCAACAACTCCTGCCTGGTAGAAGTAATGAAGTGGGAGGCATAGTTAGAGATG
>CAYLRY010000017.1:0-51819 GCA_964386535.1 uncultured Dehalococcoidales bacterium | reverse complement strand
AAGGATTTGTTTTGTTCTTCCTGGTTAATGTGGTAGGCTAACTGTAAAAGTCAGGCCGCTATTTAACCTCATGCTCTCTTTCAGGTACTTATTTTTCAACCTATATGTTATAATTTTTATACTCGGCACCCTGTTTCCCAATAACAATTAACGGAAGGAAATACCATTGTGGAACCTAACTGGCTGGAGCTATGGCGTGAACTGGTAAAAACAAACTATCATCCCGAATCCGGCAAGTTCTGGCAGAGATATGAAAAACATGCCCGTAAAAAGTCGGAAAGACCTGACCCTCTGCTGGATTTCGTAATAAGCAACATGGAAGCCGGCGACACGGTTTTAGACATTGGCGCCGGCAGTGGACGGTGGACCATTCCTCTGGCTAAGAAGGCCGGGATGGTAAGTGCCGTTGAGCCATCGCCTGAAATGGCGGGTTTACTACAGCAAAGCATATCCGCCTTCAAAACAAAAAATATCGAAATAGTGCCCACCTCATGGGAAAAAGCCTCAGTCTCAGCGCATGACATTGCCGTCTGCGTGCATGCTATGTACAGCAGTCCGGATCTGTCAGGTTTCGTGCGAAAGATGGAAAATCATGCCAGGAAAAGATGCTACCTGGCTGTACGCCTTTTCCATGCAGACAGCGTCCTGGGAGAGTTGTCTCTGGCGATTTACGGTCACCGGCATGACAGCGTCAATGCAGTTATTGCTTTTAATGCTCTTCATTCTATGGGGATCTATGCTAATGTGATGATAGAAGATAGCCTTTACCGGTGGAAAAATGATACCTTTGAAGAGGCTTTTGAAAGAGCCAGGCGCCACCTGCGCCTGGAAAACGAAAAACGCTTCGATAATCTGATATGGAATACCCTGCAAAGACGGTTAGAAAAACGGGGGAACACCTATCTCTGGCCTGATGGTATGCGCTCAGCATTGCTCTGGTGGGACACTGTACACCCGGACAATGTACAGCCATGATCAAGAAAAATGAAACGAATCTCAAAGTTTGGGGTATTAACTTCAATAATTGATGGAGGAACACCTTGAATTTCAGACCTTTGATTGCCATTACCCTGGGTGATGCCGCGGGCATCGGCCCGGAAGTGATAGCCAAAGCAGTATCCGAAGACTCTGTCTATTCTATCTGCTGTCCGCTGATAATAGGTGAAGGCGCAGCCATGCAAAAAGCCCTGGATCTGGTAAAAAGTCCTTTAAAAATCCACCCCGTTTCCGCAGTCGATAAGATACTGGACCAAGCGGGGAAGCTGGACCTCCTGGACATGCACAATCTGGAGCAAAAAGAGGTCATGACTGGCCGGATTTCAGCGGCCTGCGGCAAAGCAGCGGTAGAGTTCATCCTTAAAGCGGCGGAATTGGCCATTCGGGGCGAGGTGAACGCCCTGGTTACTGCACCCATTAATAAAGAAGCTACACGTCTGGCCGGTTATGGAGAATTGGGACACATGGAACTGCTGGCCCGCTTTACCGGTGCCGCAGAATGCGCCACTATGCTAGTCAGCGGTTCACTGCGTGTAGTCCATTTGACTACTCATCACTCTTTGAAGGACGCCCTGGGTTTTGTTACCCGTGAGCGGATAGCAGCGCGACTGTCGCTGATACGGAAGTCATTTACAGCCTGGCAAATGCCGCAGCCACGTATTGCAGTGGCAGCCCTCAACCCGCACGGCGGAGAAGGTGGCATCCTGGGCGAGGAAGAAATTCGTGAAATTATACCTGCCGTGGAAGAAGCCAGAAATCTTGGCATAGATGCCCGGGGTCCTTACCCGGCAGATACGGTCTTCAACCGCGCCATTCACGGTGAATTTGACGTTGTTCTGGCCCTTTACCACGACCAGGGTCACATCCCAGTAAAGGTCTATGGTTTTGAAAAGAGCATAAGCGTGGCTCTGGGACTGCCTTTTATACGTACTTCAGTTGACCACGGAACCGCCTTTGATATTGCAGGCAAGGGTATTGCTCAGGCTGCAAGTCTACTGGAGGCTATCAAGGTGGCCGTCAATTTAAGCCGCAATCAGAAGCTGTAACTCACCCTTTTCAGACATTTGCCGGCAGAAAATTTTCCGCGCAGTGCTAAAATAGTTCCACAATCCCTTTATCCAGCAGGATTTCCATGACCCAGCGAGCTGAATTCCCCACCACTCGCAAACATTTGTCAGGATCAGAGTGCCCTCCAGCCTCTTCAAAAGCCTTGAACTCCTCAGGATTGCCCAGGTTGAACGACCTGCCGAAAAGTTTTTTCTGTATTCCAGGGCATAATATGGAGCCGTACTCCTGAAGATACCGGTTGCAAAGCTGGCCGGCTATACTGACAGCCTCTCCCAGCGCCTGGGAGTTAGCCGGGATTTTCTCCACCGCTGACATTTTTTCCAGCGGACGGCCGAAATAGTAATCCAGAACCAAGGTAGCGCCGACAACTCCTCCACATGTGCCTGTTGATTGCCTGGCATGCCCTCCACATGATGAAGTGGCTGCCCTTACCAGTAAATCCTCAAAACCCAATACATTATGTAGAGTTGCTACTGTGCATTGTGAACAACTTCCTGAGTATTTTTCATAGCTAGCGCCTAAATTATAAATTTTATCCAGTAATTCCTGGCGTGATAAATGGCTGTATCCTTTTGACAATTTCAAGCTCTATCCTCCTGATAAATATTTATTAAAGTAATGCTTGCCAACTGGGTTTTAAATCTGGTCTGGTTCCCTTTTTTCTTTTCCAACTATTTTTTTAAAAGCGTTATAAGTATTCATACCCCCGGAAATATTTCTAACGGAAAACCCGTTCATTTTCAATATGCGGGTAGCATAATAGGACCTCTGTCCAGCAGCGCAGTAAACTTTAATTGTTTTATCTCCAGGCAGTTCATTCAATCTTCCTCTTAAAGAATTTAAGGGAATATTTACGGCTCCTTCAAAATGACCGGCTGCGTACTCCTGGGGCTCCCTTACATCCAGTACAAAGTCCTGCCCAGCATTCAAATGATTCCAATGGGTTACCGGGCTGTCTCCCTGCCAGATATTGGCAGAAGCCATCCCTGCCATATTAATCGCGTCCTTGGCAGCTCCGAATTGCGGGGCATAGCACATTTCCGCCTCTTCCAGGTCGAAAATCGTCGCTCCTTTTTGTATCGCCATGGAAATCACGTCAATACGCTTTTCCACACCTTCTTTTCCTACTGCCTGTGCACCCAGTATTTTCCCATCTCCAGAGGCAAAAAGAAACTTCATGGCTATAGCGCTGGCCCCCGGGTAATAAGCAGCATGATGTCCCGGATGTAAATATAATTTTTCATATGGTATTTTCTTCTTGAGCCCAGCCAGGGTTTTTTCATTGACACCTGTAGCTGCAGCGGTCATTCCGAATACTTCACAGGCCATGGTGCCCTGGATGCCTCTGAACTGTGAATCCCTACCCATAATTACATCCGCTGCAATCCGGCCCTGCCGGCTGGCAGGACCGGCTAAAGCTGCCAGAGACCATGCGCCGGTTATGAAATTTCGGCTTTCTACGGCGTCACCAACTGCCCAGATGTTTTTATCGCTAGTACGCATTTGTTTATCGACACGGATGCCTCCCAGTTGACCTATTTCCAGACCAGCCTGCTTTGCCAGGGTAATTTCAGGGCGTACGCCGGTTGCCAGCAGCACCATATCGCAATCATAAACAACTCCGGAGACAGTTTTTACAGCCAGGCTTCCGTCAGAATTCAGGTCAAAACGGGCGACTCCGTCATCCAGATGTAATCTGATGCCCTTATCAATCAGATGTTCTTCTAAAAGAACCGCCACTTCCGGGTCCAGGGTAGACATTACCTGGGGCAGCACCTCAATTATCGTCACCTCAACCCCCGTTTTAACCAGATTTTCCGCGGTTTCTAATCCAATGAAGCCGCCTCCAATTACCACTGCACGCTTCCCGGTTTTTCCAGCCAGGCGTTTTTTTATCTCCAGCGAATCCTCCAAATTACGCAGCATAAAAATCCCGGGAAGGTCTATGCCGGATACGCTGGGACGCACAGGGTAAGTCCCCGGCGACAGTACCAGTGCATCATATCTTTCCTGCCTGACTTCTCCAGTTTCCAGATTTTTCACACTGATTTCCTGCTTCTCCCGGTCTATTTCAAAAACCTCATGCCGTAAACGTACGTCTATATTAAAACGAAAACGGAAAAGATCCGGTGTTGCCACCAACAATTTATTCTCATCGCTAATGACTTCCCCAACATAGTAAGGTAATCCACAGGTGGCCAGAGAAACATGCGGACCACGTTCAAAAATTATGATTTCAGCTTTTTCTGATAAACGCCTGGCCCGGGTGGCGCAGGAAGCTCCACCTGCTATTCCTCCCACTATTAATACTCTGGGGCTGCCAGCACAGTTTTGACCTTTTTTATTACTATTCAAATTTCAAACTCCTCTGGATACAATCATGTAAAACATAATACTGTTTTCATTTTATCACAAGTAAATTTATTATATATATTATATATCAGTTATAATAGTTAATATCAATTTTTTATTCATATCATTCAACATCGTATAAGTATACTTTCCTGCATTATATATGAATGTTAAAATGTTCACTCTGATTTGAATTCACCAGGCGTAACATCCGGTGACCTTATCTTCTGGAAATCCAGACTATATTCACCTATAATACGGAAAACAAGGAGGGAAAGTGTATGGGACAATACGATAAGTATATCTGTACCGAACTCCATAAACGGCACCTGCTGCCCGGACCCACCCCTGAACAGAGAGACCGGCTGGCCGCAGAGGGCTGGCGTATCAGCATGGAACATGTTCTCTGGATTGATGAAGATGTTATTCCCGGAGGGTACTATGGTGAGTCCACCTGGATCTGGCCCAAATCATACCCTCACCAGATTTCTGCTGAGGAACTGGCTAAAAGGACCACCAGCGCTAATCCTTTGTTTCCCCATGTACATGATTTCCCCGAATTGCTCTCCTGGTGGGGCACAGACCCTGACCACCCTGAAGATACCACCACTATGGGTATGTTGATCGGCGATGAAGAAATAATACTGGATAAAAGCTGGGTAGCCTATATACCTGCCGGGCTTCAACACATGCCTACCAGGCATCCCGGTAACAGGGTTTCTTCCAGACCGGTATGCCACTGGACTTCCGGTCCTGGAGGCTTATATAACCGTGAAAAAGAGCTGAGCGAAAACAAACCGGATTCGAAAAAAGAGGAACTGCCGGTTATCAAAAGATCAGGCGTCTTACAAAACGCCAAATATATTGTTTATGACTATAAGCCAGGCGTTAAACGTCCAGTTTATATGCGGCCGCTGGACCCTGATTACACACGACCGGTGGCCTATGTAGATGAGACCTTAGTACCAGGCGCTGAATTCGGCTGTGATACCTTCTGGCTATTACCGGGAGAAAAATCCAGAGCCGGCCGCACTTTAATGGACGCCCATATAGTGCCCTATGGTACATCTATCACCCTCACCGCTATGAACTATGCCGATATTACCGACCTGTGTGCTGAAGCTGAATTCTGGATCGGCGGTGAAAAACATCTCATCCATAAAAGCTTCGGAGCCTATATTCCTCCCGGTCTGGAACAGGGGCCGTTGATAATTCGCAACATTACTCAGCAGATATTTTTTATGTTATCTCATCCCGTAGGTTCGGGTATCCAAAAATATCGAGGCAGATAAAATATTTAAGGAGGCGTCTTATGGCTGTAAAAATCCCTCAGGGATGGTATGACATTTCGGTCCCTCTTAAGCAAGGAATGAACTATTTTCCCACTGATCCTGTCCCACCCAAAATTTACCGCTATCATGATGTGGAGATGGGCGCCAAGGTCACTATGTCTATGCTGGAAATCATCTCCCATACCGGAACACATATAGATACCCCGCTTCATTTTATACCGGGAGGTTCAACTGTCAGTGATATGCCGCTGGATGCCACTATCGGTCCCTGCCGCGTAATTGAAATCAAGGACCCCGTGAAGATCAAAGTGGCTGAACTGGAAAAATACCAGATCCGCAGAGGTGAACGCATCCTGTGCAAGACACGCAACTCTCCCCTGGTCTATACCAGTGATAAATTTGTGGAGGACTATGTTTACCTGGATGGGGATGCTGCCGATTACCTGGTATCCAGAGGTATTATCCTTTTTGGATTGGATAATATCACCATCGGCCATTTCAAGGAACCGGATAATCTCAACCGAACACACCGGACACTCCTGGGAGCCGGGATTTATATCCTGGAAGACTGCGCCCTGGGCGATGTACCTCCGGGCGAGTATGAACTGCTGTGCTTACCGCTTTATATGTGGAAAGGTGACGCCGGCCCCTGCCGGGCCATCCTGCGCCCCTTAAAATAAACAGTGTTAAACAGGATTATCATGCAGACGGAACTGGCCCGGTTGTTATCATCCGGTGAATTACTTTGTACTAGCTCAGTCACCTGGAGCAGTGGAACACTGCCCCTGAGAGTGGCTTATTATTGCAGCCGGACGGATCCGCCTGCTGAGTTTATCTCTTCGGTTCGTGGAATCATCTTCTGGGATGATTCCGTTCTCGTAATTACGGGTCCCAATAGCGATTATTATATTTTGCCGGGAGGCCGCGTAGAGAAGGATGAAACACCGCTTCAAACACTCCAGCGTGAAATGCTGGAAGAAACCGGCTGGACGTTCACTAACCCAGAGATGGTGGGTTTTATGCATTTTCATCATTATGGAATCAGACCTCCCGATTACCGTTACCCCTTCCCTGATTTCATCTGGCCGGTGTACACCGGTGAAGCTGGGAATTTTATGCCTGATGTACGTGTCCCGGACAAATGGGTATTGGAATCCGCTTTTCTGCCCATCCAGCAGGTAAAAAAGTTATCACTGGATCAAGGCCAGTTAATGCTGCTGGATGTTGCTTTGACCATGCGAAAAACAGCGGGGTAATTCCGGTAATTCAGTCTGAAAAGCCGGCCTTCAGGTTAAAAACTTCAATTTCAGCTAAAAACAAACCGCCCTTCAAAAGCTACCAACAGCCTCATTTTCTCTGTTCTGCTCCAAGTGTAAATTTTTTATTCTTGAAAAGTCCGGCGGTTACATGCTAAAATAACACACATTTGTATTCATGTGTGATGTTCCATAGGTACTATCGAATAAACAATGTCCTTGCGATATTGATAAAGTGATAAAGGGAGGAAACTGTGCAGGATCAGGTCCAAACGGACGGGAAAACGCAAACCCCGGAACCTACCCAGGTAAAGTCACGTTTCGATAAAACTCTCTGGCAAATAAGCCGGACCATGTCCGCCGTAGGCGCAGTAGTATTCATGGCAATGACCCTCCTTACCATCATCGATGTGGTCGGCAGGGCTGCCTTTTTACGTCCGCTTGAAGGGGCCACTGAGTTGATAGGACTGCTTCTGGTAATTGGCGCTACCTGGGGAATGGGCTATTGCCAGCTTCATAAAATGCATATCCGCATTAATATTTTTACTGAAAAAATGCACCCACGCGCTCAGAATATCCTGTGGGTGTTTACGTATCTGATTAGTGCCGGGGTAGCCGGCAGTGTTGCCTGGCAGGGATTTATTAAGATGCAGGGTTATATCACTGCCACACGCGGACATTTAACGGATGTCCTGGGAATCCCTTACTGGCCCTTCTGGCTGATGATGGCCATTGGTTTTACCTGGGTCTGCTTTATTTTCCTGGTGGAGCTAGGCCGGTCAGCCAAGGAGGTCTTTAAGAAATGAACGGAACTGAGATTGGACTCATCGGCATAGCCTTCTTGATGGTATTATTCTTTTTGGGAGCTCATATCGGTTTTTCCATGCTGCTGGTCGGTTTTGTAGGTTATATCGCCATGGGCGGTTTGAGTGGCGCCATAGGAAATCTTTCTGTGATCCCATTCGGCACCATGAACAGCTACCATTTCGCGGTAATCCCGCTATATCTTCTGATGGGCGAATTTGTAGGACAGAGCGGCATGGGCAAGGAAGCTTACATGGCAGCCCGGGCCTGGCTGGGGCAGTTTAAGGGAGGGCTGGCTATGGCAACCATCGGCGCTTGCGGACTTTTCGCCGCTGTCAGCGGTTCCAGCTTGGCGGGGACTGTGGTGATGAGCCGCGTGGCTTACCCTGAAATGCAGCGTTACGGCTACAGCCAGAAACTTTCCAGCGCTGTTACTGCCTGCGGCGGTACCCTGGGGATCCTGATACCTCCTTCTATGGGATTTGTTACCATCGGCATTCTGGCCGATCTATCCATTGGAAAGCTATTTATGGCCGGTATTATTCCGGGTATTTCAGTAGTGGTCTTTTACCTGGCTACAATCGCCATTATGTGTAAAATAAACCCCAAACTGGCTCCCAACGCCGCCAGAACTACTGTGCGAGAAAAAGTGGGTGCTATCAGAATGACCTGGCCTATAGCCATACTCTTCATCTTAATGCTTTGGGGTTTATATACCGGTAAGTTCACTGCCACCGAGGCAGCCAGCGTGGGCGCCTTCGGCGCTTTGCTGATCGCCCTGGCCAGGAGGCAAATGAACGGTAAAACCATCTGGTCGTCCCTGATGGAAACCTCTAAAATGGCTGCTATGATGATCATTATGGTAGTTGGCGCATTCATGTTCAATGCCTTTTTGGCCATTACCCGTATTCCGTTTACTATGGGTGAAGCCATGGCGGCCCTGGGGGTATCCAGGTATATTCTTCTGGGAGCAGTCATTGTTTTCTATCTGATCATGGGTATGTTCTTTGATATTTATGCTGTTCTAATCCTCACCATCCCTATATTCTATCCGGCCATGGCGGCCCTGGACTTCAATCTGATCTGGTACAGCGTACTGATGGTGAGGGTAATTGAAGTGGGCTTCATCACACCTCCGTTCGGGATCAATTTATTCGGCATGGCGGGGATTATTAAAGTGCCGTTAGGCACCATATACCGTGGAGTAATCCCCTTTGTCATTTCTGATTGTGTCAATATCGCTTTCCTGGCAGCTTTCCCTATTATAAGCACCTGGCTGCCCAGTATGATGTAGTAAAAATAGTAAAAATAATAAGGAGGGTTTATGAAAAAAACACTGGTTATCCTGATGGCAATGGTTATTATCGGTTCACTGATCCTCAGCGGATGCAGCAGTACCACTACCACCGCACCCGCAACCTCTACAGCCAAGCCGGCTGTTACCACCACCGCGGCTCCACCCGTGCAGACTACACCTGTGGAAGCCAGAAAAATTAAGTTTGCTTACACAATGCCTAAAGGTCAGTCCACCGGCGCTGGATTCGAGTGGTTCGCTCAGGAGTTCCCCAAGCGTACCGGAGGACGCTACACTGTGGAAACCTATCCCAGTGAAGCCCTGGTCAAACTGGCCAATTCCCTGGATGCAGTTAAATCCGGCGTAGCCGAAATAGTTATGACATCCACAGGTACTTTCACCAAGGCTTTTCCTTTAACGCTGGTGGTCTCCATCCCCACACTTGGATTCCCCGGTGGAGTACTATCTTCATATGTAGAAGGCAGTGACGCCATATGGGACCTGTATAATGCTGTCCCTGAAGTAAAGGATGAATACAAGGACTTCAAGCTGCTCTGGACGTACGCCCTGGATCCCTATAACCTGGTATCCAGAAGCAAGGAGATTCATTCTGCTGCTGACTTTAAAGGCCTTAAAGTGGGTGGATCAGGCGCAAAAATGAACATAGTCACAGCCAACGGCGGGGCTAAAGTACAGATGATACCCCCCCAGTCCTACGAAAGCCTGGACAAAGGTGTAGTCGATGCCGGATTCGTAACCATGGCCCAGGTCAGCGATTACAAGCTGGTAGAAGTCTGTAATTATTTCTATACCCAGGACTTCGGCGGAGGCAATATTATCATCATGATGAATAAGGAATTCTGGAACAGTATGCCAGCCGCAGACCAGAAGATTTTGTCTGATATCTGGCGTGAAGCAAACGTAGAAAGCGCCAAAGGTAGTATGATCAACATTGAAAAAGGCAAAAAACTCGTCACTGACGCCGGTAAAAAAGTTACTGCTCCTACCGCAGCGGAAATTGCCGCCTGGGAAAAAGCAGCGGATGTGGCGGTAGACCAGTGGAAAGAAGACTGTAAAGCCCTGGGGCTTTCCAATGATGTAATTGAAAAAACCCTGGCCACATGGAAAGAAGCCAGAGCCAAGCACATGGCTAATGTGAAATAAGCCCTATTATACCTTCAAACCTGAAAAAACTCCGGCAATTAATAATTGCCGGAGTTTTTTCAACTGTTTCTTAAAGAATCTTCTTGCTCTTAAAAGCCAAACCATTTAACATTGGTTTCCAGAGGCTCACGAGTACGCTCAAAATTGTTGATCCTGGCTTCCAAATCCGGATAACCAATAGCTATCCCAAAGGCTATCAGTTGTGATTCCGGAATCTTAAGCAATTCCCGGTAAATTTCAGGCCAGTAAACAGCCATGGACATGATACACGTGCCAAGGCCGAAATTCAGAGCAGCCAGCGCAATAGTCTGGGCCAGCATGCCCAGTCCTAAAAACGCCCGCGGGCTTATTTCACGCTCAACTGAGACGATTACGGCAACCGGGGCATCAAAAAAACGCCCTGAAGAAACGCGGTAGGCAGCCCTCTTTTCCTTGAGCCCCTCAGTTCCAGGTGGAAATTGCCAGGCATCCATCAATTGCAGCAGCTCTTTTTGCCTGGAGCGAAAAGGTTCAGGCATCTGAGGGTAAGGAATATCAGGATGAGATTCAGCCGATTGCATACAACGCACCAGCCGCGTCTTGACCTCTTCCAGCATCCTGCCTCCCAGTACAGCCAGTTCCCAGGGTTGTGTATTACTGCCAGAAGGAGACCAGCGGCTGATCTCCAGCAGCTTCTCCAGGACTTCTCTGGATACCGGATCCGGTTTAAAACAGCGTATGCTTCTACGCTGGCGTATAGCTTCCATGATATCCATTTTTAACCCCCCTTAAAAATAGTTTATCCCGGCCAGGCTGACTCCTGGTGTACATTTTCCAATATGCTAAAGGTAGTCCTAAAGCCGGCGACCTTTTTTATCTTTAATGGCGCCGGCTTCCGGACTGAATGGAAGATTACTCAATATTAGGACCAAAAATTTAACGGGCTGAAGGCGCCGGAGGCGGCCAGGGGCCGGAAGTAGGCCTGGTTGCCAGCCATTCACCCACCTTCTCCAGAAGAGGCAGCTTCATCTCCAGGTTTTGACGTCGTGCCAGGATCACGTCTACCACATCAAATCCACAGGTCTGTAAAATCCGTTCCATATTGGCCCCGCAGGCTGTAGTACCGTTTCCGCTGCCGCCGGCGTAACAGTAGGCGATAGCCGGAATACCCTGAGAGGAAGGCGGTCTACCCGGAGTTGGTACACTGCCAACCATAAAACGGGTGCGGCGCAGCCTGTCCAAAAACCCGCGCATGCTCTCACTTAAATCGGCAAAATACACCGGATTCGCAAACACCACCAGGTCTGCGGACTTTATTTTGGCAATTATGGCATCAAAATCATCCTCAATTATACAACGGTGCTCACTGCGGCAAATTCCCCAGCCGTCAGGATTGCACTGCCGGCAGCGTTCCAACTTATGTTCAATTAAAAATACTATTTCGGAATTACCCCCGGCTTTAGTAATCCCTTTGACTATGGAATTAATAGCCTGAGCGGTTTTACCTTCCCTGTTCCGGCTTCCTGAAAGAACTAGAATTTGCATCCTTCTACCTCACTTTATATTAATTGCTTTCAATAAACATTATATAGCTGGCGCCTTTCAATGTTCAGATCTCAGCTCACCAAGAAGGCAGACTTCAAACCATCTCCGCTGATCGCTTACGCCTTGTACTCTTATGCTGACTTTTGATTTTTGATTTATTCTAAAACATCTATTAGCTGACGTCCAGTAATACCCTGGTGTAAATGTCCGATTATAATAATATATAATGTAAAAAGCAAGTAAATAAAGGAGGATATAATGAAATCAGATCCTAAAGTAATAGAAGTCTTGAATAGTCTGCTGGCTGATGAACTCACTGCCGTCAATCAGTACATGGTCCATGCCGAAATGTGCGATAACTGGGGCTACGGCAAACTGGATGAGACCATCCAGAAGCGTGCGATTGATGAGATGAAACACGCTGAAAAGCTCATCGCCCGCATTCTATTCCTGGAAGGTATACCTATTGTCAGCAAACTAAATGAAATCCACATCGGCTCTGATGTACCCAAGATGTTTGCCAATGACCATAACGCAGAAGCTGATGCCATTAAAAGCTATAATGCGGGAATTCTGGTTTGCGGTGAAGCCAGGGATTTCGCCACCCGTGAAATCCTGGAGTCTATCCTTAAAGATGAAGATGCCCATATAGATAAAATTGAAGCTGTTCAGGACGAAATAAACCACATGGGAGTCCAGATCTTCCTTTCAACCCAGGTGGCTTAATTTTTATGATTAAAATGTCCTGAAGACCATATAGGCGGAAACCGGTTTACTGGCGTCTCCCCTCTGAGTGCTAAACCAGGTACCGCATTTATATGGTGTGAATTTCCCTTTTTCCTGGTTGCTTGAGGCGCGCCAGAAAAGAGGATCGCTAGAAGAAATACAGTTATTTACGAGGCCGCCCCTTGTAAACGGCATGAGTGATGCAAGGCGGCGGCCTCCTATCTTTTGGTGGTTTGCATCTTTCAGGGTTCGGGCTGCCAGGTAGAAAGCAGGAGCCCTTTTAAAAAATACTACAAATGGACGTTCCATCATTTCCTTTCCCCTGAATTTGGTTTAGAACTTACCTCTATATGAATATTAAGAGGTATAGTTACCTTGAATAATTTAGTCAGCTTTTCAAATTATTCAATTTCACCGGAAAACAATACGGATTTGAATATTAACAGCAGTTCCGGGGACTTGCTATATATCATTGTTTTTGGTAGATTAGATATGTACTTAACAGGCGATGCCCTTCAGCGCCTCTAAAGTACCAGAAGATCTGCAAGCGGGGCCGTAGTTCACTCGGGAGAACGCTTGATTTGCATTCAAGAGGTAAGGGGTTCGAATCCCCTCGGCTCCACCAAATATTGAAGCTGAAATAGCTCTAAGGATTCAAATCCAGGTCCTTCCACTCCAACCCAGTAAATCATAATGCTTTCGAGTGACCCCTTCGAAAGTATAGCCATTATCCCTTATATAAAATATGTATGCCATTTCTCGATGGTGTAGCCTTTTTCGGAAAACGAGCCAATGATGTTGTCTGGACGGATAAACCTTCGTGGGAACTTTTTGTGTTTTCAACATTGCGCATGCTATAATAAAGTCCTTGCGTTGACCACAGTTTGAAGTGGATAGAAATATTCCTAGAAGCGTAAGCCTTCAATACTACCAGTCCCATGTTCCGATTCATTAAATAGGAGGTCACCGTGGATAAAGAGAATAACCCTATGGCATACTGTGGACTTCGTTGCGATGAATGTTTTTCGCACGAAGGCAGGATCGCTGACTTATCGAGAGACCTCCGAAAAGAACTAAGAAAAGCCAAGTTCGAGAAAAAAGCGGAAGGAATGTCACAAATTTCGTTTTTCAAGTCCTTTGAAAACTATAATCAATGTTACGAAGTGCTGGGGACAATGGTTAAGCTACGCTGTAAAACAGTATGCAGGGAGGGAGGAGGAAATCCATTTTGTAATATCAGGAAATGCTGTGAAAAGAAAAAGATTGAAGGCTGCTGGCTATGCGATGGCTTTGAAAAGTGTAAGACACTGGATTTCTTGAAACCTATACACGGAGACGAACATATTAAAAATTTGAGAGTGACTAAAAAGGCCATCAAGCGCTCTTAAAGAGCAATTGCTGCTCCCGCCGGTATCAGCCTCTTCTTCTCACACAGCAGTTCGGGGACAGTCCCCCAAGGCCCACCAGAGGGGATGATACCTAGAACCTTGGGACGGTCTGGACAACAATGGTTAGGGAAAGTCTTTTCGGTCACTTTCTCATAGCCGCCAAATCAGGGATATTAACATCCTTTGGAGTTCAAACCCGCCGAAGCCCTCCGCTGCCGAGTCCGTTGATGAGCGGATTTTATCTCCACCTGCAATCGCCTCTCTTCCTGGTGGTGCTTTGACAATGGCCATTCATTCCAGAAATAGTATCCGCTGCTGGATAAGTCCAATACCTGTGTATATTTCCCGTTTGGTAAACCCTTCTAACTAACCCCTCCGTCCTTCATTATTTTACCTTGACTTTGGTGTCCATTAAATCCATCTTACCTCATTTCCAAAGGATCCGGATCAGCACCGCCCGGGGCCGGTCTTTTTTTTAAAGTATTTCAAGATATCGAAGCCGTGAAGAGGGCGTGCAAAGGCGCCCATAGGCGTCAGGTGCAAGTCACTGCTGCCGTCCGGGTTATCACCCATGCCGAAGAAGAATCCGGCATCGTGCATAATCCAGGGGTTCAGAATAAACGTACCCTGATTTCCATTGCAGGCGTCCTCCGTCCAGCTCATCAGATATGCGTCCTCCCGTAATTTGACATAGAGACAGGGCGAACTCCACATCCATCCGCCTGTGTTGCGTCCCATCATGATGGTCCAAGAATAGGAATTTGGTGAGCTATATACGTGTATTGACTGCATAGACTCTCCGTAAGTCCAGGCGAAGGCTTTGCCGACCAGGTCCGTGGTAAAACCGTGCCTTTCCACCGCTGGAGGCGTAGGGCCTCCCTCCATTTCCAGTACGCCGAAAATGGCCTTATGTCCTACTTCCCATGGCTTTCGTCCGTTGCCGAGCTGCGCATCCACGCAGGTTGCTAGCGCTTTTGAGAAGTCGACAGCCTGGGTGAGGCAGCGCAGCGGATCGCTTCCCGTACAGATATGGCAGAACAGGATGATATCTTTAGCCGCTTCATAGGCCCGGTATACCCCGGCATGCCAGGCAGTTTCGCCATCTTCACGCCACTTCAGATGCTGTTCGTCGATGATATCATACTCCCAGGCCGGACCTTCGTCATAACGGAGCGTGAATTTTTTACCTGTCATATATTCGGACATTTCCATTGTGTTAAAGCTTGACATGATGGAGCGTCCTTCAAAGATTTTACTATTTGTCCTGATGACTTCGTCCACTTCAGCTTTGGTATAGTCTTTGTGCATGAACCTCGGGCGGTAAGAAGGCCGCAAGCCTTTGTTCTGAGGGTTTATCCGCTTGCGGTGTGCTTCACTGTAAGGAATTTCCGTACCGTAATCGGTCAGAGGCTCCAGATTGGTTGATTGCCCGGTGACCTCGCCTTTCCCCGAATACATGCTGTAGTCAAGCAGGTCGTTTTTATCAAAACCCAGCCGCATGCCGATGTGTCTGACTGTAAAAAGGTCTATGACTTCCAGGGTAAAAGTTCCGGAATACTCCTGCTCCACGCGAGAATATATGTATAACCTGTCGTTGATCTTGATATAATCAGACGGAGCAGTGATGGTGATTCCGCCAAGCGGGTCGCTCAGCTCAATAAAAGAAGACCAGATTACGGACGGGAAGAAGTAAAGCATCTCCTCTCCGTTATCATTCTTCCAGTAGGTGCCTTTGCCTTCTATGCGGTTGGTAAGAGCATGACGTTTTTCAGGCATCGGAGCGCCTGTATCAACATAGCCAAACATGAAATGCCGCCATACCTCGCGTTTGTCCCTTTCGAACCCGCAAAACCACAGTTCAAAGGCAGTAACCAGGTTGGTCTTTGTATCATAAACAATGCCGTAACCGCGGACTGTATCGGGTATAATGTGCGTGAAGAGAAAAATTTCATCAAGTTGTAAGGCCGAATAAGGCGCTTCTACAGCCGCAATTCCCCCCTCCGAAAGCGTGAGGCGATCTTTTGACTGAAAATGGTATTCCAGCGCCGGTCCCTGATCCAGTACGATTTTCAAGGATTTCCCGGACAGCGCCTCAGAGAGAGGGGAAGCGCTCGCAGCAGCCGGAACCGGTTTTAATTTTGCCGCAATTTGCCCTTCAGTCAGCGGTGTATACCTGTTGTAAAAAGTTGATCTAAAGAAATTCATTGGCTTTGCTCCTTTTAAGTATTTGTTTCAATAGCCATAGCAATCAATAAAGTATAAGCCTGTGCTTTTCATCCCATCCGGTCTGAAGTACTTCCTGGCGCCAAAGAAGTTAATCCACCTTGCCTGTCATTAACCCGGGTTATTCTAGTATAGTGTAAATGTTAGAACCCGTGATTTACAATTGCGTCTGAACGTGATTTTAAATGGCAGACCGTCTTTAATCAATATCAAAACATGATACCGTAATAGGTTGAATCTCCAGGCTGAAGGATTTCAGTCATTCTCCCGCTCTGCTGGTCAGGGGAAAAAATTAAGCGCACAGAGGAAACAAAGTATTGTACGCTAAATTAAACACATTGTCCGGGTGATATAAAACCTGGCGAATTGCTCCTTTCAGATTCGTTGGCACTAAAACAAGGGCTGAAGCACTCCCTGGCTTCAGCCCTTCACTTAGCTCTATTCTATTATCTGGTGACGATTTTCTGACTTAAGTGTTATTTATCGTTATTGATCACATCATTTCTATACAGTTTTATTCTTTTGGCTCCAGTGTCACATAATATGAATCTCCGAGGTGATTGGGGTTAAATGCCTCTCTTATCTTCCATTGATAAGTGAATTTAATCGCATGATGTACGCCTGCAACCATACGTCCCTGCTCTTCCGCTGTATAACCGAAGCCGTCCGGCCCCCGCATCATGGCATTTTCCCTCTCCATGCCGGCGCCCCAGCCCATATCCCGCCCATGCTTATAGGTGGCTTCGAAGAACTCGAAAGTTCCTTCGGACGATTCCTTACTGTACGGGTCAAAATTGGTGAAATTTTCCCATCCGGTAATGCCGCCGCCTCCAATGTTGGCCATACCTCCCATCATGCAGTCGCCGCCGGCAGCCACGATCGTATTTTTCTCATGTTCCCATTTAAGCTTGAATCGTGCCGCCTCTTCTACTTTAGGGCACGAATAGTCCGGAATTCCTGTTAGACCGTAACACCCGTCATAGCCCCCGCCATATGCCACATTCAGGTTCTTATGTCCCAGCCTGAGAAGGTAGAGCATCATCCATCTGTTGATCTCCGGTTCTTCAGTCAAGGGAGCCTTCCAACCACCTGTATCAGCCAGAATTTTATCCAGAACCTTCTCCTGGTATTCAATATTTCTGGGTGTCATGCCTACCAGTACGATCTGGAATTCACGCTTCATTTCCTCTGTTTCTTTTTGTATCTGGGGATCTTTCAGCATTTCTTCCAGATCAGAGAGAGTCTTGGTATGATCTGCCAGCAGCCTTATCATGGCCCCCTTAAGCTCACGGCCAAACATACAGAACTGCCTGTGAGCAATATAGCCAATCTCGCCGTCCCAAATTCTATAACATCCGTCTGCATAGGCTTCCCAGGACGGCCAGGCAAGCGTATGAGCCCTGATAAGGTCAGGCAATACAGATTTATAAGCAGGGATGATCCCTTCGGTAGGAAAATCAGGGGGCCCTGACCACGGGTAAAGCTTGATGGCGCACTTGGTGAATACCCCCATGGCTCCCATAGCCCCGTTTTGCCCTCTCAGGAAGCCCCTGGCTCCGAATCCGGGTCCATCGCCGCTGAACCAGCCAAAGCCGGAACCTAGCGAACCTGTCCTTAATATCTCCCCATCCGGCATAACCCATTCAGCAGCCAGCAGGTTTTCATGAGCAGAACCCATAAAGATAGTATCCGGTCCAAAGCCGCTGCCTGAAGTGGCCGCAGCCAGCGGTGAGCAACTGGCGCCAGCGCCGATCAGGTGGGTATTCAGCCCCACTTTCATGGCTTCGGCCTGAAGAGTGGTGCCGATGACATAGGGTTCAATAACCGCAAACTGGTTCTTCTGGTCTATCTCCAAGATCCGGTCCATCCTTCTCATGTCCAGCGCAATGGAATCCTTAAAGGAGATGTTGCCCCTGGACGACCAGAAGGTGCTCGAAGCTTTGAACTTTATCTTGTATTTATTGCATACCTTCACTATCCCCTGTACCTGCTCAGTGCTCCCAGGCAGCAGTACCGCCGCCGGTCTGGGAGTGAATACACCGTAATACGGGCCAAGGTGAATAGCCGTCTGGGTTAGCGGATAAATATATGTATCGCACAGAGCCGGATCATCTGAAATAAAATCCGGGCCGACAACTTCTTCTAATGCCTTATATGCCTCTTCAGGAATAGCCATGTCTGAATACCTCCTTTGTTATATCGCCTGCTTAACAAGTTCGGCAATATCAAAAACCTTCATGTTCTGGCCTCTCTGGCTGATGCTTTCAAGGAAGTTGCTCTCACACCAGCCGCAGGCGCTCACAATAGCCTCAGCGCCGGTGGCTTTAGCTTCCAGAATCCTCTCGGAAGCTGTCCACTCGGAAAACTCGGGATAAGCCTCTTTCACACCGCCGCCGGAACCGCAGCACCAGGCGTACTCCCGGATCCTTTCCATTTCCACCAGTTCAACGCCTGGAATGCTTTTCAATACATTCCGGGGTGGGTCATAAATCCCCCAGGCGCCGTTATAACGAGGCTTACGAGGTTCATAAACCACAATCTGATTTCTTATTTTCTTTTCTTTGCCATGCCAGGGAACATATGGTTCTCCCTGACGGCCCAGATGGCAGGGGTCGTGATAGGTGATTTTTAGAGGAACTTTCTTGGTGAGCTTGATCTTGCCCTCCCTTATCAGTTGTTCCAGATATTCAGCAGTATGCATCACCTTAAATGAGGAGCCAAGGGTTGGATAAAGACGTTTGAAGGCATGGTAGCAATCTGCGCAGGAGGTTACCACTGTCTTGACGCCGTTGGTTCTCCACATTTCCAAATTATTTTCAGCGAACTTGGTAAATTCCCCTTTAAATCCCATATTAAAGACCCTGCCGGTGCAGCAGGATTCATCTGCTCCCAGAATGCCCACATCAACGCCGGCATCTCTCAGCAGAGTAACAGCAGCCCGGGCTTTTGGCCAGAGACTTTCGTCATAACTAAAACGGCAGCCGGCATGGAAAAGTACCTCAGCCGGCTGAGTGGTGATCCTTTTGATGTCCAGGTCCTCTGCCCATTTACCTCTCTCTTCACGAGGTTTCAGCATCATATTATCTTCTTTGCGGAGATGATCAATATAAATCATATGCTGGGGCAAAAGCTGGCCGTCCTCAACCAGTCTGAAACGCAATTCATGAATCATTTCCAGGGGTTCCAGGTTATAGCGGCAGACCTTATCCGCCACGTCGCAGCTACCACAGGTAACACATTTAAAAACTATATCCTGAACCCTATCGGTATACGTACTCCTGCCGTCTAGCAGAGACCTGGCGACCGCAAAGCGGCCCCGGGCTGAATAGGCATTAAAATTGGCGTAGGAAATGCTGGGGCAGCCCTTGGCAAATCTCCAGCTTTTTACCTTGTCATGAGGGATCCATTTGCAGTACGAGCAGTGACTGCATCTCTCCATATCGGGTTTATAGTCTTCTAATGGCATTTATTATGCCTCCTTAAAAGGGAAATCTCAAATAATCTAAATTAAAATTTTATATTGATTCAAAATATCACGCTTCAAATACCTGGCTCCCTGCTCCAGACTATTTTTAGCTCCAACTGGAAACAGGGAACTCATTACTCTGTGAAACATAACTTGCCCGGGTTCAGGATGCCCTTGGGATCAAAGATGCCTTTTACCTTTTTAACAACTTTTGTCATCTGCGGGTCCCGGCTAAATGCCATGTTTGCCCAGATACCGTAAGGCCTGGAAAAGAAGGCTCCTTTTTTTAAAAGCTCTTCACTGGAGTTTTTAAGAAGGGACTGCATTCCGGTTACCTCTTTCCGGTCGTCCGGATTGTATGGCAGATTAAATTCACAATGGCATGATGCCCCCTGATGCTGCGGCTGAATATAAACGCCGATATCTTCAGACGGATATCCCCAGGTCTGTGCGGCCGAATACATGGTTATTACAAATTCAGGGGTCTTTTCCAGTGTAGTTAAAAAGAAAATGTCCTGGCAGCCGCCCTTAGAGCTTAGTTTCCAGTATGGCTCTCTTGAAGGTGAGCCCAACACTTCCAGAGCCTGCTGGCCGTTTAGTCCCGGTAAGGCAGGGTCCAAACTCAGCCCAAACTGCCCGGCAATTTCCATGATATCCTTTTCTTGCGACTCCACCTTTTCTTCCGGCAGTATGCTGCGCCCGGCTATGCCCAGAATGAGCACCCAGGGAGGCAGTTTTTCCTTTTTCTGGATATTAAAAACATTGATCAGATTGGTGCTGTTCAACAACAAAAGTTCATCACCGAACCTGTACCTCAGAATCTTATATGTAAAATCAAGCAGGTTTTCTAGCTTTTCAGAAGGTACGAAGAAGAGTTTGTGAAGCTGGGGTAATATCTCACATTTCAACGAGGCCCAGGTTACAATGCCCATGGTACCCTGCGCCCCTGAAACGAGCTGGTAAAAATTAGTCTGGTTAGGACCTGCCGGCAATACCTGCCTCTGTTCGCGTTTCCACTGCTCCTCCAGGTTGGGAATACCACCTCCTGCTTCACCGGTCCACAGCTTATTACCATCGCCCCAGATTACTTCAATGCACCTTAAAGGCTCCGGGGTCACCCACTGATACCTGGGAATAAGCCTGGGTTCTCTCTCCAGAAGACTGGCGATCACCGATTTGTTTTTTCGGGGGAGTAGAGTTGACGTAAGTCTCATACCTTCCCTGGCCAGTTCAGGCTGGAGCTGGCTGTAAGTGACTCCCGGCTCAACGATGGCTATCCTGTTCCGGCGGTTAATGCTGAGAATCCGGTTCATCCTGGAGAGGTCCAAGATAACCGCCTGCGCCACACTGGGGACTGTGTCGCCCCGGAAGTGAGGCTGACCTGAGCTTACGGTGACAAGGGGTGTACCGGTTTCGTTGGCGAATTTTACTATTGCCTGTACTTCGTCTGCGTTACCCGGCCTGACAACCAGGCATGGATCCATCGTCTGAACCAAGCTCTGGTCACTGGCATAAGCCTTCAGGGTTGCCGTGTCATCCATGACATTTCCTTTTCCAACTATCCCTATCAGCCTTTCTTTTCTCTGATCCATCTTTTATCCTGCCTTTTCGGGTTTACAATAGTCATAAATTTAGATTGGTTTATACCTGCATTATCATCTGCTGATCTTGACAAAAACATGACTGAATGGAGCACCTGATATCTCGAAAGCAGTTTGAAAAAAAACTGAGTTTTGAAGCGATGATTATCCGGACCCAAGCAACCGGAACGGTAATAAACGTCAATTAATTCCCTCTCTTGATTTTGCAAGCCCGTCTATCGGAATTATTGTTCCACTATATTCAAAGTCAGTTTACCTTTTAGAGAAATAATTGTCAATATCACCTGTTATTTCCAGAATCCGCCATCAAATAGCTTCATACAGGCACAAGGTTTCTGCACTAATTTGGTGAAAAAATCCACTCTCGTTTAGCTTTGTTTGATGGTGAATCAAGGTTATTTTTTCTCCTGGCAATTAAGCCAATCGCTTCTAAACCAGAACACACCTTTTTCTTCCTGCATGCATATCGTCAATACGGGCGTTACAAGAAGTACAGAAGGAACTCTCAATTGTACCGTTATCTCATCTGAGGAGGGTTCTTTTACCGGAACTCCATTGGCCGGGTTTACCCTAGCTGAGGGTCCCACCACCTGGAGTCCGCTGACCTGCGGATTGCCGAACCATCCGGCATGCATCAATTGTGCTGCTATCTTGCCGCCATTTTCGTGCACTACTTTGACCAGCCTGGCCAGAGAAGGTATCAATTCATCCCGATGAATACCCGGCTGACCCGGCGCTGAAAAACCATCCTGGCTGGGGAAAAGCCCGCTGGAGCAGATCAGACCTATTCTCCATTCCGCCAGCTCTGTACAGCGCCTCTATTGAATTTCCGTAATCACGCCGTTCCACCCCAGGTTGTCCACTATCGCAGATCTTTCAAACCGGTTCTTCAGATTTATATTGTTGATCTTTATGGGTTCAAATAGCTTGTTCATCTCATTTCTCTTCCACAGCATCTTCTGCCCGGCATGCGGGATAAATCAATACAAGAACTTGATTGCAAAAAATGCTGATCTATATTAAATTTAATATATTAACTCTTAGCGTATATGATTTACTTACTGGAGGGAATAATGGCAGATAATAAAGAGGTAGCAACCGTAGCTGATCTTGAAAGCATTCTTGATGATATCGGGGCTAAAAAAGGAGATGCTAGGGATAAAGCCAAAAAATACTGTATGGGCTTAATCCAGGGCAGTGAGGGACAATGCCTGCCGGCGAATGATGTTCGGAATATGGCAGCTTCATTTTACAGCGGCTATCTGGAGGCTATGAGCAGAGGACACTGATACGTCTGCTCCATCTTTCCCGGAAATAATAGCATCAATTATTCAGTATCACTTTATTTTTCACCTATATCTTAGGATGAAGAATATACTGGGTTTTTTTCTTTTAAACAGTCATATAAGGAGAATTAGTTAACTCTTAACATTGAGCCGGCATGTTCCTTACGGCTGTTCATGGAAGCCGGTATTTGGTTTTTTTCATACAGCCTGTGCTCCGGTATCCGTTCTTTTGATTTATAATTTCATATTCCCCTTTTTATATTTCGCACCTGCAATTACTAATTTTTCCAAAAGAGGTGGCTGCTATAAGTGAGTAAGGCTAACCCATGAGAGGGTCTGCCGGGATTTCATCTGGAGGTGGCATTAGACGCGATTGGACCCAGGGGAGTCTCCTGGGCAATCTCTGGTCCCTCTCCTGGCCTATGCTTATCAGCAACACCGTCAGTGCCATGGGTCCCACCATTGACATGATCTGGCTGGGCAGACTGGGGTCTTCCGCTATCGCCGGGGTGGGTGTTTCCGGGATTGTGATAATGGTGATCAATTCGCTGATTATGGGCCTCTTTACCGGCACCTCTGCCCTAATTGCCCGCTGCATTGGCGCCAGAGATGAATTCACCGCTAACCGGGTAGCTCAACAGGCCTTTGTCGTTGGAATTACCTTTTCTATCCTAATGGCCATCATAGGCATATTCCTGGCGGAATCTATTTTGACCATACTGGGAGTAGAGCCTGGCGTTGTTTCTAAAGGCGCTTCTTATATGCGCATACAATTGGTTGGTACAATCACCATGAGCACCCTTCAGATTGCTAATTATATAATGCAGGCTTCAGGCGATACGCGTACCCCTATGAAAATCAACATTGGCTTCCGGCTTCTCCAGATTATTCTCTGCCCTGCACTGGTCTTTGGTTGGTGGATTTTACCCCGGCTGGAAGTCAGTGGAGCCTCTTTAAGTAATGTGATCGCACAGGGAGTTGGAGGCTGTTTCGCACTATGGTTTATTTTGAGCGGACGCAGCCGTTTGAAAGTTTCCTTCCAGAACTTCTATTTCGACCGCCACCTTATCTGGCGGACTGTTAGAATTGGCTTACCGGCTTCTGTTAATTTCATGGAAAGAAGTTTTGCAGATCTGATATTGATGATTTTTATTGTCCCCTTTGGGACCATTGCTGTTGCTGCACAATCACTGGGGCAAAGAATCGAACAATATATCCAGTGGACTTCTGCCGGTATCGGTTCAGGCGCCGGGATTCTGGCCGGTCAAAACCTGGGGGCAGGAAAATCCGAAAGAGCTACCCGTACTGCCTGGCTGGCTGTTATGCTGGCTTCTATTGTAGCCGTGGTATTTTCCTTTGTAATCTGGTTTTGGGTGGAACCGATTCTGCGCATATTTACTTCAGATGCCAGCTTAATTGAAGTCACTGCATCTTTCCTCAAGATACAGATAGTGGCTTTTTTAGTTTGGGGATTGGTAGTGGCTATTAGCATGGTCCTGAACGGCATTGGAGATACCCTGGTCCCCATGCTGACAAACCTGATTACCATGTGGGGCATCCAGATGTCCCTGGCATATTTTCTGCCCAGGATTACCGGCCTAGATGTTTATGGAATCCGGTGGGCTATCGTGGCCGGCATTACCGTCAGAGCAATAATCTACCCCGTTTACTTTAAAAGCGGTCGCTGGAAACGCAGGAAGGTTTAGGCGCAATCATCGAGAAAGACTCTGATTGCCGTTATAGAAAATGAATATACAGTGTCCGTAATAAAAAGTCTGCGACCGGGGCAAGTAATTCTTTACAAGACCTTCGATCTCTGCTTTTTCTAATGGTTGTCCCATTTCGAGGCCCTTGATAGCCTTGTTCTTTATAGGCTCGCGTATAAAAGCCATAGCGTAGTTTTCCCCAATTCTACGGATGCACCTCTCCTTGTCTTTTAAATGGTGTAATACCCCCCACATGACCGCCAGTTCACCGCTAGGTACCTTTTCATCCAGATTAATAATTTCAGCTTTTATTCCTTTGTTTTTTGCCCGTTTTACCAGAGAAGGATTGACATCAAATCCCCTGAGCTTATCCGGCTTAAAGACTTCCCGTAGAAGCACAGTAATTTTACCATCGCCACAACCCAGATCATCCATCTCACGCCTTAGAAATTCCCGTGGGACCTGATCGCTTAACATCTTTATTTGTTCTTTTATTTGCGGCCCAACTATGAAGTTGGTACCAAATAGGGAATATAAGGTATTTTGTATGAATATATGAATGCCTCCACCTCCATTCTTTCTGTCATGCCCCTAACCAGCGCAATATGGTACCAATCCCTATGTACCCGGCATATGATGTTATCATAGCTTTGGTTAAATTTCCAGCAATACACAACAACAAAAATCTAAAAGCACTGAACCGGATGGCGCCCATGGCAATAGCCATAGGTGCGAAAGCAGGATTCAGCATGGCTGACATCAGAAAAACCACCCAGGAACCACGCCGCTGTCCCCATTTCTCAAATTTACGGAACAGTGTATTGGAGGTCTGATCCGCAGCTTCATCCACCGGATTTCTCCGCACACCCGGAAACAGCTTCCGCCCACCCTTCCCTAAAAGGAAGACCAGCGTCCCCCCTATTCCCGCACATATACCGCCTGCCAGTCCAACTATGGCTGGATGCCATGCCCCGTAAGCTGTAGATATTCCAGCATAGGTAAAAGTCATGATCAGGTAAGAAATAGGTGTAGGAATGCTGCTTCCGGCAATAAATGCAATTAAGCCGATCCCCAAATAGCCGTAGTTCTGCAATCCGGCTATCTCCTTATCAAAACGGATTACCAGATAGACAGAGGCAATGGTGGTAACTACAAAGATTGCTGTGCCCATTAAATACTTAGCCCTATCGCTTATCTCAGTTACCTCCATCTTGCAGCCG
This sequence comes from uncultured Dehalococcoidales bacterium, assembly GCA_964386535.1. Lineage (GTDB taxonomy): Bacteria > Chloroflexota > Dehalococcoidia > Dehalococcoidales > UBA3254 > CAYLRY01. The sequence goes on along the minus strand of CAYLRY010000017.1, from coordinate 26,453 downwards.
CGGAGAAAACCTTTATCTGAACTGACGGGCTCTAATTAATCAACCGGAAGCACTTCTTTGTACTCAGGGCTGACCTGCGAGTCAGCCCTGAGTACATTCTCTATTTCTGCCTGACGCTGAAAACCAGCTCGTCATCCAACAGATCCACTATCACGGTATCACCTTCTTTGAATTCGCCCGATAGTATCTTGCTGGAAAGCGGGTTTTCCACATACTTCTCGATGGCCCTTCTTAAAGGCCTGGCACCGTAGGTAGGATCGAATCCGGTATCAGATAACCAGTTCTTGGCCGCTTTAGTCAACTCCAGATTTAGTTTACGCTCTGACAGGCGTTTCTGCAAATCCTTAACCATCAGGTCTACTATCTGGTTGAGCTGTTCTTTGGCCAGTTCATGAAAGACGATAATTTCATCCAAGCGGTTGATAAACTCAGGACGGAAGGTTTTACGCACCGCGGCCATTACCTGGTCTTTCATATTTTCATAGCTCTGTTTTTGTGCTTTGGTAGCGTCCCTGGGCGCACCGAATCCAATGGGGCCTTCCTTTTTGATGTACTCCACTCCTGTATTGCTGGTCATAATGATCACTGTATTTTTAAAGTCCACCGTACGCCCCTGACCATCAGTCAAACGCCCGTCGTCCATTACCTGGAGCAAGGTGTTGAATACATCCGGATGCGCTTTCTCTATTTCGTCCAGCAGAATCACCCTGTAAGGCCTTCTCCTGACCGCCTCAGTCAATTGTCCGCCTTCTTCAAATCCCACATATCCGGGAGGAGCGCCGATCAGCCGGGACACTGTATGCCGTTCCTGGTATTCAGACATATCCAGCCGGATCATGGAATTCTCATCGTCAAAAAGGAACCAGGCCAGGCTGCGCGCCAGTTCTGTTTTTCCTACCCCTGTAGGGCCCAGGAACATAAAGCTGCCGATCGGTCTCTTGGGATCTTTTAAACCTGCCCTGCTTCTTCGTATAGCCTCTGAAACTGCGATTACAGCTTCTTCCTGGTCTATCATTCGCTCATGAATGCGGTCTTCCATGTGCACCAGTTTCTGACTTTCACCCTCCATCATCTGCGTCACCGGGATCCCCGTCCATTTAGAAACAAGCTCGGCAATCTCATCCTCATCCACTGCCTCATCTATTTTAGCTTGTTTCACCCACTCTGCTTTGGCCTTTTTATATTCCTCTTCCAGGCGCAGCCTTTCTGATTTGAGTTCAGCCGCCCTGGCATAATCCTGTCTCTGAGAAGCCGCCTCTTCTTCGTTGATCAGACTTTGTAGCCTGCCTTCTAGTGACTTTACAGGCTGCGGTGCGCTTTCTGCATCTATTCTCAGCTTGCTGGCTGCTTCATCTATCAGATCGATGGCTTTATCCGGTAAATGCCGGTCTGAAATATAACGCTGGCTCAATTTGGCCGCTGCTTCCAGGGCCGCATCTGTGATTTTTACCTTGTGATGGGCTTCATAACGCGGTCTTAGCCCCTTCAAAATCTGTATCGTCTGCTCAATGGTGGGTTCCCCTACAAAGACCGGTTGAAAACGCCGCTCCAGAGCCTTGTCTTTCTCAATGTATTTACGGTATTCATCCAGCGTGGTGGCGCCTATAGTCTGTAGTTCTCCGTGGGCCAGCGCCGGCTTAAGCATATTGCTGGCATCCATGGCCCCTTCAGCCGCACCGGCCCCCACCACGGTATGAATCTCATCAATAAATAGAATGATCTCTCCTTTGGCGTTTTTAACTTCATCCATCACAGCCTTAAGTCGCTCTTCAAACTCTCCTCTAAATTTGCTGCCCGCAATCATGGAACCCATGTCCAGAGCCGCTACTTTGTGTCCTTTTAACGAATCCGGCACGTCATCCGCCACTATTTTTTGTGCCAGGCCTTCTGCAATAGCGGTTTTCCCCACCCCGGCTTCTCCCACGATTACCGGGTTGTTCTTGGTGCGCCGGCTCAAAATCTGCATCACCCTTTTAATTTCTTCCTCCCGGCCAATTACCGGATCCAGTTTGCCCTGCCTGGCCAGCTCAGTCAGATCCCGGCTGTATTTTTCCAGGGAACGGTACTTGCTTTCTGCTCTAGCGTCCGTCACCCGGTGTCCTCCCCGGATGTCCTGTAGCGCCCTGTAGACCTTCTCCTGATCTATGCCAAGGCTGCGCAAAATGCCGGCTGCTTCCCCTTTCTGCTCACTGGACATGGCGATTAATAAATGCTCTGTGCCAATAAACTCATCCTTTAGCCTTTTAGCTTCGGCTTCCGCCGCCTGAAGCAACCATTGTATCCTGGGAGTTGCATAGATCTGCCCTGTATCGTAACTCACCTTCGGTATTCTGGACAAGGCGGCATCCACCTGCTGTCTTACAGTATTGATATCTACTCCTAAAAGCTTAAACAAATCAATTACTAAACCTTTATCCTGCTGCAGCAAAGCCATCAATATATGCTCAATATCCCACTGATTGTGCCTGTAATTGCGTACCAGTTCCTGGGATGCGGCCAGGGCTTCCTGTGCCTGTTCTGTAAACTTTTCCTGTCGCATTAACTTTCCTCCCCTTTCAATTCTTTGATTTCCGCCTCCAGTTCCTGGATGCGGTTCTGTAGATTTTCTATCTGCTGCGCCATGCGTAATATCACCTCCGCCCCTGCCAGGTTCACCCCCAGGTCTTCTATCAGGCTTTTTACCCGGCGTAACTGCTCCAGGTCCTTTTCAGAATATAAACGGATGTTCCCCTGCGAGCGAGACGGTTCTACCACCCCTATCCTTTCATAGTAACGTAAGGTATGTGTTTGTATCCCCAGTATCTTGGCCGCTACGCTTATCACATAGCGAGGTTCATTTAGTTCTCTGCTCATCACCAATTCACCTCATGATTGATTATACCGGACGTAATTCCCTCAACTTCCTGAATAACTCCTTCTCCTGAGGGGTTAATTCGGATGGCAGGACCACCTTGACCGCTGCCAGAAGATCCCCCCTCATAGCATCGCCTAGATGCGGCATTCCCTGTCCTGCCAGGCGGAAAATACGCTCATTTTGAGTCTCCGGTGGAATTTTCAGCGCCAGCTTGGTACCTTTTAATGTAGGCACCTGCACCTCTCCGCCCAGTATTGCTGTGGTTAATGGTACAGGAATATCTACGAACAAATCATCATCTTTGCGTTGGAATAGGCTATGAGGTTGAACAGTAATCACCAGATATAAATCACCCGCTTCTCCTCCGGAAGGCCCGGGTTCTCCTTTTCCCGCAATTCGTACCCTGGATCCTGTGTTCACCCCGGCTGGAATTTTAACTTCTAGACGTTTAACCTGAGAAACAACCCCGGCGCCACGGCATACAGAACACGGGAGGTTTTGTATACGGCCCGTGCCCCGGCAGGCGGTACAGGGGGCCTCGGATTGAAGCGAAAGATTGCGCAACGCGCCGGAATATGCTTCTTCCAGCGTTATTTCAACCGGATATTCAATGTCCTGCCCTCTTCTGGGCCGTGTGGTCCTTCTCCTGAACCCGGTACCCGCCCTTCCGCTCAGAAAATCCCCAAAAATACTGCTTAGATCATCCTCCTCAAAGGAAAAACCATGTGTTTCGCCAGGCTCTCGTGTAAAACTCCAGGCGCCTGACGCCGCTTGCTGCTGCCGCGCCGCTTCAGCCATCTGTTCAGCGTATTGCCATTTATCGCCGTATTGATCGTATTTCTTTCTCTTCTCCGGATCCGATAACACCTCATGAGCTTCATTAATCTCTTTGAACTTCTCCTCTGAAGCTTTGTTACCGGGGTTCACATCCGGATGATACTGACGAGCCAGACGGCGGTAAGCTGCCTTAATTTCTTTATCAGATGCTGTACGGTTAACTCCCAGTATTTTATAATAATCCTTACCGGCCATTTATCACCGCCTCTCCAAATTTTTATTACCTTTTAGATCCCTTCTGGTATCCCTGCTGGTTTTCTAATCAGAATGCATACTCATGTTTCTTAATAATTTAATATTAACTTATATAATTAAAATAGTCAAGTAGCTGTCAAATAGCTCTATTAAATATTATGGCAAAATTACTGAAGAATTTCTGCTAAACACGGGGACAATTTATTTATAGCAGACCCCTGGCATGCAGGAACGTCTTAATACCGCAGGGTCAAAGCACCCGGTGGGGGCCGGGTATTGTATTGAAAGATGGTAATGGTCGCTAATTTATCAGGCCGCCTCCCTGTCTCTCTTTCCTGATGTAAGAGCGACCTTGAAAACAATGCCTTTTGCTGTCAGCTACCCGCCTGTCTGTAAATGCCCAAAAACTGCCTTAATATCCTGGCCGTGGCGCCCGTAATAGTCTTGTCTTTATAATGATAGACAAAGGGAATATCCAGTAAATCCGCAGGATCAGCCGGGCTTATCTCTTCGAAACTACTCCCAGCTAACAGTCCTTCAACCGGGATCTCAATGATCTCAGCGATTTCAAACTCGCTCGTTTTATACTTCTTCATAGGCACAATAAATCCGGCAAAGGGTGTTATGATATAGTTAGAATTGCGGGTAGGCACATCGTCCAGCTCCCCAATGATTTCCACATTCTGCGGATCCAGTCCGATTTCTTCAAAGGTCTCTCGTAAAGCCGTCTGCACCAGCGAGCCGTCTTCCCTGTGATATCCGCCTCCCGGGAAAGAAATTTCACCCTTGTGATAACGCACCATTTGCGTTCGCCGTGTGAACAGCAAATGCAGTACTCTCTCCCGGAAAAACAGGGGTATCAACACTGCTGAAAGCTTTCGTGAGTCTTCTATGAAGCGGACTTTATTTCTCTTCTCCAGCAATTTAATTAAATTATGTTTTATGTCATTTTCGTTAATATCCAAAATCTGTTCCTTTACCGGTTAACCTCCGTCCCGTTAGACCGCCGGAACCCTTATGGGGTTAAAATGCTGGTTGGTGGCATGGTTGCCTCCCAATATCCCCATTCTCTTATCCGGAAGGCGTTTTTGCTGGACTATTATTTATTGGGTTCCCAGACAGCATCTACTAATTGCAAAACCTCACTGAGTTGGTATTTGATTTTGGTATCCGGTTTTTGGTTCCTGGTCATTACTCCTGTATGCGAAGTAATCCGATATTATTTTTATTACATCGCACGATTAGCTGTATCCGTTTCCAGGTTTCTTCTTATTATTTCATCCGGTCCTATCAGCCCCAGTTTCACCAGTCGTAAATATACTCCCCCATAACCCCGGCCCAGCATTACAGCCAGGTCGGAGATGGATTTCCCTTCCTTAAACCCCGCTTCCAGGCGCGCTTCATCCTCAGCCGTCCACTTTTTGCCTTTCGAAGACCCTTTCTCCCCGCTCTTTTCCTTACTTTCTTTTATTTTTTTCTTGCGTTTCTTTTTAGGCTCTGCTTTTACCGGCTCGCTTTCAACAACTTCTCGCTCTGCCCAAGCGGCCGATTCCCTCAGCGCTTCTTCCGAAAGCTTTCTCAATTCCTTATCAAAAGCCCGTATTTCCTCACTAACGCTTAAAGCCATTTCATTGAAACCCAGTACCCGCAGCCCATCCAGTGAGCGTACCCGTGAAAGTGCCACATATCCCATTCCCTTCTCAAAGCATCTGGAAAGGTCTACCTGAGCTGCGTCCAGCGTCATACCCTGGCTCTTATGGACCGTGATTGACCAGGCCAGTCTCAGAGGAATTTGTTTGATATTTGCCAGTTCCCGGCCGTTTTCTTCCACTGCCCAGATAGCCGGCTCAACCGGCACTTCATTTCCATTTAAAAGAGTCACCACCGGGAAGCCGGCCTGGGTGAAATGACTTACCGTCCCCAGAGAGCCGTTGACATACCCCTTATCAAAAGCATTTTTAACAAACATCACCGCTGCCCCTTTTTTCAGCACCAGCTTCTCTGGGGCCAGGCAGCCGTCTTTCAAAGCCTCGGCAATAGCAGGTACCCCATCCATTTTCATAGTATATCTATTGGCTCTTTCAGGTATCCTGGCCAGTTCCTGCTCATTTTCCGCATCCACATCCTGGTTATGGGTATATAACTTGACCACCTGCTCCAGTTGTTGCGCTGAAAAGGCCTTGCCGCGGCACCCTCGCAGGTATTCAAGCACAGAATCATCCACCTCTGCATTACGGATGGCCATTAATACGCGCAAAAGGTCTTGATCACCCTGGCGGTGCTGTTCGTGCAGATAACACACCTTTAAATTCATGTTCTTCCATGCGCCGGAGTTGTATGCGAAACTGGCGGACGGCTCGCCTGCTTTGGAAACAGGCGGCAACTGAAAGAAGTCCCCGCACAGCACTACCTGTATTCCTCCGAAAGGCGCCCAGCTTCCGCGGGCCAGTCTGGCAACCTTCTCCACCAGGTCCAGGCGGTCAGCATCCAGCATGGAAATTTCATCTATAATCAGGGTTTGGGTTCTCTGCATCCGTTTAGAAATCCGCTTATCCGTGGCGATATCCAGGACAGCCTTGTCTGAGGCTGTCCTCATAATACCGATCCCCGCCCAGGAATGGATGGTAATTCCACCTATATGCGTGGCTGCAATGCCGGTGGAGGCCGTTATCCCGGTATAAACGCCTTTCGCCCTTAAATACTGGATGAAGGTATTTAACAAAAACGTCTTGCCGCTGCCGGCTGCTCCAGTCAGGTAGACATTCTGCCCGCTTTTCAGTATTTTTAACGCCTCTTCCTGTGTCACAGTATAATTATCCTGTTAATTCTATTTATTGAAATGGCATTCAGTAATTATTGTAACACGGGGAAGACTGGTACAATAAATACACAGTCCCTTTATTTTGTGTGTTTTTGATTCTTGATCTTCACTCCTTTATTGCTCTTCGAAATTTGCTTTTTGATCTCTCAGGTAGTATCGTTACCAGTATGCTGGATAGGTCCCCCACCGTCCCTGATATTGAAATTAATCCCCAGTTCAAGTGTGCCTTGGACATCCTGGAATATACAAATAAAAGTATTTTTATTACCGGCCGGGCGGGCACCGGCAAGTCCACCCTTCTGGGCTACTTCCGCCGCAATACCCGTAAAAAAGTGGCGGTTCTGGCACCCACAGGCGTGGCGGCGCTGAATGTCAGAGGTCAGACCATCCATTCCTTCTTTGGTTTCAAACCCAATATTACTTTACGCACGGTGCGTCAACTGACCACAGAAGAAGACAGAGGAAATATATACCGCAAGCTGGACGCCATCGTCATCGATGAGATTTCCATGGTCAGGGCTGACCTTCTGGACTGTGTAGACCGTTTCCTGCGTCTCAACGGGCCGGAGAGCGATAAGCCCTTTGGCGGCCTTCAGATGGTCTTTATCGGCGACCTCTATCAACTGCCGCCGGTGATCGCCGGTGAAGAAAAAGCCGGTTTCAAATCCCTTTACCCTACCCCTTATTTCTACAGCGCCCGCGTCTTTGAGTCATTCGACATGGAATTCCTGGAGCTGGAAAAAATTTACCGCCAGCATGATCCGGCTTTCATTGATTTATTAAATGCCATCCGGAACAGGTCCATTACCGAAGAAGGTCTGACACTCCTCAACTCAAGGTATCAGCCTCAATTTGAGCCCCCTCTGAACGATTTTTATGTCTACCTGACCACTACTAATGAAATGGCTGCCGGTGTCAATAACCGGCGTCTGGCCGGAATTAAAGGCCATTCACATACCTTTATGGGAGAAATAACGGGAGATTTCGGCAGTGAGTATCTGCCCACTGCCGTTGAACTCACCCTCAAGAGCGGTGCCCAGATTATGATGCTGAATAATGATGCCGCAGGCCGCTGGGTGAATGGCTCTATTGGCGAGATTACCAGTGTTGTCAGCAGAAAAAACGATGTCCCTTTCCTGATCGCAGATCTATCCGGTTCCGGGGAAGTGGAGATAGAGCCTTACACCTGGGAAATATTCCGCTTTAGCCTGGAAAATGACGCTCTGCGCTCTGAAGTTGCCGGCACTTTCACCCAGTATCCCCTTGTGCTGGCCTGGGCTATTACCATCCACAAAAGCCAGGGCAAGACTTTCGATAAAGTTATCATTGATATCGGCAAAGGCACCTTTGCACACGGGCAAATGTATGTGGCTTTGAGCCGCTGTACTTCCCTGAGCGGCCTTGTCCTTAAACAAAAAATTCTGAAAAAGCACATCCGTACCGACTGGCAGGTCAGGGATTTTCTCACGAAGTACCAGTACCGCAAAGTTGCTCAACGAATGACTCAGGAAGATAAACTATCCCTCATACTGAAGGCCATTCAAGACCAGGAAGCCCTGCGTATAGTCTACCTTAAGCCGGATGATTCAAAAACCGACCGCACGGTCCGGCCCCTGACTGTCGGTGAAATGGAATACCGGGATAAAACCTTCATTGCTATGAAGGCTTTTTGTCTTGAAAGACAGGCTGAGCGTACCTTTCGCCTTGACCGTATCCTGGAGATAGAAATCGTGGGGGGAAAAGCCTTATCCCATCCTTCCGGCGGCTCTATGGGATATGATAAAGCCAGCCCCTCCTCCCAGCCTGCGCATTAGAGATGATAAGATTCCTGGGAATTCTCCTGGCAATTATTTTTAATTGTTGTCACCCCTACCCACCTTCCCAGGTCACGTCCCCGCACAGATCAGCCGGGTGCGATCTTGCCGTAAACGACGCATACTCCTTTCTGGCTTTCTTGATGGTAGTTGGCTCGCCGTGACCGGGGTAAACCCGGGTTTCCTCCGGCAGTACCAGCAGTTTTTCTGTGATCGACTTTATTATTTGCCGGAAATCCTCCGGGGTCTCAGTCCTGCCGGGACCGCCGGGAAACAGGGTATCGCCTGCCAGCAAATATTCGCCCATACGGAAGCATATGCTACCAGGCGTATGGCCCGGCGTGAACAGCACGCTTACCTTAACCTTGCCCACTTCAATGATATCTCCCCCTTCCAGAAGCCTTTCAGGATCGAATTGTAATCCACCCCGGTCTGCCGGATGCACAGCCAGCGGAATACTTACTTTAGGTTTGAAGGCAGCCAGGCCTGCGGTATGGTCTATGTGAGTGTGAGTCAACAATATATATTGAAGCTCCGTTCCTTCCAGGGCTTTCATCAGCGTTTGAACGCCCGGAGGCACATCCACCAGGGCGCTGTGCCCTGTTTGCGGGCAGATTATGATATATGAGTTGACCTCCCAGCGGCTCAGTTGCAGCCTCTCGATTCTCAGATCAGGGTTATTAACAATCTCCATCCCGGACCTCCTTGGACTTTCCTGCTTTCAAAAATGTTTAACCTGAAATATTACAAAATCCTGATTTAGCCAGGTTGTTTTTTTAATTTTATTATTTCTATTATTTCATTAGGAAACAGAGTGAAAAGCCGGCAATCCAATCAAAGCCAGGTTTGACACCCTGTACCTCCACCCGGTAAACTTAAATTAAGCTTGATCCCTTTCAATTTTTTCTGATGGCTGTTTTTCCTTCATTTAAAGTCGCCTACTTATTTTTTCTTTATTGAGGTGCTATTATTGATATTGTTGTACCGTATGTTATGTCCAATTGTCAATTCAGCCAGGAATATTACGACCGTTCTTTAAGTTCTTTGGAAACGGCGCTCGGTAAAGTCCCGGCCTATCAGCCATGGAGGGCTTTTGATCCCGGCCCGGAATATCTGGTAGATCTGCGTTATGCTTCCCTGCCTGCCTTTACCAAAAAGGATATCCGTAATAATTTCCCTCTGGGCCTGCTACCGGTTGATAGAAATCTGAACCGCGGCCTGGCTGAAAAAGAAATCCAGCTAGTTGAAACCAGCGGAACAACGGACGATAAGGTGACCAATATCTGGAACCAGCCGTGGTGGGATGCTTCTGAAAAAGCTTCCTGGCAAATCAACTCTTATGCTAGAAAAATCACAACCGGAAATCACAGGGAAGCTATTCTGGTAAACCCCCTAAACGTGGGGTTCCTTTCGGATCACCAGGACCTTCCCATGGAGAAGCGCCGGGTGTCCCGCTATCTCTATCTCAACGAAAAGTCCGACCCCACCTCCTGGACGTCCGCTCATATGAACCGCATGATCCGGGAGTTGAATACATTCCAACCTCAAATACTGGAGGCCAACCCGTCTTACCTGGCCCGTCTTTGCCGTTATATCTATACCACCGGAATAATTGTATTCCAGCCCGGCCTGATCACCTTTACCTATGAATACCCTGCCGCATTCCACTATCAACAGATCCGCAAGGTCTTTTCTGCTCCCCTGGTCAGCTCATATGGGACCACGGAAACCGGCTATGTGTTCATGCAATGCGAAAAAGGTAAGTTCCATCAAAACAGTGAGTACTGCCGTGTGGATTTCCAGCCTTTTTTACCCGAACACGGCGGCCCTTTTCTGGGGAGGATTCTGGTAACCCCCTTCAACAATCCCTGGAACTATTTAATCCGTTTTGACGTAGGGGATCTGGTCAGGGTAGATGAAAGCTGTCATTGCTCATGCGGCCGGAACTCCGGTCTTATCTTGGCCTCAATCGAAGGACGCCAGAGCAACCTGACTCTGACCACCGGTGGAAGACTGGTCACTTTACATCAACTGGATAAAGCTATTAGTATATTGGAGGGCATTGATGAATTTAAACTGGTGCAAACTGATCGCATGAGCTATCAACTCCAGATTGTCAGCCGGAGGGATGATAAAAAGGATCTCAGAGAAGAAGCTGTACTGGCTCTAAAAAAACTCTATGGAGAAAATGCTCTGATATCGGTAATTTTTACCTCTAATGTTTACCCTGAGAATTCAGGTAAATACCAGCTTGCCGGTGCCCTCTTCCCGTTAGAAGTGAAAAAATACCTGGATCCCAGGTTTCTACCGCAGATACCTGATTGGAGTTGACTGTTTATATGAGTAATCGAAAACCGGTTTTCTTGCTGGCTGGAGGCAGACGTTCCGGTGGTCAAAACCCGGATCCAGTCATACAGACTGTTATTAAAGAAATTGGCAACCGTTCCCCTTCTATAGCTTACGTGGGAACTGCCAACGAGGACGATAAACGTTTTTTCCAGTTTATGCAAAGTGCTTTTCTGGCGGCCGGAGCCGGTAAGGTGGAACACGCCTTGATTTATTCCAGAAAGGCTGACCTTGAAAAAGCCCGCCGGATTCTGAGCGCTGCCCATGCGATTTTTATCAGTGGGGGAGATGTTGAGGCCGGCATGAAATCTCTGGAAGCCCAAAAAATGGTAGGCTTTCTTTCCTCATTAAACGAACAGGGGAAATTCTTTTTCGGTCTTTCCGCCGGTAGCATCATGCTGGCCAGAAAATGGGTTCGCTGGCGTAATCCTGATGATGATTCCTCGGCTGAGCTTTTTCCCTGCCTGGGACTGGCCCCGGTAATTTGTGATACCCATGCTGAAGATGATGGCTGGGAAGAGCTTAAAGCCGCCCTCAGGTTGGAGAAGGAATCGACAGAAGGCTATGGCATAGCTTCCGGCACAGCCATAAAAGTCTATCCGGAAGGTGAAGTGGAAGCCCTGGGAGGTCCGGTTATTCATTATGCCCGCCTCCACAATAAGGTCGTCAGGCTGCCGGATATAATACCTGTTCGGGCTACGCTTCGATAAAAATAATTTGGCGCCTGACTCCGGGTCTTGTTCAGATTTTAGAATTTGATTAAAACAGCGATCCTTGAAAGGAAAAAACTTGACCAATCTAACGCCTTTTGAATGGCAGGGGACCAAACTCAGGCTTTTAGACCAGACCTTGCTCCCCGGGAAAGAGGTCTATCTTGAAATTGAAGATTACCGGCACATTGTATCCGCCATCCGGCGGCTGGCCGTGCGGGGAGCTCCGGCTATCGGCATCGCCGCCGCCTATGGGGTAGCCCTGGCCGCTCTTTCAATCAGGCCATTTAATAAAGAAATTATGATCAAAGAGATGGAGCCTGTATTCGCCTCTCTGGCTTCCAGCCGCCCTACCGCACGTAACCTATTCTGGGCTTTGGAGCAAATGCAGAAGGTAATTGATCAGGGTAAAGATACCGGAGAAATCCAGCATATGCTGGTAGAGCAAGCAGTCAAAATTCATGCAACCCAGTTATCCTCAGACCTTGAAATCAGCCGCATTGGCTCTTCACTGCTAAAAACAGGTGATGTTGTGCTTACCCATTGTAATGCCGGAGCCCTGGCCACCGGTGGATATGGTACTGCCCTGGGTGTTATCAAGAAGGCTTTCGAAGACGGCAGGATAACAGGGGTAATTGCTACTGAGACCCGGCCCCTCCTCCAGGGAGCCCGCCTTACAGCCAGTGAACTCAAATACGCTGGTATCCCTTTTACCCTTATTACGGACTCAATGGCTGGCTCTTTTATGCGGCAGGGTAAAATCCAGGCCGTGATTGTTGGGGCGGACCGTATTGCTATTAATGGTGATACAGCTAATAAAATTGGAACCTATACCCTGGCGGTTTTGGCCAAAGAGCATCATATCCCTTTTTATATTGCCGCCCCCACCAGCACCATCGACACCTCCATCTCCTCAGGTGAACAGATTATTATCGAAGATCGGTCTCCGGCAGAAGTCACCTGCTTCCAGGGTGAGATCATAGCCCCGGCTGGTATTCAGGCAGCCAATCCTGCCTTTGACGTCACACCACACCAGTATATTGAAGCCATCATTACTGAAAAAGGGATTATACAGGAGCCGTTCGAGGAAGGCATCAGAGCCGCACTTGAGCCGGATGTATAAAATTGGAGGTAGTTGGTAAATCTAACGTATTTTTGTTTTTACTTTGTTTTTCGTTTCTATCTTTAACGTCACGCTATTTCCCAATTCCACACAGGTATGCTATATTGACAGAGAAAATCATACGAAGGAGTATTTTGGATGCCACAAAGTAAGGCTAAAATCGGAGTTATTGGAGGAACCGGCTTATATGATATGGAAGGCATGACGGATGTAGAAGAGGTATGTCTGGATACTCCATTCGGCGCTCCCAGTGATAATATCGTTATCGGTAAACTCAATGGAATAGGTGTGGCCTTTATTCCCCGCCATGGAAGAGGACACCGCCTTCTGCCTTGCGAAATCCCAGCTCAGGCTAATATTTATGCTTTCAAATGCCTGGGCGTAGAACATATTATTGCCGTTAATTCTTGCGGCAGCTTCAAGGATGAGATAAAACCAGGTGAACTACTGATCCCTGACCAGGTTATTGACCGTACTCAGAGAAGGACCAGCACCTTTTTTGGTGATGGAGTGGTTTTTCACATATCCTTTGCCGAACCTTTTTGTCCTGACCTCAGTAAAGTACTGTATGATAGTGCCGCCGCAGCCGGAGCTGGTGTGCATCTGGGTGGAACCTATATAGCTATGGAAGGCCCAGCCTTTTCTACCCGCGCCGAATCCCGGCTTTACAAGTCATGGGGAGCTGATGTGATTGGGATGACCGTGCTTCCTGAAGCTAAACTGGCCCGTGAAGCTGAATTATGCTATGCCAGTCTTTGCCTGGTGACTGATTATGATAGCTGGAAAGAAAGAGAGACCTGGGTTACCGCTGAGGTTATTCTGGGCTATATGCAGCGTAACCTGGAGATGGCCAAACGGATTATCAAAGAAACTGTTACACGTATACCGCGAAGCAGGCATTGCAGGTGCCCCCACGCCCTGGCTGATGCTATGTTCACCGCTCCGGAAATTGTAACTCTGGAGCAAAAAAAGAAATTTAACCTTTTAATTGAAAAATACGTTTAAGTATTCATATTTTCTCTTCATTCTATCAGATAAATTTCACAGTAGTTCCAGGGCCTGACCAGCGGCTTCACGGGAAAGGCTGGTTAAGTTCCAGGATAGCGTTAAAAGGCTTTGACTAACCAGTTGCCTGTAATGTACCTCCCTTCCTCTCCTGGTAAAAAGCGCCAGATCATCATTCAGTTAGCCTGCCAGGCGGACCGGATATACTTCGCTCCTCTTTATAAACGTCTCACAGGTTACTTTACAGTAGTGGCATTTAAAAAACCGTTATTTTCAGACCATTTCGTATTCTATTTCGATCTAGTATAATAATATTGAGAAATTGAAGGAGAGACTGAAATGGGTGATATCAAGAGTGCTCGTGAAATAGCCATGGAAAAAATTAACAAGATGGGTGAACCTACAGAGCAGGAGCGCCTTGAATGGAAATACGTTCCTGAAGGGGAGAAGCTGGCTGCCAGGTATTTAAAACAGGATGCAGAATTGCAGCAAGAACTCAGTAAATTTGACAAAAAGGCCCAAACCTATTTGATTGCTGGAATTAACAGCGTCCTGGTAAAAAATATAATCCTGCCGGAAAATGAGGCAGCAAAAAAGACCGCCAAACGGGCTATGGATGGCATTAAACTCATAAAAACCGATAAATCCCGTGTAGAATCCGTTTTAAACCAGATCCGTCATGTTTTTAACCATTACGAGCAACAGGGAAGCCAGCAGCGCCAGCAGGCATATGATTCATTAAAAGCGGATTTTCAGGCTAAAGTTGAACAGGCTCTTAAACAGCAAATGGGTAGTAATGTCGCGGGAATCCGCATTGATATCGAAAAACAGCCTCAATTCCAGGAGGAGTGGCGAAAATTAAAATCCCAACTGGATGCCCAGTATCTTCAGGTATTGAGCGATTATAAGCTCGAACTTGAAGCTCTGAAGTAATTGTTTCCGTAGTGTATGAGGTGGTTTTTTAATGGAATCTGATGAAAGAATCAAAGAAGCCGTATTAAATACCCGTATTGTCCGGGCCCCTAAGCAAAGCCTCGCCACTTTTGGTACAACTAATATTTACTATTACCTGGTGGCCGAAGCTGCTTTTAATGATATTATGAAGACTTCGGAGACAGTCATCCGGGAAGGACGGGTGATAGCAGAGCGGCCTCGTATTGTCACACCTTCTTATCTTTCAAGGGTGCAGGGTTTCAGTGCTGAGGCTAAAAAATATTTCCAGTTGATTTTAAACGCCTATCCTCCTGACTCACCTGGCCTATATTATTCTTATCGGAACGAGCCTAAAGAGCTTAATATAGTCTCTGATGATACTACCACGGTTTTATCCAGGTTGAATTCAGAAATTGACCGAAAAGGCGATCCTCTTATGTCAATTATTGTAGGTGAGGATACTCTTTGGGATGTCTCAATCCTGAAATTTATATATGAGATAACAGAGAGGTCTATTAGAGAGAATGTCAGACAACTGGGCCAGCGTGGATTATTAAACATGGATGCCTCCGGGCTGCCGGCTGATGCACGTTTGCGTATCGAAAGGTTGTTTGAGCTGGTTAATAAAGGCGAACTGGAACCCTCAGAGCTAAAAATAGAGCTAGACCGCTGGAATGTCTTTGAAGAATACCAGGACCGCTTCTTTTCCTTGTTTAAAAGAAAGATTTAAATATCTAGTACTTCGTTGCGTTAATAACTATACAAATAACTGAGCGTGTCTAGCTTCGGCAAAATGCCAAGCAAATTCTCCAATTAGGTACTAGTTATGACTGACGCTTGATACCGTTCAGCAGCCGTAATAGTTTTTTGTTATCTGATGTCCTGAACAACTCTAACTTCAAGATAGAGATCTCCGGTCTGTTGACCCTTGTGCTGCCCTAACCCTTTAAGCCGTATTTTGGTTCCGGATTGAATACCGGGGGGTATCTTTACTATGATTTTCCTGGAAAAATTTTTACGCTTAAGTTTTATTGCTTTTTCGCCTCCTGAAGTCGCCTCGCTAGATGATAAAGCCAGCTCCTGGTAATGATCCAGACTGGCTTGAGGTTCCTCAAATTGTAATCCCAGCATTTTTTTTAAAGCAAAATTGCCCAATTTTAAGGTAGCTCTGGTCAGAAAACGCTCCAGAAAGCCCGTTTTTTTATATGGAGTTTTAACCTCTGCCCCAGAAAATGGAGCACCGGTGTTATTGGCTGAATGTGATGTCTGTGCCCCCTGGAAACTGCCGTAATATACCCTGAAAATACCATTATTGGCGCTGAAAAAGACCCGGTTCAGAAAATCCTGGTCAAAACGCAAACCCGCCTGGGCGAACATGCGGTTTAATTCATCCATAGAAGTACGGTTGGTAAAAGTATCCCGGAAGATGTCTTCCTGAGAATATCTGAAGCCTTGACCCGCGGCTCTATATCCGGCCTCTGCCGTCTGCCCTTTCCGGAAAAGATCATATTGCTGCCGTTTCGCTCTATCATTTAAAACGCAAAAAGCTTCATTAATATCTTTAAACTTCTTTTCTGCTTCTTTTTCATGGCCAGGATTTTTATCCGGATGATATTGAAATGCCAGCTTTCGAAAAGCTTTGCGGATATCTTCTTCGCTGGCATTTTCAGATACACCCAGAACCTGATAATAGTTTTTCATCTCTCCCTACCATATCTTTGCAGTCTTTAGTTGTTTCTTCAGTTCAATTATATATAGCGTCGCCTTAAAAGCACAACCATACATCAAAAACCTGGCTTAAATAAAATGGTATTACTCACACAGCTTTTTTGGGACTGAATTGCCGGACTTTTATATTTTTGAACCTGATCCTCCAAGGGGTTATAATTTAAATAAGCAGATGATGTTTGCTGATACCAATTAGCCTTAAGCCTATTTTGTTGGCAGTGGGATCAGGCAAATTAAGCCGTCAATTGTTTTGCAGTGTTTACCCTTTAAAATTAATTCCAGTCAGTCTGGGCCAGGAGCATAAATAATGGATAAAATCAATACTGTCGCTGAGATGATACTCTCATCCAGGCATATAATCGTATTCACTGGTGCCGGGGTCAGCACTGAATCCGGTATACAGGATTTCCGGAGTCCCGGCGGCTTATGGCAACAGTGGGATCCGGATGAACTAACCTTTGATAAGTTTATGAGCAGTCGGGCCAGCCGGGAACATTATTGGGGATTCTCCCGAGCTATCTGGCCTACTATGGCTTTTGCTAAACCCAACATCGGGCACTACGCCCTGGCTGACCTTTATAAAATGGGTAAGCTGGACGCCGTTATCACCCAGAATGTGGACGGACTTCATCAGGCAGCCGGTATACCTGATGACAAGGTCATTGAGCTGCACGGCACCTTGGCGTATGTCTCCTGCCTTTCCTGTGGAAAACGCTGGCCGCGTGAAGAAATAGAAAAAAGGATGGACCGCACCGGCGAAAAAGCCCCCGAATGTGAATGCGGCGGCTACTTGAAACAGGCTACTATTTCCTTCGGACAATCCTTACCAGCAGATGCCATTCAAAAGGCAGAATCAAAATCAACTACCTGTGATTTGTTTATCGTGGCCGGCTCTTCTCTAGTGGTCTATCCCGCAGCCCAGATGCCGATTATTGCCCGGCGAAACGGCGCCAAACTGGTCATCATTAATCTTACTGATACACCGCATGATGCTTATGCACAGGTGATTATTAATGAAAAGACCGGGCCCACACTGGCTAAAATAGTAGAAAAAGTTAAATCCAGCCTGAAATAGCTTGCGCTTTATCCGGTTGTGATTGATGAGGGGAAGGGATGCAGTTATCTACCCGGATCATTCTGGCTTTTTGCCTCTTTTTGGTTTTACTGCTGGGTAGCAATTGCACCTCAGGATCCGGTAGATACGGCTTTGATGACCGTTTTAATTCCCTGGTCCAGCCTTATTCTTTTAATCTGGCCGCCTGGGAAATCAATGCCCTGTACCGAGATTTCAAACAACGCCTGGTAGATCCCCTGACTGACTCAGACTTGAATACGAAGTCTGTACTTGATTATTTTTTGCTCCAGAAACAAGTAAATGACCTGAAATCACGTATTCGTGGGATTCAAAACAGCCATCCAATGGAACAAACCTCCGCTTTAGAGTTGGAATTAAAGGGGATGGAAGAGCAGGCAGCTTTACTAAAACCGGCAGCAGAGCAGACTATCTCCAGGCAGATAAGCCAGGTACTGCTCTCAGAAGGTATATCTGAGTCCGCTTTTGGTTCCAGGTTCATTTTCCCTCCGGTAAATTTCACTCTTCAGGATCCACTTTATGTCCTGATTGTGTCGCCGCGCGAAAAAATTTCACGCCTGAAAGAAATAACCATCACTCAGGATATCACCACCGAACGCATGGAGTCTCTGGAGTCCTCCGTAGATGCCTTAAATGTCTCTTCCCTGGTGGTAGGTATCGGTGGACTGGGAGCCACTTATCCTGCTTTTGTACTTAAAAATGATAACCTGAAATGGACTATTGATACCGCGGTGCACGAATGGCTGCATCAATACCTGGCTTTCAGGCCCCTGGGCTTCCGTTATGTATTGTACTTGTTAGGAATCGACCGCAGCGATATCATCCCAACTCTCAATGAAACTATTGTCAGTATTGCTGCCGGGGAATTGGCAGACCTGGTCTACGAGAAATATTATGCCCCCTACAACGAGCCTGATCCGGCACCGGAAACTACCCCACCGGCTAATATCTTTGATTTCAATGCAGCAATGCGGAACATCCGCCTGAAGGTAGATGACTATCTGGCCGGGGGACAGGTGGAACAGGCAGAAAAATATATGGAAGAGCAGCGCCAATTTTTATTCACACAGGGCTACTGTATCCGTAAACTAAACCAGGCTTATTTCGCCTTCCACGGCTCTTATGCTGATAGTCCTGCTTCAATAG
Source organism: uncultured Dehalococcoidales bacterium (assembly GCA_964386535.1). Lineage (GTDB taxonomy): Bacteria > Chloroflexota > Dehalococcoidia > Dehalococcoidales > UBA3254 > CAYLRY01. Next base: position 7,848 of record CAYLRY010000017.1, on the reverse strand, counting down.
ACCCGATTGGCGAGGATCTTAAAACTTTAAGAAAATACAGCGGTTCCCTTTCAGAATTCCTCTTTGTCGCGGCTTCTTTGACAGACGACCAGTCTTTACAAAATATTCTAAGACAGTATCAGTAGAAAATAACAAGCATTCATAATCGCGTTGTAAAGTGAGATATGGAACAAGCGCCTGCAAGGTGTGCAATTCACCTTGCCCGCAGCGAACCAGTTAGCCAGAATGCACTATACCTTAGTTCTTTCGTTTTAAATTCTCAAATCAGCAAAATACTGACCATCTTTCACAACTATTCTGATTAACCGCATATTATAATCGCCTTGTTATAATCGTAAGAGTATTTCACTCAGCAAAAAGGATTTCATATAATAATGGGCTGAGGTGAATCGATGCCTGAACTAAAAAATGTTATTTCTGTTATTGAAATTATTGTGGGTGTCGCTGCGGCTGTGGTGCTTGGAGATTACCTGGGTTATAAATTTGGCCATATGAAAATAGCCAGTTATGCCTTATTCGGTTTTCTGGCGATAGTGGTGCTCTTCGCTATTTATGCTGCCATCTATTTCTTCTTCAACTAACCTTAAAGCCTGAAATTCGATCGCCATGGTTGAATTCCCTCTGCCCCAATGGTACTATGATATTAATGACTGATAAGGGCATTCGGGATACTGCAAAAGGCTGGCAGGTAACTGCAAAAACCATCTATTGTGATGCTGTAGATGATGAAGTCACTGTGCTGATTTTTAAAGATTTTTCAGCACATTGTACAGGCTTTAAAAAATACAATCAGCCTAACGAAATCACCCTTGATATCATAAAAAAGAAGACACGTACGCACAATAAAAAGCTGGAATGCGAAGGGGAGCAGTGTCCCCGTGTAGTTAGCTATAAAGAGAAAATCCAGGCGGAAGAAACCGGTTAAAATGGCAAAATTGGAAGAAACCACCCACGCAACGGCAGCCGGCCAGCCCGGTAGAATTACCGGGAAGTCAGACCGGAAGGTAAAAATCCATATTGAGGACCTATCTCTCGGATTCGGCGGAGTTAAAGCGCTGAACAATGTCAGCCTGGATGTCAGGGAAAATGAAATCCTGGCTATTATCGGGCCTAACGGTGCGGGTAAAACCTGTATTCTTAATTGCATAAATGGCTTTTATAAGCCTCAAAAAGGTGAAATCTTCTTTGAAGGCCAGCGTATTACACGAATACGCCCTGATAAGGCAGCTCGCCTGGGTCTGGCCCGTACTTTCCAGAATATCGAACTCTATAGCGGCCTCAGCACGCTGGATAATATTATGGCAGCCAGGCATGTTCTGATGAAACAAAACTTTCTGGCCAGCGCTCTATATTTCGGTCCGGCCCACAGTGAAGAGATTAAACATCGCAGAGTAGTGGAAGATATTATCGATTTCCTGGAAATAGAACCCATCCGTAAATCCGTAGTAGGGTCTCTCCCCTATGGTTTACGTAAACGCGTGGAGTTAGGACGGGCTCTGGCATTGGAACCTAAAGTTTTACTGCTGGATGAACCCATGGCTGGTATGAACCTGGAAGAAAAAGAGGACATTGCTCGCTTTATTATAGATATTTTCGAAGGTCAAGGAGTTACTTACCCCCATACGCCGGTGCTCCGCGACGGGATTAATTCCATTATTCTGGTAGAACATGATATGGGTGTAGTAATGGACATTGCTGATCGTGTTATTGTGCTGAATTTTGGGAAAAAGATCGCCGAAGGCACCCCAGCAGAAATAAGGACCAATCCTGAAGTAATATCTGCCTACCTGGGCTCTGAAACCTAGAAGTTATTAATAACCAAAAGTCAATTTGTTATTACTAATTCTCATTACCATTTTACATGATTTTTCATACCCCGGATTCACACCTTGATCTGTTGGTTCAAACCTCGTTTATCCCGTGTTGAAATAGATAGCCGGGTATGTATTTTAGCTGGCGTTACTAAAATTCAAGCTCATAATCTGAAGCTGCTTACCCATACCGCCGCCTTCCGCTTTTTGAGTTATCCCCGGCATTGGTATATAATGCGTCTGGGTTTATTCTTCAGCTAAGGTATGGTTGATGGATTTAAACTTATTTCTAGTAGCTTTTATCATCCTGGTAGCCTTAGCCTTTGATTACACAAACGGCATGCATGACGCCGCTAATTCTATTTCTACCATCGTTTCCACCAGGGTATTAACTCCCAAACAGGCTATCCTCTGGGCTGCTTTTTTTAATTTTATTGCCTTTTTGATTTTTGGTACAACCGTGGCTAAAACTATCGGAAACGGCATGATAGACATCGGCATAGTCACCCCTATCGTGATTCTGGCTGGTATCTTGGGCGCAATTGCCTGGAATATGATTACCTGGTATTTCGGGCTCCCTAGCAGTTCTTCCCATGCCCTTATTGGCGGTTATGCCGGGGCTTCTATTACCAAGGCCGGTTTCGGCGTTATTATCGCTGCCGGATGGTATAAAACCCTTATTTTTATTATCCTGGCACCGGCAATCGGCCTGGCTGTGGGTTTCCTCTTGAAAATCATCACCTCCTGGGCAGTGCATAAACAAAGGCCGGCTGCTATTAACCGCTGGTCGCGGATATTACAGATTTTTTCTGCAGCGGCTTATAGCCTGGGACATGGAGGAAATGATGCTCAGAAGACTATGGGCATAATCACCAGTTTGCTCTTTGCCGGCGGCTACATTGATAGCTTCCATGTTCCGCTCTGGGTGGTCTTAAGCGCCCATACGGCTATTGCTCTGGGCACACTCAGTGGCGGCTGGCGGATTGTAAAAACGATGGGGCAAAAAATTACCAAACTTATGCCGATAGACGGTTTCTGTGCTGAGACTGCCAGTGCTATCAGTATTTTCCTGGCTACCCATATGGGAATACCGGTCAGTACCACTCATGTAATTACCGGCGCCATTTCCGGAGTAGGTTCCGTTAAAAGACTCACTGCCGTACGCTGGGGAATTACCCTGCGTATTGTCTGGGCCTGGATTTTCACCATCCCGGCAGCCGGCCTTATCGCAGGCCTGTTCTATCTGGGTTTGAGACTTTACCAGCCCTGATACCCTCTTTATGAATACTTTAAAGCCACTCCCTCTAAAACGTTGGCGACATCCTCGCATCTGTCCGTAGCAGATTCCATGTATTCGTATATTTCCCGCCATTTGATAATATAGGGGATGTCCCTGGAATCATCGAACAGCTCTGCCAGAGCTGCCCTGTAGATTGTATCTGCCTTGTTCTCTAACCGGTTGATCTCCACACAGTGCTGCAAGATATTTTTCAGGTCCAGTTTTTGGCGTATTTCTGAGATTGCTTTTTCCATTTCCAGAGTAATCTCTAAAATAATGTCAGCCAGTTCCTTAGCCCTGGCGGTAGGAGCCTGGATCCTGTAAATCAACAAAGTATCGGCAGTAGCTTCAATAAAATCCACCACATCATCCATTGAATGAGCCAGTAAGGCGATATCCTCCCGGTCGAAAGGAGTTACAAATGTCCTGTGTACCAGTGCGATGATTTCATGAGCCACGGTATCGCTTTTATGTTCCAGGGCAATGATGTTATTGACTCTCTCCGGTACATCCTCCCATTTATCCATTAGTTCTTTAAACTGCCGGGCAACCTCAGCAGCATTTCTGGCGCTTTCCTCAAAGAGCACAAAAAATCTGCCTTCACGCGGCAGCAAAGAAAATTTTGCCAATGGGAGCCTCCTTCACCTGACCCTCTTTACACCATGTAAATTCTAAGGAAGACAGGTTGATTAGTCAAACCTTTGCCTGGTTTTAACATCACATATAGCCAGATAAGCCTGAGTACTATTTATTTCACAGACATCTCACGGATAAAATCAACTACCATCTCATCCAGTGTAACAAAGGACGGCTGCCAGCCCCATTCGCGGCGAGCATAAGAGTCATCCCAGGCTATGATTCCCGAACCTGAAAGACGGCTGGAAGAAGGAGCAAAGGTTATTGAAACTCCCGGCAGATATCTGCGCACAGTATTGATCAAGTCTTTGGCGGTAATCACCGGTGGCCCGCCCACATTATAGACTACCATTTGCAGAGCTTCCCGGGGTGCCTGCATAATAAGATCAGCAGCACGTACTGCGTCTTTGTAATAAAGGAGAACATCCTTCGTATCTTCTGTTACCGGGCAAATATATGGATTCCCCTGTACCGCCTGCCTTATCATAGCCGGTGGCCAGTGATTAGGCGTGGTAACGCCCGGACCCAGGACCATGGGATAACGGATGGCTCGGAAGTCCAGCCCAAATTTTCTGCGATAGAAGCGTCCCATGCCCTCTCCATATAGTTTGCATACGCCGTAGAAGCTGTCAGGCCGTTGGATAATGGTATCCGTATAATTGCCCCCCGTATGATCGCCAAAGGTGCCTATGCTGCTGGTAAATAGCATCTTTTCCACCCTGAAAAGGCGGGCCGCTTCTATGAGGTTATATGTCCCCACTACATTGGCCTGAAAAGAAGCCCAGGGGTTAGCTTCAGACTCGAAAGTCAGCAAAGCACCCAGGTGATAAACGGAGGTGATTTTATAATCTCTCACCACATTCATCACTTCAGAAGCATTATTCAAATCTCCCAGGACTACAGGCAGCCGGTCCTCCAGTCCCTCCAAACGTCTGCTTTTTATCTTATCGAATACCACCACCTTTTCTCTACGGTCCAGCAATACTTTCACCAGCTCCGAACCCACATAACCGCTGCCACCGGTAACCAGAATGGCCATTTTAGCCTCCTTCTATTCACATCAATACCAGGGTAATTATCCTCAGAAGAATCCGTCAATCCGTCAGGGTTTTATGCCTGTTTGAATTTGATTATAGTACCGGTTGCTCATTAGAGGCAATAATCACCCAAGCTTGATAGGACACCTGAAATAGTCATATTAAGCGGAACCGGAAAAATTCAAGGCAAAAGAAAAATGTCGCTAATGATCAATTATAACCCGTTGGGGATAATGGTTTAACGCCTGTTATAAGGGATTTTCCAATATTTGTTATAAAATTACTTCAAATTAGCGCCAATTCTTATACTGCCATTATGAAAATGTACAGGCTAGTTTAGCCTTACCGGATGGTAAATTTGATTCCTATCCATATATTGACAGCAGAATAAGACAATATTATACTTCATATCATTATATAAGACCGCAGAAGATATAAAGGAGGGTTTTATTTTATGAAAAAGGTATTAATCGTATATCATACCCAGAGTGGAAATACCGAAATCATGGCTAAAGCCGTAGCAGAAGGAGCCAGAGCAGCCGGAGCCACAGTCACACTGAAAAAGGCTGTAGACGCCAATGCCCAGGATGTACTGGATTGTGATCTTCTGGCCATAGGCACACCCAATTACTTCGGGTATATGTCAGGCATGGTCAAGGACTTTTTTGACCGGGCCTGGATTGTCATCAGAGAAAAGGTAGGCGATAAGCCCTATGTAGTCTTCGGCAGCAAAGGCGGCGGTGGAGCGCAGGCTCTGGATAGCGTGACCCGGATCTGTGACGGTTTAAAAATGATCAAAGCTGCTGATGACGTGATTGCCACCCGCACCCCTGCGCCTGAAGTCGTTGCTGAGTGTAAAGAACTGGGCCAAAAGATTGCTAAAATGCAAAAGGTGGAGAGGTCTAAGAAGGTGGAGGAACCCAAACTGTAAATATATTTTTGACTTTACCGGAATAATTATAAACTCCGATTACCGGTCCGGAGGGGCGGTTGTGAAAACCGCCCCTTTATTAAGTCGGGTTATGAAAAAAAACCGGAAGCTTATTACAGGCATGTCACAACTTGCTGTTTAGACGGATGCAGGATATCAGCAGAGAACAAACCAGCTTACGCTTGATATTAAAAATCCAGTATCAAAATCCAGTATCAAATGTAAAGTCCCTGATCATTGAAGCTGTTTTACGTGTGTATGCCACTACAGCCTGGGTCCTATAAATAGGGTAAGCCCTGTTGTCAGAGCTTACCTGTTGGCCATTTTAAACTTTTTTCGGATTATTCAATTGTCTGACCGGCCGGGCTTCTATGTACCCCCGGTAACCCATGGGCGCCAGTTGAAAGCGTGGACCATCCTCGTCTGCCCACTTGAAGCCGTAAACCTCAGGATTATAGGTCTTCATGACTTCCCACAGGTCGCTGATAGCCTGTTCGAATTTTTCATCATCGTAAGGCTGTCCCTGAAAAACCATCATCTTGCAGGGGGCCAGGTCCATCATCTCAAATCCATCCGGAATCTGGCCGGCATAATCGATCGGCACTTCCACCCCCTGAGCGTAAATTGAGGTGCCTGGCTGCCTCAGGTTTTCAGGCAGCCACATACCAATAGGTTCATATAAAGCTTCTGTAACACTGGTCAAAATGCCCCAGATATCACAGCCCACTTCTTCGCAATATTCAAAATAATGGGTGGCTTTAACGCCTCTTTTTATGATCAGCTTCCTAGCGGGCCGTTCCACTACCTGTACAAAAACTGTATTTACATTTGCGTTTTTAGTCATCTTATGATCTCCTCTTTGTTGTCTGAGGTAATATCCCAGGATACGGTTGGGCATAAAAAGCTTGATCGGCGGCGTATGTTTACTGTAATATTGGGGGCTGATGCCGAACTGTTTGGAAAAAGCGCGCGTAAAGCCTTCATGTGATTCGAACACAAAATCCAGGGCCACGTCTATCACCCGCACATCTTCGTCCTTGAGTTTTACGGCTGCCCGGGACAGCCGCAGAGCCCGCAGGTATTCAAAAGGTGTTTTACCGGTTATCTCCTTGAATATTCTATTGGCATGCCACGGAGAGTAACCTGCAGCCTGCGCCAGTTTATACAGGGTAATACGCTCCTGAATATTCCGGTCTATGTACTCCTGCATCCTCCTGACCGCATTCACTTTTTCCCAGCCTTCCGTTTTATCACCTCATAATCAAATACTACAATGCGGGAAAGGATTTGTCTTGACCTGTTTTGCTAAAAGAGAAATCGTTGATGCTAGAATTTTACCACACTAAATATGGAATGTGTCTTGAGTGAGGTAATAAGGATTTAATAGGCACTGAAATCAAGATACAATAATGACTGTACTGTAAAAAGGAAGTATTTGAACGGTTTGTTCAGAAATTTAGGTTAGAAAAATTTGCATATAATACAGTTTTAAGACCTTTTTGCACTTGAGCCACTAATGAAAGACGGAGGTGGCAAATTGATACGTATTCCAAACGGTTAGCAATCCAAAGAGTTCATATAAGAAGCGGTTAGGCTGGTAATCGAAGAAAAGCCTTCAGTATCAGAAGGCACAATACGCCTGTCATTATGTATCCGCCAGCATCTATCCTTATACAATAACCGTTATTAACCGGCTGTGAATATCTTAATCTCCCAATTCTTCGATTTTATGCAATCCCTGACTCTCCATCCAGACATCCATCTGATCAAGCATATGCATCTCATCCAGATCAGTACAGTTGCCAGGCTGTGAGCCCTCGTAATAAAGGACGTTTATCCCTGCCTGTTCCAGCAGAAGACCATTTTCGCGTCTGGCTTGAACGCAACCGATGCCTCCGCGCCAGAGCGAGAGGAAAGCCCCGTTTGCCTTGTATGCCTTGGCTATATCCAATGTTCCACCGAGACCCATCCACCTGTCATCGTAGTCTCCGAAAGTATCCGCAACATCGGCTCGAATAATATCTTCCACCGTATTCAACGGTAGCCCCCGCTCCAGAGCGGTCTTCTTTCTCACCCATGTGCCATCGGCCTGCTGCGTCAGTTTGGGCAGACCTGCGTAAACAGACCCCACGCAGACCGCACCATATTTCTCCA
>CAYLRY010000016.1:0-54219 GCA_964386535.1 uncultured Dehalococcoidales bacterium | reverse complement strand
CTTGTGACCCCTTGAATGTGAATCAAGTGCTCTAACCACTGAGCCAACCGCCCTCCAGATAAATCTTATTTTATCTTAATTTAAGGTGTTTGTAAAAGAGAAACGGTGTGGCGGCATACGGAGCGCTTGTTCTAATGCATACCATTTTTTATATCACTCCGTTTTTTTCAATATCAGTCTGTATAAAAATACAGATAATCACTGGTTCAATTCCAAAGTCCGGAATATCAAACTAAAAAATAAATTTTTAGCGGCAATATATTAGTGAATATTTCCGCATATACCAAATAACAGCCTGTTAATATTAAGGTAATATAATCTTAAACCAATATTGACAGGATAAGCAGATTGTGCAATACTGTGACTTGTAAACGGAAAGCACCTACCGTATGCCGTAGTTATTTTTTTAAGAGGACATTTGCACTGACGGATCTAAAAGCAGCTTGATGTCTGAAAACTTGGTTAATTTGCTGAATAGGGTTTTTACGTAGTATGATAATAATGTGATGATAATCAATCCTCAATATTAATATTGACACCTTTTCTACTATTGTTTTCCAATTCTTGCTTTCCAGTTGATTTTACCCATGAAAAAGATAAGGATATAACATATGGTGATGCAAAGTTGCAATGCAACGGTTCTCACTGATCCCCTTTCCCGCAAACTAATTGAAGCAAATAGCGGTCAAAAGATCTCATCCTGTTTTCAATGTAAAAAATGCACTAACGGCTGTCCATTGACCTTTGCTATGGACATTTTTCCACATCAGGTAATACACCGTATACAACTAGGAGCTACTGAAGAGATATTGAATAGCGATACTATCTGGGTGTGTGCTTCCTGTGAGACCTGTACCGCACGTTGCCCTAATGATATTGACATTGCCCATGTGATGGATACGCTGCGCCAGATATCCACTGCCAGGGGTGTCAAGCCGTCTCAGAAACAGGCCCTGGTTTTTCATTCAACTTTTCTTGCCGGTGTAAAAAGAATGGGTAGAATGCATGAAATGAGTATGGCTCTGGAATTTGCTTTAAAAAGCGGAGGCATCAAAGATATCAGCAAACAGGCCGGTCTGGGCCTGGATATGCTGCGAAAAGGAAAACTCCAACTAATCCCCGGGAGATGGAAGGCAGGCAAGGAGGTTGAGGATATTTTCCGAGCGAATAAGAGGAAAAAGAATTAATGAGAGTATCATATTATCCTGGCTGCTCCCTGGAGGGCACTGCAAAAGAATATAAAGCCTCTTTGGAATCAGTTGCCGGTGCTCTGGATATGCAACTGGATGAGTTGCCGGATTGGACCTGTTGTGGTTCATCTTCAGCCCATGTTACAGATGATACGCTGGCTGTTTCGCTGGCTGCCAGGAATCTGGTAATAGCGGATAAAATATCCAACGATCTGGTGGTACCCTGTTCCGCCTGTTATCAAAGATTAAAAGCAGCGGATAAAGCCCTGAAAACAGGTTTTATCCCGGAAGGAATAGCTCATTCATATTCAGGAAAATTTAAAATTAAACACAGCGCCGATATGTTTTGGGAAACCTGCGGTGAAAAGACTATTTCAGGCAAAGTAAAAAAATTTTTAAAAGGACTGAAGCCTGTATGTTACTACGGCTGCCTGACTACCCGTCCACCCAAAATTACAGATGCCGCGGTGCCGGAAGACCCGCAGGAAATGGATGAAATTATGAAAGCTCTGGGGGCGGACGTTAAAAACTGGTCTTATAAAACAGATTGTTGCGGTGGTAATTTGATGCTAACGCATCCGGATCTGGCAAAAAAAATGGTTAAAAAGCTATTTGAAGCTTCCTTAGAGGCCGGGGCTGATTGTCTGGTGGTGGGCTGCCCTATGTGCCATTCCAACCTGGATACCAGACAGAAAGAAATACTGCGGGATGATGGAAGCAAATACAATATCCCTGTATATTATTTCACCGAGATGATGGGGCTGGCTTTTAGCGATCCGGGCGTAGAAAAATGGCTGAATAAGCATCTAACTGAGTCCAAAGCCTTATTAAAGCAAAAGGGTCTTTTATAAAAGGAACAATCATGATAAAAGAGATAAAAACTCAGAAAATCGGCGCTGCGCTGGTAGTGGGAGGCGGTATAACCGGTATGCAGTCAGCCCTGGACCTGGCTAATTCAGGCTATAAAGTATATCTGGTGGAAAAATCAACATCCATTGGCGGCAGAATGTCCCAACTGGACAAGACTTTCCCTACTAACGATTGCTCTATGTGTATGATTTCGCCCAAGCTAATCGAGGTGGCCAAACACCGCAATATAGAGTTGATCACTCATGCCGAAGTAGAAGCCCTGGAGGGCCAAGAAGGCAATTTCAAAGTAAAGATCTTAAAAAAACCCCGCTATATAGATCTGGAAAAATGCAGCGGATGCGGTGACTGTGTAACAGCGTGTCCCGTAGAATTGCGCAATGAATTTGAAGAGGGCTTGAGCAAGCGTAAAGCTACTTTTAAACGTTATCCTCAGGCGATTCCCGGGGCGTTTGCCATCACCAAGGAAGCCAGGCCTCCCTGCAAGCTGACCTGTCCGGCAGGATGCAACGGACAGGGCTATATTGCTTTGATATCAAAAGGCAAATACCTGGAAGCCTTGAATCATATTAAGCAATGGATTCCTTTACCGGCCTCTGTCGGCAGAATTTGCCACCATCCATGCGAGCAGCAATGCAACCGCGGAGAGATCGATGAGCCGCTGGGAATTGCGCCCTTAAAAGCCTTTGCAGCGGATATCGTAAGGCAAAAACGGCAGGAAGGTGCTCTCCCTCCGGAGGAAAAACCAGCCATAGATCCAGCTAAACCTAAAGTGGCGGTTGTGGGCTCAGGTCCCTCAGGTCTGGCCTGTGCTTATGATCTCATCAAACACGGCTACCCGGTGACTATCTTTGAGGCTGCTTCCAAACCGGGCGGTCAATTACAGTGGGCAATTCCACCCTACAGGCTGCCAAAAGAAAAGCTGGCGGAAGATGTAAATGACATCGTTAATTTGGGGATTGAATTAAAACTCAATACCCCAATCGACGGAAAATATTCATTATCTAAATTGAAGTCAGAGGGGTTCAGAGCCATCTACCTGGCCATCGGTACACAAAAAAGCCGCGGTTTGACTATTCCGGGAATAGAATCATCCGGTGTACTTCTGGCGCTGGACTTTTTGAAAGACGTAAACCTGGGGAAAAAAGTCAGCCTGGGAAAAAGAGTGGTGGTGGTAGGTGGTGGCAACGTGGCCATGGATGTGGCGCGTTCAGCTCGGCGTCTTGGAGCAGTCGATGTCAAGATGGTTTGCCTGGAATCACGGCCGGAGATGCCGGCTCATATATGGGAAATTGCTGAAGCTGAAGAAGAAGGAATTCAAATCAATAACTCCTGGGGACCTCAGGAAATCATCGCCGGTGAAGGCAGAGTTACCGGCATTATATTTCAAAAATGTACCTCTGTTTATGACAGTGAGAAGAGGTTTAATCCAACCTATAATCCTGACCTCACTACAAAATTTGAATGTGATAACGTTATTATCGCCATCGGTCAGGCCACTGATCTTTCAGTTTTGCCTGAAAATACCAGGATTAAAACCAGCCGCGGGGGACTAATAATAACCGATCCTGTCACGTTAGCCACCGATGAAGCAGGTGTTTTTGCTGGCGGCGACGTTGTCAGCGGGCCCAAATCAGCAGTAGAAGCCATCGCCCATGGGCATGAGGCGGCTATTTCCATCGAGCGTTACTTAAGTGGCCTTGACCTGAAGAGAGACCGGATCAAAATAAAAGAAGACCCCGCTCCTATTCCTGAAGGAAAACACCCCAGAATCCAGAGGGTTAAACTACGTACCATCCCCATGGAACAAAGGCTTTCTACCTTTACCGAAATGAATATCATGTACTCCGAAGAGGAGGCGAAAGCGGAATCCAATCGCTGTCTGAACTGCGGACTATGCAGTGAGTGTCTTCAATGTGTATCCGTCTGCCAGGCTAAGGCCATTGATCATACGCAAAAAGCTGAACGGATAGAAGTGGCTGTAGGGTCCGTTGTGCTGGCTCCTGGTTTCGATCCTGTAGAAGGTAATCTGAAGGGAGAGTATGGCTACGGCCGTATGCCGAATGTGATTACCAGCCTGGAATTTGAGCGCCTTCTGTCCGCCTCCGGACCATTCCAGGGCACGGTACAGCGCCCTTCAGACCACAAACATCCGGTCAAAGTGGCCTGGATCCAGTGTGTAGGTTCCCGCGATAAAGCCTGTGCCCATGACTATTGTTCATCAGTGTGCTGCATGTATGCCACCAAGGAAGCTATTATTGCCCGCGAGCACGACAAAGATATACAGCCAACAATTTTCTATAATGACATCCGGGCTTTTGGCAAGGGCTTCGAAAGGTATTACGAGTCAGCTAGAGATAAATTTGGAGTGCGTTATGTTAAAAGTATTCCTTCTACTGTGAAGGAGCTTCAGCAGTCCCATAATTTGCTCATTGATTTTCTGGATGATACTGGTAAAAAGGTCCAGGAAGAATTTGATCTGGTGGTATTGTCTGTGGGTCTTGTTCCTGCAGCAGGCACCCGCCAGATGGCCGAGAAATTCGGCATCAGGCTGGAACGCTTCGGCTTCTGTGCTACGGAAGAATTACATCCAAACCAGACTTCCCGCCCGGGCGTTTTTGTGGCGGGGGCTTTTACAGGTCCCATGGATATTCCTGAATCAGTTATGAGCGCCAGCGGCGCTGCCTGTCTGGCCGGTCAATCTATCTTTGAAGCCAGAGGAACTCTGGTCACAGAGAAAACCTATCCGCCTGAAAAAGAAATATCCGGGGAAGAGCCTAAAGTGGGGGTCTTTATATGCCGCTGCGGCAGTAATATTGCCCGTGTAGTGGATGTACCGGCCGTGGTAGAATTCGCTAAAACAGTTCCCTATGTGGTTCATGCAGAGGAAAACCTGTATACCTGCTCCACTGACACCCAGGACAAATTGATCAAAGCTATTAAAGAAAAAGGTATCAACCGGGTGGTGGTAGCTTCATGTAGCCCCCGAACGCATGAACCTCTATTTCAGGATACCATCCGTGAAGGCGGTCTGAATAAATATCTATTTGAAATGGCAAACATCCGGGACCAGTGTTCCTGGGTACACGCCACCCATATGCCACAATCCACCGAAAAAGCTAAAGACCTGGTTCGTATGGCAGTTGGACGGGCAGTAACACTCCTGCCTTTACATCAAACTCGCGCAGAAATAAACAGAAGGGCATTGATTATAGGCGGAGGGCTTTCAGGCTTAACGGCGGCTCAATCCATCGCTTCACAGGGTTTCGAAGCAGTACTGGTGGAAAGAGAAAGTGAGCTGGGCGGGAATTTGAGAAGAGTTTTCTTCTCCGGTTCAGGGTCTGATCCTCAGGCTTTATTGGGCTCACTGGTTAAACAGGTGGAGTCTGATCCTCTTATAAAGGTATTTAAGGGGGCAGAGGTGAAAGGCCTTTCGGGTTATCTGGGTAATTATATCACGGAAATACTAACCAACAGGGGTAATACGGAAAGAATTGAACATGGAGTGGTGATAATAGCCACTGGGGGCTCCGAATATAAACCTGCGGAATACCTTTATGGACAGTCTCCAGATATAGTCACCCAACTGGAACTGGAAAAAAGGCTAGCGGAACGCCCTGCCATGTCAAAGGATTTAAAATCAGTGGCGATGATTCAGTGTGTAGGGTCGCGGGAAGCTGAACATCTATATTGCAGCCGGGTCTGTTGTAACCAGGCTATTGAAAATGCTATCAGATTGAAAGAGTCCAATCCCGGCATCGAGGTCGTCATTCTATACCGTGATATCCGCAGCTATGGGATGCATGAACTCCGGTACCGCCAGGCGCGCGAACAGGGTGTGCTTTTTGTGCATTTTGATATTATTAATAAACCTGAAGTAACACTGGATAAAGGGAAGCTGGGCTTAAAAGTAATGGATAAAACCCTGGGTTGCGAAGTGCAATTTAATCCGGATCTGCTGGTCCTCAGTGCCGCCATACGACCCCAGGCTGATGCGCATGAATTTGCCAGTAAATTAAAGCTTCCGTTGACGCAGGAAAAGTTTTTCATGGAAGCACATATGAAGCTGCGTCCCCTGGATTTTGTCAATGAAGGCATGTACCTCTGCGGGCTGGCCCATTCTCCGAAAACCATTGGTGAATCTATCACTCAGGCTCGTGGAGCTGTATCACGGGCGCTGACCGTTCTTTCTCAACCCTATTTAATGGTAGGTGGTGTTGTATCCGTGGTAGATCAGGAGAAATGTGCTGCCTGTTTAACCTGCGTTCGCTCGTGTCCCTTTAATGTACCCCGTATTAACGAGAAGGGAGTAGCGGAGATAGAGGCAGCAGCCTGTCAGGGGTGCGGTATTTGCGCCGGCGCCTGCCCGCGAAAAGCCATCACACTACAGAATTACAGCGACGAGCAGATTATGGCCAAGACCGCTGCCCTGGCTGTATCATAATAAGGAGATAAGCTTTGGAGAAGTCCTATGAGCCGAAGGTGATCGCTTTTTGCTGCCACTATTGCGCTTATTCGGCAGCCGACCTGGCCGGTTCTATGCGAATTGAGTATTCACCCAATGTGCGTATAATCAAATTGATGTGCACCGGTAAACTAGATACGCTGCACTTGTTGAAAGCCTTTGAGGACGGGGCAGATGCAGTTTTCGCAGCCGGCTGCGAGGAGGGAGATTGTCATTTCCTTGAAGGTAATCTTAGAGCTAAAAAGCGCGTTCAACAGGCCAAACAACTATTAAAAGAGATAGGAATTGAACCTGAGAGGGTTGAGATGTTTAACGTTGGCGCTTCAAATGCCGTTCTGTTTGCCAGGGTTTGCGATGAGATGACGGAAAGAGCATTGAAATTAGGGCCTTCCCCTTTAAATAAGAAAAATGATAATTTAAAATCGTACACTGACGGCTCCAAACCCCAAACTCAAAACCGAGGTGAAGATAAATGATAGTTGCCGAAAGGAAACTTTTTGATCAGATCTGGGAAAGCGTAAAAGGATTTAAAAGCCTTCTGATACTGGGCTGCGGCACCTGTGTAAGTGTATGTCAGGCCGGCGGAGAAAAAGAAGTAGGCCTTCTGGCAAGTGAACTGCGAATGAAAAGCAAGCTGGAAGGTAAAGATATTAAAATTGATGAAAAAACTATCGAGCGACAGTGCGATAGGGAATATTTTGAACCGATATTACAGGCGGCCAGAGGACATGAGGCGGTTTTATCCATGGCTTGCGGAGCCGGGGTACAATTTTCAGCCGAGATTATGGAACCCTTACGGGTTATTCCGGCTTTAAATACACGTTTTATCGGTATTACGAATGAAGAAGGAACCTGGTCGGAACGCTGCCGCGCTTGCGGCAGTTGCGTGCTGGGAAATTACGGGGGCATCTGTCCTGTGACCATTTGCGCAAAAGGTCTGCTTAACGGCCCCTGCGGCGGAAGCAAGAACGGCAAATGTGAAGCCAGTCAGGAGAAAGACTGTGCATGGGTATTAATCTATAACCGGTTAAAAAAGCAAAACCGGCTAGATGCCCTCCGTAGCTTTACGTCAGCAAAAGATTACAGCACTCAGGCTCATCCCGCAAAATATATCAATGAGGCTTATCTTAAACCGAAGATGGAGGAGAAAGGTGCCAAATAATAAACTCAAACAGGCATTCGAATCCGGTAAATTTGTGGTCACTGCCGAAGCCGGTCCTTTAAAAGGGACGGATACAACGGAAATAACCGAGATTGCAAAACTGTTAAAGGACAGGGTTGATGCCATAAATGTTACCGACCAGCAGAGTTCCGTAATGAGACTGGGGTCGCTGGTTACCTGCCATCTTTTGAAAGATATGGCTGTTGAACCTATTTACCAGCTCACCTGCCGGGATAGGAACCGTATTGCTTTACAGTCTGACCTTTTAAGCGCCTGGGTGCTGGGAGTGGAAAACTGCGTAGCTCTGACAGGCGATCTGCCATCCTCCGGTGACCATCCACAGGCCAAGCCGGTTTACGATTTGGATTCGGTTCAACTGCTTTCGGTTATTAACGGGTTAAATCAAGGAAAGGATATGGTCGGAAACGAACTTAAAGGCAAAACCGATTTTTTTGCAGGGGCTGTGGTCAATCCTGGAGCCGACACCGAAGCCTCTTATGAGCTCCAGATTATTAAGATGGAAAAGAAGATAGCCGCCGGAGCTAAATTCTTCCAGACGCAGGCTGTCTTCGATCCGGAAACCTTTTCAAAATTTTTGAAACGGGTAGAGCAATATAAGGTTCCTGTACTGGCAGGTGTCATACCGCTCAAATCAGCCAACATGGCCAAATTCATGAACAAGAGTGTAGCTGGTATTAACGTGCCGCAAGATATGATTGATAAAATGAGTAAAGCAGAGGATAAAAGTAAAACTGGGATTACACTATGTGCTGATCTAATCAAGACATTGAAAAGCCTTTGCCAGGGTGTACATATAATGGCAATCGGCTGGGAAAAAAAGGTACCAGAGATTTTAACAGCAGCCGGACTATAATTTTTGATTTCATTGGAATTGGATTTAAGGCATAGATTTTATTCTATGCCTTTTTTATGCGATTTTTCTCAGGGTTTATCATCATATGTGATAAAAATCGCTTGCCCTCAGCAGCGTAAAAAGCTATAGTTATATCATCACCAGCACCAGAGGTATCTACTTGCCATCTGATAACTCACCCGCGGAAAATTCCGCCCAAAATATAAAAGGTATTACACATAGCTGGCGGAACACTTTTTCAGCTCTGGGCGACCGTAATTATCGCTGGTTCTGGATAGGATCAGTATTCTCTTATTTTTCCAGCCAGATGCAGCAGCCCGCCCAGCAATGGCTGGCCTATGAACTAACCAACTCTCCTTTTAAGCTGGGCCTGGTCATGGCTATGCAAACTATTCCTATGGTAGTCCTTTCGCTTTACAGCGGAGTCATAATAGACCGGATACAAAAAAAGACCGTTTTAATAGCTTACCAGGTTTTTAACTCGGTAATTTGCATAATGGTGGCAGTTCTGATTTCATTCGATCTGATCCAGTACTGGCACCTGTTACTGGCTTCATTTTTTAATGGTGTTAATTCAGCTTTTTATTTGACTGCGCGAAACGCCATTGTACCTGAATTAGTGTCCAGAGATAAAATATATAACGCAATTGCTTTAAATAATGTGGGCTCCAATATAGCCCAAATAGCCGGTCCTGCCCTGGCAGGGGTTTTAATTGCTGTTATTGGCATCGATGGAGCATACTATGTTGGGGTAGGCATTATTCTGGCGGGCGCCGGTCTGTTTTCATTTCTGACAGCTACCAGTCAGATTGTCAAAGATAGGGGTATGTCAGTGGGAAAAAACTTAAGCCAGGGTTTGAAGTATATCCGTATTCACAATGTATTGATCATCTTTTTGGCTATGGAATGTATGGTTACAATTTTCGGTTTTTCATATCAGAACTTACTGCCATTTTTCGCTACGGAACTTAACCAAGAATCGGAAGGTTATGGTTTTATGCTGTCGGCTGTGGGCGCAGGCTCTTTGTTGGGTTCGCTTTTTATTGCCAGCCTGGGTAATTTTAAAAGAAAGGGCATGATATTGTTAAGTGCCTGCGGGGCTCTCGGTGTTACACTGATCCTTTTCTCTGTTTCCGGAACTATAGGTAAAGCTATGGGTGCAGGCGCCAGCTCGATATATCTGGCAACTTTTATATTAGTGCTGGTTGGGGTTGCCAGCTACGCCTTTTTGTCAACCAGCAATACATTGATCCAGATGAACGTAGACAGTGAATTTCGCGGACGTATAAATGGAGTCTACGGTATGGTGATAGGGCTTTATCCGGTGAGCATGCTGCTGGCAGGAACCGCAGCGGAGTATCTGGGAGCGTCATTAACCGTAATGATATGGGGTAGCGTCTTAACTCTATTTATGCTGATCATGCTGGTTTCCAACCGGCGTATCAGGAAACTGGAATAGCAGCATTAATAACACATTCCCCATAAAGTAAAATATTATCTGGAGAACAGGATCTAACAACATAAATAAAGTTCCGGTTTTGTATTAAACCTGCCCGGACCTCGTATTTTATAGTCTAGTCTTCGTAAAATTTATTCGTCAGCGTCTTCACCTTCCGGTATTACTCCAGCATAAGACCTGGGGCTGGGTTTTGCCGGAGATTTGGCTGCCAGCACATCCAGTTGTACTACCTGGACTTTACGGTAAACATCTTCAGGTTCCTTTTTCACTCCATTAACCGTCAGGAGTTCACTGACTTTTATGTCAAATAACCTTTCGTTCTCTTGAAGATAGGGTAGTATCAATTCCCAATCTTTTTGCCCCAGTTTTACAAATTCACCGCCATTCAGTTGTTCAGTGCTAACTTTTTTCTCAGGATCACGCAGGTATATAGCGCCGCCGGAAGCCAGAGAGAAGAGGTTAGAACCCGGATATGGGCAACTTAAAGACAATAGGTTTCCATTACCATCAAAAGTGATGCCGTTCATGATGACAAATCCACCGCCATTCAAAGGATCACCTGCCATGAATGACTCAGCCAGGTAGTCAAGACAGGTGCCATTGATGACGATACGCGGGTGACCCACTGCGTTAATTAACGGACGGCCGGCTGCGTTACCCATGACGTATACCTCACCGCCTTTTGCACCATACATAAAAGTTTGTCCTACATCACCATAGATTACCAGCTTGCCGCTTTTTAATATTTGTCCCACCTGGTCCTGGGCATTGCCATGCACATAAATTTCCATTCCATCTATACCGGAAGCCAGATAATCACCCGAACTATCATACACATCCACACGCACTCCCCTTGAATTCTGTGCAAATCCGCAGCCACAAAAACGCTGTCCACGATACCCGTAAACAATAAAATTTTTCCAACCTAGCTGATAGGCTGCTACCATCAGCCGCGCGTCACATTCTTCTCCTTCAGGCGGAAAGTCAAGGGCATTGATCAAAAGGATTTTTTCTTTACCCTGCGGAGCCCGCAGAGCCTGACGTGAACTCCAATCAATCCGGCGATATATGCTTGCCTGATCATTTCCTTTGATAAGAGGGGTAGAATTAAATACAGTAGTTAAACAATATTTGACAATATTTAATATCCAACTGCGTTTTTTATTTCCAGTAGGCAGATGAATGTCATTAAGGTACGTTAGAGTCTCGATAATCCTGGATTTTATCTCATCACTGGTATTACTGCCTATCAACAGTTGCAGACAAAAAAACTGAAATTGTGCATGATTTCCCTTTGCCAGTAAGCGGCAGGCTTCGTTTTTAAGGGAGGAAATATCCATATGGCAATATGGGTTTTCATCAGACCCAGATATTGCCAAAAATTCAGGCCACCTAACAGGAGCGGCCTTCCCTTCGTTGTACGGCAGTTTAACAGCTTCACCGAATTTATTAGTGCAGGTAAGAACTTTAACTCCTGTACCTTTTCCGGCGTCTTTAACGGTAAAAATAAAAGCTCCGCCATCCGTGGCGCTTCCTCCCCGGGCATTCCAGTAGTAATCAGCAACTGGACAGAAACGTTGATCCTCGGACGACAGGCTTTTTAAAGTGGCATCTATGGCCTGTTTTTCTGAACAAATCAAGCCGATCTGTACTTCACCGTCCTGTATGGCAAAAACCTGAGGTCTGAGCATAGCAGTATCAGTGATGCCGATAAGCTGAAATTGTTGATGATAAACATCGTTACGAGCAATAATAAAAAACCAGGGGCCATCCGGAGAACTGTGAATATGATTCTGCTGTATGCAGCGATAAATCCTCTGTTTTTCCGGAGACAACTGGTCAAAGTCATATTCAGTAGTAGGCGCCATAGCTTCAATAATATATTCCAGAGGATATCCGAAATTACGGTTCCACAGGTCAAATAACTGGACAGAAACTTCAGTATCCGTCAGAAATTGCGGACGTATGTTGTATTGTTTCAGATATTCGGTAATAGAATGATAGTTGGCGAAATCTCCGTTATGTACCAATGCCTCATCCAGACCAATAAAAGGATGTGCGCCGCCCGGATGCCAGACCCGGCCTTTGGTAGGATAACGCTGATGAGCTATCCAGCCGTATGCCTTAAACTTATCCAGCAAATAATATTTTGCTACCAGTTCCGCATATCCCACAATTTTCAATATCATTAAATTCCGGCCGTGTGAGAGCACAAAGGCCTGTTTATCTCCCAGAGAGGCATAATATTTTTGGTTTAAACGAAATGAATTTTGAAAAATAAACTCATCTTCAGCGTGCCGAGGGTCCAGATCCCTGAAATGGTTTTCTTCCATAAAACGGTCAAGTACGTCTCTTTTCACTCGTATAAAATAACGCATAACATCCGGAGGCCGTATTTCCAGTCCTTTAACCTCGCGAAAGTCATCTACAGTAGGAACACGACCGGCCTGAGTGACCTCCATATAAGGCGTTATGAATTCCTGTTCCACAGATGGGCCCACCTTGGGGTCCAGTAAGGCTATTTGTAAAAGATAATTTGTGTCCAGGGTTTCTTGAGAGACGCCCAGGTCCTGGGGAGAAAGTCCCACAGCGGCGATGCCGCCCCCTTTTCCATTCCCACGGTTGTGCATTTGTACCGAAGGTTCGAAAATATGCCTGCCTCTGACAGGTATATTGGAAATAAATCCGGTTACTCCACAGCCGCCTTCCTCTGCGGCTTTTTTACCTTCAATTGTATTTCCGGGCAATTTTCCCCTGGAAGTCACAATTTCATCCAGCATTTCATTCAATCTGCGCATAGTAATTTACCTTTAAAGAACCAGTTTAGCCACAGGTGCAGCCTGGTATTTTTTTCTTCCCTGTTCGTCCAGATAGTCAAGGTGCACCAAAAGATCAGAGCGTCCAACCAGTTCGTTTATACTTCTCATTCCATATTGCCGGAGTAGTTCACACCATTGCTTACGCCAGGCAGAGTACATATTCACCAGCCTCTGCTCGGTCCATTCCTCAGTAATCATATAGCCCAACTCAGGATCGGTACTGGCAATGCCGCGGGCGCAACCACGCCCGCTTTCACAGTTTGCGCAGCGTACACATTCCAGGGCTACCAGGTCAGCCGTGCCGATAACAGCGCCATTAGCGCCCATGGCTATAGCCTTAGCCACATCCATGGCGTTTCGGATCCCTCCACTGGCCATAAAACACATCTGGTCTCTGACGCCTTCCTCGGTCAGGAAGCGGTGGACTTTAGGAATAGCATATTCAATAGGCATGGCAATATTTTTCTTAGCGATATCCGGGGCTGCTCCCGTCCCTCCATAGCTACCATCGAAATGAATGATATTGGCCCCGGCATAATAGCTTCCCACAGCTACCATATCCGCATCTGTTGGAGTGGAGACCTTCACAGAAACTAGCGCCCTTGGGTTAACTTCTTTGATCCAGTCCAGATGTTTTTTGTGGTCCTCTACCGAATACACACTATGAAAAGGGAATGGAGAAAAAAGGGAACTGCCCACTACCGTTTCTCGTATTTTCGCCACTTCAGGAGTAACCTTGTCACCCAGGAGATGACCGCCTAAACCTGGTTTAGCGCCCTGGGCATACTTGAATTCCACCACTGGGGCATTCAAAATAGTCTCTTCACGTACGCCAAAGAGCCCGGTAGCTACCTGGGTAATAATATTGTCGCGGTAGGGGATAAAAGCCTGGGGGTATCCACCTTCTCCGGTACAAGTCAAAGTGTTCAGTCTTTTTGCGGCGCGTGCCCGGCCGACCAGAACCGGTAAGGCAGTAGAACCAAAAGACATGCCTCCGCTATAACACGGCAAAGAGAGAGTCTTTTCCGGCCGTCCGTCATGTCTTTTATTCAAGCAGATACTGGTATCTATGGCCTCATCCGGAATATCCAGATAATCCTTAGGATCAGGTAGTTTGAAGCGGATTTTGTCAAATCCCCCACCTGAATAGCCGAGACAATATTCCACATCTACATACGGTACATTACCGGTCTCTGCCATATACCAGTGCCCGATTAACATATCAGCAGACCAGCGATAATCACCCAGTGTCTCCAGAATAGGATTTACGCTTACTGATAAGGCCTTCTGAGGGCATCGCTCTACGCAGAAGAAATCATTAATCTGACATTTGGGACCAATGCATTTATAATCCAGGGGCCTTACGGGTTGAGTGTAGTTTTCATACCTGAGGTGAACCCCGTAAGGGCAAAGTCTGGCGCAAAGCCCGCAGGAAATGCATTTTGAGTTTCTTTTTACAATATACTTACCGATCGGATTGCGGTACCTTGAGGGAGTGATTTTAACCTCCGGCAGGTTACTTTGAATCAGGCCAGTATAGCGTATTCCGTCCATTTTTTATTTAACTCCAGAGATTTTTCTGGTGCCGAAAAGCGGACCGAAACTGTCTCTCTCCAGGTCATTAAACCACATGGAACGTCCCACTTCCCCCCGCATCCTTCTGGCTTCACGGATACCGAAAGCTCCCATGACTTCCAGCAACTGGCTGTGCCAAGCGCTGACTAAATTTACTATCCTCTGGCAAGCCCACTTTGGTTCAACCTCCCCTAATTGTACAGGACAGGTTTTACCCTCTTTACAACGGTAGCATAAACGACATTCCAGTGCCAATAATAAGGGGATATCGATAGCCACAGCATCAGCACCGCATATTAAAGATTTGGCTACATGTTCAGCCAGTGCGATACCTCCGGAAAAAATCAGGTTTATCTGACGCCTGGACTGGTTATCCACCAGTTTCAAATGGATTTCGCGGATCATATCTTTTAAATACCGGGCTTTTTCAGTTCCGATTTCTCGCCCATTATCTGTGGCATAAAAATGAATTGTATCCACTTCTGCTTTAGAAAGGGCTAAAGCTCTGGAGGCAGACCTGGCATTAAGGTGCATACCCACAGAAATAAACAGACCCGGCTTAATTTGCCTTAATTTTGCCATTTCATCCCTGATACCGGTAGTATCGGTAAGTTCAACCATTCTAACTTTTTTAATAAGGTCCAGGTGTTTCATATAATTTTTGATATTGAGACGGGGTACCAGGTTAGCGGCAAAGGGTTCTAGTGCAGAAGAGTAACTCTCCGGTTGTATCAACATCAGAGTCCCCACGGTACTGGCGGCCAAAACCATTGATAAAAGCTCTTTCTCGCTGAGAACTCCGAAATCAGGCTCCTGGAAAAGCACCGGGACGGGTATTTCCAGGATGGGTAATATTTCGGTTGCCAGAGACATGTCTTCGTTAAATTTTAAATTTGCTGGACGGCGAGACAGTTCTACCATAGTATTAATATATTCACGTCCATGGATGCCGTCGCGGGTGGGTCTGACTATTTCAGACATATCTGTCCAGATAGAATCAAAACCTTCTCCGGCGAAAGGCCCCCTGTATCCGGCCCCGGATACCGGTACCTTCCCGGTATGTGCCTGAGCCCAGGTTGAGCTGATAATACCGGCTGTCCAGTAATCATCTCCCAGTGTCCGGTACTCAGGGTTAATGGCCATAGAAAAAATGCCTTTGGTACAATCTTCAACACAGCGATAGCAGCTTTTACAGATATAGAGGAATTCCGGAGACTCCATGTTGCTCCAGTGCAGGAAATTGTCCTTAAAAATGTTATAGACACAGCGTTTCTTGACACAAAGGCGGCAACTGCCGGCGCAGTCTTCACGGAATTCAATTGTGGCGAATTTCCCTACCGGGGGGAAACGCGGGTCGGCATTTTCAGTATGGATATGATATTTTTTGGGCATGGTATTCTCCGAAATGAAAAAGTTTTACTGAAGGACCGGGCGAGGGTATAATCCGGCGGCCTGGACGATTTCAGGCACCTTCTCTTCCCATTCAATAGCCATGATATGTACACCATGCACTCCCTGGATGCTTTTTAGTTCCTGAATTGTTTCTAGACAAATCCGGATGCCTTCTTCAGATGCTTTTTCTTTGGGTGTTCCCTCCATACGTTTGATAATGGCATCAGGTATCATAATACCAGAAACTTTTGTGGCCATATATTTAGCCATGCGGGCTGATTTTAAAGGAGTCACCCCTGCAAGAATATGAACTTTCTCAGTTAGACCCCTTTCTCTGGCCTGTCTGATCCACTCCTTAAATCTGGTGATATCATAAACGCACTGAGTCTGCACGAACTGTGCCCCAGCCGCCACTTTTTTGGCCAGGCGAATGACACGATATTCAAAAGGATCAGCAAATGGGTTTTCCGCACCTCCGATAAACATTTGAGGCGCCACATTGAGTTCAAATCCGCTCATATCCTTACCTTCATCACGCATGGTCTTAACGGTATTAATCAACTGAGTAGAGTCGATATCAAAAACATTCATGGCTCCCGGTTGATTGCCAAAGCTCTGATGATCACCGGACAAACAGAGCATATTACGGATGCCCAGTGAGTAAGCACCCATGAGATCAGACTGGAGAGCAATACGGTTGCGATCACGGGTAACCATTTGCATAACAGGTTCAAATCCCATCCGGACCAGGTGAGCGCAGGCTGAAATGCTGGACATCCTGACGATTGCTGTTTGATTGTCTGTAACATTTACAGCATCTACGAACCCTTTTAATAAAGAGGCTTTATTCTGTAATACCTCTACATTAGATCCACGAGGTGGTCCTATTTCTGCGGTTACAGCAAATTGTCCCTGGGAGAGTATTTGTTGTAATTTACTGACGTTCATATCATGTGATCCTCTCGCACTAATTTCCTGGAACCGCCTGAATAACTGGTGTGCCAATCTTTAGGAGGAATATAAGCAACCAATTTTTCCATCTGTCCCAGATTTTTTGCCCTATCAATAATAAGCTGCCAGGCGCAATCCGTATTTTCATTAACCTCGCATTTACCATTGTGGGAACCGCCGCAGGGGCCATTGAGTAATTTTTTTGCACACCTGCTGACAGGGCAAATTCCGGAGAAAATATCCAGAACACAATTACCGCAGCCGGTGCATTTTTCTGTAAATAGGCCGGGTTTTTCCAGGATTCCTATAAAAGTTGTATTTACACCCGGCAATACCGGAATTCCGGGGTAACGGCTGGCAATCATCTGGACTCCTGCCCCGCAGGCCAGGGATAAAATAGCCTGATAATGAAAGATATAAGGCGCTGCTTCCTTCACAAACTCGTCTTCACATTGCCGTTCTATGGTAAACTCACCTATTTTTATATCCTGCCCATCTTTTTTATACATTAATCTCAGAGAGGAGGCTAAGGTGGCTACTTCATCCTCACCACCGGCAAAACAGGTCTTAACACAGGTACCGCAACCCAAAACTAATAGCCTGGAATAAGGCGCAATCATAGATTTGATTTCAGCTAACGGCTTCTGTTCACCGACTATCATAGTTTAGCTCCAGAAATTTATTATTAAGATGCCCTTATAGGCTTTAGTGAATCCAGTTCTGAGACTGTACGCCTGACAATGGCCTCGATGGCTCCCTGGTCTCCGTGAGGCACATTATATATATTAAGACGCCGTCCATCAAGTCCGATTTCGTCCAGAAGTTTTTTAACTCTGTTTACTCTTTTTTTCGCTCTAATGTTTCCCTGAACGTAATGGCAGGTATTTTCCGGGCAAACCAAAACAATAACAGCATCTGAGTTGTCTTCGAAGGCTTTCAGCAATACAACCTCTCGCATGATACTGGAACAAGGGAGGTTTACGCTGTGAATTTCGTAGTCTTTATAGTTTAATAAAGCAGCACTGTTAAGAGCATTAAAACAATGAAACAGGGTGATTTTGGTTTTAACCTGTCTTTTCGATGAAGACAATTCTCTGGTTCCCGGTCTTATTAAAGTGGTAGTCATTGGTTATTCCCCCTTCCAGATTACTCGGAATACGGTAAGCGGTTTCCGTATACCTGTTACATGATGGCATATTATTTTGAGTCTGTCAACTATCTTATATGTGGATTAATCAATCTTGATATGGTTGTAGACGATAGATTGAGATTCTATCTGGTTTGAGATGAAAGCGGAAAAATATATTGTGAATTTGCCGCTAATGAAAAGCCCTTCACTGATAAAAGAAGATATTTTAGAGGTAATGTCAGGTTCCGTTTTAATTTAAAACCTCAGGGATTATTGAATATGAAACGCAATAAAATGTTTAACGGGCAAAAATCCACCCCCAAATATTCTCAGGCAGTTTCGAAGCTGCTTTGCCAATTTAGTAAAATTACGGAACGTAGGTTAAACTATTTTGTTGTAATACGTAAAGCACCTCATTTTGCCTTGACAAGGTCTTTCCAGATTGTTATTATGCGGTATTATAATACCTAGAGAATCTAGGTATTTTGTAATTCAGTTTAAGGCTGAGGCAAGTATTTATCATGATAAAAGGAGGCTTCTGATTTCTAAAGTACGTATAATTACCGATACTACAAATTGTTTACCGCCGGAGCTGATTAAAAAATATGAAATAATGGTAGTTCCTGTAGGCCTTGTAATAGAAGGAAAATTTTACCGGGATATGGTAGATATCACTCCCGCTGAATTCTGGAAAATATTTTTAGATTTAAAGGACCCTCCAAGTACCAATGCCGCTAATCCCGGAGATTTTATCGAGGCTTTTAAAGAAGCCGGGAAAAGCAGCCCGAATATCCTCTGTATTTTGGTTTCCAAGGCTTTAACGGCTACCTTCGAGTCTGCATATCAGGCCCGTAGATCTGTACGCAGTGAACATCCAGAATATAATATTGAAATAATTGACAGCCATACTTCAGCGGGAGCCCTTGGTTTTATTGTCCTGGAAGCAGCGCGTGCTGCCCAGGAAGGTAAAAGCCTGGAAGAGGTCATGGAAGTTACACAAGATATGATATCCCGGGTTATATATCTCTCAGCCCTGGATACATTAAAGTATATGATCAGGTTGGGAAGGGCGCCGCGAAATAGCTCAGGCATAGGCGAGATTTTTAATGTAAAACCCATTGTAGGTTTTATAGATGATACAGGTTTAACCGAGGTTGTTGCCAGGGTCAGAGGTAAGCAGAAAAGTCTTGAAAAACTGGTGGAGCTGGTTAATAAATATGCAGATACCAGCAAACCGCTCCATTTTATTATTCATTATTCAAATTGCAGAGAGGATGCCGAAGAATTGCAGAAATTAGTGATATCAAAGTATAAAAAATATGCAGAGATGTACATTACTGAATATTCACCGACTATGGCTACCCATACCGGACCTATTGTGGGTCTGGCTTTTTATTCTTAAATAGTTAAGATGTAAATGAATGTCCTAACGGTCTTCCAGTAATTCAAAAAATTGCTCCATCTTGCCCCTGATTTCTTCTTCAGAAGCAATGGTGGGGTCTAGAATATCGCAGTCTACGGTTAGCACCGGAACATCAACTTCATTAAGAATATCCTTTAATACTTTGATTACTCCGCCGGTCTGGCGGCAACCGATATGAGCATAACAAATAGCGCCATCTATGCTAAAATCCCTGGCGCTTTCTACAGTAGTCTTGAAAACCCTATCATCCAAAGGACCGTACATACACATTTCAGGAAACATAAATAGTCTCTGGGCGATGCTTTCCAGGGGTTTTTCGGGATTTAAGCGTCCGTCTGCCCACAGGCTAAAAAGAGGCTCCACCACACTGACAGCACCATATTCCTGAGGCAGCCGGCTGAGAAACCCAAGTAAATGCATGGGAGGGACCAGCAAACTCATTAAACGAAACCTTTCTTTTACCTCCAGACCTTTGCCCTGCCTGACCTTATCCTTCATCTCCTGTAACAGGGTCTCCAGATATAGAGTCGCCTCAGGTAATCCGGCAAATAAATAGTGCACCATAAGTAGCTCAAAAAAACGTTTGGGTGGGAAAGGACTGGGAATGTGTTTTCTGAGGTCACAAATTGCTCTGGAGAGCTCCATTTGTTTATCCATTTCGGTAATCATCCGGCTCAATAGGTTCCAATCCATGGTATGCCCTGAATTTGCTTCAAGAAATTGAATCAGATCCTTTAATTCCTCCACCAGATAACTTACCTCGTTTATCTCAGGCCTGAAAGGGTGATCCAGAAAAAATCCCGGGCAATGGTTAATATCCATCAATACCTCACCGCTTTTTGAGGTATTATCACACATCAAGGCAGACCAGAGGACTGCATCAGGTCTGGGTAAGGCGCCTATTTTGTAAGCTCCTGCCAGTCCGCGGTGTGCCGAGCAGACCTCAGTGGCCAGTCCCATAGCAGAGGCGGCAGCCAGAACTTCCGTGCTTTTCTCTGTGAAAATAGCGGTCATCCAGGTGGTGGTTTCTGCATGCATAGGTATGATATTCATGGCCCGTAAAATTTCAGAGGGCATAAATACAGTATGCAGAGCCAGAAAATTGCCTTTGGCCCGGGCATCACGGATATTGGTAAAATACTCCGTCAGCATTTTGTGATATATTAGCTCGCTTTTCTGAACATCAGGGCGGTTGCGGTTCAGCCTTTCTACAATACGCACAGATCTTACCAGAGATTCTATTTTATTATTGTCGGCAGAGACTACCATCTGCTCTCCTTTTTATTTATGTAAGTTATTTTGAAGGTAAACTATCTTCATGAATATTATTACCGTTGTTACCATGATTTCGTTTTTGGCGAATATAGGTATAGTAATTTTTATTTAGAGATCCGGATATTGATCCCATATATGATTTTTTGATTTCTTGATGATTACGAAGTATATCCGAAGTGCCTTCAAGAATAACTCTACCATTCTGTAAAACATAGCCATAATCAGCCACTAAAAGGGCAGCCATAGTATTCTGTTCAGCAATTAAAAAGGCGGTTTTTTGCTCCTGGTTGATGTCTTTTATAACTTTAAAAATTTCCTGTACAACCATTGGCGCCAGACCCAGTGAAGGTTCATCCAGTAAAAGCAATTTGGGGTGCATCATCAGGGCCCGCCCTATTACCAGCATTTGCTGTTCACCTCCGGATAAAAATCCGCTTAATTGATTCCGGCGAGAAGCCAGTTTTGGAAAATATGAATATATTTTTTCCAGGTCTTTCTTCAGAATCTCTTTGTTTCCCTGGAGGTAGGCGCCCATCAGCAGGTTTTCTTCAGTGGTCAATTGTTCAAACACAGGATGCCCCTGTAAACAGTGGCAAATTCCCATCCTGGCAATTTTCTCAGGATGATATTTGTCAATGCGTTTGCCGTTTAATTCTATTTTTCCTTCATTCAGTTCGCCATCTTCCGTAGCCAGAACTCCTGAAATGCATTTAAGAGTGGTGGACTTGCCGCTGCCATTATTGCCGAGGAGCACCACGATTTTACCTTCCTTGATCTGCATATTTATTTCGGTAAGTGCCAATACCACACTGGAATAGATAGCTTCAATATTATCAATAACCAGCATATTTCCTCTAATATCCAAACGGCCACCGTTTGTAATTTAAACGAATCTTACGCCAGACGGCGATAAGGCCATTGGGCTGAAAAGAAATAAACAAAATTATCGCCAGGCCAAATATAGCATAAGTGATATATACCCAGGTGTTAATACTGATGGATGGGGCCCAGGAAGCCATACTGATTATGTGTAAAATTTGTTCTATCAACCGTAAAAAAATCACACCCATAATTACACCAGCGGTACTTCCTCCGCCGCCAATAAAGATCATCCCTAAATACCAGATCGAATCCCAAAAGTCAAACTGGTCCAGCCGGACTATGGTGATATATCCTGCCATTAATCCCCCAGCAATACCTGCAAAAAATGACCCGATAAAAAAAGCCCTTAATTTTGTGGTGTAAGCGTTAATACCTACGCTGGCAGCCGTATTATCATTATCCCTTACAGCAAAAAAGGCTCTACCCAGCCTGGATCGTGTTAAATTAACAGAAAAAAATATAAATATTAGAGTAATGATCAAGATCAGGTAATACCAGGCAGGATCAGAGGTTATTTTAAATCCGCCGATGGCCGGCGCCGGTATTCCAATTAAGCCGTTAGCCCCACCTGCAATAGGTAACTTTTTTATTATAAATTGCGCTATCAGGAAAAAGGCCAGCGTGGCGACTGCTAAATAAAAACCTTTGAGGCGTAAAGAGGGTAATCCGACGAGAAGACCTGCCAGGGCGGCAATAATCCCGCCTATGATCAGACCTGCCCAGAAAGGAAAGTGTAATTGTACAGTAAAGATAGCCGTTACAAAAGCCCCTACCATCATGAAAGCAGAATGCCCCATACTGACCTGGCCGGCCATTCCGGTGATGATATTCAAACCCAGCACAGAAATAATGGTAATAAAAGTTATAATTAAAAAAGTCAACCAGGTAACATTGCCAGTCCATTTCAGAATATCAGGCATGATAAAAAGAACAATTAGCACCGCTGCCAGAATAAGCCACTGACCGCTGGTACGGACCACAGCCAGGTCTTTTGCATAGTTAAGATTAATCTTGCCCCGTGTCCTTACCAACTTCAAACCCTCTCTACTGGTTTACTGCCAAAAAGCCCATTAGGGCGAACAAGCAGTACTAACAAAATTAATACTATGCCGAATATACCGCCTACTCCAGGCAAATAAGAACCAAGATAATAGCTGGCCAGGTTTTCTCCAATAGCCAATAATAATCCGCCAAAAATACATCCTACCAGTGAGTCCATGCCACCGATCAATAC
The DNA here is from genome assembly GCA_964386535.1 of uncultured Dehalococcoidales bacterium. Classification (GTDB taxonomy): domain Bacteria; phylum Chloroflexota; class Dehalococcoidia; order Dehalococcoidales; family UBA3254; genus CAYLRY01. Next base: position 31,522 of record CAYLRY010000016.1, on the reverse strand, counting down.
TACTACCAGTACCACCATTACCAGGTCCGAAAGATGTGTACCAGCCCCCTGAACGGTGGCTATTAGTATACCCCCCAGAGTTGCCAGCAAAGAGCACAGGACCCAGGCGATTTGTGAATTCAGTCTGGCGCTAACCCCCAGGCAGCGTGCTGCTACCTGGTTGTTATAAGCTGCCCGTATTGCCAGCCCCAGTTTTGTTCGCCTGAAAAAGATAAAAAAGGCAATCACTGCCGCAATAGCTATAAAAAAAGCCCAGACATATTCTGTTTGTAAGGAAATACTCCCTAGGTTTAGAGTCCCTCTGGGAAAAGTCTGTGATAATATATAAGTTTTGGGCCCCCAGATAATCATAACAGCGCTGTTTAAGACAGCGAGCAGGCCAAGGGTTAATATAAAAGAGGTAAATAGGGGACGCCCGATCATCCTGCGAAAAAGCACACGCTCAATAAATAAACCAAATACAACAGCGAACAACAAAGTAAGAAAAATAGCTAGTGGGAAAGGGAGCCGGGGAGCTTCCGGGGATCCAATAAAAGTCCAGGCCACAAAGGCCCCCACCACGGCAAACTGCCCGTAAGCCATATTAAATACTTTACTGCTGCGGTACACTATCACAAAGCCCATAGCAATAAGTCCATAAATACTGCCTACGAGTATACCTGATATGATAAGTTGCACTAAGGTTATCATGTTTAAATTATGCTCATTAATTAAAATAATTTATTAAACAGCAGTGATTTCAACGGCCGGTGAGAACCCCAAATAGGCTTCAATTACCTTCTCATTATGTAATATATCTTCGGGTGTTCCCTGGGCGATCTTATGGCCAAAATTCAGGACGATAATTGATTGAGAAAGCCCCATGACTACTTCCATATCATGTTCAACCAGTACTACAGTGATACCCTTTTTTTGAATTTTCAGTATTAATTCAGCCACGATTTCTTTCAGAATATCATCCAGTCCGCTCATCGGCTCATCCAGAAGGATCACTTTGGGTTGCATCACCAAGGCTCGTCCAATTTCCACCAATTTTCGCTGCCCGAAAGACAGCATTGAGACCGGCCGGCTACGTAAATCCTGAATTTGGGCAAACGAAATTATCTCCTCAACTAATTTACGACTTTCAATTTCCTCCCGGCGGCTTCTTCCAAAAAATACTAAAGAATCCAGAATATTTGCTTTAGTATGAATGTAGCGGGCTACCAGCAAATTATCCAGAGCTGTCAGATTGGCATAAAGAGAAGGATTCTGAAACGTCCGAGCTATTCCAATTTGAGAGATTTTATGTGGCTGCAATTTGCTTATATCACGGCCTTCAAAAAAGATTCGTCCGTTATTCGGCTTGTAATAACCGGTGATACAATTCAAAAGACAGGTTTTTCCGGCTCCATTAGGGCCGATAATAGATAATATCTCTCCTTTGTACAGCTTAAAATCTACCTTTTCGAGAGATTTAATACCACCAAAATAAAGATCGAGGTTAACGCCTTCAAGAATTACATTTTGACTATTTTGTTCCATAATTATGACAACCTGAAGCTAATAGAGCGTCAGTCCCCGCTGAAAGCTAACAAAATTGTTAATACCTAGAGTATCTAGGTATTCTTGCATGAAAAATCCCATTTTGTCAATATTTACCGGCATGCCTGCCGAAGGGTATAACACGTCTTTTTAATAAACCGTATATAAAAGCCGTTTGTTATGAAGGTTGTATTACACTTTTTGGATATAGTAAAATATTTATGAATCAATCGAAAACAGATTGATGACTAAAAATTCTCAAGCAGCAGGTCTGATAAGGTAACTACTATAATACGTTACTCTATTATTAAACATCAGGGAGAAGATTAAAGTTGTCAGAAAAAGTTGAATCTAAAAATAGTGGACTGGAAAAAAATTTACCAGTTTATTTCAAATGCAAATTTTGTGGAGAAACCAGACCTCTCGAAGAATTAGTAGTACTCCGCCAGTACTATCCTCAAGTGTCCGTTTGTAAGGCCTGCTCTATTGCTGTAAGCAACGCTAAATAAATTTTTTACAAAGTTTTTGTCTCAAACCACGGTTATGTTAAAAAATCTGATTAATAGTGAGATTCTAATATGGCTGAAGAATTAGGCAAAATTGAGAAGCCTTCGGTTGAAGGGTATAAAAGCGGCAGAAAATTATTTTTTGTACCAATGGTTATAACACAAAAGGATTTGCCACTGGAGATAGCGGTTAAAATCGATCATTACTGGGATGAAATTGAATCTCAATTGACCAATCTGGAAAATAAACTGGGTTCCGTGGTTAGCGTTTTTCATGAACTCATACCGGAAGGTGGAGAAGAAGGCTTAAAAACCTTAAAAGAATTAAAAATGGGCAGCTATAATGTAGTTCAATGCAGGCTGGAAAGAGGGGCCAAATTAGAAGCGGCGGAGGACAATGAAATCCTCACCGAGTTGATGGACTGGAGCCGTTGCTTGTCTATTGGATTACAAAATCATCAGGTTGTATCCCGGATATATGAGTATTATTCTGAAGCCAATAAAAAGCGTAATGAATTTATCGCTAAAAGATTGAATGAGTGTTTAAAGGAAGAAACGGCCGGTGTTCTGATCATGGCGGAAGGTCATCATATCCAGTTCCCGCCAGATATCAAAGTATTTTATGTTTCTCCGCCAATACTAGATGAAATCAAGAGATGGTTCAGAGACAACGAAAAGAAAATTCAGGAAAGTCAAAGCAAAGAAAAAGAAGGCCAATCTTAATTATTTTATAGTTTGTTAACTCCACTCAGTTCCCCTGGTATGCTTCCAAACTCTATCCAGCTCTCTGGCTAGAGCCAAGTGTTCCGGATTTTGTAAGGCGGGGTCACTCTCGAAGAGATAGTTAGCCTCGATACGGGCAGATTCAAGTAGGTTGACGTCCGATAATTTGGCCATTTTCAGATCTGGTAAACCACTTTGACGGGTCCCAAAAAACTCGCCGGGTCCCCTTAATTTCAAATCTTCTTCTGCCAGGATAAAACCATTGTGAGTCTTCTCTATCAGATTCAAACGTTCTTGACCGATCTCAGAGGGGTTATCTGCCAGCAGAATACAATAACTCTGATCTGGCCCCCTGCCCACGCGACCTCTGAATTGATGTAATTGAGAAAGACCGAAACGCTCTGCGCTTTCAATCACCATAACTGTGGCGTTGGGCACATCAATGCCCACCTCTATAACTGGGGTTGATACTAAAACATCCAGATTTCCGTCATGAAAACGCTGCATAACTGTATCCTTTTCACCGGATGACATGCGTCCATGTAACAAACCCAAACGCAAATCCGGAAATACATCCTGGGACAGATACTCATACTCTTCAATAGCTGCTTTAGCCTGAACAGCTTCGGATTCTTCTACCAGAGGACAGATTATAAACGCTTGATGCCCATCTTGCACCTGTTTTCTTATGAAACTAAAAGCTTTGAACCTTTGTTCCTGATTCAGCCATTTGGTTTTAATGACCTGCCTTCCCGGTGGAAGCTGATCAATGACCGAAAGATCAAGATCTCCATATAAAGTCAAAGCCAATGTTCTGGGGATAGGTGTGGCAGTCATAACCAGAACATGAGGGTTAATCCCTTTTTGGCGCAGTGCTGAACGTTGTTCAACCCCAAAACGATGCTGTTCGTCAATAACAATAAATCCCAGCTTGAAGAAGGATACGTCCTTTTGAATTAATGCATGTGTTCCAATGACTATATCAATCTCTCCAGTTGCAATCTGTTCTTGAATTTTTTGTTTCCTGCTTCCAGTCAGATCTCCTTTCAATAACGCTACTCTTATAGGGTTAGTTAAAAACCCGGAGTACCGGAAGATGTTCTCTTCTCCTTCTTCTTGAGCCACCTGGGATAATACTCTGCGTATGGTGGAAAAATGCTGCCTTGCCAGAATTTCGGTGGGCGCCATGAAAGCTGCCTGATAACCGTTACATACGGTTTGAAGGAGAGCAATAGTAGCTACTACTGTTTTACCGCTGCCTACATCCCCTTGCAGTAAACGCGACATAGGCTGGCTTTTCTGCAGATCGGTCGTAATTTCCATCAGCGCTTTGTTTTGGGCGGCGGTAAGTTTATATGGCAGAGAATTAAGAAATTTTTCCAATTCAGAGCGTTTTAAATATAAGGGAACACCTGGTTGGCTGATCTGCCACCCCCGCTTTTTGCTTAATACCCCCAACTGTAAAAGGAATAGTTCATCAAAAGCTAAACGGTAACGTGACAGGTCCTTTTTGTGAGCATCTTCCGGATAATGCGCCTGACTGATAGCTTCGGATAGTTCCATAAATTTAAAGCGTATCCTTAGGTCTTGAGGTAAAAATTCTTCCAATTGCCACGACCATTGATCAACGGCGGGTTTAATAATCCGTCTAACCTGACGCTGGCTTAAGCCCTGAGTTAATGGGTAAATAGGCACCATGCGCCCTGTATGAACCAGCTCTTTGTCTTCATAAGGTTCCCACTCCGGTGATTCAAACACCGGCATGCCATTAAAGAGACTGACTTTTCCGCTAATAATAATTTTATCTCCGGTTTTTAAGGTTTTGGCCAGATATGGCTGGTTGAACCAGACTACTCTGATATTGCCGGTCTCATCACCGACAGTAGCTTCCGTACAACGGAGGGTCCTCAGTTGGATTTCTCTGGCTTGCCAGATGTTGGCTACAATGGTATTGTCTTTACCAATTGCTAAATTACCGATATAAACCCTCTGACTGTAATCCAGATGACGATGTGGGAAAAAATAGAGCAGGTCTCGGATGGTCTTTATTCCCAGTTTTCCGAATTTTTTTCCGAGTGTGAGGCTAATTCCTTTTACCTGGGTAACCGGCAGATCTACAGAAGCTTTGCTATTGGTTTCCGTAGAAATCTGCGAAGACGGTTTGTTATTGTTTTCTATTCTATTCTGGAAAGTGGGCCGGCTTTCAGTTTTGGAAGGTCGCTCTTCGATAATCTTGTCAAGGTCAGGGCTATTTATCCGGTTAACCATTTTTAGAAGTCGGTTAATCCAATTTTTACGCTGCTGCCTGGTCATTAAGGCATACCTGGGTTCAGGGGGGAAGAGACTATTCAGTCTTTTCTTTTTATTTTCTTCCATGGTACTGTTGCTGATCTTCCCGGCAAGAATTTCTAAAAACTTGTCAAGTCCGCCGAAAACGGCGGAATCCATATAACCCTTTTTCTGCTCGAGATCTAGTATTTTCCTTAATGGTCCAAAATCGATAGCCAAACTGAAATCTCCATACAATTACATGAATTATTATTAAGGTTCTCAGGGCCAATTTAGTAATAAGCCGCTTCTCCTTATTTTTTTGAAAAATCATGTAAATTACAGATTGAAAATAGAGAGCCGGCTTAGAATAGATTTAGGAAGAAAGCAACTAAAGCTTTTTATCTCCTAAAACGGAAACTGCGATTACACTGGGACCTACATGAGCGCCAATTACCGCACTTACTTTGGAACGGTAAATAGTTTTATCCGGGAACTGGCATTGCAGCTTCTGGGTTAAGGCATCTGCCTCCTGAGGTGTGGTAGCATCCTCAACCGCAATGGCTTCAATTTTATTGTAGCTGGTAGCAAAATTAAAGAGAGCATCAATAGCTTTACTTCTTGAGCGTTCACGAGATAAGGGATAAATTTCTCCATCTTTCATACCAAGCACTGGATTAACTTTAAGAATGGAACCTAAAAAAGCTTGAGCCGCGCCAATGCGTCCGCCGCGTTTTAGATATTCAAGCGTATCGAAAGCCATACGTTCTTCAATGCGTGGGATATTTCCCTCAATTTGCTTAATTATTTGATCGAAACTGGCGCCGTCTTTGGCTGCTTTAGCTGCTTGAATAACCAGTAAACCTTCTCCCATAATAACATGCAATGTATCAATTACTTTTATACGGCGTTTTTTCCTGGTCATCTCTATGGCGCGGTTAGCCGTATCAAACGTTCCGCTAAGTTTATGAGAAATAGTCAGAACAATAATATCATTGAAATCTTCAGGCACTTTATCATAAATATCAATAAATGTGCCAAGGGCTGGAACCGCGGTGGTAGGAAGTGTTTTACTGCTAACGAGCCGGGAGTAAAATTGTTCCGAGGTTAAATCTACCCCATCCTGGAAACTTTCGGTTCCGAAAAGAACATGGATGGGTATCACAGTTATATCCAGTTGTTTTACTAAATCGGCTGGAACATCACCCAAACTATCGGTGATAATTTTTACTGTCATAATAGCTCGGCTCTCCTTTTTTATTCAATTGAAATTATATATTCGTAATGGGGTTGACCACCGCGAACCTGTTCAATCTGTAAATTCGGGTATTTTTCTTTAATGCTATTGGTTATCTTTTCTGCCTCAGCTTGCTGAACATCTTGTCCGTAATAAATGGTGACCACTTCGGCATTTTCTAGTTCAATCTTCTCCAGCAACTGATTTAGTACATCAATTACCGTATTACTAACCGCCACCAAATCAGTATCCAGAAGGCCTATTGCCTGATTTTTCTTGATCCTCATGTCTCCTATTTTAGTCGTACGAACAGCACGAGTTATTTCTAAAGTCCTTACAGAGTTGCGAGCTTTTTCCATTACTTTTGCGTTGGTCTCAAAATCCGCCTCATATTCAAAAGCCAGCAATGCAGCTACACCCTGGGGCACGGTTTTGGTAGGAATTACCTTGATACTTTTTTGGGTTAGTGATTGAACCTGGTTGGCCGTCAACACAATATTTTTATTATTGGGCAAAATAACCACTTTGTCCGGTACCACGGACTCCACAGCCTGAAGAAGTTCTTTAGTGCTGGGATTCATGGTTTGACCACCCGAAACCACTACAGCTCCCAAACTGCTAAAAACATCAGCAATACCTTCGCCAGGTGCAACCGTAATAATAGCAATATTGGAAACAGGTACTTTCTGCTTTTGCATTTCCAGGAAGTCTTCATGCTGTTCATCCATATTACGGATGCTTACCTGATGCAAAGTACCATACGATGTGGCGAAATGTAATACATTACCCGGATCAAGGGTATGAATATGTACCCTAACATTGGATTTATCTCCCACCACAATAAGCGATTCACCCTTCTTTTTTAAACGGGTTCTGATTTTTTCCTGATCAATTCCCTGTCCTTTAATTAAAAATTCAGTACAATAACCAAAAGGGACTTCCTTCAAGTTCAAGGGTTGAATTCTGGCAGGTGCTGTTATATTACTGGTTACTATTTGCGGTTTGCGGAATTGCATCTGTTCGCCTTCACCTCGCAAGTAACGGAGTGCCCCTTCGAGAATTGTATATAATCCCTGGCCTCCGGCATCCACCACGCCGGATTCTTTCAACACCGCTAGTAAATTGGGGGTATTTTCCAGAGATAAATTGGCAGCCGCCACAATAGCTTCCATAACTGAAACTAGATCATCATTATTATTTAATACGTACTCCTGTCCTGCCACAGCCGCCTCTCTAATAACAGTAAGAATAGTACCTTCCACCGGATTGCTGAGACCTTTATAAGCCATTTTAGAGGCCTGCATAAAAGCATCCGCAAAATCTCTGCCTGTAAATATATCTTTACCGGCTAATCCCTGTGCCATACCCCTGAGAATTTGCGAGAGAATTACACCGCTGTTACCGCGGGCTCCCATCAAAGCTCCCTTTGACATAGCCTGGGCCACCGCAGAAGCACTGTGATCAGGCGCTCTAAAAGCTTCTTCTACAGCAGACCGCATGGTTAAAAGCATATTGGTGCCGGTATCACCATCAGGTACAGGGAACACATTTAAGGCATCAATATCAGCCGCACTTTTTTCTAACCAGACCGTTGCTGCGGAAAAGATATCTCTTAAAACTTGTCCGTCAGTGGTATCAATTTTTCTCATTTTATTTATAACCTCACCAGTTAAAAAGGGCATGTTTCCGGATAAACGGTATCAATGCCCCCAGTTCAATCCAAGTATCTACTCTCACAATTTTGAATAATGCACTAAAATATGGTATATTATTGTTCGACAGTTTGCAATAACAGGCTGACTAATCAAAGGAGTATAAGCCCTTGAAATGTGAAATTTGCGGTAAAATTCCCATGTTCGGTGAAAATGTTAGCCATTCAAAACAGCATACCAACCGACGTTTTTTCCCAAATGTGCATCCAACTATAGTAATCGTGGATGGGAAATCTAAAAGGATGAACTTATGCACCAGATGCATAAGAACCCAGAATAAAATCAAATCTAAATAGTTGAATTTGTTTTTTGGCATCACTGCGCGGTTAGCTGATCAGTAGTTAATCAATATATTGATTAACTACTGATCTTATTTTAATATTGATCCTTTAATTATTGCCCCGGTATGCCTTTTTATCAGTTCCCAGTGTTTTCCAGGCGGCCTCTAAAGCGTATAATACCTGTGCAGGGGCGGTTCCCCCTGGATTATTTCTGGCTGAAAGAGATGTTGAAAAGTTGATTGAATAAACATCTTCGTCAAAAAGAGGGGAGAATGCTCTATATTCTTCCAAAGTTACATCTGCAAAAAGACGATTATTTCCCGTTGCCCAATTGACCAGTTTTCCGACGGCTTCGTGCGCGCCACGAAAGGTTTCACCCTTTCTTACCAGATAATCCGCTAAATCGGTGGCTAAAAGATAGCCCTCATTTAATGCTGCCGCCATCTTATCTTCATTAAAACTGGCGGTTTCTACCATACCAGCGAAAATTTTTAAAGTAGATAAGAGCGTATCAATGGTGTCAAATAAACCTTCTTTATCCTCCTGTAAATCCCTGTTATAGGATAACGGCAGAGCTTTCATAGTGACCAGCAGTGATATCAGATTTCCATACACTCGCCCTACTTTTCCACGTGTAAGTTCTGCTACGTCAGGATTCTTTTTTTGAGGCATAATACTGCTTCCGGTAGTAAAAGAATCGTCAAGATCCACAAATCCAAATTCAGAAGAGGACCACAAAATAAACTCCTCGGCCAACCGTGACAGGTGCATCATGCAGAGACTGGCAGCAGCTTCGTATTCAATGACGAAATCCCGGTCAGATACTGCATCCATGCTGTTTTTACTGATTTGGGTAAATCCCAGTTCATGAGCTACAAATTCACGATCAATATTATATGCCAGGCCAGCCAAAGCTCCGCTTCCCAGAGGCATTATATCAGACCTTTTTAAACAGTCCAGAAAACGTTCTAAGTCTCTCTGAAACATTTCGAAATAAGCCAGCAAATGATGCGCTAATAAGACCGGCTGAGCCCTTTGAAGATGGGTATATCCGGGGAGCATTGTCAGAGAATGGGTCTCTGCTTTTTGTAAAAGATTGTGTTGCAGAGCCTTTATTGCCTTCACGGTATCGTTAATGGCAGAACGTATACAAAGCCTTAAATCCAGGGCAATCTGGTCGTTGCGAGAACGTGCCGTATGCAACCTGGCGCCAGCCTGACCGATCTTTTCTATCAGGCGAGCTTCTATGCTCATGTGAATATCTTCAAGTTCGTTCTTGAAATCGAATTGCCCTGTTTCAATTTCATGTTCTATTTCCTGTAGACCCCGGGTAATAGACGCAGCATCTGATTCGGTAATAATTCCCTGTTTGGCCAGCATTTTAGCATGAGCCAGGGAACCGGCAATATCAAAGTGATATAAACGCCGGTCATACGGCAGTGAGGCAGTGTATTCCTTAACTGCCTCACTGGCTTCTTTTTGAAACCGTCCCCGGATCAAGCTCAATTCTGGGTCTTCCTGGTATTTTTCATGCTGTTTAACGAACTGTCCACTTCATTCAATGGCTGTAACTGAGCCTGGGTCCTGGTGGGTAAACCCCAGAGCTGGATGAAACCGACCGAATGACCTGGATTAAAGATATCACCTTTATCATAAGTCGCCAAGTTAAAACTATATAATGAATAAGGCGACTTACGGCCGGCAACCATGGATGTGCCTTTATGCAGCTTCATCCTGACCGTTCCACTGACAAAACGTTGAGTACTCTGCACATAAGCTGCCAGGTCCTGGTGCATAGCGCTGAACCAGAGCCCATTATAAATCAAATCAGAATATTCTACCGCTACTTTTTGTTTAAAGCGTAACTGCTGTTTGGTTAAACACAGCTCCTCCAGAGCCAAATGCGCTTTCAATAACACCATTGGTGCAGGTGCTTCATAAACTTCTCTTGATTTTATACCAACCAGACGGTTTTCAATATGATCTATCCGTCCTACACCGTTCTCACCGGCTATTTTATTTAATTTCTCAAGCAGAGAAATACCATCCATTTTTACCCCATCCAGGGCTACTGGAATACCCTTTTCAAATTCAATTTCTATATAGGTTGGGTTATCCGGAGTTTTATCAGGAGATCGGGTCCAAACGAAAGCATCTTCCGGCGGCTCATTCCAGGGATTTTCCAGGATACCGCATTCTACGGCTCTTCCCCACAGATTTTCATCAATAGAGTAGGGACTTTCTTTGGTTACCGGTATAGGGATGTTATTCTTGTGTGCGTACGCTATGGTTTCTTCACGGGTCATTCCCCATTCCCGGGCTGGAGCAATAATTTTAAGGTTTGGAGCCAGTGTATTGATGCCTACATCAAGTCTGACCTGGTCATTACCCTTACCTGTACATCCATGCGAAACAGCCGAAGCTCCATTTTCCAGAGCGATCTCCGCCATATATTTAGCGATCAAAGGCCTTCCCAGGGCAGTAGCCAGGGGATATTCACCTTCATACAGTGCATCTGCCTGAAGAGCCGGCCAGCAATAATCCCTGATAAAGGTTTCCCGGGCATCGATTACATAAGCCTTTTTTACTCCCAGCTTTTCAGCCTTGTCCTTGATGGCGTCCAGATTGGCGACGTTGCCAATGTCAACAGTTAGGGTAATAACCTCCATTTTATAGTGCTCAGGTACCCATTTGATAGCCACTGAGGTATCTACACCGCCGCTATAAGCTAAAACAACTTTTTCAGTCATTAGAAATCTCCTTAATAATCCTTTATCCGGTTATTTTTGAATTTGTTCAATAGCCGCGTCCAGAATTTGCATACCCTCATCCACTTCAGCCCGGGTAATGATAAGAGGGGGGATCACACGCAGCAAATTAGGTTTGAGAAAATTGATTATCAATCCCCTATCCAGACAGGCATACATTACTGCCTCGGCAATGTCTTTATTAAATTCAACTCCTATTAAAAGTCCTTTGCCGCGGACATCAGCAATACAGTTGTATTTATTCTTCAATTCTTCCAGCTTGGTTAAAAGGTAACGGCCCATATTGCCGGCATTTTCAGGGATCTCATGGTCAATAATGTATTTGGTTACGGCGTATCCCGCAGCACAAGCCAGCGGATTACCGCCAAAGGTAGTGCCGTGTTCTCCTGGGGCAAATACAGAGTGAGTCTCCTTGGCCAGCACCACACCTATAGGGACACCACTGGCAATACCTTTAGCTAGGGTAATAACATCTGGCTCAACGTCGAATAGTTGATAACCGAAGAGCTTGCCTAAACGCCCCATCCCCGTTTGCACTTCGTCAAAAATCAGCATCAGGCCTTTTTCGTTACACCAGGCTCGCAACTGTTTAAGGTAGTCCATGGAAGGTATATTTACTCCGCCCTCACCCTGAACAGGCTCCACCATCACTGCACAGGTTTTATCTGTGGTAGCTTTTTTAATGCTCTCAATATTATTAAATTCTACATTAACAAAGCCTGCCATTAAGGGCAAATAAGGGCCTTGCATCTTACTTTGCCCTGTAGCAGCCACCATTGCCAGCGTTCTACCGTGAAAAGAACTATAAGTGGTAATAGTCTCAAAAGCACCCTTTAATTTTAATGCACCCCACCGGCGGGCAAGTTTAATGGCCCCTTCATTGGCTTCAGCGCCGCTATTGCAAAAAAACGCTTTACTGAAACAGCTATTTTTTACCAGCAATTCAGCCAGTTTGCCCAGATAAGGATGATAGTATGCATTTGAAACGTGAATTAGAGTCTTTGCTTGTTCCGCCAGAGCCTCGACAAGTACTGGATGGCAATGTCCCAGGCTATCGACTGCCCAGCCTCCAACAAAATCCAGATATTCTTTACCGTTTTCATCCCACAATCGCAGTCCCTGACCCCTGGTAAAGGTAACAGGGATACGCTTGATGAAATTCATCATATATTTTTGTGCAATTTCCTGTGATTGGCTAAGTTTTTGATTCTGCAATTTCTTTTACCTCATTAATTTTTATAGATGGTAGTGCCGCTTTCATTGCTTTCTATTTCTTTCCGTAAAGCATGGGCCTGTCTTCCATCAATGATACGGGCTTCCTTAGCTGTTTCTAATGACCTGATACCTGCCCGGATTTTCGGAATCATCCCTCCTGAAGCCACACCCGAGGCTATTGCAGTCTCTGCTTCCTTTACATTCATTCTTGGGATCAGGTTCCCCGATTTGTCACATACTCCTATAATATCAGTTAAGAAAATCAGTTTCTCACACGGGACAGCAGCGGCTATCTCACCTGCGGCAATATCAGCGTTAACATTCAATAATAAAGGCATGCCGTTGGCCTGATTTACATGGTTAAAGCTGATAGATGAAATCACCGGAATAAATCCGGCATTTAATAATATCTGGATCAGTTCTGGATTTACCTTGGCTATGTTTCCCACATAACCAAGATCAGGGGATTTAACATATCCCAGAAGAAGCAATCCATCCGGGCCGCTTATCCCTGCTGCCCGTCCACCTAGATTATTTATTGCAGCGACCAGGTTTTTGTTAACTACACCGGATAATACAGCCGTAGTTATTTCCAATCCAAGCTGGTCAGTAACCCGTTCTCCCTGAATAAATTGAGTGGCCGCTCCTAGTTTGCTCAGCCACTCAGTGATAATTTTACCACCACCGTGGACGATAATTACTTTCCTGCCATGTTTTTGCAGGTCTACTAAATCTTCCAGGGTGGTGTCATGCTGACCTAAAGTTGATCCACCTATCTTAACTACTAACAAATTTCTTTCTTCCATCTGTTTGAGATCCGTTAAAATAATTTCCTGCTTTACTTTGCACATCCATTTAAGAACGAACCGATTAACACTCAATTTAATCCAGGCTATAAGATATTATTTAATATATAATTTAAGTATAATTATCCTATTATGGGTTAAATTGATTTTTCGTTCTTTAATAATCAATTTGTATTAGGTAGTATATTCGCTGTTAATTTTGACATATTCTTCAGACAAATCACAGCCCCAGGCGGTGGCGGACTGTTGACCGATATTTAGATCAACGCGTATTAACACCTTTTCGCACTTTAAAAGGCCGGAAGCCAGTTTTTTGTCGAAAGGCAACGGTTTTCCCGATTTAAATAAGCATATATCACCTATATAAACATCAGTTTTTTCTTCAATCATTACCGCACCGCTTCTTCCAGCGGCTGCTGCGATTCTTCCCCAGTTTGGATCACAACCGTGTACAGCAGACTTAACCAGATAGGAATTAGAAATAGTACGTGCAGCCAGTCTGGCATCGGATAACGTGGCTGCCCCGTTCACGTTAACTTCAATAAGACGGGTAGCGCCTTCTCCATCCCCGGCTATAGCTTTGGCCAGGAATACACATATCTGGTTTAAAGCTTCCTGAAAAGCTTCAACATATTCGCTCCCCTGTCTGATTACCGGATTACCGGCCATACCGTTCGCTAATATAAGTACGGTGTCATTGGTGCTGGTATCTCCATCTACAGAAATCATGTTAAAAGATTCATCTACAGCTTTTCTTAAAGCCGTTTGAAGAAATTCACCTTCTACTGATGCATCTGTAGTAATAAAACATAGCATAGTGGCCATATTAGGATGAATCATACCGGCACCTTTAGCAGTACCGCCAAAAGTAAATTCCTGATTATGGCAAAAAACCTTAATAGCTATTTCTTTTGGCCGTGTGTCTGTTGTCATAATAGCCTGTGTTAAAGCATGTCCACCTGTTTTGGAAAGAGTAATCCGCCCAATACCCTCTTTAATTTTATCCATTGGTAAATTGACGCCGATCACCCCGGTACTGGCTACCATTACTTTATCTGATGATATGCCAAACTTTCTTCCAGCCAGATAAGCTGTGGTTTCTGCATCCTGCATACCCTGCTTACCGGTACAGGCGTTGGCACAACCGCTGTTTATAATCACTACCTGGGCGTGACCTTTCTTTTGTAGCTTTTGCTGGTCAAGTAATACGGGTGCGGCTTTGATGATATTGGTCGTAAAAACGGCTGCGGCCTGGCAGGGTACTTCAGAATACAATATAGCCAAGTCAGGTGCACCTTCAGTTTTTTTTATTCTGGCACAGGTTGCTCCAGCAGAAAAACCAGGCGGGGATGTGACACTACCATTAGGAATAATATTTAATTTAAATTCATTTTTCACATTAAAAATATACCACACCTGCAACAAACATAGCAATTTTGCTTTGGAATTCCGACGTATTGCCTAAAATTAAAACATCAAGACAATGATATAATATAGGTAATATTTCAAGAAGAGAATTTGGTACAATGTCGAAAGAAATCCAAAATAAAAAAAAGCTCCAAAAAACGTCTGCCGGGACTGCGGCCGGTGGGATAATTTCTTCAAAAAAATCTCAAGTCAAGATCAGAAATTTAGGCACGCAGAGAAACCGAAAAAAAACCAATCTTCGTTTTTTTATCCTTTTAGCTATCTGGGTGATCGCTCTGATAATAGCCCTACTTTTTGTCACAGATAAGTTGTAAGTAAGTTGTCACGGGTTATGAGTGACTTATTTTAGCTTTTTGCTGAAGTTCATACAACCTGTTAAGGGCTTCCAGAGGCGTCAGTGAGTTGATATCCAGGTTTGCCAGTTCTTTGATGACCGCGGGAGGTTCTGTAAAAAAAGAAATCTGGGATATCTGTGGTATTTTTTTAGGTTCTTTCCTAACGGTCTTGCCGGGTGGCGATTGAACATGATAACTTTCCAGTTCAGTAAGCACCTCATGTGCCCGGTTAATAACTGATCGTGGCAATCCTGCCAGCCTGGCAACATGGATGCCATAGCTCTTATCTACTCCACCGGGAACTATTTTGCGTATAAAAATTACCTCTCCACCTTCCTCCGATACAGCCACATTGAAATTCCTGGCTCTGGGCAGGTAATTCGCCAGTTCAACCAGTTCATGGTAATGAGTAGCGAAGAGTGTTTTTGCACCCAGTCCGGGGTAATTGTGTATATATTCTGCTACGGCTCTGGCAATAGAAAGACCATCATAGGTACTGGTGCCCCTTCCTATTTCATCCAGGATTATCAATGAACGTGAGGTAGCATTGTTCAGAATATTGGCTGTCTCCGTCATTTCTACCATAAAGGTAGACTTTCCGGCTGCCAGGTCCTCACCTGCTCCGATACGTGTGAATATACGGTCGACCAAACCGATAGTAGCGCTGGCAGCCGGCACAAAGCTTCCTATCTGAGCCATCAGTACTATTAACGCTACTTGCCTGAGGTAAGTGGATTTGCCTGACATATTGGGACCTGTGAGGATTATTAACTGGGCATCCTGGTTGGAAAGATGAGTGTCATTAGGAATAAAGGTATTCTCCGGTAGACTGCGTTCGACTACCGGGTGGCGCCCTTCCTTTATATCGATTAAGCTCCCTTCATTTAAAACCGGCCGAATATAATTATACCTCACGGCTACCTCTGCCAGGCTGGAAAACACATCGATATCGGCCAGCTTGCGTGTCAATGACAGGATGTTTTCACCTGCGGCTGCCAGTTGTCCGTTGATCCAGTGGAAAATTTCCTCTTCCAGTTGAGTGATCCTTTCCTGAGCGTGAAGTATCTGAGACTCAAACTCTTTTAACTCCGGAGTAAAAAATCTTTCACCGCCTACCAGGGTCTGTTTACGAATATAATCCTGGGGGATCAGAGACAGGCTGGAATTGGTAACTTCGATATAATATCCAAAAACCCGGTTATAGCCCACTTTAAGGGTTTTAATGCCGGTGCGTTCTCGTTCCTGCCGTTCCAGATTCACCAGATATTTTTTGACATTGGCTGCTTTATCGCGTATTTCGTCAAGCTCAGGTGAGAATCCGGGTTTTATCACTCCACCTTCATCCAGACTTGAGGGAGGCTGTTCTACCAGTGACTTGTTTATCAATTCAATAATGTCCGGATGCTCTTTTAGACCTTCTTTCAGATCTTCTAAGGGGCTGTTATCCAATAACGCTTTAAGAGGAGGAATATTCTCCAACCCCTTTTTTAAGGCAATAATTTCACGTGGACTGGCAATATTGCTGCGAATCCGGTTGATAAGTCTTTCCATATCCGGAATCCCGGTAAGGAGTTTAGTAATTTGAAGGCGTAACAAATTTTCACTAAAAAACCATTCCACTGCATCAAGGCGGTTTTGTATTTCAAGAATATCCAACAACGGTTGACCCAGCCATTTTCTTAACTGACGGGCACCCATGGGTGTCCGTGTCATATCAATTATAGAAAGCAACGATCCTTCGGTTTTTCCGGAACGGCTGCTCCTAAACATTTCGAGGTTATTCTGTGTCTGGATATCCAATGCCATGTATGATTCCGGAGAATAAGTGGAAAATCTGTTTAACAGTCCTAGAGACCCTTTCTGGGTTTCCTGAAGATAATTCAGTATGCTACCGGCTGCCCTGATGGCTAGTGGTAGATGGCTGCATCCGTAACCATCTAGGGTGGCTGCTTTAAAGTGCTTGAGCAATATCGAAGTCGAACCTTCTAATTCAAAATCAGAGTCCGGCAGGCGAGTTACCTGCGCAGACAATTTTACCAAACTGGGATCCTGGCTTTCGGCGAGGATTATTTCCGTCGGTCGCAGTCTTTCTACCTCACTGGAAACTCGCTGTAGTGTCGTCTGAGTAGCGGCGAACTCTCCTGTAGTTATGTCAACATAAGCTAAGCCCGCCTGTTCACCTTCAATAACCAGACTAACCAGAAAATTATTGGTTTTACTGTCCAATAATCCTGGCTCGATAACAGTTCCCGGAGTGACTAATCGCACTACTTCACGCTGGACAAGACCTTTAGTTTCTCCCGGTCTGGTTACTTGCTCGCAAATGGCGACTTTATAGCCTCGATTGATTAGTTTGGCCAGGTAATTATCTACTGCATGATAAGGAATGCCAGCCATCGGTATTTCATTACCTTTACCCATACCACGTGAAGTAAGTACAATTTCCAATTCACGGGATGTGATTCTGGCATCTTCATCAAAAGTCTCGTAGAAATCACCCAACCGGAAAAATACAATAACTTGTGGATACTGCCGTTTGATTCTGAGGTATTGTTGCCTGATAGGGGTAATATTCTCTGCCATTTATATTTTTCGGGTTACAAGTTGATTTTCCTGGGATTTACCCTGCATTTTTCTGCGGTGATAATTGCCTGAATTTGTCTTACAGCGTGCTCAATTTTGTTATTCTGATTGTAAACTATATAGTCAAATTGTTTTGATTGCCGCATTTCTTCCTCTGCGGCCTTGAGCCGGGATGATTGAACAGAAGCGTTTTCAGAACTCCTTCTTAGAAGTCTTTTTGATAATTCTTCCAAAGATGGTGGAGCGATAAATATGAAAATAGCCTCCGGGATAATTTGCCTGATGCTGGCTGCTCCCTGTACATCTACTTTAATAATAACATCTTTGCCAGCAGCCAAAGCGTCTTTAACCGGTTGTTTGGGAACGCCATATAGATTCCCATATACTTGAGCCCATTCCAGAAGTCCTTTATTATTCAATAATTCCCTGAATTCTTCAATTGTTACAAAATTATAATCAACTTTGTTTTTTTCGTTTGCTCTTTGCTGGCGTGTGGTCATTGTAGTAATAAATTCACAGGGATAATTTTGCTCCTTCAAGCGGTTTAGAATAGCATCTTTTCCTACTCCTGAAGGACCAGAAATTACAATTACCAGGGCGCTCGGCTGGTGTAAATAACAGGTGGAATTAATACTATTCATCTTCCTGTTCTGGCTTCAATACTGAACCCACATGGCTGACCTGTAATCTTCCAGCAATTATTTCAGGCGCCCGTGATGTCAGAAAGATGTGACCGTTATCCGTAAATATGGCAGCGCGGGTTTTCCGTCCATGAGTCATGTCAATAAGTACACCCTTTGCTGTTGCTTCCTTGATGGCGCGTTTTATGTTAGTAGAAGTTGGCGAAGCAATAGCAATAATCCTGTTAACTGCCAGGAAGTTATCAAACCCTACGTGCACCAGTTCGATTGACATTAATATCCCTCACAAAAGCGTATTTAATTTGACCTTGGTTCGTTTAAGCGGGATTTTGTGTTTTAGGTGATTCATTTGAACCCGATCGACGCTCAATTTCTTAGTATTTTAATCCTTTTAAACATGATATGGCAACTATTTATAGTCAATACTTACCAATACGAAAGGTAAATTTCAGCATTAACCTTATATGTATTTGAGATATGGTGTATAATCATGCTAAATTATACCTGAAAAAAATGTGACATTTTCTATTATGTCAACCAGATCATCCAAAACTTTTCCTCATATCCAGGGAAAAACAATCCTGATTAATTTCTGAAGGCGAACTATGTAATTAAGGAGAACAAAATCAGAGGAGGCAAAAGCCTTTGTTTAAAATTCTTGCTCGTGAAGATCTTACCAGGAATATACATCTTTTTAAAATATACGCTCCTGAAGTAGCTGCCAAGATTCAACCTGGACAGTTTGTGATTATAAGAATAGATGAAAAAGGAGAGCGTATTCCTCTTACCTTTGCTGATTGGGACGCTAACGAGGGCTCAGTCACCATAATATTTATGGAAGTTGGCGCAACAACCTGCCGGCTGGCACGTCTAAACGCCGGAGATACAATAATGAACTTCATAGGTCCTCTGGGATTGCCTACTCACATTAACGTATTTGGAACTGTGGTTTGTGTGGGAGGAGGAGTAGGAGTAGCTCCCATTACTCCTATCGCCAGAGGTCTAAAACAAGCCGGCAATAAAGTTATCTCTATAATGGGAGCGCGCAATAAAAGCCTTTTATTCTGGGAAGATAGACTACGCCAGTTTAGTGACCAACTAATTGTAACAACCGATGACGGTTCGTATGGTCGCAAAGGTCTGGTTACTGAACCATTGAAGGAGTTACTGACATCTGACGAGAAGGTTGATAAAGTGATAGCCGTCGGACCGGTAGTAATGATGAAATTTTGTTCTCTTGTAACGCAACCTTATGGAATATCAACGATTGTAAGCTTAAATCCTATCATGGTAGACGGTACCGGAATGTGCGGCTGTTGCCGGGTATCTATCGGAGGCATTACACGTTTTGCCTGTGTGGATGGGCCCGAGTTTGATGGACATCAAGTTGATTGGAATTTATTAACTATTCGATCGAAGGCATATGCTGAAGAAGAGCAGCTTTCAATGGAATACTGGAAATGCAGATGCCAACAATAAAAAGGGGAAAATAATGCCGAAACTCAATTTGAACCGTGTACAGATGCTCCGTCAGGATCCCGTTATCAGAGCACATAATTTTGATGAGGTGGCTTTAGGATATACACTGGAACAAGCTCAGGCTGAAGCAGGACGTTGTATACAATGCAAAAAAAGAAATTGTACCCTGGGCTGTCCGGTAGAAGTAGATATTCCGGAATTTATCCAAGCTATTTCCCAGGGTGATCTGCCGGAAGCTGTTAAAATATTAAAAAATAAAAATTCTCTGCCGGGCATTTGCGGCCGCGTGTGTCCCCAGGAATCCCAATGTGAATTTACCTGTACATTAAATAGGCAGGAGGCTCCTATAGCTATCGGGCGACTTGAACGGTTTGTGGCTGATTGGGAGGCTGCGCATAAAAATCAGTTAGTTAATGTCCCCCAAATACCTGCCTTTACAGGAAAACGGGTGGCGGTAGTAGGTTCCGGCCCCGCCGGTCTGGCTGCTGCTGCTGATCTGGCTAAAATGGGTCATCAGGTAACTATTTTTGAAGCATTACATGTAGCCGGAGGCGTTTTAATGTACGGCATACCTGAATTCAGGTTACCCAAAAAGATCGTCCGCAGTGAGGTGGAATATATAACTTCTCTGGGCGTTGAGATAAAGCTGGATTCTTTAATAGGAAAGCTAAAAACCGTGGATGATCTGTTAAATAATGGTTACCAAGCTGTTTTTTTAGGTACTGGAGCTGGACTCCCAACTTTCATGAATATTCCCGGAGAGAATTTGAATGGTATATACTCTTCTAACGAATATTTGACTAGAATTAATTTAATGCATGCCTATAAATTCCCCGAATATGATACTCCAGTTAAGAAAGGAAAAAACGTAGCGGTTATCGGCGGTGGCAATGTGGCGATGGATTCTGCTCGCTGTGCACTGCGGATGGGAGCAGAAAGGGTATATATCGTATACCGCAGGACCGAAAACGAAATGCCCGCCCGACGTGAAGAGATGGAAAATGCCAAAGAAGAAGGGATTATTTTCAAGGTATTAACCTACCCAAAACAGTTCATCGGGGATGAAAGAGGTTGGGTTAAAAGTATAGAATGTTTAACCGTGACACTGGGAGAGCCTGATGAAAGCGGTCGCCGCCGTCCTATCATTAAACCCGGTTCTGAATTTTTGTTAGAAGTGGATGTGGTTGTTGTAGCTGTCGGAACGACACCCAATCCGCTGATTGCTGCTACTACACAGGATTTACCTGTATCCAAACATGGTACGGTAATTGCCAATGAACAAAATGGAATTACTCTGAAAGAGAAGGTTTGGGCTGGAGGAGATATTGTTACAGGGTCAGCTACGGTGATCAGCGCAATGGGAGCTGGACGCAGGGCGGCTGCGGATATAGATAGATTCCTCAGGAAATAGCACAGAACCGCTTGAAATGATTATTGCGCTTTTTTTAGATTGACATTAATTAATAAAGGGCTTAGAATACTGCGGCTGAATATCAGGGTTAATTTTGATATTTTTCAATGATTGATTCAGGTTGGAAACATAAGCCCGGTGATCGAATCATTCACCCGCGCCGCATCCGAAGCTACCGTTTGAGAAGGGTGCTCGGTGTAGCCGCCGTATTCAGCGCCGGATATGGGAACGTAGGTTCATCTATTTATTATGCACTGGGTATCGTGGCGCTGGTAGCCGTTGGCGCCACACCTGTTGCTCTTGGAATCGCCGGCATATTATTTGTTTTTACCGCTTTAACTTATGCGGAAGGGACTGCCATGTTTCCGGAAGCAGGCGGTTCTGCCAGTTTTGCACTCAATGCGTTTAACCGGGGGGCCGGTTTTATAGCCGGTTGGGCGCTGTTACTGAGCTATATTGCTACTATATCAATCTCCGCTTTTACTATTCCGCCTTATTTAGGGTTATTTTGGGAACCACTTAAAGATTCAAACGTCATCAGCACTGCCGTATCAATGGGGATCTTATTCCTGCTTATACTGGTGAATATTATCGGTGTTCGAGAGACTTCAATAATCAATATTGCAGTAGCGGTCCTTGACATTGCAACACAGATAACACTCATACTCATTGGCTTTATTATTTTACACAATCCACCCTTACTGGTTAGCCGTATCGTGGATAATTGGCCGTCAACCAATAACCTGATTTTAGGAATAGCCATGGCTTCTATTGCTTATACGGGGATTGAAACCGCTTCGCAAATGGCTGAAGAAACCAGACTTCCAGAAAAACGAGTACCCAGAGCCATAATTCTAATGATATTTGCTGTTTTAGCCATTTTTGCTGGGATTTCTCTGGTATCATTTTTAGCTATAACTCCACAACAACTGGGCAATGAATGGGCTCGCGATCCTATTGCGGGTATTGCCGCTAATATTCCCATTCACTGGCTGGCAGAAATCTTGAAACCCCTTATCGGCATTCTGGCTGGAACTATCTTATTAATAGCTACCAACGCCGGAATAATAGGGATCTCACGCTTATCTTATTCACTGGGTCAAAGAGGACTGGCTCCGAAAGCATTCAGCCAAGTACACCGAATTTTCCATACCCCCTATATTGCCATCCTTTTATACGGAGCTACCGGCATGCTCATTTTAGTGCCCGGCTTCTTTTCACCTGCTATTTTTGAAAATATTGGAGCCCTTTATGCTTTTGGTTCTTTGCTGGCTTTTATGTTCTCTCATGCTTCAATAATAAGCCTCCGTATCAGAAAACCGGACCAATTTCGACCTTTCAAGCTCAAATGGAATCTCAGGATCATGGATTACCAGTTGCCCATCACAGCGATCTTAGGATTATTTATTACATTGATTATTTGGATAATCATTATTATTTCTCAGCCTTTCAGCCGCTGGGTGGGACTAACCTGGATGGTTCTGGGCCTGGTGATATACTGTGCCTACCTCCGTAAAGAAATTGCTAATAAATAGGCAATATATGATCAGAGCAGCATCTTTGTTGAATTCATTATGACATACAGACTATAATGTTTTATTATTCGTATGATTGATTCTAAAAAGAAATTAATTTTCCGGCGCATACTGGTACCTCTAACAGGTACTGAAGCTGATGATGAAACCATGCGCATGGCTTGTTGGATCGCCAGGAAAGATAAAAGTAAAATTTATGTCATGTACGTAATCACTATCAAACGTTCCTTACCTTTAGAAGCTGAAATTGAATCAGAAACCAGACGTGCCGAAGAATTGTTGGATAGAGCAGAAAAGATAGCTGAAGAAGAAGACCAGGTAATAGAAACGGATTTACTCCAATCCAGAGAAGTTGCCCCTACCATTATTGATGAAGCTGTTGAAAGAAAAATAGACTTAATATTAATGGGTGTCAGATATAAGCTTAGATTCGGACAATTCAGCCTGGGAAATATTATTCCGTACATTTTAAAAAATGCTCCCTGCCAGGTCATGCTTTTTTCACAACATAACGGATAAATGGACTAAAACATGAAAATAGTCATTATGGGGTGCGGTAGGACCGGCGCTTTGCTGGCTACTATGCTGGATGCTGAAGGACACCAGGTTACCATTCTAGATTTAAATGAATATAGTTTCCGTCGCCTACCGGCAGATTTTAAAGGCACAGCTTTAGTGGGAGATGGGACCGACGATGCCACATTAAGAACAGCTGGCATAGAAAATGCCAGCGCCTTTGTAGCAGTTACTCAGGGAGATAATCGCAATGTATTAGCAGCTCAAATAGCCAAACACATTTTTAAAGTACCAAAAGTAGTTCTCAGAATTTATGACCCTTTAAGGCGTGAACTTTATAATAATTTAGGATTGGAGGCATTCAGTCCCACAACTATTTTTGCACAACTGCTTAAAGATAATTTACTGGGCAAAGGTCAAAAAGGTTAACTATGTATATCATTGTCATCGGTGGTGGTAAAGTTGGATATCATCTGGCAAAGGCCCTGATAAGCGAGGGGCATGAAGTGCTGATCATTGAAAAAGACAGAAGCCGGATAGAATTCATTTCCAATGAGCTGGGGAGTATATGTTTGCACGGTGATGGATGTGAGGCAGCAGTACAGGCAGATGCCGGTACAGGCAGGGCAGACATGCTGATTGCGGTCACAGGTGACGATGAAGATAATCTGGTTGCCTGCCAGGTGGCCAAATATAAATTTAAAGTACCAAGGACTATTGCCCGCAGTTCAAATCCCAAAAATGATATTCTTTTTCGTAAGCTAGGGATTGATGTCACAGTCAATAGCACCAATGTAATAATGGAATATATACAACAAGAGGTTCCCACGCATATTCTTACTCATCTACTGACTTTCAGGGATCGTGGCATGGAACTGGTTGAAATAAAAATCCCGGCAGATTCTAGAAGTATTGGGAAAAAGATAAAAGAAATCAATCTGCCGGCAGGAAGTATATTAACTCTGATAATGCGCAGAGATCAAAAACCTCTTCTGGCTTCACCAGAGATTGAGTTACAGAGCGGGGATCAGATTATCGCCTTAACTACAAGTGATGTTGAAGAACAACTAAAGACAGTTTTAAGAGGCGGTTAGCTTTTTAAGCGCACCTGAAATTTTACCTCTTTAATTTTTTATCTCAGTATTATCACTGCCATCCTGGTTGCCTATTAATCTTAACTGGGAGGCTTTTATGTCTACCGATAAATTCACCTGGTTCTGGTTGGCGGCTACCGGGGTTTTAATCCTTATTATAATTGCCAGCAGCCTATCGATTTGGATAAACCGGGAAAGAGGGCAGCCCTTAGTAATCATGCCTCCTGAGACAATCAAACTCAGTGGGGAGATTTACGTGGAGGGTGCCATCGCCAATCCGGGATTGTATCCATTAAGAGAAAATGATGGCTTTGTTGACATTATCCAGGCATCAGGTGGGGCTACAAATGAAGCTGATCTGACTCAAATCCGTCTTTATATTCCATACAAGGAAGAACGCCAGGAAGCTCAGAAAATAGATATTAACCGGGCTGATGTCTGGCTATTGGAAGCGCTGCCTGATATCGGCAACACTAAAGCACAAGCCATTGTCGATTATAGACAGCAAAATGGTTTTTTTCATAACATCAACGAGATAACCCGGGTGCCGGGAATCAGCCAGAACACTTTTGAGAAAATAAAGTCCTTCATATCATTATCAGACTGAGAGCGGATTGAAACTTCATGAGACTCATTTCCATTAGCGCAGCCTGGGTATTCGGGATTTTTTTAGGCTCAATATTTTCTTTGCCGGCATGGTTGGTGTTGAGCGGACTCCTGCCTTTATCTCTTGTATTTATCATAAAAAAACACCGAACGAAGCTTATTATAGGCGCCATTTGCCTCGCCGCTTTTTTCGGGGCAGCATATTATTGCTCTACCGGTAATACTTTAGATAATGACATCTCCTATCTTATTGAAAAGGGGACTATTGAATTAAAAGGAACTATAAGTGCTCCGCCCGATGTTCGAGATAATACTACCCAAATAGAATTAGACATAGGAGAGTATTACTATGATGGAGCATGGCAAAAATGTCAGGGTGTGGTACTGTTATTCGTTCCCCGTTATCCGGGATATCAATATGGTGATCTGATATGGCTGAAGGGCAAACTACAGGAACCGGGTAAACTGGATAATTTTGATTATCAGGCTTATCTGGCCCAGAGGGGCATCCAGGCGACCGTTTTGTATCCGGAAATAAAAGTGTTAGAGCCCGGGAGCGGAATCACTCCGTTAAGCTGGGTATACTCTTTAAGAGAAGCTCTTTCCAGGTCCTTGTCCAGAGCGCTTCCTGAACCCCAGGCTTCTTTGAGTAAGGGTATTGTTCTGGGTATGAAAAGCACTATACCGGAGTCTTTAAAGACCAGTTTATCCATAACCGGCACTTCTCACCTGCTGGCTATTTCAGGAATCAACCTGAGCATTATCGCCGGTATATTTATATCCCTGGGGATCTGGATTTGGGGACGCAGATATTCTATTTACATATGGGTTTCACTTTTCATAGTCTGGCTTTATGCGCTGCTAACCGGCATGCAGGCTCCGGTTATCAGGGCAGCCATCATGGCCACCATGTTTTTAATTGCGGAATTACTGGGAAGACAAAAAAGCGCCTTACCGGCACTCGCTTTCAGCGCAGCAGTGATGGTAGGAGTGAATCCTCAAATTCTGTGGAGCGTGTCATTTCAATTCAGTTTCGTAGCTATTCTGGGTCTGATATTAATTGCGCCTCATTTACAAAACTGGTCGCTGGAGCGCATATCCGCAGTGATGAGTTCCGAAAGTTTCGCCTTTCGTCCAATAATGATCATAATTGACAGTTTGTGTATTACGATTGCCGCTTTATTGGCGGTCTGGCCTTTAATAGCTTATTATTTTCACACTGTATCTTTGATCAGTCCACTGGCTACTCTAGCGGTTGCGCCGGCCCTTCCAGCTATTATCGTCACCGGCATCATAACAGCAATTGCCGGCCTTATCTCTGGGCCCGCTGCGCAGATAATAGGCTGGACTTCCTGGTTCTGTCTTTCTTATATGCTGGTTTCGGTTAATTTTTTTGCCAGCATTCCTCTGGCTTACCTAAATATAGGACAGATTTCCAAAGGGTTTGTCTGGTCTCTTTATGTAATACTGACAATAATTGTGTCATGGACAGCTAAGGTACGGATACTGGCGCATCAATTCATAGTCTTTTTAAAATCAGTTAAATCCACGGCCAGCCGTACTTTAAGCTGCTATTCTAAGATTCCAAAAAAATTGGTGATTACGCCTCTATTAGCTATAGCGCTGATGACCTCTGTTACCGCTGCTACGATGCCTGATTCAAGCTGGCATATCAGTATCCTGGATGTAAAAGAAGGAGACGCAATTTTGATACAGTATGGAAGTCAGGATATTCTAATAGATGGTGGTCCCAGTCCTCATATAATTTGCCAGGAATTAAGTGAAAAAATGCCTTTCTGGGACAGAACCATAGATCTGTTAGTTTTAACACACCCTCACACGGATCATTTAACCGGTCTGGTCGAGGTACTTCATCGATACCACGTTAACCAGGTGCTGGCGCCAAACCTTATTTCGGAATTACCCGTTTTCAAAGAATGGCAAAACCAGATCTTAACACAAAACATAAAATGTACTGCTGCCATTGCCGGTCAGAACATCAACCTGGCGCCTGAAACCAGCTTAAAGATTTTAAGTCCTCCTGATTTGACCGTCAATCAAAAGGAAACCGATTTTGATGATAACGGTTTAGTGATTAAGCTTACGATACGGGAAGTGTCCTTTCTCTTTATGGCGGATACAGGCATAAAAACTGAGGATAGTCTAATCAACAGGCGTGCTGATTTGAATGCTACAGTCTTAAAAGTTGCGCATCACGGGTCATCCACATCCACGTCTATAAATTTTTTATCAGCCGTCCATCCTCAAATAGCCTGTATCTCTGTTGGAGCAGATAACCTGTATAATCACCCTGACCAGAAGGTGCTGTCCCGGCTGCAAAACTGTCTTGGCCTATCAGGACGAATCTACCGTACGGACAAGAATGGCACCATAGAATTTATTACTGACGGGATAGACATCAGGGTAAAAACAGAAAAATAAGGGGTTTAAATCTTATGGGGTGATAATTTTAAGATCAGCTCCTCCTGAGTGATTCCGGTTATACCAATGATTTTATTATGGCTGGTATGCCCCTTTATAATATGCACTGCATCTTTTCCAATCTTCAGTTGGTTACTCAAGAACTCAATCAGTTCTTTATTTGCCTTACCTTTCTCAGGTGGAGCGGCAATCCTTAACCGCCAGGTTCCATTAACAAACCCCAGGATTTCATTCCTGGAGGCATTCGCAATTACTTTTACAGATAATCTTAAAGAGTTGGAAGCGCTGCTGTTCAAACAAAGATACCTGCCTTAAGATAATTGAAATCCCCTTTATTTTATCCAGCCACTATCATATAATCAAATTTAAGGTTTATTCTTGAAGGCGGACTATATGGCGTATTCTTTTGAGATTGGACCGGTCAGGCCTCCCAGTGAGTCTAACTCTTTGTTAATTCGCGTTACGCGCAATTGTCCCTGGAATAAATGTAGATTTTGTATTGCCTATAAAGATAAACCCTTTGAAATACGCACCGTAGAAGAAATAAAGAAAGATATCGCCACCGCCAAAATAATGAGGGACAAAATCCTGGAAATTACATACAAATCCGGCACTTCAGGGGGCATGCAAAAGGTGGTGAACCTTGTCCTCAAAGATCCCCCCAATGAATCTTTCAGAAATGTTGCGTTATGGCTTTATGGAGGCGGCGAAAATGTCTTTTTACAGGACGCCAATTGTCTGATCTTAAAGACTGAAGACCTGGCTGACGTGATTACTTACTTAAAAGCAACTTTTCCCAGAGTCAAGCAGGTAACCGGCTATGCCAGAGCCCAAACTGTTGCCAGGAAAAAACCATCTGAACTCATGGAACTCAGGCAAGCGGGATTGACCCGGTTACACATTGGATTGGAGTCCGGTTATGATCGGATCCTGGAATATATGAATAAAGGAGAAACAGCCGATCAACACATCAAAGGCGGACGCAAAATTGTTGAATCCGGTATTTCACTAAGTGAATATATCATACTGGGATTGGGAGGTAAAAATTTATCTGAGCTGCATGCTCGCCATACGGCAAAGGTATTGAACGAAATTAATCCTGATTTTATCCGCCCACGGACTTTAATAATAAATAATAAAGTTCCTCTTTATATTGAAATAATCAGTGGGAGATTCAAACGTGCTTCAGATGAGGAGATTATTAAAGAACAGGGAATACTAATACAAAACCTTAATACCAGTTCACAATATATCAGCGATCATATTTCTAACCTGTTGCCCGAACTCCAGGGTAAATTACCCGGTGATAAAGAAAGACTTTTGAAAATCCTGGCAAAATTTGAGGCTTTGACGGAACGTGATAAAGCCAATTTCATGGTTGGCAGAAGGGTTGGGGTATATAAAAACTTAAACGATATGCAGGATGAACAGCGTTGTGATCTGGTGGAGCAGATTAAGAATAAGCTGTTGAAAGGCGCACAGAGGCTTGACCCTGAGATCATCTTTTCTTTGATGGAAGAGTTTATTTAAAAATGTCTAATATAGCACATGAAATAGGTGAATTATTAAAAGAGCGCCAGTTAACATTGGGTGCTGTGGAATCAGCCACCGGCGGGCTTATTTCGCATTTGATTACCAATGTTTCCGGTAGTTCGGACTACTACCAGGGTTCCATCACTACTTATAGCAATTACATTAAAATGAAACTGGTTGCCGTAAAGGAAAAGACGCTTAAAGAATATGGAGCGGTAAGCTCTCAGGTGGCACAGGAAATGGCTGAAGGCGGCAGGCTCGTACTGGGAGTAGATATCTGTGTAGCAGATACAGGTATCGCCGGACCCACGGGAGCTACAAATGACAAGCCAGTTGGTCTTTTTTATATCGGGCTTTCACATAAAAACGGCACTTTCAGCCGGAAACACATCTTCCAAGGCACTCGTGAAGCAAACAAGGAACAGGCTGCTGAAGCGGCTCTGGCATGGGTAAAAGAATACCTCTTGCAGATCAGTATGAAATAGAAGGCGGGGCTAGCAATGCAGACCAGGCATGTTGTAACCTGTTTTCTGGAATCTCACCGGAGGATCTTAATACTCAGGCGCAGCAGTAAAGTGGGAACTTATCAGGGGAAATGGGCAGCTATCAGCGGATTTATCGAAAAAACGCCGGATGAGCAATCGCTAATTGAAATTAAGGAAGAAGCCGGTCTGAAGGAAACCGATTTGTTGTTCGTCAGAAAGGGAGATCCTCTTGAAGTACCAGATGAGAATTTAAAGGTGAACTGGGTTGTACATCCTTATTTATTCCAGGTAATCAACCCGGAAAAAATCAAAATAGACTGGGAACATTTGGAATTTAAATGGATATACCCTTCAGAAATAGATCTCTACGAGACTGTTCCCAAATTGAAAGAGGCATTGGAAAAAGTCACCTGAAAAAATAGCCGCGGATTAATTCCAGAGCTGCACGGAGCATTACCAGAAGTCTATTTTTTAAGGTATGCCAGGATTTCTTTTTGAGGTATGAGTCCGCATTCAGTAATAAAACCTGTAATCAAGTCAAGCGGGGTAATATCAAAATAGAGATTTTTTACCTCAACTTTTCCAGGTAAAACACCTGTACCTGTTAACTCAGCAGGATCTTTCTCCTCCAGATAAACATCTACGCTGGATACACGGGTATCAAACTTGAGTGTTTCGCATAGAACATAAAAGGGTACGCCTGCTCTACAGGCTGCCAGTGCCAGTAAATAAGTACCGGCGCCGTTGACCAGCGCACCGTCAGCGCAGATACGATCAGCTCCCACTACCACTTTTTGGGCCTTTGAAACATAATAACCCATGGCGGTGTCATCAATATACATCAGGCTGCAAGGATAGCTGCTCAGATTCCGGATCATTTTCTCTCCAATGCGCCCTGCGCCTGACCGTGTTACAATTATTTGGGCTGTTGAGTTTTCTAAGACCAGTTTAAGGGCTAATTCAACCGTAGAACTGTAACTATGTGTGAAAATTACCCTGTCTTGAGCCATCAGGCCGGCAGCTTTCCGGGCTATCTGCCTTACAGCCTGATCTGAATTATTTTTCAGGACTTCAACGCAATTGATGATTTCATTTCTCAGAGCTTCTATATCCTGTTTCTGAAATTGATCCATCGCCAGGAGCAACCGGTTTATCATATTATAAACAGAGGCCATTGAAGGACGTGAAGCCATTAATCTTTGAGCGATTTCCCTCTGTTCAGTTTTTAGCTGCTCAACACTCGAACAAAAAGACTGCCTGGCAGCCATTTCAAGGATACTGACTGATTTTCTAGCCAGTTCACCGGCTCCGTGAACCGTATCGTTTTGTACCGCAAAGATGAGTTTTTCAATTTCCGGACGGATGTTCACAGGCATAATTTTAACAACTATTTCAGAGCGCGGTCAAAAGCAAATGACTCCCGGATGACTTTCAATGTAATCAATGGTAAGATAATATCAATCTCTTTCAGGATAATAAGGGGTTGAAATGGGAACTGAACTTGACCTGCACCGGTTAACGGTTGACGAAGCAATACCCAGGATCGATGAATTTTTACATGATATGTACCGGGCGGGAATATTTCATGTCCGTATTATTCACGGTAAAGGCTCCGGGGTGTTGCGCCAGGAAGTCGGACGTTATTTATCAGGTCATCCGCTGGTCAAATCATTCAGGCCGGCAGACCGGTATCACGGCAATATTGGAGCCACCGAAGTTGAGCTTTCTAATAAATAAAAAGGAAGAGTTTTAATGGTCTT
The DNA here is from genome assembly GCA_964386535.1 of uncultured Dehalococcoidales bacterium. Lineage (GTDB taxonomy): Bacteria > Chloroflexota > Dehalococcoidia > Dehalococcoidales > UBA3254 > CAYLRY01. The sequence continues at coordinate 634 of CAYLRY010000016.1, read as the reverse complement.
GATTATTGGTATTACCGGGGCCACAGGGGTAATCTACGGTATACGTCTGCTGGAGGTACTCTCCAGGATTAAAGATATAGAAACCCATCTGGTCATCTCGGAGTCCGGAGCAACTACCATAAAATATGAAACCGGCCGCAGTATTGAAGAAGTAACCCGGCTGGCAGATTTTACCTATGATATCAAGGACGTCGCTTCACGCATATCCAGCGGCTCGTTTCTCAGAGACGGGATGATAATTGCTCCCTGTACGGTCAAAACAATGTCTGCTCTGGCCAATTCTTATACTGATAATTTGATAATCCGCACCGGTGATGTCACCCTTAAAGAGCGCCAGAAGCTTTTACTGCTGGTCCGGGAAACCCCCTTACACCTTGGCCATCTGAGAAATATGGAGAAGTTAACTGAAATGGGGGCTATAATTATGCCTCCGGTTCCGGCTTTTTACCATAAACCGCAGACCATACAGGAAATTATTGACCATACTGTAGGTAAAATGCTGGATCTGTTCAAAATCAAGCATAACCTCTTTCAGAGGTGGTCCGGCTGTACAGATGAAGGCGAGGATATCAATAAATAATTTTCCGGAATAAAAATGGAATACAGTTTAACTCAGGGAGAGGGACGAATACAG
>CAYLRY010000015.1:0-55061 GCA_964386535.1 uncultured Dehalococcoidales bacterium | reverse complement strand
ATTATTAGAGTTGGAGTATTTCTTTGACGAATAAAAATTCATTATCCGGCAAGTCAATTTTTCGAGTAGTTAAGATACTGACCAGTATCGGAGAAGGAGCAACTTCAATAACCGATATAGCAAAGATGTGTAACTTAAGTAAAGCCACTGTACACCGTATTCTTAAGGTATTGGAAGAATCTCATCTTGTTCATCATGACCTGATTAATCGCCAGTATTTATTAGGCACATTATTTATAAATTTTGTGTCTAAACCACAGGTTACTCATGCATATTTAACCAAATGTGCCTTTGGGGAAATGAAACGTCTAAGCGATCTAACTCAAGATACCATACACCTCGATATTTTAAGTGGATTGAATATAATCGTATTAAGCGCAATTCCAAGTAAACATCCTTTACGCATAGTAGAAGAAATTTGTGTAACTGAACATTTACACGCAGGAGCCACAGCCAAGGTTTTACTTTCGCAATTAAATAATGCGGATTTGAAGGTGGTTTTTAAACACATGAATTTTGTACCTTTTACAGAAAATACCGTAGTTCATGCAGATGAGTTATTAGTGCAGGTTAAAAGAATTAAAAAACAGGGTTATGCCGTCAGTTTTAGTGAAAGAATACCCGGAGGTGTAAGTATCAGTACTGCAATTACTGATTATATCGTTCCGGCAGCTTTAACAGTTCTGGGTCCGCAAGAACGCATAAAACCCAGAATTTCTGAAATATTAGATGAAATGAAAAAGAGCAGTGCAATTATTTCTAAAAGAATTCAGGAGGCTCTAGAAATCAAAAACGAAAAGATGATTTAAGGTCATTTACCACATTACCAAACCGTGCAAAATATCTCACTGCCATTGGATTTGACATTCAGAGCATATTTATATAAGTTAAATATCAGTATCCATTCGGAATATTCCTCATTTTTAATTATCTCAAGGGGGTTCATCGAGCATGCTGCAAGCAGAAAAGAGTGAAATCGTCTCTGAAGAAGTCATACATCTGGATGTTAATGGAGAACAATATCGTTTAAACGTACAGTCAAACTGGACACTGTCTTATGTTTTAAGGAACGTGATCGGACTCACCGGGACCAAGGAGTTCTGCGGTCAGGGGGCTTGCGGGGCTTGTGCAGTGATCATGGATAAAAGATCGATCTTATCCTGCATGACTCTGGCGGTTGATTGTGACGGGAAAAGTATTGAAACTATTGAGGGCATCGCCAGATCCAACCACCCCCTTATTGAGGCATATGTGAAATACCATTGCATGCAGTGCGGTTTTTGCACCCCCGGCTTTATTGTTACTGCCAAGGCTTTGCTGGATACAAACCCTGATCCCACGGAGGATGAAATCAAAGAGGCTCTGGCTGGTAATCTTTGCCGTTGCGGAACTTATCCCCAGCATATCAAGGCTGTGCTGGAAGCAGCCAAACAGTTACGCGGAGGTTAATTATCATGGTCGATGAAGAAAAATCAAGGATACTTGAGCTTTTTGATAATCGTAGAGCTGATAAATATTCTTTATCTAAATTTGAAAATATAGGTAAAAGGGGAGTATACCGCCTGGACGGATATGAAAAAGCCAGCGGTTCAGCTACCTATACCATTGATGTACAGCTTCCGGGTATGCTATACGGCCGTTTTTTAACTTCGCCGTATCCCCATGCTGAAATTACGCATATGGATACCAGCCGGGCAGAAAAATTACCCGGAATTTGGGCAGTTTTACGGTACGATGATCCTGAACTCCCGCCAGTGGCTGATTTAAGCGGGCATGATCCTTCTCCGGTTCCGGTACTTCCCAGAATAGCGCATTTCCAGGGTCAGGAAGTGGGGGCTTTCGTAGTGGCGGATACTGAGGAGAAAGCCGAACTGGCACTGGAGTTGATAGAGGTGCAATGGAAAGAACGTGCGTTTATCCTGGATCCAGAATTAGCTTTACAGCCGGGAGCTCCCTTGACCAATCCTGAATCTTTCCCAGACAGGAATACTGATGATCAATGTCTTTATGTGGAAAAACTCGGTGATGTAGAACAGGGATTTGCTGCTGCGGACAAAATTATCGAATTTAAGTTCACGCAGGGTTTGAACACCTGGATCGGACCGGAGGTCCCCTGTGGTGTATTCAAATGGAACGGTAAATATCCGGAGGTCTGGGTCAAGCAACAGCGACCGCACATATGTAAACGGGCAATTGCTTCATGGTTCGGCATCCCCATGAATAAAATTGATATCCATTGTCTTTATCAGGGTGCCAGTTTTGGCGGTTGGAGTCAAATGGCCTGGAACCTTGGCGGTCATTATTGTGCCGCCATAGTGGCCAAAAGGACTGGTAGGCCTGTTAAATGGACTTTTAACCGCCGTGAAGATTTTTTTGGCGGTGAGATGGATGAAGGTGTTTATTATTATAAAGTGGGCGCCAAGCTGGATGGTACCATCACGGCGGTTAAAGCCAGGGCAGTGGTAACCAACCAGGTACTGCCTGTCTTCGGACTGGTCAAGCATTTTATCGATAACACCCGTATTCCCCACATTTATGGTGAGACGCAATCGGTACAGGTTAATAAAGGCCCCACAGCAGCCACGCGCTGCGAGCAAAACTCCAACTGCCACAGTTTAAATCTGGTTTTTAACCATGTGGCCGGCGAACTGGGACTGGACCCGGTTGAGGTGGCTTTAAAGAACGACGGAGCAGAAGGCCATGATATTCACTGGCTGAATAAGCGCAAAGCTGAAGCTGGGTTCGCGGTCAGAGATAGCCTTAAAGAGTGTGTTGAGAAAGGCAAGTCTGCTATTGACTGGGACCGGAAGTGGCATTTGCCGGGAACCAGAAGACTGCCTAACGGCAAGATGCACGGTCTGGGTTTTGTCTGGACGCATGAATGGGACGATTCCGGCGGCTCAGGCGAAGTCGCTATTTATATTGAACGTAACGACGGCACAGCCACCATCCTGGGTTGCCGCTGTGATGCCGGATTGAACGCTGAGACAGCTTATTGCCAGATTGCGGCTGATGAACTCGGTATGAAAGTTGAAGATATCCGTTTTAAACAGCAAATGGATGCCGGGTTCTTTACCATGACTCCGGATACCTCAACCAATATGTCTGTCAATGGCTATGCAGTCCGTAACTGCGCCCGGCTTTTAAAGAGAAAGATACTGGAGGCGGCTGTGAGTCCCCGCGGCGCTACCCAGTTGAACAGCTTTCCGCCTGCTTTCCCGGGAAAAAAGCCTGAAGACCTGGACATGCAAAACAGCATTATTTTTGAGAAAGCCAACCCTGACCACAGAATGACACTGGCTGAGTTTGTGGGTCCGTCAGGGGCTCAGGGGCCTCTTACTTCTGTACACGGAGAACCTGTTTGGGCCGGTAAGGAAGGGGTTAATTATCCTTTGCGCATGACTCCTCCGCTTTTTGAATATTCCTGGCAGGTGCAACGCGGTACCTATATAGGAATTCGTTTACGCTTTTGCCGGCAGGCCCATTTTATGGAAGTGGAAGTGGATACTGAGACGGGTGAAGTTGACATCAAGCGTATTGTTAACGTTAATGATGTTGGCAAGGTTATAAGCTGGGAGGGTTGTGAAGCCCAGCAATATGGGGGTTCCTATATGGCGGTGGGCAGAGGCCGAAGTGAAGAGGTGGTCCATGATCCTAACACCGGGGTAATGTTAAACGGCAATCTTTTAAATTATAAAGTTCCCAGCCTTTTGGATGTTGGACCTATTGATACCATACTGGTAGAAACCGGCATGGGCTATGGACCATATGGTTTGGTGGGCATTGGTGAAGATATCGCCACTGTAGTCCCTGCCCTTATCGGACCTGCTATCTTTAATGCTACAGGCTGCTGGGTAGAGGGGTTTCCCACCACTCCGGACAAAGTCCTCCGGGCGCTGGGGAAAGTTTAAGCTGATAGCTGAATAACCTTATTTGGAGATCAGAAATCATGAAGAAATTTAAATATTTAAGACCCAGATCCATTGAGGAAGCTGCCTCTATGCTGAATACCTGCGGTAAAAAAGGGCGGATTATCGCCGGGGGTACGGATCTTTTAGGTCAAATGCAGGATAATATTTTACCTGATTATCCTGAAGTTCTGGTAAATCTAAAGAGCATCTCCGGCCTGGATTATATCCGGGAAGAAGGCGGCTCCATACATATAGGTGCTCTGACCCGGCTGGACGATATTGCCAGAGATAGACTGGTTAAAAAGAAATATGGAGTGCTGGCTGAGGCATCAGCTAAAACAGGATCACCTCATATCCGCGAAATGGGGACCATAGGCGGTAATATCTGCCAGAGTAACCGCTGCTGGTATTACTGGGTCCCTGATAACCGTTTTTACTGTTTGCGTAAAGGCGGCGCAGCCTGTTATGCCGCAATTGGTGATGGCAGGTATCATTCAATCTTCGGCAGCAACAGGGTACAGACTACGCCCTGCTCAGTTAAGTGTCCGGCTGGCGTGGCAATTCCTGACTACATCAGTCAAATCAGGGACAGGAGCTACCAGAATGCAGCTAGGACGCTGCTTAAATCCAATCCCATGCCTGCGATTACCGGAAGGGTATGCCCGCATTTCTGTGAGGCCCAGTGTAATCGTCAAATACTGGATGAACCTGTGTCCATCCGTTGTATAGAGCGATTTATTGGAGACTTTTTACTGGAGATTCCTGAATTAGCTTATTCACCATCATCTCCCCGTACGCAAAAAAAGGTGGCAGTCATAGGGTCCGGACCGGCGGGACTGTCTGCTGCCTTTTACCTCAACAACTCAGGGCACACGGTTATTGTTTTTGAAAGCCGTGAAATGCCGGGAGGTCTTCTGGAATATGGCATTCCTCCTTACAGGTTGCCAAAAGAAGTGGTAAAGCAGCAGGTTGAAGCTTATCAGAAAGTGGGAATACGCATTAAGACCGGCGTCAAGGTGGGTACAGATATCCCCTTGGAGGACATCTGTAAAGATTTTGACGCTGCTTTTGTAGCTTGCGGAGCCTGGCAGGAAAGACCTTCAGGCATTAAAGGTGATGAGTTCATGCTCTCCGGCCTTGAGTTTTTAACCAATATCAATAGAGGTCGCCGGGATATCCCGGGGAAGAAAGTAGCGGTGATCGGAGGAGGAAATGTAGCCATCGACGTGGCCCGTACTCTCCTCAGAATAGGAGCTGAACCGGTAGTGTTCTACAGGCGCAGCAAAAACGAAATGCCGGCTCTTAAGGAAGAAGTTGAGAAGGCTATGGAAGAAAATATCCCCTTTGAATTCCTGACTGTTCCTATCGAAGTATATAAGAAGGGAAACCTGACAGCTTTGAAATGCACCAGGATGAAACTGGGGCCTCCCGATGAGTCAGGCCGCCCCCGGCCCTTACCGGTGGAAGGTTCTGAATTTACGGTTGAGTTTGATGCTGTATTTAAAGCACTGGGTGAAGGTCCGGATATTTCCATAATTCCCGGGGGATTTCGCAATGAATTCGAAAAATTAAGAAAAGGAAATAACGGTTATTTACTGGGAGGCAATCTATTTGCGGGTGGGGATTTTGTAACGGGAAGCTCCACTGTAGTAGAAGCTATCACAGCCGGACGTCAAGCTGCTGAGGCTATAGACATTTTTCTTAGGGGCAGCAGAAGCGGGTTTACCGAAAGCTTGAAATTCGCCAGAGAAGGCATGCTCGGATCCAATAGTATGCCTGAAACCAGCGGTTATTTACCTCCGGACAGGTTCAACAGCTATTCTTTGAAAAAATCTACCCGCGTCAAACCTCCTGAATTGTCAGTTTCAGCCAGGATCGGTGAGCTTAAGGTAGAAGATACAGGCGAAGTGGGAGAAAAAGATATTAAAACTGAAGCTGATCGCTGTTTGAATTGCGGTTGCGTGGCAGTGAATTCATCCGATATTGCTCCAGCCCTGATTGCCCTGAATGCGGTTATTAAAACCACGCAAAGGACAATTCAGGCCGATAACTTTTTTACAGTTAACGGGGATAAAACTACTGTACTGGGTGAAGCCGAAATAGTTTCTGAAATTGTAATTCCTGAACCAGAAGAGGGAACAAAATTTAAATTTATTAAATTTGCATTGAGAAAGTCTATAGATTTTCCGGTAGTAAACTGCGCGGCCTCAATCACCAGTGAAAACGGTTATATAAAATCAGCCAGGATCTGTTTGAATGCGGTCTATAATCTACCTTACCGCGTTATAAAGGCAGAGGAGTACCTTAAGGGGAAACAAATTAACGAAGACACGGCTGAGGCGGCTGCGGCCAAAATCGTTGGCGATGCCCTGCCGGTAAACAATAATGCCTATAAGATACAGATTGCCAGAACCCTGGTAAAACGCGTGATATTAGCCTGTGCTTGAAGATTCAGGCGGAACTCTCTTGACGCCAGGCAGCAATACTCCCTGGCATAAGAGACGTTCCTGGAGCTTACCGTAATTTACATTTCTTGGCTGTATCCCTTCTTTTACCGCTATGGCGGCGGCTGTACCTGCTGCTTCGCCGAAGGCTATGCAGTGAGGGATCCAGTTAAAGGTATCGTTGGCGTACATATCCGAGGAAAAAGCCCGGCAGGCCACCAGCAAACCATCTAATTTTCGCGGTAAAAGTGAACGGTAAGGTATATAACCGCGCCGGCTTTCTCCGCTGGGCGGGTCAGCAGCCGGAGCGCCTTTAGTAGAAGGGAATACTGCGATAGTATCAGGATGAATAAAGCCGCAGACCATATCCTGCTCACTATAGACATACTCTCCCACCATGCGCCGCCCGCCGCGTGTCCCCACCTGCGAAGCTGTATCCATGATGAATGATTTTTCGAAACCGGGTATGCGCTGCCGGAAGAAATCATGGGTAATCCTCATGACCTTGCGCATATCCACTTCAACACGCGTGAGGTGCTCTACATTGGTAGTGCTCAGGCCCGGTATCCGGTTATTGAACCAGACCACATCCGGACGGTTACTGGCTATGGGTAAAACATAAATGCCGCCCAGCGATTTACGCAGTTCTCCCATCAATTCGTTATATTCATGCCGGTTGCGGTCCTGGTAAGTACAAAAGCGTGCAAAGTCTACGTTGCCGAAACGCCAGACCAGGGCCATGTTGGCCGCCCTCAGGCGGGGATCGAAAATATCTTCAAACTCAACCCCGGCTGCAGCCATGATATCGCCGTCCCCGGTCCCATCGATGATCACTTTGCCCAGGATGGCCTGCCGGCCTGACTTGCTTTCGAAAATGATTCCTTTGACGGCTCCGTTTTCTACGATGGCCTGAGTTCCCCAGGAATCCAGGTAAAGCTTGACCCCTGCTTCTTCCACCATATCATTCAGGATACATTTTAACAGCTCAGGATCCATGGTGGCAGTTAATCTGACCTTGCCGCCCACCACTACAAATAGCACGTGTTTCCAGCGTTCAATGACGCTTTTTTCACTGGAGCCCAGCTCCTCTTTACAGGGATACAGGACGCCGCCTACTTTATCCAGCCGGTCGATCCATTCCTGGCAGAGACCGGCAATCTGCTGCTCATTAGTGCCGTCGCTCATTAAAAGGATCTGGATAACCAGACCGCCGGTAGCCATGCCGCCCAGGTGCCCGTAGCGTTCCACCAGGACTGTCCGTGCGCCGTTGCGCGCTGCGGCTACGGCGGCTGAATGCCCTCCGGGACCTCCGCCTACTACTACCACGTCCGCCTCATAGCATACGGCTGTCTCACGTGCCGCTTCCTGGATAGTCTTAACCGGTAAGTCGTTCATCATGCACCCCCTGAAGATATTATATCAGCCAGCAGTGTTGTTAACTAATAAAAAAGTGAAAAACCTCCAATCTCAAGAAGGTCTTTCACTTTTTTTAAACAATTAAAAAATCAGTTAGCAAAAAGGGCTGCCCCAATAGCTCCGGTTATTTGAGGATCATACGGCGAACTAAGCGCCGTGATCTTCATTTCTCTTTCCAGACGTTTTACTATACCGGGGTTTTTAGCTAGGCCTCCGGTGAAGGCAATATTGCCCTCTGGTTTTATTCTCCCGATAAGGGCGTACATCCGCCAGACTATAGCAAACAAGTAGGCTGCCAGAACATCATTCTCCTGGAAACCTGTTCGCAGCATGCCCATGGCTTCAGTATTGGCGTACACGTAGCAGGTGGTACTGACCGGTTCGGGATCCTGTTTTACGGTGAGAGATCTCTCGCCTATCTCAGTTATGGGTACCTGTATGAGGTCAGCCAGTAATTCAATACCCCAGCCCATGCTTACCGCACATTTATCGTTAACGGCAAAATCGCGGATAGTACCTCTATCAAAAAGTTTGATGGCCTTACAGGTCTGGCCTCCCATATCGAATACTGTATTTACCTGTGGGCCGAAGACAAAACGAGCGGCTTTGGCCTGGCATTCTATCTCATTCTCTGTTTTATGCGCCAGATTAACGCTTTTGCCACCATAGCCTGTGGCTACAATCTGGCCTATGTCTTTTTGTGCCATTCCGGTGCCTTCCAGCGCCCATTTTAAAACCTGGCTGGCGGTTTCGCGAATATCGGGGCTGGTGCGCCGGTTGGCGTAACAATAGACCTTGCCGTCACACATTACTACTGCCTGAGAACTTACGGCGCCAACATCGATCCCGGCGGATATTTTCCCGGCTTTCTTCCAATCAATATCCTCAGATGTCCATCTGGATTCCGGCCATTTCCAGTACTCTTGAGTCATCTTTTTACTCCTTATATTCCACTGAGTGCTGCACCCAGAGCGCAGCCATACTCCGGATATGCTGGGATAAGAAAATCAATGCCTGAGCGTTTTTTCAGGGCATTAATCAAACTCTGATTCCTGGCCACGCCCCCGATAAGAACAGTGGTATTTTTTGCAGGAATTATTTTATCATTAAGTACACCGTTAATACGGGCTGCGAGCGCTTCATAGACCGCCTGAACAATGTCCGCCCTGGGGGTATTCTCGATATTCAGAGCTATGGCATCCAGTTCGGCAAATACCGTGCAACAATCATTGACATTCAGGCCGGGTGAGGCAACTCCGGATATGTGACTCATCTCTTCAAGCGACATGCCCAGCCTTCGGGCAATCGATTTAAGAAAAATGCCAATTCCTGCGGCACATTTCTGATTAAGAACCACCTCTTCTATTTTGCCTGCGGTATCGAAGGTAACTACTCGGACCTGGTCTGCGCCGATGTCAACTACCGTTTTTGCTGCCGGGTAAAGGAAATGCGCCGCCAGCGCATCTGCAACCGGTTCCACAATATTGCCACCGGCGAATTTCACATCATATTTGCCCTGACCGGTAGCTGTAATTGTTACGACCTCTTCGGCGTTTATACCGGCTTTATTGAGTATATCTTTCCAGACCTCCCCGGCCGCGCTGCCCCGCCCAGCCCCGCCTGATATGGCTGTACCTCTGGCTATCACCTGGTTGTCTTTCAATATTACCGCTTTAATATTCTCAATACCTACATCTATACCTGCGGTTATCATCTCAACCTCCTTTATTCTTCCAGCTTTTGTAAACCCTGGCTTTCCATCCAGATATCCAGTTGGTCCAGCAATCGTCCTTCATCAAGGTCGGTCCGGTCGCCGGGCTGAGAACCCTCATAATGCATAACGCGCACCCCAGCAGCGCTTAAGAGCCTCCCCTGTTCCTTTCTCAGGTAGGTACAGCCGACTCCTCCGCGCCAGAGCGGTAAAATTGCCCCATTTACTTTGAAGGCTCTGGCCATATCAGGAAGGGCGCGTGGATTAAGAATCTCATCCACTTTCATGCCTCCACCCCGAGCGGCGGTATAGAAAGCACGAATGGCGTCCTCTCTGGTTTTGAGCGGCATTCCCATTTCCATGGGGGTTTTGGTCCTACCCCAGGTTCCGTCAGGTTTCCACTCGTAACCGCCCCCATGGGTATACTGGGAACCGATGCAAACGGCACCATATTTTTCCATATAACGGTAATATCTCAAATAATGCCATGGCGGCGGATGTGTTTCCATCCAGCGGTACCTTTCCGTACCCACCGCAGCGATCTTGTTGTCCACGCGCCACTGTACCTCATCCTTGAATTCTTTCCATAGGTTTTTTGTTTCCTCGGGGTCAGTTAAAGTCAGTCCGCCCAGGGTATAAAAAGAATAAAGGTCTTTCTGGCTTAAGGGAGCAGGGATGTTCTGGATCATGCAGCAAATATCACGGTGATATGAATTGTATGTCCACATATTTTTCATGGTCTCGATCAATAATTCATCATCACACTTTTGACCTGTAACCCTTTCACAATCTTCAATCATATCCAGGACTACATTAACCCGGTTCTCAATAAAAGCACGGTCCCTGACCGGATCTTCAGGGCCGGTGTAAATCGGCCAGTCACTCTGCCAGCGCGGGATATTGGAGGTGTCCATGGGCAACTGTCCGCGTTTGGTATGCTGGTCGCAGGGATCAGGCATGGGGATTACCAGGTCCCGCAGCGGGAATTTGCTGCCGTCAATTTGCTTGTCTAAATATTGCGCACCCCAGCAGTTGAGTTGATAACCGCAGATTTCACGTCCCCATCCGGCTATTTCACAGGCTGCGCGGCACTCCCTGGAGAATTTATCACTTTGAAAGGCCATCATGGCGCCCAGGGGATTGTCTTCTACTGACCTGATAGCAGGGAAAGCGAAAGTCCAGATAGCCCACAGACCTCCCTGCGCCAGTAACATTTTTTGGTTAGCTGTATTCCTGACATCTTGTTCAAACCTGGCCCGCATCTCTTTGGCTTTAGCCCAGCATTGAATAGGCCTTGTTTCCCATCTTTGTCCCTTCATATCCGTTACTCCTGATTTGAATTAACTGATAGCGGCTGATGTTACTGATATTTCCACTGTAAAACCGGAGTGGCTCTAATCATATTAATAAAAGCTTCCAACCGTACCTCTATTTCACGTCCGGGTTTGGTGGTATCCCGTTCCAGGTAGTGGAAGGGAACATAGTGTTCCCTGAATTGCTTCCATAGTTCCGGATTATCCGTGCCGTGCGGATGACAATAGATCTCTTTGGAGATAACTACGCCCTTGGCATTGAAATCTTCTAAAAGCTGATGAATATGGGCCGGACGCCGGCGCCAGTTATTATCTTTTAAAGCGCAGTGGGGTTTGCCCAGATAGCGCAGCGAAATGGCCATCAGACGGTCTTCCAGCGGGATTACTTCATTCCAGAAATAGCTGCTGCCCGTACAAAACTCATCTATTACAACGGTGGCGCCCAGGGATTCTATCAATCTCTCCAGCTCAGCATCAGAAGCCGGACTACCCAGGACCATCAGGCGTACTCCTTCTTTTCGGGAGCTTTTTCTGGCCCTTAATTCCTTCAAGGCATCTTCCAGCAGGCGGTTATGCTCCTCTTTGTCCATGACCTGGCTGGTAAGCACCATTTCCATGGCTTCAGTGCCGGTGATCACCGGGTCTTCCAGCCGCCTCATTTCATATACCTGCCTTAAAAGACGGCGATTAGTATTGTACACCTCAATGGCATGGTCCAGCGCTTTATCTGTAATAAGGGTTCCCGTCCATTTTTCCAGGGACTTCTTAAACGCTTCAACTTCCGACCGCATGAGGGTCTTGGAACGGGGACCGTCAGTATAATCGGGGGTATAAACGTAGTGGTGGTAGGATCCCAGCGGCAGGAGTTCAGAACAGGTCTGGAAGGCTCCTCGCATCCACTGGCAGGCTTCTGCGTACACATGGCCGTCCAGGTAATCAAAGCGGCCTTTCGCAAACAGGTTCAGGAGGTCTCTGGAACAGGCGCATTGACCGTACATATAGCGGTCAGTGATATCATCCGCTTCATGTTCGCTTAACAGGCGCACCGGCAAAAAACCGGCTGCATAGGCCACTTCCTCAGGCATATAGGGCTCGTAATAACCCAGCACTTTCCGGCCTGTTCTCTTTTTCCAGTCTCTGGCGTACTGGTGGTGGTTTAATAATAGTTCATGAAAATTCTCCATTTTTCCCTTAACCTCCGTATTTTGAGTGACGTTACAGCCCGATTTTACCGGCGCCTTAATCAGAAGCAAAAATATAAATCGATTAGTCCAGATGAAGGAGAAATTGGTTCCCTGAATACCAGGAAGCCCGGTTGATATGCCTTATTTATATCATGGATGATATATTAAAGTCAACACCGGTTTGTTGGGGAATGAAGGCCAGTTTGAGAATACAAAAAAATTCAATTAGTTGATTGAGGCCGAACCTGTCCGGCTAATGCTGGGTTTGCTGGCGGCTGGGCCGGTTTCAGGTAGGATTATGCCTGCTGCCAGCAAACCCAGCGACATGAAAGCACAGATACTGAAGCCGGGTAAATATGAGCCGGTTACATCGGCCAAATAACCCACGATAAGGGGTCCCATAAAGTTACCGAAGTTACCGCCAGCCAGCATTAATGAAAACACCACTGCCCCGGTGCGGTGCGAAATATCAGGCAGTTCCATGGGCAACGTGTAAATAACCGCGTTTTGCAGGTTGCCGGAGAGACCGTAAAGGGCGATGCACAGAAAAATAACAGTTGAATTATTGAACATGATGCTGCACATAGCCGTCAGTCCCATCAAGAAGCCCGGAATAATAAGGAAGGGTTTGCGCCGCCCCAGGCGTAAGGGTAAGAATCCACCGATAACGGAAGCTATAATGCCCATCACAGTAATGATGGCGGTAATGGAGCTGGCTTTTTGTAAGCTCATCCCAAATACTTCATGGTAATATGTTGGAAGCCAGGACCCCATGGCGTTGGAAAGAGTCCAGCCGCCCATAACCGCCAGAGCCAGCACAATGGTGTATTTTTGCGTAAGGGCTTCTCTGATGCCTAACAGGTGGACTACGGGCGCTTTTGGCAGTTTTGGTATCTGGTCTGCTGTTTCTGTCCTCCTGCGCTCTTTACCGAATATTATCCAGGATACGGCACAGGTCAAAGCAAAGGCGCCGTAAAACGTCATGGGAGCTTTCCAGGCCAGGACCGTAGCAATGGGAACAGTAGCCATATAAGCGAAGGTATTTCCCAGAGAGACAAAACCTACAGTGATGCCGTTTACCAGGGGCAGCTCTCGGGAACTGAACCATTCTGCGGCAATGGCGGTGGCCAGAGGCACGGTTATGGCTGTCCCTATCGCAAAAAAGACCCTGGTCATGACCAGCGGCAAATAAGTGCCGCAGAAAGGCGCCAGGATACCGGCAGCCTGTAATACGGCTCCCACGGCAAATACCTTTTTCAGGCTGTACCTGGCTCCAATGATGCCCAGAGGTAAAGCCACAATTGCCACCGCTATAGGCGCTGCTGAGGCAAACCAGCCAGCACTACCCCGCCCTATGCTGTATTCCTGCATTATATATGGTAACAGGGGCCCGGCTGAAGCCCAGATAAGGCCGACGCAGATGCGAACCAGGATGACACAGGCCTGTATTACAAACCGGCCGCGGTTGTCAGTTGCCACTTGATAAGAATAGCACCTTTTGTATAATATAACTATCCTTATATTGAGATTATTTGAGAAAAATGTTTTCCCGTTTATCGGGTATTTAACATAAAAATAATTCGCAATTCGTTTGATTTTTTTACCGGGGAGCCGGTTAAACTTATTGATTTTGATATAGACTGAAATTGTGGGTCTAAATTTTCTAAAGGAGTTATCCATGACAGAAAAGACAGTGATATTATATTCCACTCAAGCGTGTCCCTGGTGTTACAGGGCAAAAGAGTATCTTTCAAGAAAAAAGGTAAACTTCACTGTATTCGATGTGGCCAATGACAGAGAAAAAGCACAGGAAATGATTCAAAAATCAGGACAGATGGGAGTGCCGGTCATCGTGGTGGGTGATGAAGTGGTGGTAGGTTTTAACCAGTCCAAAATAGATGCTTTACTGGCTAAATAAATATTAAGAAAACATTAAATAGGGGAGCCGGAAGCTCCCCTTATCTTATGTTTTAACTTTCGCTCAGATATCCCGGCGGCAGGTGATATTTTCGGGGCCCTATCTGGAAGAGGGAATACATCTTGTAACCCGTAGCCTGGTCTATTTGGGTTATTTCTTCCTCAGTAAGCTTCCAGCTTGCTGCTGTTACATTAGCAGAGAGCTGCGCGGTTCTGGTTACTCCGGCTATAACAGTACTGACCCACGGATGTGAACTCAACCAGGCGATGGCCAGTTCAGCCATGGTATGGCCCCTTTCTATGGCGAAAGCTTCCAGTTTATCCAGCAAATCAAAGTTTTCGTCATTTAGTATTTTGCCGTACATGGCAGGATTGCTGCTGAACCGCGTGCCCTCAGGAATAGCTGCGCCACGGCGGTATTTTCCAGTTAAAAAGCCTCCAGCCAGGGGATACCAGGGAATTATTCCTATGTTATAGGCCTGACAGCAGGGCACTAATTCTTCTTCTATATGACGGTCCAGAAGATTGTATCTGGGTTGAATGGAGACGAAGGATTTCAGTCCGGCTGCTCTGGAAATCCATAAGGCTTCGCACAGCTCCCAGGCCGAAAAATTAGAACAACCAATATGGCGCACTTTACCGGACCGCACCAGATCGTCTAAGGCTCTAAGCGTTTCTTCTACTGGTGTGGCGGGATCCGGCATATGAAACTGGTACAGGTCTATATAATCGGTATTTAGCCGTTTGAGACTGGCTTCTACCGCCTGCATAATATATTTACGTGAGCCCAGACCTTCCTGGGAGGTACCTTGAGGTAGATCTTCAGAAACCCTGACTCCGAATTTCGTGGCGATAATGAATCTGGAACGCCGGCCCCTGACCGCCAGTCCTGTATACCGTTCAGCCCAGCCTCCCCAGCCGTAAACATCTGCGGTATCGATATAGTTTACTCCCAGGCTTAAAGCAAAATCAATAATTTGAGCTGTAGTTTTTTCATCAATATCCCTGCCGAAAGTATCGCTGCCCAGGCCAATGACGGGGACTTTGAGATCAGAATTACCGAGTTGACGGTATTCCATGACGCTTGCCTCCTGAAGTATTTGTATTCGGAATAAGTAGTAATTACCCACTAATCTGACAATCGCATCAAACCATTTTAAATGCCCATAATTATTTCACCTCCTCTTCTTGGAGTCAAAGAGTTTTTCTGCAGGATTTGATCACCCGGGATGACAGGTTTGGCTGCCTGGTGTAATATAAAACAGATTATGCCTTATACTGAAATACTGAATGTTATTTTGCCTACCTTTATCACCATATTGATCGGTTACATCATAGGCAAAATAATAAAAATAGACATGGCTGGAGTGGTAGATGTTGTTTTCTATATAGGCCTGCCGGCTCTGGCTTTCGTCTCCATTTTAAGCAGGGAAATTGTCTTCCTGGATGCTTTAAAGGTTTGGGTAACCGCCCTGATGGTTAGTTTCGGCTGTGCTACCGTAGCCTGGCTGATTTTCAGGATCATGAAACAGCGGCACTCGGGGCTTTACCTGCCCATTTCACTGCCGAACACCGTCAATATCCCTTTCCCTATAATCAGCCTGGCTTACGGCTCCACCGGGCTCTTTGCTGCGACCCTTTATTATATTCCCAATGTGATCATGATTTATTCAGCGGGCATATTTATTGCTGCCGGCAAAGGCTGGCAGCAAAACCTCAAAACCATGCTCAGGGTACCTACCCTCTATGCGGCTGTTTTTGCCCTGCTGCTCAACTTTTTTCATATCAGCGTCCCATCGTTGATCATCAAACCACTGGATTTCATCGGCAGCATGGTTACACCTGTAGTAGTCTTAACTCTGGGTTACAGCCTGGCTAAGGTCAAGATTACTTCCTTTTCCTCTACTTTTCTTGCCTCATTGATTAGAATTGGCGGAGGTTTAGCACTGGGTTTTCTGGCAGTGTATCTTTTCGGTATGACCGGCATGCTCAGATCAGTGGTGGTATTGATGTCCTCCATGCCGTCAGCAGTCAATACCTACCTGATTGCAGCTAAATATAAAAGTGAACCTGAACTGGTAGCCAGCGTGGTGCTGTTCACCACCATTTTCAGCCTGGTGCTGATACCCTTTTTATTGCATGTCCTGGGTTAGGCAAGATGTCAGCCATGATTAAAAATATTTAATTAACCCTTATTAAGGCTATTCGCGGTGTGAAAGTAGGCCTGTTTAATCCCGGAAGGCATTAGCTCCGATAACCACGGCCGGCAGTCCTCCCATCAGGAAGGCTACAGCTAAGGTCTCACTGATTTCAGCTTCGCTGGCGCCTAAAGACCGGGCGCGTTTGGCCAGGTTGGTTACCCCTTCGGAATGACCTAATAAAGAATCGCAGAGCATCATCATCAAGGTCTTGGTTTTGACCGATAGTGCGCCTTCGCTCATAATAGCCTGCTGGATATCTGCTACTTGCCTGGATAATGCCGGAGCGCCTTGAGCCATCATGGTTTGCCAGTTTACGGGCTTAGAATTTGTCATGGTTTCCTCCCTGGTTTTTAGAGTATTTTTTACTGTGGAAGTTATTATAACCGATTTGACTGTATATATGCCAATAGAAAAAACTGTTGGAATCGGTTTGAACGGCTTGTTATTACTCTTTACTGTCCTGCTGCCGGGCTTCTATCTTCTCCTGCGGCGCATGGCCAGCAACCAGCCCGTTAATATTATCAGTACGGCTGTAGCTGCGCTACAGCCTGCGATCCACCATGATTTTATCACAGCCGGGCCTGGTTCCGAAACAGGGGTCACGGATGTGGTTGCCGTAATAGTCGTTGACGGGACCGGCGAAAGTGAAGCCGGTATGGTGGTGGTTGTCACAGCCGGGGTGGCAGTAACAGGTGCTGATGTCTGAGATGGTGTGAGTTGCGGCTCAGGTACAACAGTAGTTGGCGCTGGTGAAGGTGAAGGCAGGGGCGCTGGACTTGATACAGGTGCCGGCATCATGCTAAAAAGGGCCAGAGGAGCCAGGCGGGAAAGCATGGCTGAAACCGTCCTGGCCTGCATATCTACCGTGGATTGTAGCGCCTGCCACTGTGAACCATCCCAGTAAGCAATATAAAGCGAGCTTTGCGTGGTTCCCAGGGGTAAAGCCGCTGGATCGTATTTCATAGTCATCTTAATAGAAGGAGTAAAGATTATACTTTCGGGACTGAGATTGTATCTTTGCAGGATTTTATCCCGGGAGACGGGCAAAGTCTCAGCGGCTCTACTGGCTGTTAATGAATTTGGAGGTTGGGCCTGGGCAGAAAGGATCCTGGTCCCGGCTGGTATTTCCATTTGTATATTTCCGTCAGATGTAATCAGGTGGGTTCCGGTCTGTACTATTCCAGCGGCATTCAGGATCAGAGCATGGGTAGTGGAAAGCCCGTTAAGAGCTACTGTTTGATTGAGATCAGGGCTCCAGCCTCCATATCCATCAACTGAAGGTGCGCCTGTTTGAAAAAACCGGTTTTCCGATACGGCTGTGAACTCATTAATGCCGACTGTGGCCACTGATTTTACTCTGTAATGATAAAGAGTGGATGGCGATAAGGAGTAAATTTGCACGCTGTGCCGGGTTGCAGGTGGTGAAATAAGTCCGGATGAGAAGGAATATTCAGAGAGGTTGTCATGAGATTGCTGGTCCCAGAATACCTGTGAAGTGGCTTCGCCATTGGTCTCCCATGAGAAGATCACGCTCTGAGCGCTGACCACCGAGGCGGCCAGTTTTGAGATCGTCAATTGCACGGTAAAGCTGGCCGTGATATGACTGTTGGCAGCCACGGACGCGGGCAGTGAAAACATAATCATTGTCCCCAGTATGAGGCAGCCAACAATTGCGGTCAGCTTTACCTTATTCATTCATTATGCTCTTTTTTTATTTCTGGTGAACCACCAGACTGCGCCTGCTGCTATTATTACTACGGCGGCAATTACTCCAATAACTACGGGTTTTATTCCTCCCGGTTCACCTCCAGCAGCCACCATAAAATGCTCTACCTGGCTGGAGGTATAAGGTTTATCATCCAGTTTTAAATGGAGCTTAAAGCCATACTTGCCCGGTGTCCAGCCCCCGGCCGGGATATAGTTGTAATTCAATCCTGCCCTGCCAATTTCCAGCGGGCTGAGTATTACCAGAGAAATATCTTCCAGCGGATTATCATCTCGGCTTACCTCAAGGATAACCTCTCCTTTTTCCAGGCGCTGGTATAGATTTCTAACTGTGTACACCATTTGTACAAAGGACAGTTCACCGCTCTGTTTCTGGTAATTCGGTACAATGCCGAAGCCCTCGAAGTACACTGTAGCCCCTGATAATCTGATGATTTTGTTTTCGTTGGCCTGAAGGGTAAATTTCTCTTCGGCTAGTTTCTCTCCGCCTATGTAACTGATGGCAGTGAAACTTCCAGGCGCCAGCTTAGACGTCAGAGAACCAGTTTCGCTGTAGGACACCTCAAAATTCTGCCCTGAAACGTTCCTGAAAAGCCGGAGCATGGCTGTGATGGGCTGTCCGTCAGGGCTGGTGGCTTGCACGGATACTGTACCAGATTCACCTACTATCGATAGTGCGGCTTTCTGGCTGGCAGCGCCTGTCAGTTGAATCCCTGAGACATTGTCCTTATAGGGTTCAGCAATAACGAAAATCTCATATTCCCCCGGTACCGCCTCCAAACTCACTTCAACACCAACCTGGATCCGCATCTGCCCGGAAGCCGGCAGTGTAAATTCACTTTGCGATAATACCAGGCGCACCCCCGGTGGAGTCTGGCCGGTCATTCTGATTTTTACCTGTTCGCCGCTGTTATTAAAAACTACCACGTACACATCCGGGCCGCTTATTGATGAGCCCTGCGGAATTGAGAAGGCCTGCTGATAGAAACTGCCTGACATGGCAATACCACCTTCTGCGTTTAAAGGTATGGAGTAAAAAACGCATGACGTAGCAATTATTACTACAGTAAGTTTCCATATGGCTCTTCTTATCAGCATGCTGAAAAATGATGTCTTCACATTAATTTGCCTTTTATTTTTATCGATTTACAATAGTGAATGTAAGTGTACCGTTATAAACATCAACAGGGAATACTGTGGCAATTTTTAGCCAGAAAGTCCCGGTGGTGATACTTTCCCCTGTTTCAAAGGTCTGCGAGCCATCCCGGCAATTGACTCCGGTAGAGTTGAGAAGATAAGCCTGGCCAAAAATGTCCTGGGGATAGCCCTTGATAGCAAACTCACCGGCATTTGTGCAGTTACCGTTTGGATCCAACACAGCGATGTTTGCGCTACCTGTCCAAGTAGGGGAGGATTTCACGTTGTTGGCGTAATCGCCGTTGGTAACAAAAGTGGCGGAAAAGCCGGTAACCTTGTTGACATCAGCCGCAAAACCGCTGCCCAGGGCAACGTTACCGAAATTCACATTGGGAGTGTTAATCTGGACTTCTCCATACCATAGCACTGTTTTGCCCCACTTGTAATAACCTGCTGTAAGGCCGGCATGGTCCGTAGCACGGGCATGCAGGTCCCAGACGTTAGGTGATAAGGATTCTGTAGCGGTCTTGCCGATTTTGATGGCAAATATCCAGTCACCGGTCGAATTGTTCATCACAGGTGTCACGGAGGAACCGGAGATGACCGCCCAGCTTGCCCCGCTGCCGGCATCAACCGCCCATACGTTCCCTATTTTTGTCCAGGTAAATATGGCTTTTGTCTGCTCATGCCCGGAAGTAATGGAAGCCTCGTCGGGATGGGTTGCTCCTATATCATAAAAAAACTTGATGGTTACCTGTTTGATATCGTTCAATGTGTTGGAATCAGAGATGGTGGCTTTGACATAATAGGTAACCTGAGGAGTTAATGCCTCGGCTATCAAGGTACAGGCAGCATCTGAGTAGACTTCGAGGGCGGTTACATTGGGTGCTACACCTCCAACTGCAAAGGAACCCTGTGAACTGCCGGATTCACCAGCCCAGACAGATGTGGATGGAACTAAAACCAGTACCAATGCCAGAACTACCAGGATGTAAATAATTTTACGCATTTTACAACTCCTTAAAAATATATTACTTTTTGAAAATCCGCCGTGGTTGATTCAATCATCTTTTTTATGCCATCTCACCTCCTTATTAAAATCACTGTGTCATAGCATAATAAATTGTACCGCTGTAAAGAACTGCCGGTATGCCGGAAGCCCCCAGTTTTAGCCACAGGGTATTGGTCTCCTGAGTACGCCCGCTTTCGCCGGTCTGGGACCCTGTACCGATATTCAAGTAATCCGTGCCCACAATGACCGAACTCTCAAGCAAGAACGTATCATCTGCTTTGAGTGAAAATTCACGCTCCCCTGGAATGCCGTCGCTATTTAGCGTCACTATATATCCGCTGCTGCTCCAGGGGCTGCTGGCTTTAATCTGCTGTTTGTAGCTGCTGTTACAAATATAAGTGACCGATATCCCTGTCTGCGGATTGGCGCTGAAATCAGAACCCATGGCTACAGTGCCGAAATCAATACTGGGGGTATTAACGGTTATCTCGCCGTACCAATTCATGGTCCGGTTGTCCTGGTAGTTAACGGCAGATCCGCCGGGACTGATGGCTCTGGAGTAAATATGCCACCTGGCGTTGCCGGTGGTGGCTGTAGCTACTTTACCTGGCTTGAAATGGAACCAGAAATCACCGGTGGTATTAGCCAGAGCAGGTTGTACGCAGTTGGCGGTGATTATACTCCAGGTGGTGTTGGCGCCGGGGTCTATGTTCCATGACGGCGTGCCGCCAACCATGCAGGTCAGTACTGCTGACGTCTGCGAATTGCCAGAGGTTGGGACATCACCCGCGGAGTATATGCCGTCAGAATCATAGAAAATGGTGACCCTTACCGAATTCAATATGGCCAGGGTATTGGGGTGGTTTACCGTCACTTTAACGGCATACTCAATTTGAGGAGACATCGCCGAAACACTGGTAACATGATCGGCCTGATATAGAGCAACCGAGCTGATGGTGGAAGGACTGTGCGGGTTGCCGATGGAGAAATCACCGAACCCGGTTTCACTGCTGATGGTGGTTGAGGCGGTGGTTGGTGTGCCGCTAACGGTTGAGGTTGTCCAGGAACCTGAACTGTAGCGCAATACCACGAAGGTGGGTGCGTCAGCTTCAATATCCAGGTCACTGCCCGGATAATTAAAGGCGGCATTATAGACTGCGGTCAGCCCTCCTCCCGGTATCAGGGTCCAGTAGCGGTTAATGCTCCGGTTGGGATCGATTCCTGAGGTGGCGAGGTTGGGATGGTCTCCGCCGGTGGTGTTTAATGTCAGATAACCGGCAGTACTCACGTTTAAAGATGACATGTTGACAGGGGTGTAAGCCGCGGCGTCACCCACAGGAAAGGTAAAAGACTGGCCGCTGCCCTTATTAAAAGCTTTCCGCAAATTACCTTTTACATAACTGGAGCTGTTTCCGCCGGATATTGAACCGGCGGCAGCCAAAATAAGAGTGTTGGATCCTGTGACGATATGCCCGCTGGTTAAGCTAAGTGTGCCGCTGATGGTAGGGCTGCTGTTCAGGATCAATCCACAGGGATTGTTTATTGTCAGGTTGTTGAGTGCAGTGACGCTCCCCGGCAGTTTCACATCCGCTGAATTACCTCCGAAAATCAGGTTTGAAGAGGATGTGGTGGATAGATTGACCGGCGAGCCGGCGATTGCCGGGCCGTTTAACGTAAGGGTATATGCGCCCACATTAAAAGAGCCTATATTCAGGGTTAGAATACCGTTAACCGCTGTGCTGGTGTTCAAATTTACCGTGTTGTTTATGGTGAGATTGTTGAAACTGGTGTTTACAGCGCCGCCTATGGTCATGGCTGTGGTACCGTTCAGGTCAACTGTCCCGGTGCCAGCAATAAACGTACTGTTGTTAACCCAGTTGCCTCCGACAACCAGCGTACTTGAATCCCCGTTCAGGGTTCCGCCGCTCAGGGTCATCCCTTTTACCGTATGGGTCAATCCGCTGCCAAGGTTGAGTGTCCCACCAGCTCCATTGATGGTCAACGCGCCGCTGTTGATCCTGCCAGTGAACGTGGCTGTTCCGCCGGTCTTGGTCACCGACAGGATGCCGGTGGTGTTGAAACCATCTATGCTTTGTATGGCTGTGCCGCCGATTGTTACAGGTGAGGCATTGGCCAGGAAATTTCCGTTTTTATAAAAGTTGCCGTTCAGGGTCACTGCGTAGCTGGCTGTATCCAGAGTTGAACCGAATCCTATATTGAAGTCCCCATTGACCACCAGCGCGCCGTTCAAAGGCACAGAGACCGTTCCAGGTAGTAAAAATTGACCCAGAACATTTAATGCCTCAGACGGCATGGTTACTGCGCCGCTACCGCTGAGAACCAGGTTGTTGTATCCCGGTGAGGCGCCGTTTGGCATTTCCACTATCTGGTCTATGCCGGTATATTCAACCGTATTTGAGAACAAAGTGGTTTGCCAGGTTCCATCATTGTTGATTTCACCGCCAACTCGCATATAACTGCCATTAGCCAGGGTTAAAACTGCTGCAGGATCGATCGTCACATTATAAAAATTACCGGTACCGGACATGATAGCGGCTGTGCTGGTGAATTCCACCGTGCTGGTACCGGGATTGAAAATACCGTTTCCCACCCAGGCGCCGGTACTTCCTTTGATAATAAGGAGGGTGTCGTTCCCGCCATTCACTATACCACCTGTCTGTATGCTCAGGGTGTTGATTGTAGTAGTGGTAGGCAGTGTTGGGTCAAAGGCCGTGTTAGCCGTATCGGGAATGATCACATCATCAGCGGCTGCTGGGATGGCTCCTTTTGTCCAGTTCAGCTTGTTCATCCAATCAGAGCTGACTGACCCGTTCCAGACAAAGCTGTCAGTGTTGAAATCAGAAAGGGTATGCTGCCGGTTACCGAAACTAGAAGGGAGATAGCTTATATCGATGGCACTTAGCGATACCCAGTTATCTGTGGTATTATTATTAGACTTTCCGTGTTCAGCCAATGTTGAAGTACCGGAAACCCAGTCCCAGAACACCAGACTGCCTTCTGAGTTTCCGTTGAGTTCGCTGTCCAGGTATCGCACTTGAAGCGTTGCACTGGTATTGGCGGCCCCGGTCTGAATGATGTCATAAGTCCTCAGTATGGCGCCGGGTTTCCAGACAGGCGCGGCACCGGTGTTTATTTTAAAGCTCATCTCTGAAGGGAGCTTTCCTGAGGCGGCAAAAGTCACCCTGCTGTACTGGCTCCCAAAAGTATATTCAATGCCCGGAGCCAAGGACGTTCTTCTGACTATACCGGTAACATCTCCCTGTCCGCTGGTAGTGGCCAAGGCTCCCATATTAAGCGTATAGTTGTCCATATCCAGGGCGCCTTTCGTGGCTGAGGAGTTGGCAGCGGACAGGGTTAGCACACTATTGACTGTCAGATCGCAGCCGGCTTTGACTCCATAGATATTGTTGATGGTGAGTCTATTGAAAGTGGTATTCCCCCCGCTGATCCTCTGGACGGCTGAACCGTTCAGTGTAACCGTTCCGTTTCGCGCTGTGAATGACCCGCTGTTAAGCCAGTCGCCGGCCACAATCAGGGCGTAACTGTTTGCTGAAACATCCAGTATTGTACCTGCTCCTATGTTAAGAGATCCATTCACGGTTATGGCTCCATTCAGCGTTTTGGTATTACCATTGCCTACTTCCAGGTTATGGTAATTAAATACAGGGATGGATTGGGCCGTATTACCGTTATAGTTGACGGTTGATCCTGTTGTTATGTAAAAATTGATGCCGGGGGTAAAAACACCGGCGACGCCGATGGTACCTGAGGAAGCCAGCGTGCGGGCTCCGGTTGATGAACTGGTCAAATTATGATAATTGAATGCCGGAACGGTTTGAGATCCACTGCCGTTGAAATTTATGGTAGAACCTGAAATAGAATAAGAATTGCTGCCGGGGGTAAAAATACCCGCAATGCCGATAGGACCTGAAGAAGCCAGTATGCGTGCTCCGTTTGAGGAACTGACCAGATTAAAATAATTTAAGGGCGGGATGGTCTGGGCTCCGCTGCCGTTGAAATTGATGGTGCCGGTATCGGCGGAAAATCCACCGGTACCGGTCCAGATACCACTTATATTCAGGATGCTGGACCCTCCGTTTAAGGCGCCGCTGCTCAACGTCACGTCCATTACCGAATGAATCAAGCCTGTACCCAGGTTCAGTGTCCCGCCTGTTCCATTAACGGTCAGCAGGCTGCCGCTTATGTTTCCAGTGAGAGTAGCTATATTGCCGGTCTTGGTCACGGATATCGAACCAGTGGTATTGAATCCGGCAATGCTCTGGGCGCCTGAACCACTGATTATTATGGAGGAAGAATTGGCTCTAAATGTGCCATTGTTAATAAAGTTACCATTTAAAGTAATCCCATATGAACTGGTGTCAAGGGTGGTATCTGGATTTATAATAAGGTCTCCATTGGTTACAATCGCCCCAGCTAGTGTTTTAATATCGCCTCCACTGGTGATAAGGTTAAAGTAGCTTAAGGTCGGTATGGTCTGGGCGCTCCCGCTGAAGTTGATCGTACCAGCGCCGGCTGAAAATCCGTTGTTCCCGGTCCATGTCCCCTTTATATTCAGAATACTGGAACCTCCAATTAAAAAGCCATTAATCAAAGTCACATCTGTTACTAAATGCGCTAGACCGGCGCCGAGGTTGAGAGTGCCCCCGGCCCCGTTGATTATCAAAGCCCCGCCGCTGATATTGCCGGTAAATGTGGCTGTCCCGCCGGTCTTGGCTGATAATACTGTACCGGAGGTACTGAATCCGGCGATGCTCTGTATACCTGTACCTGAGATGGTCACAGAGGAAGAGCCTGCGATGAACGTCCCATTGTTGATAAAATGACCGTTCAAGGTTAATCCGTGGTTGGCCGAATTAAAAGAGGTACTGGTTCCAATGCTGAGATCTCCATATACAGTCAAAGCCCCACCCAGGGTTACTGAAACAGCACCTGATATGACAAAATTTCCCAGAATACTCAGGGTTGTCACTGGCATGGTTTTAGTTCCACTACCGCTCAGGATAAGGTGGCTATACCTTAAGGTATCAATATTGGGGATTACTACAACCTGATTGCCGCCGGCATACTCCACAGTAGAAACCCCCAGGTTATCCGGGCGCAGTCTGCCGTTATTGGTGATGGAACCGTAAATACGCAGATAGGTCCCGTCACCCAGATACAATACGGCGCCAGGGCCGATGATCAGATTAAAGAGATTGGCGGTACCTGATATGTTGGCCTGAGAACTGGTAAAAACCACTGTGCTGGAGCCGGGATTAAAGGTTCCTGCCACCATCCAGGAACTGGTCGGCCCATTAATGGTGAGAGATGTATCAGACCCTCCGTTTAAAACAGCTCCATTATAAATCCTCAGTGTCCTGATCTCAGTTTCAGCCGGAAGTGTCGGATTATAGGTAGTGCCGCCGGGAATCAGTACATCATCAGTAGCCGCCGGAGGCGCGCCGTCTGTCCAATTGGTACCATTGTTCCATTCGGTACTGATAGATCCCAACCAGGTTTTGTAAGACGTGGCCGAATTCGCCAGCGTGTTAAGCCGGCTGCCGAAGCTGTTCGATAGATAGCTGATATCAATATTAGCCAGTTCCACCCAGTTGTTAATGGGATTGTTGTTGGAATTGCCCCGCTCTATTACTTTGGAGGACAAGGCTGAATATTCCCAGAATGTCAATTGGTCTTCTACGTTGCCGTTAAGTTCGCTATCCAGGTAATATAGATTGATGGTAGCACTGGTGTTGCTGGCCCCGGTCTGAGTAATGTCATAGGTCCGCTGAATGGCGTTAAGTTTCCATTCCGGAGCTGTCCCGATGCGGATTTTAAAGCTCATTTGTACAGGTAAAATTCCCTGGTTTACAAAAGAGACCCGGGTCCATTGATTTCCGAATGTATAAATGATATCAGGAAGGATAGAAGTCCTTCTGACAGTCCCGGTTACATCCCCCTGTCCGGTGGTGGCGGCTGCAGCGCCCATATCCAGGGTATAATTGTTCATTTCCAGGGCGCCTTTGACGGCTGATGGATTGGCCGTGGAAAGGTTAAGTACTCCATTTACTATCAGATCGCTGCCTGCTGTTACACCGTAGATATTGTTGATGATCAGGTTCGGAACCCCGCCTGGAAGAAACTCCGGACCGGTGAATTGCGCTGTGCTTCCTTTATACTGTAAAGTCGCCGTTGTTCCATAGTTAAGAATGCCTGTTAAGGCCGCTATGGCAGTATCCTCCATGGAAAGAATATTGTTTATGGTGGTGGCTCCTGCCGGAAATGTTTTCAGGCCGCTGCCGGTAAGAGTCAGGTTATGATAATCAGCAGGAAATACGGTCTGGGCACCGTGGTAGGTGTAATTTACACTGTTCCCTTCAGCAGTTGCATTAAGCCCGGCGATTCCCAGCGCTCCGCCAAAATCAATATTCAGGACGCCGGAGGCCGCGTTTATCAGTCCACCGGTCCCATTTAAAGAACTGGTAACGGTTAATATCCCACTATTGGTCAGATTTATTGCGTTTATTGTCACATTTGGGATGATAAAGGAGCCTGATAGCGTCTGTGCATTTGTATCAAAAATATGGATGCCTGAACCCGCGGTAAAGACACCGCTGGGGCTGTTGGTAATACCGCCCCTGAAAGTAACGTCTGAACTGCCTGTATTGTTCCAGAGGCCGCCGCTATTGATGGTTACCACTCCGGTGAATATCTTAGTGCCCTGATTATTATTGATGGTCAAAATCCCGCTCGCACCGCTGCCGACTGTCGTGGTACCGGTCACCATCAAGTCAAAACCGGCAACGGTAAAAGCTGCACCATCTGTTACTAACAGATTTCCTTTGATGCTTAAACCAGCTAAAGTAGAGGCGGAGGCTGTACCGCTTAAGGTCAAATTACCTTCTATGGTAGACGTACCAGGCTGAAAGGTCTTAACTCCGCTGCCTGAAAGAATCAAATGGTGGTAATTGACACCGGCCACAGTCTGGGCGCCTGAAGCATAATAATTAACAGTACCTGTATTTGCGGTAAATATTCCACCTGTGCTGCTGGCGTTGCCGCCAACGTTTAAGATACTTGAACCGCAGTCCAGATTACCAGCAGTCATTGCCCAGGCGCCGGTAAAGGTATGCGTTAACTCTGTTCCCAGAATAAGGGTTCCGCCTGATCCGTTGATTACCAGCGAACCACCGTTAACTTCACCGGAAAACAGAGCAGTACCGCCAGTCTTGGTCATGAAAACATTTCCTGCGGTGGTAAAGCCGTCGATGTTCTGTATCCCCGGACCGCTAAGGGTAATACTGGATGCATTGCCCGTGAATATTCCGTGGTTAACAAAGTTGCCGTTTAGGGTCAGTCCGTAGCTGAAGGCAGGGTCAGTATCCAGCGTGGTTCCCGTTCCTATAGTAAGGTCTCCGTTCACTATAATTGCCCCACCCAGTGTTTTTGTTGAACTGGTTCCTGTGGTCAGGTGATGATAGGTCGTGGCAAATACAGTCTGTGGGCCATCGAATATGTAGTTTACGCTATTGCCGGCAGCAGTCGCATTCAGTTCGGCGATGCCAGCAGCGCCGGAAAAGTCCAGGTTTAAAACCCCTGTTGCGGCATTAGTCAATCCCCCTGTACCATTCAGTGCGCCGGTGATAGTCAAGGTGCCATGGTTGGTTAGAGTTACACCGGTAACCGTCATACTATAGATCAGGAATTCTCCGCTTAGGGCCTGAGCGTTGGTATTGAAAGTATGTGTTCCGGTACCGGAAATAAAGGTCCCCTGAACCTGGTTAGTAATCCCACCTCTGAAGGTAACCGCGGAATTGCCTGAGTTATTCCATACAGCACCGTCATTGATTGTCACCAGACCGTTGAAAATCTTGGCGCCTGCTGCATTGCTGATAATAAGGTCTCCGCTTGCGCCGGCGCCGACAGCGGTTGTCCCGGTCACTGTAAATGGATAACCGGCAATTGTAAATGAGGTCTCGTCCCCTATAATCAGATTCCCATTGATGGTTAAGCCAGTAACTGTGGTCGTAGATGCTGTTCCGCTCAATGTTAAATTACCGCCGATAACAGCGGTACCAGACTGTAAGGTTTTAGTAGAGCTGCCCGATAGAGTCAGGTTGCCGGCGTAGTTTTCACTGGATACTGTCTGCGCTGCTCCGTTATATTCAATAGTACTGGTAAGGCCAAAGGAGTGGGTGGTGTAGTTAGCGGGCATGGTATTAGTTCCGCCTATCTTCATAGTGGCGCCGTTAGCCACTGTCAGGGTACCGCCAGCAGTCACCCGGTTAGCCGTATGGGTCGCCAGATCAAAGACCCCGCTGTTGACGTTCAGATTGGCTGCCATGGTGATGTTAACGCCCAGAGTCGCTGTACCGTTGCTTTTGTTAACAGTTAATGTGTTAAAGGTGGTCGGTATAGTTGCCCCGTTAATTACCTGCGAAGCAACGCCGTCAAGGGTGACAGTGCCGTTATTAGGCCTGAAGGTGGCATTGTTGGTCAGGTTTCCTCTAATGTTCAGGGCAAAGGTGCTGGTGCTGAATATCCCTGAAGAAATAAGCAGGTTACCGTTGATTGAAGTGGCAGTACCAAGACTGGCGGTGCGCCCACCGGACGCAATGGTCAGGTTATTATATGAGGTGATGGCTGCCGGCAAAGTTGAGTTTGATCTGCTATTAGCCCAGATAATAGTTCCGGTTCCGGGTATAAAAGTCAGGTTAGTGGTAGACCAGCCGTTTCTACCAATCTGAAGTGTACCGCCGCTGGTCATATCTATTTTACTGCCGCTGACTCTGGAAGTGATGCCGCTGACTCTAAGTGTGTTGGTCCCGCCGGCAGGCCAGACAAGCGTTCCTGCCGCAGTATTACCTACCACCAGCGGACCGTAGTTGAGATTAGACGCCGCATTATCGAAGATGCAGACTCCATTTATCTGTAACGTATCTCTGGCTTTAGGGAGCGTGCCGCCCCATTTACTGGGATCGCTGAAGTTGCCCGGTCCGGTAAATACCCTGGTAGCTGCCATGACGGGAGTGCCGGTCAGAATGACTGGCAAAACAATCCCGGTTATTGCGATCAGGATTAAGGCAACGCGTAGACAAAGGTAAAGATGTCTGTCCATCTATAGGGCGCAACCTCCAACTGATCTTATAAATAAATCAAATATTTTAAAATTATATATAATAATTAAGTAATAAAAATATATTTATATAATTTATATTAATTATAAATAACTTTATTTAATATAATTATATATTAAAAATAAATTATATGTGAATATTGTTTAATAAATATCCCTGTTTTGCATTATTAACCATGATTTCAGGGGCCAAACTCTAATACAATTATTATATTACATTTATCCTGACACGACACGACCTACTTGAGCGATTAACTTTAACGATACCATGATGTAATCCTTTACCGAAACGGCTTTAGTATAGTGCCTGAGGTTCACATTTACCTTACAAATTTAAGGTAGAAATTTACAGGAATCTTACAGTTTCTTTATGGGCATATTGATGACAGGCATCAATAAAGAGTAAAATCGATTAAAGCTAAAAATGCGCCTGGATTGATATCAGACTGAAACTTGAATCTGATCAAGAATGTTTACAACCGGAGAAAATTTTACAGGTGTTCAGCGAATTTACACTACCCTATGGCTCATCTTTTTTAACAGCCTGTGTCCCTGCCGGTAATGTATCCGGGGTCTTAAAAAGAAGCTCCGTAAAAGCTCTGGATAATGAAACCGAAGCTGTGCTGGCGGCGCTTAGATCCCCCATTGGCTGCTTGCCTTTGCTTGATTGTATTGAAAAAAAGACCAAAGTTGTAATCCTGGTGACTGATAATACCAGACCCTGTCCGGATAACAGGCTACTGCCATTGATTTTGTCCGAACTTGAACAAAAAGTATCAAAACAGGATATAACCATAATTATTTCTCTGGGCCTACACTCGCCGCTAAATAGGAAGGAGATGATAGAGAAACTGGGTGAGAATATAGTTAATAACTACCGCGTAATGAACCATGATCCCCAACAGGTAGTTAGAATAGGTATCACCTCCCGGGGTACCCCAGTGGAGGTCAACAGGTGGATTGTGGAAGCTGATTTCCGTATCAGCACCGGATTCATAGAGCCTCATTTTTTCGCCGGTTTTTCCGGAGGCTGTAAAAGTATCGCTCCTGGTGTTTCCAGTCCGGCAGCTATACATCATAACCACAGCTTCGAAATGATAGATCACCCCCTGGCCAGGGCCGGCATTCTTCAGGGGAATCCGGTTCATCAAGACATTGTTGAACAGGGCAGAATGGCCGGACTGAACTTCATCGTTAATGTACTTCTAGACGAAAATAAGAAGATCACCCATATCTTTGCCGGCGATCCAGTAAAAGCCCATCAAAAGGGTTGTGAAGTAGAAAAAAGCCTGGCTGGATACAGAATAAAACATAAGGCGGATATAACCATTACCTCTAATAGCGGCGCTCCTCTGGACCAGGATCTGTATCAGACCTGCAAGGGCATTGACAATGCTTCACTAATGACCAGGGACGGCGGTATCATTATTGTTGCCTCATGCTGTAGTGCTGGGGTGGGGCCGGCAGCCTTCAGGCAGTTGCACGCATCGTCATCAACGCCGGAAGAAATTTTGAATAAAATTAAAAATACAAAATCAAAGGGCGTTGAATGGCAAAACCATATATTGGCCAGGGCTCAGGTTAATCACGACATTTATCTGTTATCAGAACTGGAGGATGAAGAAGTTAAAGAAATGAAAATGGAGCCCATCCATTCAATAGAAGAAGGTTTGGAAAAAGCCTTCTGTAAGCTGGGTAAACATTCTGATGTAATGGTCATACCTGAAGGCCCGCTGGTGCTGCCGCTATTTGAAATCTGATGTTTTTCAGAAGTGGTTCACGGAAAGCCGGATTTGAAGTGTTAATTTGAGGAAAGTTAAGGTGAAAGCGTTAGTATTAAAGAAAACAAGGCAACTTGATATGGTTGACCTGGATATCGATGAATCACTGGGACCCGATGACGTCCGTATCCAGATCAACTCTGTCAGCATTTGTGGAAGCGATGTTCATTATTATCAATACGGCAGGATAGGTAATTTCGTGGTGAAGGAGCCAATGGTGCTGGGGCATGAGGCGTCAGGAACAATTATTGAGACCGGGGCAAGTGTAAAACACCTGAAAACCGGCGACCGTGTCTGTATGGAGCCGGGCATTCCGGATTTTCGCAGCCGGGCTGCTCTGGAAGGCATGTATAATCTGGATCCAAGCGTACGTTTCTGGGCCACTCCGCCGGTGCACGGCTGCCTGCGGGAAACAGTGATACATCCGGCCGCCTTTTGTTTTAAATTACCGGATAATCTGAGCTATGCCGAAGGGGCGATGGCCGAGCCTCTGTCAGTTGGTCTCCAGGCGGTAAAAAAGGCTGCCGTACGGCCCGGTGATGTAGCACTGGTAACCGGTTGCGGTACTATTGGTTTGCTTACAGGACTTGCTGCCCTGGCTGGAGGTTGCTCAAAGGTTATCATCACTGATAAGATTCAATCCAAACTGGACATGGCCCTCAGATACGGGATGACGTCCGTCAATATAATGAAACAGGATGTCAGAGAGGTAGTTAATCAGGCTACCGGCGGCTGGGGTACGGATATTATTTTTGAAGCCAGCGGGAATGCGGCAGTCATCGCAGGTATTTTTGAACCCCTTTGCCCGGGGGGAAGGGTGATATTCATCGGCATGCCGGTGGACCCTGTAAAGGTTGATATTGTGGCAGCTCAGGCCAGAGAAGCCCGCATGGAAACCATTTTCAGGTATGCTAATATGTATCCCAGAGCGCTTTCGCTGATGGCATCCGGGAAGATCGATGTGAAGCCCCTGATCACCCACAGGTTTAAATTTTCCGATAGTATTAAGGCTTTCACTTATGCAGATAATCCGGATCCCGGTACGGTTAAAATCATGATCGAAATGTAGAGGCTTGCTTAAGAAGAATGGGTAAAAGAAGACTGGCTCTCGGACTGGATATGAGTACACAAAGCCTCTCGGCCGTGGTGCTGGATATTGACTCTCAGACGGCGGTTTTGGAACATTCCCTGGATTATGCCAAAGATCCCAGGTTGATTATCTTCGGTATCCGGCAAGAGGACTATCTCCTTCCTCCAGAGACAGAAGGTGAAGCTGCTCAGCCGCCGCAAATGTTCCTGGCTTCCCTGGACGCCTTATTCAATGACTTAAAAGAATCTCTAAACATGGAGGAAATCGTTGTCGTCAATACCTCCAGCCAGCAGCATGGTCATCTGTATTTAAACCAAAGTGCCTTCTCGCTTTTCTCCGAACTTAATAAGGTAAGTTCAGCTCAGTCTTCGCTGGTTAATCTACTGGGCGGCAGCCTGGCCTACAGCCGGGCGCCGATATGGATGACCTCCAACACGGGTAAGCAGGCAGATTTAATCAGAAACTCTGTGGGAGGCCGGGAAGAGCTGATAAAGATTTCCGGTTCAGACGCTCAGTTGCGTTTCACCGGACTGGTTATCAGAAAGGTGGCGGAAGAACATCCGGATGTGTACAGGCAAACCAGTTTGATTCATCTGATCAGCAGCCTGGTAACAGCAGTGCTTACCGCCAATCCTGAAGCGCCTATCGATTTTGGGAACGGCTGCGGTATGTGTTTAATGGCCTATGCCAGGAGAGACTGGTCAGAAGAATTAATACGGGCGATTTCAGCAGGTTTACCAGGGGGCCGGGAGGCTTTCCGGCAAAGGCTGCCTGCTATTACGGCCCCGGATACAGTGGTGGGAAACATAGCCACCTACTTTGTCCGTAAGTATGGTTTCCACCCAGCCTGCGTAGTAGCGGCCGGTTCAGGGGATAACCCGCAGTCCAAGGTGCTGGTTAATGGCGATTTGCTGAGTCTGGGTACCAGCCTGGTAAATATGGTAGCTACAGATGGTAAAGCCCTGGATATGAGTGGGGCTGCCTGCGCTATGTACGATGGTACCGGGAGGCCCTTTATGTTTGGCTGCCGCACCAACGGGGCTCTGGTTTGGGACCGTATCAGGGCCATCTACGGGCTCGATAAGGATGAATATGAACCGGCTGAGAAAGCTCTGGAAACAACACCTCTGGGGCAAAACCTTATTTTCTGGCAGCCCAGAAATGAATCCTTTCCTTTGTCCGGGAGCTTCGATCTTTTGAGGGCTGGTAATGCCTTACCGTCGCTGGGAACTGACTATGCAGGGGTAATAGAATCCAGCCTGGCAGCGGTGTATTTCCATTCCAGGAATTTCTCACAGGAAACCGGAGAACCGCTACATGTTACCGGTGGAGCCAGCCGCAACCGTGAAATTATAAGGAGAGTATCCGCCATATGGAAACGCCCTGTCATTCCGTTAAAAAAGGCAGGGGCAGCCACCGGAGCAGCGGTCGCCGGAGTCAGTGCTTTTATACGATCAAAAGGCGGTAAACCTGATATTGAACCTTTAGCCGAAAAGGTTATCGGCAAAGGCCAGGTCTTTCAGGCATCTTGGGAGGATATTGCCGCATTTCATGGTTCCGGCGGATATCTCAGCAGATTTGCTGTAGCGGAAGCTGACCTGATCAGAATGCATCCCCTTTAAAAAACCGTTAATACAATAATGTTTACCGGTATTAAGGGGCGCCGGTCAGTCGTTAACGCGCGGTGTAACCACCGTCTACTATCAAATCATGAGCAGTCAAATAGCTGGAAGCATCTGATGCCAGATATATCAAGGCGCCCCGCAGGTCAGCCGGTTCACCCAGTCGCCCCATAGGCGTCAAAGATTCCCAAACAGGGAACAGATGAGCCATGGTAGACAGGGTCATCTCAGTTTTGATATAACCCGGGCTGAGAGAGTTGACCCGTATGCCGTATGGAGCCCACTCGACTGCCATTGACCTGCTTAACATAACTACTCCGGCTTTGGAAGTATTATAAACCCCCTGTTTCTGGGGTACGTTGACAGCCGTTCCTGATATTGAGGCTATGTTTATTATACTGCCTTTCTTTCGTGGAATCATAAGTTTTGCGGCTGCCTGGGAGCAGAGAAAGACGCCTTTTAAATTGATATTCATTATTCTATCCCAGTTTTCTTCCGGCATTTCCTCAACAGGGCATTGCAGGCTTATGCCAGCATTGTTTACGCAGATGTCCAGGTGTCCGAATTCCTTTTCTACAAGTTTGAATGCGCTGTCTACCTGGTTTTTACTTGATACATCCGCCTGTATGGTTAAGGCTTTTACTCCCATCTTATAAATCTCAGCAGACACCAGTTCCAGGTTGTCTGGATGCAGTCCTGCCAGAGCGACATCACAGCCGGCTTCAGCCAGCGTCAGAGCCAGCACTTTACCTATTCCACGCCCTGCGCCTGTTACCAGGGCCTTCCTACCCCTGATATCAAATAGATCATAAATACTCATATGATTCCTCGTGTGACTGCTTTATCCGATAGTAGCAGCAATTTGTTTCAGATTATATAGCCCTTTTATAGCTAGTTCCTCACCGGTATCCGCAAATTTCCTCCACATGGCACAAACACGGTTCAATTCTTTAAACCCTGGATCGAAGGATTCGATGACCAGCGGTCCCTGATATCCGATATCCTTAAGAGCAGTGAAAAATTCTTTCCAGGGTACCAGCCCGGTACCGGGTATGCCTCTATTGTTTTCGCATACATGAACATAGCCCAAGTATTCAGGACCGCAGATTTGGACGGCCCCACTAAAACTGGTTTCTTCACGGATCATATGGAACGAGTCAAGGTGAACTTTGACGTTGCTTGTCCCGACCTCCCGGCAGTATTTTACGGCATCTTCGGCGATATTCAGGAAATGAGATTCGAACCGGTTAACCGGTTCTACCGCCAGCACCAGGTCGCCCTGGCCCTTGGCGTATAAAGCGACATCATACATGGCTTCAATTGACCTGGCCCACTCCTCTTGAGTACGGCAGGTGCCGGATAAGTAGCCCCATGAAGCATAAATAACCCCGCCCAGAATCTTCGAACCTATTTCAACATTGATATCCACCAGTTTTTTAAGTGTTTCTACACCTTTTCTCCTGACCGCAGGTTCAGAAGAGATCAGATTGCATTCAGCGGGCAAACCGATGGTTGTCACAGCTTCAATGCCTGCTTCCCGGATCTTTCTTTTAACTGCTTCCAAAGGAAACTTTTCCGGATGGCTAATATTGATATCCATGACGGAAAAACCTAATGCGCGGGCTTTCTCAATAAGCCATACGTCATTTTCAGAGAAGTCCTCAGTCCATATTAATGAATCTACACCGAATTTAAACATTTGATTGCCTCGAAGCCATAAATTTACTTCACCATAACTGTTTCAATTCCTAGATATTCGCATGTATCGAAAATTGCATTGGAATAATCTCCATGGATAAGGCTGGCGTGATGTGTAAAACCTTCTTTAATCAGAGTCTTATACAATTTATTCAGGTTGGGTACCTTAACCCAGCTCCAGGAACCTCTGAGTTCCTGGTTGGCGGTAATTATTTCGCCCAGGGTGATAAGCATTTTAAAGCGGCCGGCATGTTCCTGTAATCTGCAAAGGGTTACAGTTCCCGGTTTAAGCTGAAATTCACCTGTGCCTATGGAACGTTCAATACCCAGGCTTTCACCCAGGATACTGTGATAGCGCAGGGTTATTTTTTTATTTGGGCAGGCTAGAGAAGGCGGCCCGTTTCCGCAGTGCCAGGCCAGAAATACATTTTCCTCTTGCTGGTGCATGATGGTCCAATCGATAAAATGTGGGACAGTGGCATGCAGGGCTGCCAGGTACTGCAACAGCATGGTTAATGCCCCATAAATATCTACCTCGCAGGATGTCATTACTCCACTATCTGTCAGGCGTCCCATGGCATAGCAGGGAGACAGCCCGTAGGCTGACTGCATGGCTGTCCAGCACTGGATTCCCATAGCAGAAAGGTTTTTCTCCTGTGCAAATTGCTTTAAAGCATATTCCAACCCCGCGATATTTTTTATTATTGCGGCATCTGCGGCTGTGAAATCCGCCTGGAATTTCATTTCTTTAATCAATGGTTCAATTTCGGGCAAATTAGCAAAAGCAAGAGCGCGGTTCATGATATCCGGCAGAGCCATGGGCACCACTCTTTGCCGGAATTTTAGTTTTAACATATCTTCGCTGAAAATACAGGTCTCAAATCGCTCAGGTCTGGGGCCCACCAGCCCTATTCTGGCGCCAATAAAACCCCTGGCCACGGCGCAAATGCGCAGAAAATCAAGGATGTCGGACTTAAAAACCTCTTCTTCCGGGAAGACCACCCCAGCGAATTTAAAGTGGATTTGCCTGCGCATTAATCCTGAAGAAATGGATAATGTTCCGCAAAACGAGTCTGAACGCCGGTTGCTGTCAGCCGTAAATGGACCTTCTTTAGTCCCGAAAAGCAAAATGGGGAGTTCTCTAAATGATTCAGCTATAGAAAGGGCTGATACTTCATCGCCAAAAGTCATAGCGCCTATAATCAGGCCGTCAATTTCCTTTTTCTTAAACAGATCAATTGCCTTTTGGGCTTCAATGTCATTCCTGACGCATCCTCCCTGTGTCAGGTTTTCTCCGGGCACAATAACTTCCATTAAAGTTATCTGGTTGAATAGCTCCAGACAGCGCTGGCGGATTTCTGCAGCCCATTTTTCATCAAACGGTTCTCGATGGGCGGGAACAAATCCTATTTTCAGTTTTTCCATCTTTCACCTTTCTTTTTATTTTTAGCTTGACCCGGATTTTGTTTATAATATCAATTAGGCTTAGAATACTGATGCCATTATCATAGTTGACTATCAAATTTTTTGTCAATCAAGCACTAAGTTCGGTTGTTTAAGCGGTGCGGATTTAACGGAGAGTCGTATTGTGAACAGCATAAAGATTGATCCAGAGCGTATTTCCGGTGTAATAAACCGGAATATCTTCGGCGGTTTTGCAGAACACCTGGGGCGCTGCATCTATGGCGGTATTTATGACCCGGATTCACCCCTGGCTGATTCCAGCGGGCTGCGAACGGATGTTATAACATCCCTGCACCGTTTGCATCTTCCTTTGATCCGTTATCCTGGCGGCAACTTTGCTTCAGGTTACAGATGGAGAGATGGAATAGGTCCTTTAGCTGACCGCCCTTCCCGCCTTGATCTGGCATGGCAGCATGTTGACAGCAACTACTTCGGCACTAACGAATTTATCGGTTTTTGCCGCAAATTGAACTCAGAGCCTTACCTGGTAGTCAATTGCGGAGACGGTGATCTGAGAGAAGCTCGGGACTGGGTTGAATATTGTAACGGGGTGGAGGATTCTGCACTGGTAAAAATGCGCCGTGAGCATGGTTATATTCAACCTCATAGAGTCAAATACTGGGGTATTGGGAATGAGGTGGATGGGTCCTGGCAAACCGGCTTTAAGACAGCTCAGGAGTATTCCCGCATTTGCAAAGAGTTCGCCAAGGTTATGAAGTGGGTAGACCCTGGTATTCAATTGATTGCTTCTGCGGTCTCTTTATGGGAAGGTGATTTTATCGAGCGTATCTGGTTGCTCATGGAAGGCGCAGGAGACCTGGTAGATTATCTAGCTCTTCACTGGTATGTGGGAAATCCGGAAAATGATTTTGCAGCTTATATGGCTATCTCCGAATTGCTGGAAAAACGTTTGACTGCAATAGAAGGACTTATACAGGCATTTGACCTTCAAAAACACCTCAATCATCCTGTCCATCTGGCGATTGACGAATGGAATGTCTGGTACCGTACGCATCCCAGGTACGGCAGCCAACCTGCCATCACCGGACTTGAGGAGATTTATAATTTGGAAGACGCCCTGGTTGCCGCCATTCAGTTCAACTCTTTTATCCGTCACGCCAGGTTTGTCAAAATGGCCAATATGGCTCAAATAGTTAATGTCATTGCCCCGATTGTCACGAGAAAAAACAGTCTTGTCCTCCAGACCATATTTTATCCCTTTGAGCTGTACAGCAGCACCTGCGGCAAATATGCATTAGACCTCTTTTACGATGGCGATACCTTTGACGGAGGGGGTTATTCAGGGTTGCGTAACCTGGATGTCACGGCTACTCTGGATACTGCCCAAAAACAGTTGGTCCTGTATGTGGTCAACCGCAGCCAGACCGCAGAAATGGAAACCTCTATACAATTGATTTCAGGATATTTTACCGGCGGTTTCAAGATATATACCATCAACGGTAAAGATATCAAAACTGAAAATACTTTTGAATCGCCCTTTGAGGTAATCACCAGAGAAGATGCTCTTGAGGCAAGCGGTAAGGTAATAAAATATGCCTTTGAGCCCCATTCAGTCACAGCACTGATCAGTAATATCTATTAATTGAAATTATAAAATCAAGGATTTACTCGGCAAATAATTTCTTTATTGGATCTATCATAGCCCGGATATTAACTGACTTTGCCTTATTTGCTGACATGATACGCTTTCCAATTGAGAAATCCTGTGCTGTGATTGCCAGGGTTAAGTGCGAGTAAGAGCTGAGCCCATGATTGATTTTTGGTACATATAGCGGGCTCAACTCTTATTATTTATTTTTTCAGAATAGGGTTGAAATATTCAACTCTACTTCAGGAATGTTATTTCAGCATCTTCTTTACGGCGGCAATCGCAGCATCTTTATCATAACCATATTTCTTACGCTGTTCTTCTCCGCTGCCAAAGCCGGCATATACCTGCGGGATGCCAAGACGTTTGAATTTTTTCGGATAAACACCGCTATCGATCATAACGTCAGAAATAGTGCTGGCCAGTCCACCTTCCATGAGATGGTCTTCTAGAACCACGATATTTTGGGTCTCTTTAACTGCTTTAAGGATTAGATCTTTATCCACAGGTTTAATGGAATACATATCTATTACACGTACGCTGATCTTCTCTTCAGCCAGAGCTTTAGCGGCTTCAAGAGCTTCAAAGACCATTTCTCCATGAGAGAAAATGGTGGCGTCCTTACCATCCAGGGCAGTGATGCCCATACCTATCTTATAATTGTAAGTCCCAGGCTCATATAACATGCGGTCTTTTTTGCCCTGGGCCAGACGGATATATATGGGATGCGGGTAAGTCATGCTTAAAATCATGATATCGCGAATCATATTGGGATCGCCGATAGACAGAACAGTCATATTGACCATAGACTTCATGATGGAAATGTCTTCCATGGCATTATGGGTGGAACCGCCACCGGAAGTCAGTCCGCCGCCGGTTCCTACCAGGCGTACAGGCAGGTCCTGGTAGCAAATAGCCGTACGGTTCTGTTCGCAGGCACGCATGGTCATAAAAGGAATCATACCGGCGATAAAGGGAATATTGCCCTCCAGAGCCAGCCCGGCTGCAATACCGGCCAGGTTTTGTTCAGCAATACCCACATCGATAAATCTATCCGGAAAGTCCTTTTTAAAAGCAGCCAACCAGCCGCCAGTATCGGCTGTCAATCCCCAGACATTATCATATTTGCTACCCAGTTCATGCAGGGTATCGCCCACAACAGAACGGGCGGACATGAAACTACCAAAATTAAAAGTCACTTTCATTACGCTGCACTCCTTACTTTAGACCAGGCAGCCTCAATCTCAGCAAGCGCTTTTTCCATATCTTCCTTGCTCAGTGCGCCGGCATGCCAGCCAATATTTTTCTCCATGAAGGAGACCCCTTTACCTTTTACCGTACTACAGATAATGGCAGTTGGTTTTTTATTGGTTATCGGGGGTAAATTATCAAGAGCATCGATAATTTGTGCCATATCATGGCCGTCAATCTCAACCACATTCCAGTTAAAGGCTCTCCACTTATCTGCGTAAGGCTCAAGATTCATACTATCGCCGTCAAAACTGGTCATTAATTGCTTATTTCTATCAATGACACCAACCAGGTTGCCCAGTCTATATGAACTTGCCGTATTGGCTGCTTCCCATACCTCGCCTTCACAGGTCTCTCCGTCACCCATCATGCAGAAAACGCGATGCCCCTGTTTCTTTTGTTTGGCGGAAAAAGCCATCCCTACTGCCATTGCCAGTCCCTGTCCAAGAGAACCGGAGGAGCATTCTACTCCCGGAAGCTGTATTTTACATGGATGCATTCCATAAGCGCTATCCAGTTTCCCATATGTTCTTACAATCTCGTTATAATCAAAATAACCCCTTAATGACATGGCTATATACATGCAGACCGCCCCATGACCTTTGCTTAGGAGGAACCGGTCTCTTTTCGGATCATGTATATTTTTTGGATTTACATTCATACCGTGATGATAGAGCCCGATCAGCAGGTCTGTCATTGACAGATCACCTCCGATATGGACAATTCCATCGTAGTTGCCGCAAAGACTAAGTAATTTTTTTCGCATTTCATATGCCAGTTCTTGAAGACGCCTCACTTCCTTTGGATCAGCCATATAAAAAACCCCCTTTAATATTAAAGTGCATTCCAGCTAATCAATTTTGAGAGTAATAACCCGCTGTTTTTAGGTACGGTTTTTATTTTTGAGGATTAATTATTACGAATAAAAGCAAATATGGTTACACATCAAATTCATAGTATAAATATTCAAATAAATTGTCAACAACATTAATCAACCGGCGTATATGAAAAATTGGGTGTTAAAACATCTTATGAACTGAAAAAATAAATATTAAACCTGAGATTGAGTCGATAGAGGTAAAGTAAAGCTGAAGGTAGAACCCTTCCCCAGGCGGCTCTGTACCCGGATTTCTCCGCCGTGTGCTTTAATAACGTGTTTTGATATGGCCAGGCCGAGTCCACTGCCGGGATTGGATCTCGATCGATCTGCCTTGAAGAAACGCTCAAAGATATGAGGTAAATCTGCTTCTGAAATACCTATGCCGTTATCCATAATACGGACTGTCACCCCGGCAAGATCTATTGAGGTTGATACTTCGATCTTACCAGAGTCAGGGGTGAACTTAACGGCATTATGTACGATATTCATTATTACCTGCTGAATGCGTTCACGGTCGGCCAGTATTTCAGGCAAACCAGTGTACAGATCGGTATTTATGGTGATATGCTTTCTCTCTGCCAGGGGTTTTAAACGCGTAATCACATCATTGATGAGAGTATTAATATTCACCTGCTCCAGATTGAGTTTAATTTTACCCGTCTCTATGCGTGATAGTTCTATTAATTCATTAACCATCTGAGTGAGGTTGTCCACTTCAAGATTTACTTTACTTAAAAAATCCTGGGCTACATCTTGATCTGCAATGGCACCATCCTGCAATGTTTCTACAATAGCTTTTATACCAGCCAGAGGGGTTCTCAATTCATGCGAAATATTCCCTACAAATTCGCGCCGCATTGTTTGTAAATTCCGCAATTCAGTCAGGTCCTGTAGCAGAAGCAGGGCTCCAGTAAGC
This sequence comes from uncultured Dehalococcoidales bacterium, assembly GCA_964386535.1. Taxonomy (GTDB): domain Bacteria; phylum Chloroflexota; class Dehalococcoidia; order Dehalococcoidales; family UBA3254; genus CAYLRY01. The sequence goes on along the minus strand of CAYLRY010000015.1, from coordinate 13,622 downwards.
GATTCAGTTTTTAGGGATATGGCGATTACGCGTAAGAATTTTCCATTTGTAGTATCTACGGTAGCGTTCTGTTTTTCTCCGGTAGTTATGGATTTTCTGCACAGCCGGTCTATTTCATGATTGAAAACAACCTCGATGAGGTATTTTCCCTTAGCCTGGTTTTCCTGGAAGCCAAATAGAGACCCGGCAGCCGGATTGGCCAGCAAGATCCTGGAACGGTCATCTGTCATTATTACCCCATCTGTAATCGAAGCCAGAACTGTAGATAGTTTGCTTTTTTCATCCGAAATAGCTGCCATTTGATCTCTTATATTAGCTGACATTTTATTAAACGCATTACTTAACCTGCCCAATTCATCGCTGGACTCTATATCAATTTGCTGGTCAAACTGCCCGGAGGAAAGTTTGATGGCGGCTCCGGTCAATTTACGAACAGGGCGAGTAATCATGCGGGTGATGAAAGCTGCTGCCAGTATTACCAGTAAAGCCGCTATTGCTGTAGCCCAGCAAATAGTCCAGATAATGCCACCAGCAGATTTTTCCACCTGGGTCAGGGGCAAAGCTATACGGGCCACTCCCAGCGTTCTTTCTTGATCAACTATTTTAATGGCCACATACAGCATATTCTGATTGGCAGTAGTACTATAACGGATGCTTTCACCAAGTCCTGAGGTTATGGCGGTTGCTACTTCCGGTCTGGCAGCATGATTTTCCATGCTTTGCGGGTTTTCCCAGCTATCCCCTAGCACGGTTCCATCCGGGGCGATGATGGTTACTCTGGAGTCTATTTTTTCCCCCGTTTCTTTAGCGATGGCGTCAATCAAAGCACTATCACTGGTACCTTTCAATACAGTCAGGCTTTCATCAGCAACCAGAATAGCTTCATTAATAAGATATAAACGCAGGTATTCCATTTGTGTGCTGCGTACCTTGTTGACGGTATAGGATCCAAGTATGCCCATACTTATCAGTATCAATAATACAAATGGAATTGTAATCTTCCAATAGAGGCTGTGATTCATTTTTCTGCCTCAAATTTGTAGCCTACGCCTCTGACAGTTACCAGGAAACGGGGTACGTCTGGATTAGTCTCTATCTTTTGCCGCAGCCAGCGGATATGCACGTCCACGGTACGCGTATCTCCAGCGAAATCATATCCCCATACCTTTGCCAGAAGGGTTTCCCGGTTAAACACCTGCTCTCTGTTACGGACTAAAAAAACCAGTAAATCAAATTCCTTAGGATTAAGTTCAACTGGAATACCTTTGTTTCGCACAGTATGGCGGGCAAGGTCAATTTCGATGTTCCCAGCATGGAGCATCTGCGTCTCGGTAAGTTCATTTCTGGTAGCTTCCTGCTTTAACATTTCAGTGCGGCGTAATATGGCGCGGACCCGGGCCAGGAGTTCTCGCATGCTGAAGGGTTTGGTTATATAGTCATCCGCCCCAACTTCCAGCCCAACGATTTTATCGATTTCTTCGATTTTAGCTGTTAACATGAGAATGGGAACGATCATATCCTTACGGAGAATCCTGCAAACTTCCAATCCATCCAGTTCGGGAAGCATGAGATCAAGAATGATCAAATCAGGTCGTTCTTGTCGGGCTGTTTGAACCGCCTGGAGGCCATTAAATACCGATAAAACGTGGTATCCTTCTTTTTTTAAGTTATATTTAAGGATCCCGTTCAGGGTTTCATCATCTTCAACTATCAGGATTTTATAATCAGGCATTTTTCCCCCGCATTAGTATAATGCTAATGATAATTCGCATCAAACCTATTAATAAATATTTTAATAATAAATAATATATCCGGTAGAAATATATGAACCCAAAATATTCATTGTATCTCGTTTGGCAGTTGACAGCGGGGTAATAGTGATTTACTAAAAGGATAAAATGTACCATAATTATTATCTCAATTCTCTTCGGCGCACGTCAAAGAAAGGGATTATTTATTATCATTTATGTTTAGGTTAAGGTATTTTTTAAGGGTGAGATAATGAGTATTGCAAAAAATATACCTTTTAACAGCTATGATCAGGTTCCGTACCTTGGGATTTCGCATGCTTTGACTCATCCGGATGTTATGGCTACCATTGGAACGCTCCTGGGACTCAATCCGGCCAGATTACAGAAATGCAGGGTACTTGAGCTGGGTTGTGCTAACGGCAGCAATCTGATACCTATGGCTTCAAGTTTTCCGGGCAGTGAGTTTATCGGTCTGGACTTTTCCGGAGTTCAAATAGCAGAGGGACAGAAAGCTGTAGAGATGTTAAACCTCAATAATATTGATCTCAGGCAAATGGATATCATGGAGGTAGATGCACGATTCGGATTGTTCGATTATATTATCGTCCATGGAATTTTTTCATGGGTATCTGAAGCCGTCAGAGACCGGATTTTAACCATATGCAACCGTAATCTAGCCCCTGAAGGAATTGCTTATATAAGTTATAACACCTTTCCGGGCTGGCATACCAAGAAAATAGCCCGTGACATGATGCTTTATCATACCCGTAACATAAGCGAACCCGTTTTAAAGATCCGGCACGCCCGATCCTTTATAGACTTCTTGACTAATTCAGCAGTGTCACTGGGTCAGCGATCAAAAGGCATGCCGGGGGAAATTTATATTAATATTCTTAAACATGAAAATGAATGGCTGAAAGATAATACGGACACATACCTTTTCCACGAAGAACTGGAAGAGAATAATGATCCGGTGTATTTTTTTCAGTTTATTGAAATGGCAGGCAGGCATGGCCTGCAGTATCTCTCAGAAGCTAAAATGAATGAAGTATTTATGAGCGATATACCTTCAGAAATCAGGCAAAGCCTGATGGAAAAGTCAGGGGATCTAATAGAATTGGAACAAAACCGTGATTTCCTGATGAACAGACGTTTCCGCAGTACGCTCCTGGTTCACCAGGAGCAGCAAATTTCGCGCCTGATCAATCCAGAGCGTATCTCTAATCTTTTCATTGGTTCAAATTGCCTGCCTGTTTCCTCCAATCCGGATATATCTTCCAGGGCGGTTGAGCAGTTTGTTTGTTCTCCCGGCATAAAAATGAGAACAGACCATCCGGTCACCAAGGCTGCCATGCTTTACCTCAGTCAAATCTGGCCTGATTTCATCAAAATGGATGAATTACTGGAAAGGTCATATACCTATCTAAGGCAGAGTTCTCCATTCAGAGCACATACGATTCCGGAAAACACTGAGGAACGCAAGAGGGACATGCAGGTATTAAAGACCAATTTGTTGAAAGGATTTATTAGTTCATCCAGCCTGGTTGAGTTACATGTTCATGCGCCCGCTTTTACCACGCTTTTAAGCGAACGACCGGTAGCCAGCCCCTGGGCTCGTTATCAGGTACTTTGTCAGGCGGAAACAATGAAAGATAATGTAAGTCAAAAATCAGGACGCTATACAGTAACCAACCTGCGGCATGAATCTATTGAATTGGACGGAATTTTACCTTACATTTTATACCATCTGGATGGTACATATAAGCGTAATGAATTAATTTCTAGGTTAAACCGTTCTCTTGAGGACGGCACCTTGAGCGTGCTCGGTCTGCATGAAAATGAAAAAGAAGTTGATGAGACCCAAAATGGGTTGGTGAGTATTGAGCAAGCTAAAAAGGCGCTGGGTAAGAACCTGGATAAAGATCTGCATTGGCTGGCGAAAGCTGCCTTGCTGGTAGCTTGATAACAGGTTCCTTCAAAAGGCAGCTTTCGCCAGTTTAATGCCGTTATGATACGCCTAAAATTCTGGCTACCGTTTCTGTTTTACAGTTTGATGCGGAAATGATATTATGTTTCAGATTTTGCGCTGCTGAATCAGTAAACTTAAGTCCGGTAGCGGTAGAAACAACCACTACCCTCGAATCACCCTTAATCCATCCTAGCTTACGGGCATTGCGCACACCGGAGAGTGCAATGCCGGTTTGAGGACAAACGAAATAGCCGTCTTTCCCGCATATAGAGACTGCCTCGTTCAGGTCATGTTCTGAGGCAACTTGCATGGCTCCGCCTGAATTTACGATTTCCCTCATCACTTTGTCCCTCGAAACAGGATCACCGATCCGGGCAGCGGTGGCAGTCGTTTCTCCTACGGGAACCGGTTTATAAACGGATTTCCATTTCTCAATAGGAACCAAAGCTTCATCTCTGTTCAAATCTCTGGCTGAGTTCCATGACCTGGACAGGGGATTGGCAGCCTCTGACTGGCATCCCAGGATTTTTGATATTTTCCCCATGCCAAATCGCCTAAGCAGCCTTAAAGCTTTGCCAACTGAGGAACAGTTGCTGCCGTTTCCCACTGGAACTGCTATCCAGTCCGGACATTGCCAGCCAAAATATTGTGCCATCAGGAAAACAGTAGCCTGGTGTCCTTCTATGCGAGCCGGGTTAAGGCTGTTAGCCGGATACACCCCGTATCTGGTGACCAGTTCCTGCATCACCTTCATACAGTCATCAAAATTACCTGGAAGCAAAATGACTTTTGCTCCGTGCACCAGCGGCTGGGCCAGTTGTACAGGCGTAATCTTGCCTTCGGGTAGAATTACCGCACACTGTATTCCTGCAGCGGCGGAATAAGCTGCGGCCATGGCCGATGTATCACCGGTAGAGGCGCAGCACACGTTTTTGATTCCAGCGGCCTTTGCCACACTCATCAAGACGGTACCGCCAAAGTCTTTGAAGGAACCTGTGGCCGTCATTCCTTCCATGATGATAAATAATTCAATATCTTCGCCAATCCATTCCTGAAGGTTTTTTCCTGCCCGTATAATCGGAACAATTCCTTCCCCCAGGCTTACAATCATATCTTCCGGCATAAACGGCATTATCCATTCCTGGAAACGCCAGACGCCGGAATGATACCTGGCTTCCGGCATATTTGATGCACCGGCTATAATCCTGGTATCGAACGTTTTAATATATTGTTCCAGCGATTTTCCTGCCGCGGCAAAGTTATGATCAATGTCAAAAAGATCGCCGCATTGCGGACACCGGAATTTTCTTTCTTCCAATAGATCGGTTTTATATCCGCAATTGATGCAGGAAAGCCAGGTCTGTTCTATATCAAATGATTTTTTCATATTATGACTCCTCATAAAATTGACGTACTAAAATCTAAAAATTCTATTCAAGCCTGGTGGCTGAATTAATATCTATAAAAAGTCATTTTCAGGCTGATGAACTGCCTTAATGATGCCTGAAACCCCCTTTTATACAAGCGGTTTTGATTAGTAAGAACATGATACCCTATTTTGAAGTAATAAGGAAATTTACCGGTTCTGGTCAGGTCAGATGGAACATTAATAACGGAGTATTAACGAGAAATTTGAGCACTAGCGATGTTATAATGGTCGCCACCGGCAGGGCTGTCTCCTTACCCCGGGGAGAAATGAAAGCGAGGGTCGGTTTTATAGCTAAAAGCTTTATTTTCTTGCTTATTACGTAAATGTGTCTTGCTTTTATTAATGCCCGGCGTGGTATAATTTCCGAAAGATATGTGAAGCATGAATGGATTGGACACCTTTACATCCACGTAATAGGAGGTACTTGAATTGAAATTTCCGGTTCAACTACAACAGCAAGAAGCGAAGATCAGGGAGATTGTACCTGAAGAAGCTGTGTTAGAGCAAATAGCTACAGGTTTCGGATTAACCGAGGGACCTATCTGGTGCGGTGATTATCTTCTGTTCAGCGATATCCCTGGAAATCGTATTATTAAATTACAGATGTTCAGGTATGGACCTGAAGTAACCACTTTCCGCAGCCCCAGTGGCAATTCCAACGGTCTTACTCTGGACAGATGCGGACGTTTGATTGCCTGTGAGCACGGAGGGCGCAGGGTAGTGCGAACCGAGGTCGATAATACAATTACAACCATTGCTGAACGTTATCAGGGAGGAAGGCTTAACAGTCCCAATGATGTGGTGGTGCGGTCTGACGGAACTATTTACTTCACTGATCCTTCGTTTGGAAGAGGGAATCCTCCCCGATGGGTGGAAATTCCTGTAAACGGGGTTTATTACGTCAAGCCTGATGGGGTATTGAAATTGCTGGTGGATGATTTTAAAATGCCCAACGGACTGGCCTTTTCACCTGATGAGTCCATTTTGTATATTAATGATACCGCCCGTATGCATATCCGTTGTTTTAAAGTAAGTCCGGAAGGGAGTATCAATGACGGGCGGCTATTTATAGAAATGGAAGGGAAAGAACCAGGAGCCCCGGATGGGATGAAAGTTGACCAGCAGGGTAACGTATACTGCACAGGCCCAGGGGGAATCTGGATAATGGATCCTTCCGGTAAATACCTGGGCAGAATATTAATGCCTGAACAAACAACCAATTTTGGCTGGGGAGATTCAGACTGGAAAACACTATACATAACCACAAGAAGTAGTATTTACAGGCTCAGATTGCGCATATCTGGAGTACCGGTATCTTTTTAAATTAATTAGGAGATGGATCCGGAAAACTATGGCCGCATTAAGGTCTGTAATATCTCAATTGACTGCTTTTCCCTTGAAAACGGAAGTACGGAATCAGGATGATTTTGTATTGTATATTCCATACAGGAGTAAACCAAACTGATCATCGTAGCCCGGAGAAAAGTCCGGGGCTTTAGTATCCCGGACGTTTTCTGTTTTAGGCTGCGGATAAGCAGCTATTCTTTATATCGTACTACTTCTTGAACCGGTCGACGGGGGCTGCGATAAGTGTTTATGATATTGTTGGGATCCGCATAACCGAGACCGATGCCTGTTATTATATTCAACTGCTCAGGAATTTCCAATACAATGCGTAAAATATCCGGATGAGATATAAAAGCCCCAGCAATGAAAGAATCAACACCAAAACCCTGTGCTGCGAGGCAGATAGTCTGAACAAAAAGTCCAATATCCAAGTTGGAGGACAATGCTTTGTCCATGCAAATTACAACCAACACAGGTGCTCCAAAAAGCCGGCTGCTCCATTCCATGAATATTTTTCCTGATGCCGGATCGGCGGGATCCAATCCCAGCAATTTTAAGCGTTCGTTTCTAATTACGCGCATACGTTCCTGTATATAAGCTGGTTGAGGAGGAGGTGCTCCGGATCCTCCCGTTCTTCCCGTTAGACCCGAACCGTTAAGTGAGCGTTCCTGGTACATCTGGCGGATCTTCTCGATGGTATTTCCACTGGCAACAAATACTTCCCATGGTTGAGCGTTGCCGCCTGATGGACTTCGAGTGGCAATCTCTAATATTTTCATTACAGTTTCCTTTGAAACAGAATGGGGGCTAAAACCTCGCACGCTATGGCGAGCTAAAATGGCTTCAATTACGTCCATGGAGCATACCTCCTTTTTTCTATTCAATTTAATTAGAAATTATATCAAAATAAAGCCTGAAGACACTAGTTCAGGATTAACTGGTTTGCCTTCAAATATATTGATTTCAATCCACGGTGACGGTCACTTTAACAACCTTGCTTCTTTTTTGTTATACTTGCATCATTGAAGAAAAAACTAACGCTTCGATACTAAAAAATTTTACCTTCATAAATGCGATTAAAGGATATGTTATGCACTTATCCGTTGATTGTTAAAATCGGATGTTTTAAAAGGAGCCTGATACATAGACAACGAAATAATTAAAGAAATCCGTAATGAGTTGCAGAAAGCCATAGATGAGAAAACCGCCAATACATATTCCCGTTTTTTTAAAGAGCAAGTATTAGGTTACGGGGTAAAAACCGCTAATGTTAATAAAATAGCCAGGAAATATTATTCTGCAATTAGTTGGCGTAACAAAAACGAGGTTTTTCTTTTATGTGAGGAATTATTAAGATCAGATTATAACGAAGAAGCCTTTATTGCTTTCTGTTGGTCGTATAAGTTAAAGGCAAAATATGAGCCCAGGGACTTTTTTGTGTTTGAAAAATGGTTGATGAAATATGTCAATAACTGGGCCAAGTGCGATACTCTGTGTAATCATACAATCGGGACTTTAGTAGAGCAATTTCCTCAGTTCATTGAGAATTTAAAGCACTGGGCTGAATCCGAAAACCGTTGGCTTAGAAGGGCCTCCGCGGTAACGTTGATCATTCCAGCAAAAAAAGGTCTCTTTATTAAAGACATTATCGAAATTGCAGGTATTTTGTTGAAAGATAAGGATGACCTGGTACAAAAAGGTTATGGATGGATGCTTAAAGAGGCCGGTGTTCTACACCAGGATGAAGTAATGAAGTTCGTAATGCAAAACAAGGCAGTAATGCCACGTACAGCACTGAGATACGCCATTGAAAAGATGCCGGAAAACTTGAAACGTCTGGCTATGGAAAAAGATTAATCCGTTGAAGAATATAGCGAATCTCAATCTGTTTGGGCTTTGACTGGTTTAAACCTATGAAGTAGAATGGACGCAAAACAGTATATATAAGATGACAATCCTATGAGTCTTTCAATTTTTATATCATTTATTATGGGAGTCTACAGGACATGACGGAATTAAACCGTGATGTAAATATTATTGATTCCTATTTCAACGAAGTAAAGGAAATCCTGGAAAATATCAGTGAAGGTTTTTTCATTCTTGATCATAACTGGCGTTTTATTTTCTGTAATAAACGCGCCGCCTCTTTTTTAGGGGTAGCGATTGACGAAATACTGGGACAGAATATCTGGCAAAAATTCCAGGATCTCGCAGGTACCAGCCATGAGAAATATTACCGTTTAGCCGTGTTGGAAAACCGTCCTCAGGAATTCATTATTCAGAGAGGTATGTCTGAAGAATGGTATCATGTCCGCACTTATCCTTATAAAGAGGGTTTATGTGTTTATTGCAGTGAAATAACCAGGCAAATACAGGCTGAAGAAGCACTGAAACAGGAAGAAGAGCGGTTCAGGGTCTTGATCGAAAACCTGAATTCTGGCGTAGCTTTATTCGATGAGTACGGCCGGTTTTCGTCCTGCAACCTATCTTTTTTAAAGATGTTTGGATTTTCACGTGAGACAGAGATATTAAACCTCAATGATTTGGGTTGGGATGCCTGGAAAGTCTATGAAGAAGACGGCAAAACACTTCTCCATGTGAATGAACATCCGGTCCGCAAGGCGATTTCAACCAAGAAACCTTTCAGAAACAAACTGGTGGGCGTACGGTTACCTACCGGAGGAGAACTGGTCTGGATGGTGATTAATGCTGAACCGGTTATTAAGACAGATGGTACCGTTAAATACATAGTAGCTACGTTTTATGATATTACTCTCCGTAAAAACTCAGAAGAAGCCATAAAAACCAACAACGCCAGATTGAAGATTCTTTCTGAGGCCAGCAGCCTTTTACTTTCCAGCGAAAACCCGGAAAGCATAGTACAAATTGTTGCCGGCAAAGTAATGGAGCATCTCGGGTGTGATTGCTTTTTTAATTTTATTATAGATGAAAAGGCAGGCAAGCTGAAATTGAATGCTTACGCAGGGATATCCGCCGATGTGGCTAATAATATAGACTGGTTGAACTACAGTCAGGATATTTGCGGAAATGAAATTCGCGATGGTTATATGCGTGTCTTAGAAAATATTCAAGGCAATTACGATATGCATGCCAGCCTGATGTATTTTTTTGGTCTTCAGGCGTATGTTGCTAACCCCCTTAAAGCTGGGGCCAAAATCATAGGCACTCTTTCTTTTGGTTCCCGGTTGCGTCCCAGTTTTAATGTTGATGAGATAGATCTTATGAAAACTGTGGCAGCACAGGTGTCAGTGGCTATTGAACGAAAACGCGCAGAGGAGTCTCTCAAACGTTATACGGTCGAGCTTGAGACTGCAAATAAAGAACTGGAAGCTTTTAGCTATTCCGTTTCTCATGATTTAAGAGCACCTTTAAGGATCATGGATGGTTTCAGTCAGATTGTACTTGAAGATTATGGGGATAAGCTGGATGCAACCGGTAAAGACTATCTTGACCGGGTCAGAAAAGCCAGCCAGAACATGTCAGTGCTCATCGACGATTTATTGAAGCTTAGTCGTGTAGCCCGTACAGATATGTACAGGGATAGGGTAGATCTGAGTGAAATAGCACATTCTATCCTAGATGAATTAAAGGCTCACGATCCTGGACGTAATACGGAATTTGTGATTCAGGATAATATGATCGTCAGCGGTGATAAAGCCCTGCTTACGATTGCTTTAAGAAATCTTCTGGAGAATGCCTGGAAGTTCACAAGTAAATGCTTTATTACGCGAATAGAAATGGGAATTTCATTCAATAATAAGGAAATGGTTTATTTCATACAGGATAACGGGGTAGGTTTCGATATGAAGTACGCCGATAGGCTGTTTAAACCTTTCCAGAGGCTGCACACCAACCGGGAATATGAGGGAACCGGAATCGGATTAGCTATAGTCCAGAGGATTATACGCCGGCATCAAGGTCAAATTTGGGTTGAATCTTCAGAAGGCCAGGGAGCTACTTTTTATTTTACACTGGGTTAAACTTAGAATGAAACCCCCATTCCACATAGTGCAATTTTAAGGTATCAAACATTTAAGAGCAAAAAATCATTATATTTGATTATAAGAGTAAAACGATTTCAATTTCAAAACAGCCACCAGGGTCACCTGCTCGTATCTTCTTATTAAGATTTAAAAGATGACCCTGATAAAAACAAGATTTTCAAAAACAGGCTTCTTTATTACAACCAGATTTTATCATTGATTATTCACGATATTAACAGCCATGATCAGATTTTACCTAGTTAAACTTGATCTATCTTGTAGAATTGAGAGAACTCGCGGTCTGAATTTCCTTCACAAAGTCCTCAACGGTAATGGCTCCCATCAGCATGGGTTCCAGTGTGCCCCTCGAGCAAATTTCTATTACAACCCTGGACATGACAAGTGCATTCTCAGCCTCAATAATGTTGACGAAGTCATAGGGTCCCAGCGTCTTGTATTGAGCGATTATTTTAGCTCCCATAGCTTCTACTTCTTTGTTAACTTCCCAGATTCTACCCGGTGTTCTCTTTAAAGCCTTTCTTCCTTCATTGGTTAGCGTGGTTAATAAACAATAATACATAAATAATGCCTCCTTTATCAGATTTTGTTATTATTCAAAATCTGGGTTTATGTACTTTATTCTACATGCAGTGAATATATAAAAACAACACCATAATAATTTGAGGTTAAAAGCCGGGGTTCCATAAAAACAGGCCAGAATAGTAAAGCTGGTCTGGTATGCCTTGAGATGTAAAACCAGTCAAAGAGGTATGAATTGAGATCACGTTTTTTCTAACTTGGCAAAGCTGAGCAGCAGTTTCTTAATGCCGCTTCTGTTAAAAGCAACTACTACTTCGCTATCGCCGCCTTTTTCAGTACAGCTTATAATGACTCCTTCACCAAATAACGCATGCCTTACATGGTCACCGGCTATAAGATCCGGTGAAGGAATAGTGGGTATAGTATCTGCGGTTCTTGGTTGAGCGGTTGTATATTCAGGTACTGGCGATCTGGATACAGTTTGCCATAGTTCGCTACCGGTGATCAGATTTCCGGGGATATCCCGGAGAAAACGCGAAGGCTGGTTGACAGCACTTCGCCCCATCAGATTGCGGCGGAAAGCATGTACAAGGTATATTTTTTTTCTGGCGCGAGTAATACCTACATAGCATAGACGCCGCTCCTCTTCCATCTGGGTAGGGTCATCAAAAGACCTGAAATGAGGTAATAGACCCTCTTCTACTCCCACGATAAATACTATGTTGAATTCCAGACCTTTAGCCTGGTGCAGCGTGATCAGCGTTACTTTGTCTGTGGTTTCTTTGAAGGAATCAATATCTGAAATCAAAGCCACCCCTTCCAGGAAAGACCTCAGTCCCTCGGGTGGAGGCAGATCACGGTATTGTTCAGCTACTGTGCGCAACTCCAGTACATTATCCCAGCGCTCATCGCCATCCTCTTCACTTAAAAGATAATCTTTATAACCTGTGTTAACTGTCACCAGATTAAAAAAATCAATGAGATTCATCTCACGGCTGCTGTCTATCAGAGTTTTAAGCAAGGTCCCGAAGCTTCCCAGAGTTTTAACCACTCGGGGGCTAAAAGGAAGTTGAGATTGGGCACCAGCGGGACTGGATATGCGTTGTAATGCCTCATACAGTTGGACCCCCTGGGATTTAGCCCACACTGCTAGTTCATCAAGAGTATGTTGTCCGATGCCTCGTCCAGGTATATTGATTATCCGCAACAGGCTGACGCTGTCGTATGGGTTCTGAATGAGGCGGAGATAGCTGATGATATCTTTTATTTCCCGCCTCTCATAGAAACGGGTGCCGGCTACCAGTTTATACGGCAAACCATAGCGTACGAAAGCTTCTTCTATCACGCGGGATTGTGCATTAGTCCGGTAAAGTACCGCACAATCGCCCATCTTAGCTTCGCCGCTATCTACCAGCCTTTCAATTTCTTTAACAACGAATTGAGCTTCTTCCTGCTCTGTATATGTTTCTATCACCGAAGTAAGGTCCCCAGTTTCATTTTGCGTCCAAAGATTTTTAGGTTTGCGGTGCTGGTTGGCCTGGATAATACTGGAAGCTGTCTCCAATATATTCTTGGTAGACCGGTAATTTTGCTCCAGAAAGATAACCCTGGCATCTGCATAATCTTTCTCAAAATTCATGATGTTCCGCAGGTCAGCAAAACGCCAGGAATAAATTGACTGATCAGGGTCGCCTACCACGCAGATATTGCGGTATTTCTCAGCAATATGTTTTACGAATTCATATTGAGTTAAATTAGTATCCTGGAATTCATCTACCAGAATATGGACATATCTTTCCTGATATTTACGTAGAACTTCCGGAGAATTACGAAAGAGCGATACAGTGCGCATTAAAAGATCATCAAAGTCAAGAGCCTGGCTTTCAGCCAGCATTTCCTGATATCGAGTATATACTCTGCCAACCACTTCATCGAAGTAGCTGCGGCTTCTCTGGGTGTTATCATGAGGAGCCAGCATTCTGCTTTTTAAAGAGCTGATACCGGAAAGGATCGCTCTGGGGACAAATTTTTTAGGATCAAGGTTTAGTTCCTGCAAAGCCCGTTTTATTAAATTAAGCTGATCTTCATCATCATAGATCACAAAATCAGGCTCAATTCCGGCTTGGCTGCCGTCACGGCGTAGAATGCGGGCACATATTGCATGGAATGTCCCCAGAGTGAGATTTTCAACAGAGCCGCTGACAAGTCCTTGCAACCTCTCTTCCATTTCACGTGCGGCTTTATTGGTAAAAGTCACGGCCATAATGCGGTGAGGATTGATTCTACACACATTGATAAGGTAGGCTATCCGGTGAGTGATGACACGCGTTTTTCCACTTCCCGGACCGGCTAAGATCAAAACGGGTCCGTCTATTGATTCAACAGCTTCTTTTTGAGCGGGATTAAGACCAGCCAGTATATCCATGTGCTAATTATAGCATTCTACAGGGTAATCTGACGATCAAAAAACCATTTTCTGATCCGGCCTCATGAAGAAAATTGTTATTACGCATTTTAATCAGAAAGGCCTGACTTTTACAGTTTGAAAAGGAAAAAAAGTCTCACAGTTGTTGATACCACGG